>NZ_JCAUAW010000002.1:0-625351 GCF_059692155.1 Paenibacillus sp. JT22N1
TTTCAAACGTACTTCTTCTCCTAATCTTTTTCCCATCCCGGATCATCCCCTTTGTAAATAAGTTTAATTTATTTAACGGGAGGACTCCAGTTTATTTAGGGGGCCTAGGAGTTATGTACAATAATTTGGTCCTATATAGGCCATTTCGCAATAAATGGGCTAGAATTGTTGTACAAACTGCAACTTCAAGTTGCCAAATAGCCTTTTGGCGTGTGAATTGTTGTAGAATATACAACAATGGTAATCACGATTGCCCATCTACCCTCACGAAAGCTGAATGACTCTAAAATCAGATTTTGGAGTCATGCCTACCAGTTGTGAGGAATAGTTACTTACCGAGTGATTATGCATATCCACAATCTCACTTAGCCTAGCAAATTTTCGTTGCAAACTATCCTAAATAAGGTAAGCATCGTCGACTTACCCCTAACCCCAAATGAAAAAAGGGACCTTGTTATCTACACTTGTAGACAACAAGGTCCTTTTTTCGGCGCTCTCCCATCCTCGGAAGAAGCAATACCAACTCCTAATCCCGGTCATCGGGTTCGCTGGTCGAGAACACCTTTTTCACATTATCCATGATTTCCTCGACAGCCTCACTCAGCATATCTGTTGGTGTTGTGGCCTCTTCCTCAGGTAGAGTGGGAATCGTGTCGTTACATACGTGATCGAAATAATGATTTTTATCCATGCGCTAACCTCCTAATTGTAAAACAGTCTCGTTTGTTTGTTGTTTACTTAATGAGCAGACTTTATCCACACTAACTGAAACTTTTGAAACATAGGTCCAAAAACCCTTGCCTAAACCCCATTAATGGAGTAAATTAAACCTATATGAACGTATATCAACATAAATAAACCGATTTTGAGGAGAGATTAACCGATGGATATCCGCTACGCATCACACCCGAATGAAGTAAAGCAATTTGACACTGAACGCCTGCAAGCTGAGTTTCAAATTAATTCTTTGTTCTCACCTAACGAAATTAAATTAGTGTACTCCCACGTTGACCGTTTCATCATTGGTGGCGTGCTTCCTATTACAGGCGCACTTCAACTGCAAGCTGACAAGAAAGAAATGGCTGCTGATTATTTCTTAGAGCGCCGCGAGATCGGTATTATTAATGTTGGCGGCAGAGGCACGATCACCGTTGATGGAACGGTTTACAATATGGATTCCAAAGATTGCATTTATATTGGTCTTGGGGCGAAGGACCTTTCATTCGCAAGTGAAAATGCTGCCGAGCCAGCGAAATTCTACTTTAATTCAACGCCAGCTCACCAAACATATCCAACAGTGAAAGTCGCCATCAGCGAAGCTACTCCTACTCACTTAGGCAGCATCAATACTTCTAATGAGCGTACGATTTACAAATACATCCACACAGGCGGCGTAAAAAGCTGTCAACTCGTTATGGGTATGACACTTCTGAAGCCAGGCAACATGTGGAATACAATGCCTTCTCATACACACAATCGTCGTTCCGAAGTTTATTTCTACTTTGACATGCCGGAAGATGCTGTTGTTTTCCACATGATGGGCGAACCGCAGCAAACACGTCACGTGGTTATGCGCAATGAGCAAGCAGTCATCTCCCCAAGCTGGTCCATTCATAGCGGTGTTGGCACGAACAACTATACCTTTATTTGGGGCATGGCTGGCGAAAATCAGATTTTTGATGATATGGACGCTGTGGCCATGAAAGATTTAAAATAGTCGGTAACCTCTATTTAGAAACGGATGACAACCGATGAACCCTTTACGCAGATATGAAACAATTATGGAAATACTTCTAGCGCAGAAAGAAGTAACCGTTAACGAGCTTAGTGAACGCCTGGACGTTACAGGTAAAACGATTCGCGAAGATTTGGCCAAACTTGAAGAAAAAGGGCTGCTTGTCCGCATTCATGGTGGCGCAATGCTTGCTCAGAGTGATCAGCTTGGCATACTTTCGACAAAAGAGCCGATCATTAAGCATGCCGATCAGAAATCCGAAATTGCAACGATTGCTCTGCGATACATTCAGCCAAGAGATATTATTGCGCTTGATGGCGGAAGTACAACACTTGAAATTGCTAGGCGGCTGGATAATCAGCCGCTTACAGTTGTAACGAATGATTTATATATTATTTCCGAGCTCCTGCATAAGGAAGAAATTCGGTTGGTTGTTCCAGGCGGCTACCGTCTGCGCAACATGCTTGCAGGTCCTGAAGCCGTGGCATATGTAAACACGCTCAACATTCAGAAAACGTTCATTTCTGCCACTGGTGTTCATTTGCAGCATGGCTTTACCATCTACACGAGTGATCATGCCGATTATAAACGTGCATTGATTGGATCGAGCGCAACGGTTTACGCCGTTGCCGATCACAACAAATTCGGACAATGTGCCTTGCGAACGTTTGCAGCATTGTCCGAAGTAGACATGATTCTAACGGATAGTGCCCTACCGACGGATACCGCCCAGCAGTTTCGTGATGCTGGCATCCAGATCGTAACTCAATAGTGAAAAGGAGTACCCTTCATGACACTTTTTAATTTATCAGGCAAAACGGCCTTCGTAACCGGCGCTTCCGGCGGTCTTGGTCAAGCGATGGCTATCGGTCTTGCAGAAGCAGGCGCTAATATCATTGCCGTTTCCTCTTCTGAAAGCGTGCAAACGGTCGAAGCCATCCGAGCTTTAGGCGGCAAAGCCGAGCTGATCGCAGCTGATCTTAGCAACGAAGACATCCTTGAGGATGTTGTAAATAAAGCTATCGGCATCTACGGCAGCATCGATATTCTCGTGAATAATGCCGGAATCATCCGTCGTACGCCGGCTGTCGATCATGCGCGTCAAGATTGGCACGATGTCATAGATCTGAACTTGAACTCTGCGTTCTTCTTGTGTCAGCTAGTAGGCCGTCACATGATTGAGCGCGGCAGCGGTAAAATCGTGAACATCGCTTCTATGCTGACCTACCAAGGCGGTATCAATGTTCCTGGTTATACAGCAAGTAAACATGCTATTGCTGGTGTTACCAAAGCATTAGCCAACGAGTGGGCTGGGAAAGGCATCCAGATCAATGCCATCGCTCCTGGTTACATGACGACTAATAATACAGCACCTATCCTCAAAGATGAGAAACGCACACAATCCATTACAGATCGAATCCCGGCAGGCCGTTGGGGCTCACCAGAGGATTTGAAAGGTCCTGTTGTTTTCTTGTCATCACATGCGTCGGATTATATGAACGGACACGTACTGTGCGTGGACGGCGGATGGATGGCTAGATAGATGGGTATCGGTACGTTAGCCCATACCGTCGGCCATCTTCCATTGAAGCAATTAACAGAGAAGATAAGCGGACGAGGCATTGACTTCGTTCAACTGGCACTCAGCAAAGCAATTAGTGATATTGACACCAGCCTCGGTAGGCTTAGCCCTGCTCTAGCCAACCACATTGGTGAGCAATTCCAACGTTCTGGTATCAGGATTGGCGTACTTGGCTGTTATATCAACCCGATTCATCCAGATCCGCAGCAGCGGCGTCATGAAATCAACCGGTTCAAAGAGCATCTGCGTTTCGCCAGAGACTTTGGTACTTCTATCGTTGCGACGGAAACGGCTGAACTAACGACTTACCTCTCGCAGGATTCCGAGCGTTATGAGGCCATTGGTTGGGCAACCCTTAAGCAAACAGTTGAAGAATTAGCAGAAGAAGCGGAACGTTGGGGTGTCTTCATCGGACTCGAACCTGTTTTCACTCACACGTTATCTAGCAGTGAGAAAATGGTTCGAATTCTGGATGAGATTCCTTCCAGCAATCTGGGGGTTGTGTTTGATCCAATTAACCTGCTCCCGCCAACAGCAATAGATTCACAAGATGTTTTCCTTGATCAGGCATTTGCTGCTTTTGGTGACCGGATTGTCCTCGCCCATCTTAAGGATGTTGTCATTCAGAACGACAAGCGGAAAGAGGTACGATCTGGTAAGGGTATTTTCCAAACGAAATCGTTTTTGGAAAAGCTGTACCGGGCAAAACCAGGCATCGATATCTCCTTAGAACAGCTTGCTGATGATACGATTGACGAAACCGTTCAATACGTGAGAAGCCTTTTGACTTAATAAATTGGCCCCGTTCTCTCTATCATTGGGGGGAGTGGGGCCCTCCTATTTGGAATTACGCCTATTTCTTTATATCTGGTTCTGTCATAACTTCGTACGCGTTACCCAAATAAGACTGCAGCGCCTTTAACGCCGCAACCCCCACCGCTATGTCATCCTCACCATTCCCACCACTTACGCCGACTCCGCCAATGACACTGCCGCCCACCACAATCGGAAATCCCCCGACGAAAATAGCAAACTTGCCCGGCATCATCGCATGAATACCAAATGCCTCACCATGGATTGTCGCAGGGCCACCTGGCTGATTGAACAAATGTGTTGATCGCCTGTGACCGCTAGCAGTAAACGCCTTAGCCATGGCAATTTCCGGGCTCGTATTGCGAGCGCCATTCATTCTTTCTAACGCAATTAGATACCCGCCATCGTCTACGATACATATCGTTTCGGCTGCATTCGCTTCTATTGCCGCTTGTATGCCTGCTGCGATCATGACCCTCGCTTCCTCTACTTCAAGCTTAAAAACCGATTTCATAAGTCTTTCCCTCCCTGCTTGTCGGCCATTATGAAGTGCGCAACAAACGCCTCTTCCATTCATATGGGGACGTTAAGGGTTTAAGTCATGGTCATCACTTGAAAAAAGATATTGAATTTCGGTGCGAGCAATTGTAAGATTATAGAAATTGAACCGATGTGTGACTGGCGTAAACATGGATAACCATGAGGGAGCACATTGCAAACAGCCGTACGCCTGGGCAAAGTATTTGATCCTTGATCAAGTGCTTTTTTGTGCTTCAATGACAGTAGAAAGGTCAGGTGGCTGTTTATGAAAATGGCATTCGTACTTTTTGATGGGGTAACTGCGTTAGATTTTACCGGCTTTTATGAAGCTATCACATGGATGGGCATTTTGGGAGCTAAAGAGAATGTCTCTTGGGATTTCTGCTCCAATAAGGGGGAAATTACGGACGACCGAGGCTTAACCGTTAAGGTAACACATGTCTATCCCGATCTATCAGGATACGATCTCCTGTTTGTACCTGGCGGATTTGCAACGAGAAGCCTAAGATTCGACGCTGCCTTCATCTCTTGGCTCCAAACCTCAGCTAATGTGACTTACAAGGTTTCTGTGTGTACTGGTGCGTTGTTACTAGGTGCAGCCGGATTCCTGCATGGAAAAAAGGCAACCACCAATCCTTCCGCCTACGATTTATTGACGCCGTACTGTTCCGAAGTTGTAAAAAAACGAATCGTCAGAGACGGGAATCTCTTTACCGGTGGCGGCGTTTCTGCCTCCATTGACTTAGGATTATTCGTGATTGAATCGCTCACTGACTCTCATTTCGTGCAACAAGTTCAACAAAAGATGGATTACCCGTACTATCAATCGGGACGGTTGTTTAATGTGAATTTGGAGTAACTACCTACTAATAAGGATAAACGGCTTACACTTGCCTTGGACGAGAGCAAAAGTGTGTGTGTGAGCGTGAGAGTGAGCGAGTGAGCGAGTGCGTTTATTAAGGTTGATGTACTTTTTGCACAGCCTATTTGTTGCAATGATGTATTTCATCGTTAGATTCAAGTTGAGGTCGCATTGCGATTGCTGCATCGATGTTTTACATCGTTAGGAGGGCGATTGGGAGTATAACGGCTCATAAAAGATTGATGGAACGATATTTTACATTGTTGCAATGGAGCTCAAACTTCGTTTTAATGCTGTAACGATACTTTTCATCATTGCGTCACAGGGCGGCAAACTCTGCGTGTACTGCCTATCTCTCAGACATCTTCGAAAACTTTTTGGACAGCCACTCTCATATTGTCCAAATCACTCATACCAGAAAACAATCCAAATCTCCACTTCTTAACAGGGCTAAACCTCCAAAAAAAAATAAGCCCCCCCAACACTCATAAAGTGTCTGGATAGGCTTATCTGCCTTATTTTTTAGGTTGTTCACGGTTAACACGAACGGGTCTCTCGACCCAATTCTCACGATTCATACGTTGAACCTGGTTAATCGGATTCTTAAGATCGATAATCGGGGCGGGTTTACCTTCCGCTTGCATGGTGGCCGCGAGCTTTTCCTTATAACTTGTTCCAGGCGCTGGTCCGCCACCCCCGTTGCGTTTACCCTTGTTCCAAACTCTGCCTTTACTCATTTCACCACTCCATTTTTGTTTTAAGTGTAAAGGCACGAAGAAAAAAACGCAAATTTTTACTTCAAAACCTTATCTACTTTTTGTCAAAAAGGGGTACCTGCTCCAAGACCAGTCACTTCACGGGCCCCATACTTCCTATGATCACCTTAATGGAAACGTGAATGTCCGCCTTCGATAGCGCTTCTCCCCAATGATCCTCCACTTTCTTGTATTGACTATATTCGTGGGCCCGAGCGTAGAGACCAAGTCCGATTGGGTCGATTTGATGCTTCTGTATGTTTTTGATGAGGTTATCGAATTGCTTTTGCATATGTTCAGAAATCATTTTCTCTAACTCTTTTCCATTCTTTCGTACATCAAAAGGGAATAAAAGTTCAGTAATACCGACTGGCATTTTAATGTTGATATCGAACCGAAACTTGTTCTGCTTATACGAGGTTTTTATTTTCGTTTTCATTCCTTGAACCGATATACTTAAATGGTCTGTATGGAATGGACCGCTCTTCTTTTCACCAGGAATCGGAAGTGTAAAGCTAACAGGTTTCTTGGCATTTTTATTCAATATTTGAAGTAAACCGGTTTCCTCTGTGTTCAACGAGGTTTTATATTTCCCTTTATGATCAAGCAGCATTACGCCAACCAGCTTGATCTGTTTGGCCTTGTCTAACTGAATTTCGGAAATATAAGGCGTAACCCCCTTCTCATACATTTGCCAATGAAGCTGCTGCAGTGTTGTTTTTGCCGTTTCCGATCGAGCGCTCTTCGTATCGACCATCCCCCGCAACAATAAAGGTAACATCGGCAGATCTTTCGGATGTAGATATATAATGTCGGAAATAGATCCATCGACTGCGATGATTCTGGGTGTTAATGGATTTTTCATATCACGAAAAAAGACGTCAAGTATCCGGAACCAGTCTTCATGTTCCAAGATGCGTTTCCCGATAAGCATGACTTGAACCTTTCTTCCTGTAATTACACCTGGTGCAAATTCATCTTGCTGCTCTCTCGATTGACGAATCGTTAGCGATTTCACTTCGACTTCTAATGTTTTCTTCTTGATATCTCTACCGTAAGAAGGGCTATTCAAAAATACAAGCAAGTTGTTGTCTTTATCGAGATCCATGCCAAGAGCGAGGTTGTTTGTGGAATCTTCCATATCCAACCGGTCACTGCACCCCGGAACAATAACGATAATAATCATGAAAATAATCAAAACGTACAGCGGCCGCTTGTTCATAAGTGCTTCCTCCACCCCAAACGATCATGTATCCATACATACAGGAGTAAACAACCAGGCACTATGTACTCGACAACAAAACCGATCTGACCAAGTAAAGTATTCATCCGTTCGCTTTGAAAAAAAGTAGGCATGAAGAAATACGTGCCCACAGCGATGAATAGCCAAAGCAGCCGCAAATGACTACGGTGGTCCTGCTTTCCGATTAGCCAAGTTGTGCAAAAAACGCTCATGTACATCGTGGGTATCCATGACAATGAAAAGATAAGCAAATAAAACGCGATAAATAGCACTTCGATCCGTGATATAATCTTAAACTCGATAGCTTTCAATACATTGATCGTCGGCTCGTTGTACGCGATAATTTCATCTGGACCGAAATAGACGAAACAGGTAACGGTAATTAGCAAATACATGAGCATCGTCAGTGTATACGAGATAACGATTCCTACTGAAGCCTTCCGCTTGTTTTTGAGAAACGGATACAAAATAAACGTGGTTGAAAAACCTATATGATAATATAAAGTGCCAGGTAACGCTGCGAAAACAGGCTTCCATCCTTCTTTAAGCACAGGAAGCAGACGGAGCCAATGAGCGTCCTTAAGCGGGATCAACTAAACGAAGGGGATCCAAAGAGATAGGAGTATAATCACTTCCACATATCTGCCCAATATGCGTGGTCCGTTCCGCACAATAACATAAGTGGGAATGAGCAGCAGAAGCATAATGATATAAGCAGGGGTATGCTGCAGAAGATATTGCTTTGTAATCAATATCGTATATACGAGACCTGTGTATCCGTAGTAAAAGAGATAGAGGGCAAAAAGGATGGCCCCCGCTTTGCCTGCCCATTTGCCCAAATACATCGACAATAGATCTAACACGGTACCGTCTGGGTACCTACTCATTACTTGTATGACGATTAGACCCCCCACTATGGAGAGGACCCAAACGAAGATGAGCGCAATCCAGCCTGCAGTCCCTGCCTTTTCGGCTAATACTCGCGGCAGCGATAAAAATCCGATACTTACAACCATACCAAAGTTGAGAAAGATATACTGCATGAAGGTGATTTCATTCAAGGCATATTTTTTCACTTGTTGTCCCCCTATAGAGCTTTCCATTAAGAAGCTGCATCGTATGCATACAAGGCTGTTACTTCACTGATCCCATAGCTCCTATGATTGTTTTCACGGAAACATGAATATCCGTATTGGCCAGCGTTTCACCCCATTGATCTTCCACTTTCTTGAAATGGCTATATTCATGCGCTTGCGCATAGAGGCCGAGCCCTATCGGATCAATTTTATCCGTTTGTATTTTCTTGATGAGGTTTTCAAATTGCATTTGCACTTGTTCGGTAATCTTATTCTCCAACTCTTTTCCTTGACTACGTACGTCGTAAGGGAACAAAAGCTCCGATAGTCCAACGCGCATGGTAATGTGAATATCGAACTGAAATTTGTCCTTGAGGAAGGAGGTCTTGATTTTCACCTTTATTTCATCCACGTTTAAACTTAATTTATCTGTATGGAATGGTCCAATCTTCATTTCGCCGGAAATGGGAATTGTTAAGTTGACGCTCTTTTTTGTATTTTTTTTCAAAATGCGCAGTAGAGTAGTTTCTTGCATGTTCAGAGAATCAGCAAATTTCCCTTTATGATCCAACAATGTCGTCCCTGTCATCGCAATCTGCTTATCTTTCATTCGAACTTCAGAGATGATAGGAGTGACACCCTTTTCACGTAGTTGTTGGTGCAGCCCCTGTAAAGTCGTCTTTACCGTTTCCGATCGGGCATTCTTCGTTTCTACCATTTCCCTCAGCAATAAAGGCATCATCGGCTGATCTTTCGGGTTCAGGTAGATGATTTCAGAGAGAGGTCCATCGAAAGCAATGATCCTTGGCGTTAACGGATTTTTCGGATCGCGAAACCAAACATCCGTTAATTGGAACCAATTTTCTTGCTGCAATATTCGCTTAGATACTAGTAGGACTTGAATACTTCTCCCTTGGAAAACACCATCTGTATAACTGTCTTGTTTTCCTCTTGATTGACGATTCGTCTGTGGTTTCACTCTAAGTTCACGCGTTTTTTTCTTGACATTTTTGCTGAAAACTGGAGATGTGCTATATATAATGAACTCGTTTTCTTTATCGAGATCAAAACCTACTAATAAAGCATGTGTAGCCTCTTCCATATCTAACTTGTCACTGCAGCTCGCAATAATGACGACAACCGTGGCGATGAGTATAAGATGAAGGAGCCGCTTGTTCATAAGCGCTTCCCCCACTGAAAACGATCATGCATCCATAAATATGCGAGTAAACAACCGGGAAAAACATATTCGATTCCAAAACCAATCTGAATGAGAAAATCATTCATGCGATCGCTCTGATTAAAAGTTGGTATGAAGAAAAACGTGCTCACAGCAGTGAACAACCACAGTATCCGCAAATGATTGCGGTGATCCTGCTTTCCGAGCAGCCAGCTTGTACAAAAAACGCCCATGTATATAGTGGGTATCCACGCTAATGAAAAAATAAGCAAAAAAAACGCAATAAACAGCACTTCCATCCGTTCTACAAAATTAAATTCAATGGCTTCTAAGATATTAACCACAGGTTCGTTATACTTCTGAATTTCGTCCGGGCTGTAATAGACAAAACAAATAACGGTAATGAACAAATATCCAAGCATCGTTAGTGTATCGGAGATCATGATAGCGCTAGAAGCTTTTTGTTTGTTCTTCAAAAAAGGATACAAAATAAACGTGGTAGCAAATCCGATATAAGAAAAGAACGTTGTAGGTACCGCTGAGAATACAGGTTTCCATCCTTCCTTTAATAAGGGAACCATATTGAGCCAGTGGGCATCCTTTAGCGGAAATAAATATACAAATGGTATCCACAAAGAGATCATAAAAACAAGTTCCGCATATCTGCCCAAGACGCGAAGTCCATTACGTGCAATCACATAAGTGGGAATGAGCAATAATAGCATGACGGTAGATGCCGAAGTTTGCGGCAAAAGCCATGCCTTCGTGAGCAAAACCGCCTCAACGATCCCAGTATAAGCGTAGTAAAAGAGATAAAGGGCAAAAAAGATGGCAGCCGCCTTTCCTGCCCATTTGCCCAAATATCGTGCTATTAGATCAAATAATGTTCCTTCGGGGTGCTTTTTCATCACCTGAATAACAATCAAGCTTGCCGCAACCGTAATAGCCCAGCCGATGATAAGTGCGATCCAGCCATCCGTGCCTGCCTTCTCGGCTAATTTTCGCGGCATTGCCAAAAAGAATACACTCACTTGTATGCCGCTATTAAGAAAAATATATTGCATAGAGGTGATCTCATTGTAAGCATATTTCTTCATTTCCCATCACCTTTTGGACGATTTGTTCCTTGCCTCTTCGATTGGGTCGCTCTTGTGCCTAGAGGTCGCTTGCCCATTATCCACAACGGTAAACGAATGAACGTATCTTTCCAATCAGCAAAACGAACCGGCGCGAAAGGGGTACTGTACGGGGTTCCAAGCGATTCGAGAGCAATCAGATGTCCGATCATCGTCATCAAACCAATAATGATGCCAACAATGCCGAACATGGAAGCAGCTATCATCATGCCGAAGCGGATAAGCCGGACGGCTGCGACCATATCATAATTGGGCAGGATGAACGATGCAATAGCCGTAAAGGCAACGACAATCACCATGATATTACTGATGAGTCCTGCCTGTACGATCGCCTGCCCAATGACAATCCCCCCAACAATGCCAACGGTTTGCCCGACCGGAGCGGGCAGGCGCACACCTGCCTCACGCATCATTTCTAAAGTCACCTCCATGAGGATCGCTTCTACAAATGGCGGAAAGGGCACTCTTCCTCTGAACTCGCCAATCGTGAGCAGTAATTTAACAGGAATGATCTCGAAATTATAGGAAATGACGGCAATGTAGAATGCCGGCAAAAATATAGCGACGAAAAACGCCAATATCCGCAGCAGCCGTATAAAAGTAGCAATCGACCAGCGTGTACTGTAGTCGTCGATGTTCTGAAAAAAAGATATAAATGACACTGGTGCGATCAACACGCTTGGCGAACGATCGACGACAACAGCGAATCTTCCTTGCAATATTTGTGAAGCTGCAGCATCTGGTCTTTCCGTCGTAATAAATTGCGGGAATGGGGAATACGGATTGTCCTCGATCCTCTCTGCCAACTCACCTGTGTTAAGGATGACATCGACATCAAGCTGCTGAATCCTATCTTCCAGTTCTTTCAGCATCTCAGGATTCGCGACATCTGCTAAATATAAGATAGAAACTAAACTGTTCCCTCTTCGTCCAACGATCAGCTCTTTCATTTTCAATTCACGATTTTGAATATAGCGACGGATTAAAGCAATATTTTGGCTTCCTGTTTCAACAAAGCCTTGATGTGCTCCTTTTAAAGAAGCCTCAATTTGTGGATCTTCAATTGCTCTCTGCGGCCACCCTTGCGTTCCTAAGGCGTAGACTTCCGTTCGTCCGCCAATAAAGAGAATACTGCTGCCATGCAAAATAGCAGTCTCAACTTGAGGCCAAGATAACAATGGATTGATTTGACCTACATTTATCGTAAAGCCATATTCCGAATCGCCGCTTCCCGTTTCAAATTGAAGAGGCCGAAGCACATTATTATTGATTGCGTTTTTATCTATGAGTCCAACCAAGTAGACTAGCGCAGCTTGGTCCCCAGACTCTTTGATGATAAAATGCCGCACAACCAGATCGGGAGTTTGACTGAACTGACTATGTAAATAGGTTATATTTTGCGCCAACGAAGCACTTATCGAGTCACTAAGCGGCTGATTAATTTGCTCTGGAACCGAACGATACTTCTTCTTTCCGAACCAGTTTGAAAATAGCAACGAAACTTCACCACCCTCATCCCTATTCTTCCTTTAATTATCCAAAATTATGTATTCATGACAAAGGCTGTACGCCAATGCAACGGAAGTAAGGATACGATAATCATAGAAAAAAGCAGCCACCGTTAATCGGTGTGCTGCTTCTGAATGATTGAGCCAATTTCCATACGGCCATACTTTACGCTAACATTACCCTTGCAGCTCAAACGCCTTGGCTAATAAACGATAAGAATGAATGCGTGCATCCACATCATGAATCGGAGAAACGACCATAAACTCGTCTGCTTTATACGCCTCGTTCAGCTTGAGAATCTCCGCTTTTACTTGCTGAGGAGTACCCACAATACGCTTGTGTTGGCGACCACGTATTAGCGCCAAATCAGCTTCTGTATACGGATAATTCATAGCCGTTTCAACGGAAGGGAATGAGGGCAGCAACGCACCGCGGCCAAGGGAGAGGAAGAACAAATCCGTACTCGTCGCCAGTCGATTCGCCTCTTCTTCCGTATCGGCACAAACGACTAAAACCGCTGCAAGCGAATGTGGCTTTTCATTCAAAATAGACGGTTTGAATTCCTCGCGGTAAATCTGCAGCGCTTGTTCACAATCGGCATTGCCAAAAAACTGTGCAAAACCAAATGCAGCCCCTTGTTTAGCAGCAATACTGGCACTGTCGTAGGAAGAACCGAGCAGCCAAATTTCCGGTGCTGTCGGAATAATTGGAGAAGCATGCAGTGCAGCAAAGCGATGGTTCGCAGGCAGCGAATCATATAAATACCCTGTCAAGTCTGCAACTTGCTGCGGGTATTGATCTACGCTCGTGTATTTCCCCTCTTGCAGCGCTCGCGTCGAGATGGGCATGCCGCCTGGCGCACGCCCCAGACCAACGTCGATCCTTCCCGGATGCAGCGCCTCCAACAAGCGGAAATTTACTGCAACTTTGTATGCACTGTAGTGCGGCATCATGATACCGCCTGACCCTAAGCGAATCCGATTCGTTTTTGCAGCTAAATGAGCAATAAGTACTTCTGGGCTTGAGTGAGCAAGCGCCTCAGAAGCATGATGCTCCGACACCCAGTAACGCGTATATCCAAGTTTATCAGCCTCTTGCGCCAGCTCGGTCGTTTCAACCAGCGTTTGCGCGGCGTTACGACCTTCTCCTATTTGTGATTGGTCCAAAATCCCCAATTTTAACATGCTCGATCACCTCCTTTTAACTGTAACATATTTAAGCACAGAATAGCAAAGAACAGTCAGAATGGCTCCCGACTGTCTTGACGCATTACTTATTGGGCAAGTTGAACTTGGTCGAATAAAGTCTTCTTCAGGAAAACCAACGTATCCGTTTCACCTAGCGGCCTTTCATGAAAGGCTTGATAACCTTTACGTTCATACATCGGAAGCAGCCAAGGATGATTCTTCGACGTTGCAAGGACAACACCGGATGATAACAAGGTATCTCTGACTATGACCTCTTCGACATAAGTCAGAAGCCGATTGCCGACACCTTGATGTTTGAATTCAGGCAAGACAGCAAACCAATACAAAAAAGGCAGCTCGGTCAGTTCCGGCAAATTTTTCAATGATATGGTGGCTGCAATAGAGCCGTCAATTTCCAAGACATAGCTTGTATTTTCTAAAAGGTTCTCCCGAATCAAGTCAATATCCGCATTCGCGGCTCTAAATGTAATACCTAATTCACGAATCGACTCATAGGCGCCATCAATGACTTTGTATTGTTCTTCTGCATCTTCAATCGTCGCCAATCGATAAATCTCACTCATATAGGTCACCTTCCTAGTTGATATGGGCAGCAAGGTCATCTCTCGCCGAGAACCTGGATAAGGCAAAAGGAGAGATATCTTGTTCGGTTATGCCTTCCCTTGAAAGATCTGATAATATTTCTCCAACTACACTTGCGAACTTAAAGCCATGACCTGAGAAACCGCCAGCCACTAGGACATGAGCATGATCCGGGTGGCGATCTATAATAAAATGTTCATCAGGCGTTAATTCATATTTACAAACGGCTCCCCGAAGCACTTGACCCGCAGCTTGTGGCAGAAAGGCTTTCAAGGCTTGCCGCAGATCCCTCTCATCATCGGCATAATGACCGAACGGTTCGAAGGGTTGTCCTGGCTTCCAAGGCTGACCGGCATCATGCCGACCAATCTTGACGCCGGAACCGTCCATGCTAGGGAAGCCATAGAACCCGCCATTTTCTGCGCCAAATGTAAAACCTGGAAACCTAGCCGAATCATACAGAGATTCATCCGATTTGAACCAAGCGACTGCTTTACGAACGGAACGAATCGGCAGATCAATAATGGCATTTAACTTACTAAACCATGCCCCGGCAGATAAGATTAACTGATCTGCGTGATAGGCCCCATCTAGTGTCTGTACGGTAACGCCGCTCTTTCCTATCTTAATGCTTGTCACTGGTGTGTTGACCAGGAGTCTTGCACCTGCGGCCAAAGCTTGCTGGCGATAGGCGCGTACGCAAGCTTCACTGTACAGAAACCCCGCTTCCTGTTCATACAAGCCTATGTAGGAATCTGGTGGATTTACGCCCGGCCAACGTTTACGAATTTCATCCGCGTCCAGTTGATCAACCTTCAGTCCAAAGGCAGCTGTAGACTTTAATTTACTCCCCATATGAAGGGACTCTGCAGCTCCCATATTCAGAACCCCGCAGCGCACAAGCAGCCGCTGTCCGCTTGCTTCCTCAAGCTCCTTCCACAGCCGGTCGGATCTAAGCGCCATTGCCGTGTAGGTGGAACTGCCTGTATAGGCATGACGGATAAGGCGAGTCTCCCCATGATGACTGCCTGCCACATGGGGTGGATCAAATTTATCGATTAATAATACCTTCACCTTGTTTTTAGCCAAGTGGTATCCAGTGCTCATGCCCATCGAGCCAGCACCTATGACAATGACATCATATGAGGTTGGCATTAGTCACACTTCCTTTCTCATACAATCGCTGCGCGTAGTTGTTAACCGAATCATACGACTCCTCCTCGATTGTAGACCGTTACTTTTTTCTCCAAAAATGAAGTGAGTCTTTCTGCTAACAAAGTCAACCCCCAGTAAATAAAGGCTGCGGCAATATATGCCTCGAGAAATTTTAAGCTCACTGAAGCAACAACGCTTGCTTTGCCAAGGAGCTCCATTTGAGACACCGTAAAGGCAAGCGATGATGTATGCAGGAATCCAACAAAAATGTTGCACAAATTGGGTAAAATAACGCCAATCGCTTGAGGAGCTACGATTCTCCAGATCGCTTGAGGTGTTGTCATGCCAATGGCATGGGCGGCTTCGATTTGACCTCGGTCCACCGATAAGATGCCGGATCGAATAATCTCTGACATATAGGCACCGGCCGTGATAGAAAATGCTGTCAACACGATGAGCAGAGAAGGGATCGATGACGATTTGAAACCCCATCCGTAATACGCAGACAACCGATCGATGACGAGCGGCATCCCAAAGTAGATGACAAAAATATGAAGCAGAATCGGCGTCCCGCGTAGAAAGGATACGTAGAAATCTAGGAGTCGATGTACATATTTCACTTTGTAGATACGAGCGAAAGCCGTTAATAAACCGATGCCGAAGCCGATAACAAGCGGGATGAAGGTCAACACCAAGGTTAACGGTAATGCCTTTAATATTTGGAAAAAGGCCGTATAAATAAAAACAATATCGATTTTCATGTCCTCACCTCACCCCGCTAATGAACGCTCATGCCTTTGCAGCCTGAACTCCGTCACTTTAAATACTTTTTCCAAAATTAATACAGTTACGTAATAAATGATCGTTAAACTGATATAAACTTCCAACGTATGAGCCGTAGCCGCAATCAATGTTTGTCCACGCCCCATCATATCCATGACCCCAATCGAGAAAGCCAGCGACGTATCTTTGAGGAAACCAATCACCGAGTTCGCAAAGTTAGGGAAGGCAATAAGCAAAGCTTGCGGCACAACGATTCGAGTAAAGGATTGTTTAGCGGTCATACCTACTGCATAAGCAGCTTCAGTCTGGCCTCGATCGACGGCATTCACAGCCGCCCGGATGTTTTCAGATTTGAAAGCGGCAATACTAAGCCCATAGGTAATAATCACGAAATAGATCGGATCCCATCGAGAAATATTGATATCGATAATCTCAAGCAGCATTGGCAAGCCATAGAAAACAAGAAATAATTGGATCAAAATCGGTGTTCCACGAATAAACGATACATACACGATGGATAGTTGGCTAAGCACCGGAATACGATATAACCGAGTTAGGGCGATCAACGTGCCTAGGATGAGACCTAATGTGAGTGATGCTACAAGAATGAGCAGGGTCAAAGGCAGGTAGTAGAGCAGCTTCGGCAGAAACTCAGCAACAAGAGTAATATCGAATGATTTCCCCATCTAGCTACCCACGGTATAGTCGGCTCCCAGCCACTGCGTACTTAATTTACCGAGTGTTCCATCTGCTTTGATGGCTTTCACAGCTTCGTCAATTTTCTTTTTTAGCTCTTCTTGATCCTTGCGTAAAATGAAGTAAACTTTGGAGTTGGAAAGCGGCTCTCCTACTGTTTTCAGCTGTGCATCTACCGATTTATTAACGAAATCAATCGCAAACTGTGTACTAATCGAAGCATCCGCACGACCTTGCTTGATGAGTGATTTCGCATCCTCACCTGCTCCTGTATAAACGATATTAATTCCGGTGTTGTGCTCTTTGTTATACTTTTCTGCTAATACAGCCGCGTTGCTTGTTGCTGTTACCAATAACTTCTTACCTTTAAGATCATCAATGGATTTAACGGTATTATTGTCTTTGTGAACGATAATTTTGTTCGGGAATATATTATAGGCTTCATCATTGAAAAGGAATTTCTGCTTTCTTTCCTCGTTCACTTCCATTTGGTGAGCAATGAAGTCGATTTTATTCGTCTCCAAGCTCAGCAAAAGGTTCTTGAATTCCATTGTTTTGAGCTCAAATTCATACTCAGGAAGTCGTTTATCGATTTCTTTGACAAGTTCTACATCATAACCCGTAAGGTTGCCCTTATCATCAATAAAGCAAATGTTCGGGAATTGTGTACCTGTTCCCACCACAATTTTTTTAACCGTTTTTGGTGCTTCTGTTGCTTGTGCTGCAGGTGCTGCTGTAGCAGCACCTATGGCTGCGGCCCCGGCGGATGGTGTCGTGTTGGCCGTTTTGGTTTGAGCCGCACATCCTGCTGCGAATGCAGCCGTAAGAATAAGGGATGAAAGTACCGTGAATTTTTTCATGATTAAATGCCTCCTGAGTAATGTCTATTAGATTTATCCATATATGACTATTCCTACGTTTTAACTATGTTTTAATCCGAAAAGAAAACGGGTATTATCCCGCTGAAGTAAAGACTTGCCTAAACGAATATTCTCTATATTTTTACAAGGGGTAGTGACAGGCCGTCCAATGACCTTCCCGCAATTGGAGCAGCTCCGGCTGCTCCTCTCTACACCTTGCCGTTGCTGCGGGACACCTGGTGTGGAATCGGCAGCCGGATGGCGGATTCGCAGGGGATGGAATTTCTCCTTCAATCGCAAACCACTCTCTTTTCCTAGATGGATCAGGTGAAGGTATGGAGGATAGCAGTCCCTTCGTGTAGTGATGAGATGGATGAAGGAACAGCTCTTCACTTGGCGCAATTTCAACAAGCTTTCCTAAATACATCACACCGATACGATCCGATAAATGGCGTACAATATTTAAGCCATGAGCGATAAATAGGTACGTTAACCCCAATTTTTTCTGCAAATCCTGCATTAAATTAACAATTTGCGCCTGTACGGATACGTCCAAGGCAGATACCGCTTCATCGGCAAGTATGAATTGGGGATGGAGGGCGATGGCTCGAGCGATACCAATTCTTTGCCTCTGACCTCCCGAAAACTCATGAGGAAATCGATCATACATGGAGCGATTCAAACCAACTAACTCCAATAGTTCTTCCACCTTAGCGCGTTTCTCAGCCTTGCTGAAAGATTCATGTACATCGAAGGGCTCGCCGATGATATCGCCAACTTTCCAACGCGGGTTCACCGAACCGTATGGATCTTGGAAAATGACCTGCATATCACGACGTGCTCCCTGCAGTCCTTTGGCCGAAAGCTCGGATAAATTCTTCCCTTCGAATAGAACCTTTCCTTCCGTCGCTCTCTCCAGCTGCAGCAGCACCCGGCCCAGGGTTGATTTACCGCTGCCAGATTCGCCGACTAAACCGAAGGTCTCACCCTTCTTAATCGAGAAAGAAACGTCGTCAACAGCGCGAATATAGGCCTTTGAACGGTTAAACGTCCCTTTTCCTATCGGGTAAAATTTACTTAGCCCCTTTACCTCGAAAAGCTTCTCCTTAGCTGTGTCCTGTTCTCCTAACTCAGGAATGGTCCGTCCATTCTTTCCAGGTCTTTCAGCCGTATCTGTGGGCGCTGCATGCTGCTGCCAGTCTTCCAGTTTGACTAAATCCTCCGAATACCAACAAGCGGCTAGACGTCCATTCACGGATTGAAGAGGCGGGCTATCCTTCTTACAAAGATCCGTCGCAAAAGGACACCGAGGATGAAACCGACATCCTGTAGGGAGATCCGATAAATGAGGTATCGTTCCTTCAATGGAGAAAAGTCGGTTTGAACGATCACTATCCATCGTCGTAATCGAGCGAAGCAATCCTCGTGTATATGGATGATGGGGTTTGGTAAATAGCTGCTGTACCGTTGCCTGTTCCACGATCTGCCCTGCATACATCACGATGATGCGATCAGCCATCTCAGCGGCAATCCCCATATCATGTGTAATCAAGAGAATCGACATGTTAAATTCTTCTTTAAGCTCTTGCAGCAGGTGAAGAATTTGCGCTTGAATCGTCACATCAAGCGCCGTTGTGGGTTCATCCGCAATAAGCAGCTGTGGATTACAAGAAAGAGCCATGGCAATCATTGCCCGCTGCAGCATTCCCCCTGACAGCTCGCCCGGGTATTGGTTCATCCGGATTTCAGGCTCAGGAATGCCGACACGCTTCAATAAATGGACAGCCCGCTCCCAGGCTTGTTCTCGATTGCCCTGTTTATGCTGAATGATAACCTCCGTGATTTGACTGCCAATTGTAAACACCGGATCAAAAGCAGCCATTGGCTCTTGAAACACCATCGCCATCTTCTTCCCACGTAATGCCCGAAGCTCTTTCTGTGACAAAGTGGTTAAATCATCACCATCCAGCACGATTTGACCGCCGGAAATCACACCATTCTCATAATCAATTAAGCGCATGACCGATTTGGAAGTCACCGATTTGCCACTGCCGGATTCGCCCACGAGACAGACAGTTTCGCCTGCACCAATGTTCAGAGTAACGTCTTGAATTGCCGTGAACGACCCTTTATTCGTTGTAAATTGAACACTTAAATTCTCAATCTCAAGCAGTTGTTTCAATTTGCGCCGCCCCCTTGCTATGCCCTTTTCTGCTTTGGATCCATGGAGTCGCGCAGTCTATCTCCAATTAAATTAACCGATAATACAAATAAGGTGATCGCTAGTCCTGGAAACGTACATATCCACCATGCCACCGTCAGATAGCCTCTTCCTTGTGATAAGAGTGTCCCCCAATCTGGAATCTCTTTGAGCACCCCTAGACCAAGGAAGCTTAGTCCTGCTCCAACCAATATCGATGATCCCAGACCAATCGTAGACATAACCAAGAGTGGTGACCAAGCATTCGTCAAGACATGGCGGAAAAATATTCGCACATTAGAAGCACCTATCGATCGCGAAGCTGTAATGAATGAGCGATTCTTGATGCTCAGAATCTGACCGCGCATTACCCTTGCATATTGTGGAATGGACGCTGCTGCAACTGCAAAGATAAGATTGAATAAATGAGGACCAAGAGCCGCAGCAATGGCTAAAGCTAATAGGATGCCAGGAATGGTCATGAGAACATCGATGATCCGCATGAAGATCGTATCGATAACACCACCGATATATCCAGCAACCGCACCAATGAATCCGCCTATTAAACCTCCTGCGAGTACAGAAGCAAAACCAATGAATAAGGAGTCACGACTCCCATACACGACAACACTAAAGACATCTCGGCCAAAATAGTCCGTACCAAACAAATGAGCTTTACTTGGCGCGCTCAGAATTTGATCGGTAAGCATCGCCGTGGGCGCATAAGGAGCAATCCATTGCGGAAAAAGTGCGCATCCTATCATAAACAAAGTCACAATAGCCGCTAAATAAACGAGTATTTCCGTGGCGCTAATTTTACTAGATGCCTTCGGAAGTTGTAGCTGCCATTTACGCCTCTGCCAAATAGCCCTTGTGGAAACCACTTCTTTCATACCCAATCTCCTCTCCAATATGGTTTCATTGGCACATTATTGTGTTCGACGCACCCGTGGATCGATGAATACATAAGAAATATCCACAAGCAAATTTACAATGACGTAGATGATGGCTGAGAAAAAGACAACGCCCTGAACAACCGGCAAATCTTTGGACATGATGGCATCCGCAAGAATTCTCCCAATCCCCTGTCTAGAAAATACGGTTTCGATCACAACGGTACCCGCCATCAGGTCTCCAATGTGAATACCGATAATGGTAACAGCAGGAATTAACGCATTGCGAAGCGCATGTCGATACATCACTAATCGTTCCGATAGCCCTTTCGCACGCAACGTCACAATGAAATGCTCATTGATGACTTCCAACATTGAGTTCCGAACCATGCGAACGATGAAGCCGGCGCCAACAAAGCCGAGTGCGAGCGAAGGAAGGACAAGAGTAATCAACCCTTGCGACCCCATCGCGGGGAACCAGCCTAAGGATACGGAGAAGATGAGAATCAACAGGATCCCCGACCAGAAGGTTGGCATGGATATACCGAACAGCCCTACGATGCGGGCTAGAACGTCAATCCATCGGTTGCGGTGTATAGCGGAAAGTACGCCTAGCCCTACACCAATAATCGTGGAAATGAGTGTACTAGCTAAAGTTAGTGCCATTGTAGCTGGGAGATGTTTAATAATTTTGGGCAGCACAGGTTCACTATTCAGTAAAGACTTACCGAAATCTCCGTGAATCATAGCTAGGAAGTAGCGACCAAATTGGACATAGAAGGGCTCATTCAATCCCAGTTGAAGCCTTAAGTTGGCAATGGCCTCCGGTGTCATGGATGATGGATCGACCATCGAGAGTACGGGATCTCCCGGAAGTACATACAGAATACAGAAAACAAGGATTAAGGAACCAAGAATGACCAGCAAGGAAACCACAAGCCGCTCCGTTATTATCCTGCTCATATCGATTAGCTCCCTATGTCATTATTTTTGGATAAACGTGTCATTGAAGAGCGGATAACCTAATGAATCAAATTTCAGTCCTTTAACGGTTTTCGATGCGGCTACTGTATATGGGAATACATAAATAGGAATGATGACCGCATTATCGATAATCGATTTTTGAACTTGTTTATAAAGTTCTACACGTTTTTTATCATCTGGTTCGATTGCGCCTTGCTCCAGCCACTTATCTACTTGCGGATCGGCCAGACCTGGAAGACTTGGACGGGCTTTCGGATCACTCGTATGGTAGAAGGCATAAAGCGCATTAGGATCCGAGTTTACCTGGCTGTTCCCATAGATATCATATTCGCCTTTGGTATATACAACATTGGCTACATCTTTTGTAATCTCAACTTCGACAACGATACCGACTTGTTTCAGCTGTTGTTGAATAATAACCGCAATATCATTGCGTTTCTCACGGTTCGGCGAGCCATCTACATAATGTAAAGTCAGCTTTTTGCCATCTTTCACACGTATGCCGTCCGCGCCTTTCACCCAACCTAGTTCTTCCAGTAATTTATTCGCTTTAGCGACATCAGGTTTGATTCCGTTTTCCAGCGATGCATCATAACCAACAACGCCAGGTGAAAGCGGTGACCAAGCGCGTGGATAAGTCCCTAAATATAACGTTTTGACAATCGCATCTACGTCAATAGCCGCTTGCAGCGCTTGCCTTGCTTTCACATCGCTCCAAGGTGCTTTCCGCTGATTAATAAACAAGGTATAAGGTAAACCTGTTGTATTTACTTGGTGAACTTGAATGCTCGTATCTGATTTCAAGGAAACGACGTTTTGTGGAGGAACGGTTTCGCCTGCTAGTACTTGTTTGCTTTGAACACTGCCAATACGAGTAGCCTCTTCTGGTACAATACGAAATGTGATTTGATCCAGATAGGATTTCCCTTTATTCTCTACAATCTCGGGAGCTGAGTTGTAATCAGGACTGCGCTTGACTTGAATGGATGCATTCTCTTCCCATTTCACAAAGGAAAAGGGGCCGGATCCTACCGGATTTTTACCAAACTGATCCCCATACTTTTTAGCTGCTGTTGGTGATACAATCCCAAGTAAGGCTTGACTTAGGTTGCCCAGGAAAGCTCTGGATGGTGTTTCCAGATTTATTTTTATCGTGAATTCATCAATGACTTCTGAGGATTTATAAGGCTTAATGAGGGCTACGGAGTTAGCCGCTTTCGTTGTTGGGTCGAGAATACGATCATAGCTATATTTGACAGCTTCCGCATTAAATGGGGTACCGTCTTGGAATTTCACATCTTTACGCAATTTGAAAATGTAGCTCAGCCCATCGGGCGCGACGGTCCACTCCGTGGCTAGCCAAGGTTTAATCGAGCCATCGGGCAGTTGAACGACTAAACTATCGTAAATGGTACGAAGTACCCTAACGGCAACGGCAAGACCGCTGCGATGCGGATCTAATGAATCTGGCGAAGTCGCGAGCGCATAGGTTAGCTCTCCTCCTATAACGGCCGTCTGCTTATCCTCTTGCTTGGCATTTGGTGATTGTGCTGCATCCCCGCTGCTGCTTTTTGCTGAACCGCATCCCGTCAAAGCTAATACGAATGCTAATGATAATGTACTTAACCTGACCCATTCTTTTGATCTACGCAAGATAAACACTCCCCCATATATGTTTCAACGAATTAGTTGGCAACCTGTTCTTTCGTGTAGCGATTCGCAGGAATAGGAATTCCCAAATTTCCGCGCAGCGTGTCCGCTTCATACTCTGTGCGAAAAATACCGCGCTCTTGCAAAATCGGAACAACGAGATCAACAAAATCATCCAATGCTCTAGGCACCGTCGTACGAATGACAAACCCATCAGCCGCATCTTCTTTGAACCATTGTTCTACCAAATCAGCAACCGCCTCTGCTGTTCCTATAAAATTACCTCTAGGCGTGGCCGCTCGAATAGCTGCTTGACGAAGCGTCAGATTGAGCTCTTTGGCTTCCTTTTTTATTTTATCCGTCGTGCCTCGGAAGCTATTTGCTCCGAAATCACCTAAATCGGGGAATGGTTCATCGAGTGGATATTGAGAAAAATCATGATGCTCGAAATAGCGGCCTAAGTAGTCCAGCGCGCTTTGGATGGTTACCAAATTAGCGACTTCTTGATACTTAAGCTCAGCTTCTTCCTGTGTACGCCCAATAATCGGATTGATTCCAGGGAAAATTAGCACTTCCTCCGGATTACGGCCATAAGTTGCTGCTCTTTGTTTAATATCTTGATAAAATAGCTTCGCTTCCTCGATATGTTCATGCCCTGTATATATGGCTTCGGCCGTTCTGGCAGCCAAATCTCTGCCGGATTCTGAAGCTCCGGCTTGGAAAACAACCGGATGCCCCTGTCTGGAACGACCAATATTAAGAGGTCCTTGAACCGAGAAAAATTCACCTTTATGACTCAGTGTGTGTAGTTTGCTCGGATCAAAGAAAAGGCCTGACTCCTTATCTCTTACGAAAGCATCTTCTTCCCATGAATCCCATAATCCTTTCACAACCTGGACATACTCTTCAGCAATCCTGTAGCGCAGCTCATGGGGAGGATGTTCGCCCTTGCCGAAATTTTTGGCTGAGCCTTCAAGTGGAGACGTCACAACATTCCAACCTGCGCGACCTCCGCTAATATGATCCAGTGAGGAAAATTGACGAGCGACGGTGAACGGCTCACTGTACGAAGTCGATAGTGTGGCGACGAGTCCGATCTGTGAAGTCACAGCCGCCAATGCGGAAAGAATGGTAATCGGTTCGAAGCGATTCAGGAAGTGAGGATTTGATTTCTCATTGATGTACAAGCCATCCGCGATGAATACAAGATCGAACTTCCCAGACTCAGCTTTCAATGCTTGCTGCTTGTAGTAATCAAGACTGACACTCGCGTCCGTCGAAACATCCGGATGTCTCCATACAGACATGCTGTTGCCGACACCGCTGATATTAACGCCAAGCTTCAATTTTCTTTGTTTTGCCATTCTATTCGCCCCTTCCGATAACTGATAATACATATAAATTAAGTCGGAATTATAGCATATTAGTGCGTTACTTTTTCTTTCGCATAGCGATTTATTGGAAAAGGAAGTCCTAGATTGCCTCGCAGTGTATCAGCTTCATACTCCGTACGATATATCCCACGTTCTTGTAAAATTGGTATGACCAAATCCACAAAATCGTTCAAACCATTCGGAACACCAGAACCCACGATGAATCCGTCTGCGGCCCCACTCTCGAACCATTCCTGAATGCGATCTGCGATCTGAGTTGGTGTACCAATGAAGAGTGGACGCGGTGTGGCCGATTGCAGAGCGACCTGACGAAGCGTCAAACCTTGCTCCTTCGCATTCTGTTTAATGCGATCCGTCGAGCTTTGGAAGCTGTTTTTGCCCAAATCACCTAACTCTGGGAATTGGGCATCTAAGTCGTACTGCGTAAAATCATGATGCTCGAAAAAACGGCCCAAATATGCGAGTGCTTCCTGAATGGTCACTAAATTCGCTACTTCCTGATACTTGCGTTCTGCCTCTTCTTCCGTTACACCGATAATTGGACCAATACCCGGCATGACGACAATCTCATCGGGATTTCTGCCAAAACCTGCTGCTCGACTTTTCACATCGTTATAAAAGCGCTCAGCATCTTCCACGGTTGGATGTCCGGTAAAGATCGCATCTGCTTCTTTGGCGGCCAAATTTTTCCCATCTTCCGATGAACCTGCTTGAAAGATAACGGGTCTGCCTTGCTTAGATCTCCCAATATTAAGCGGTCCTTGTACAGAGAAAAATTCACCCTTGTGGTCTAATCTGTGCAGCTTCTCAGGATCAAAGAAAACACCGGTTTGTTTATCCCTTACAAAAGCATCATCTTCCCATGAATCCCATAATCCTTTGGCAACCTGCAAATATTCAGAAGCAATTCGATAACGTTTGGGATGATCTGGATGATCCTCCAGCTTCTTATTGTAGTTAAGAGCGGAGCCCTCTAGCGGGGATGTGACCACATTCCACCCTGCTCTGCCATCGCTGATATGATCGAGTGAGGAGAACTGCCTCGACACTGTGAATGGTTCACTGTAGGACGTAGATAGCGTACCAACTAGACCAATTTTGGATGTCACTGCTGCCAAGGCCGATAAAATCGTTATTGGTTCGAAGCGGTTCAAGAAATGGGGAATCGATTTATCATTGATGAACAACCCATCTGCGATAAACAACAAATCGAATTTACCAGCTTCTGCTTTCTGTGCCTGCTGTTTGTAATATTTGAAATTCACACTCGCATCTACGATCGCATCCGGATGTTTCCAAGATGACATATTACCGCCGACTCCATGAATGATAGCTCCGAGTTTCAATTGCTTTTGTTTGGGCATGTTTTTTCCTCCTAAAAGTTTGGCTTTCGTAAATTAATCCTTACAGCACATGAATTCCCCTTAATAATACATAAACTATAATTCCAATTGGTTTTGTCGGTATTAAATTCCTTCTTACTGTATCACCGGCTCATTAGTCGGTCAATTTGATATTAAGATGATCTATTATTAGATAGAATTGTTCTATAAAGAACTTGTTTTCAATTTCATCTCTTTCAAAGCTTCTAGGCATTCATGCGCGAAATCGTTAGCCGCTTCCTTTAGTGAAATGAGATTAGTCCGAAGTGACAATCCTCCCAACTCGGGGATATGAATAGGGACAAGTAAGCCAGCATTTACTTCATGACGTACGCATAGATCAGGTAAAAATGAAACGCCCATCCCTCTCGAGACAAGCTTCTTAGCCGTTTCCAAATTATCGATCTGGTATTCAATTTGTGGTGGATGGTCAAGTGTAGCGAATAAGCGATGTATCTTTATCCAATCAAGGGAGCCACATTCAAAAAACACAAGTGATTCCCTGCTTACATCTTCAATCGTAATTTGCTCTTTACTGACAAAAGGATGATGCTGATTTACGAACAGACGAATCGGATCTTCATAAAACCCCGTACAATCAACATGAGGATGCGTCACATTTCGTACAAAACCGATGTCTATTTCTTTATTCAACAGCTTTTCCAGAATCGTTTCGGTGGGAGCTGTCGTTAATTTAATTTGCAGGTTACGGTACTTCTTTTTGATGATAGGAAGAATGTCAGGAATGACATAATTGGAGACAGAAACCGTGCACCCTATTCTTAGTTCATTAGGAGTCGTGTTTAAATTCTGCAGCTGTTGTTTTCCTTTTTTGTAAGTTTGGAGAATTTGCTGAGCATACGGTAGGAACTGCTTCCCTTTCTCCGTCAGCGTAAAATTCCTCCCTTCTCGATCGAACAGCAATGTATTCAGTTCTCGTTCTAACGATTGAATTCGTGCCGTCACCGATGGCTGAGATAAGAACAAAGCATCCGCTGCCTTGTTGAAACTATTGAAATGAATGACATAGACGAATGCTTCAATATTTTCAATATTCATACCGATTAACTTCCTCTCTAGCTTGCAAGCGACTAGGAACTTTGTGAATAGACCTTTTGGATTCCGTGCTCCGCGATTTGTAAATACACAGACACTTTTTCGAATGCTTCCTGAGCATCAACGCCATCTAATTGCAAGACAATAAACGACTGATTGCCCAGCGATAGGCTAAGGGAAACAATGCCCAGTAAACCCTTCGCATTCAACATCTTCCCGCTAACCCCCACATAAATATTGCACGAATACCGATTTGCGATGGTCACAAAATCTAACACACGATCGATCGTCCAAGGTTGGTTCATCACAAAAGTCCATTCAATTTTCATACCTATTTCCTCCTAGATAATGTCATAAGAAATCTTTCATAGTTAGCATTTGGTGATTATGAATGAAAAAAGGAGACACATTCATCCCTTAAGGACGAAGCATCTCCAGTTGTCTGGTTGATTCATATAATTCCGATAAATTTACTTGTATTTAGATTATAGTGAATCGAACAAGATTCTGTCAACGTTTAAAATTTAAATACCTTCCAAAAGCAAAAGGCATTTCCTGCAAAAAAAGAAAGTCGCGTTGAGTCAATCCAACCGTAAAGACAACAGAAAAGAAGCAATTAACCATATTTAAATACAAAAAGTCAGGAATAGACAATTTCTATCAATTTACACCTCTACCAAAATTGCTCGTTTAATGATAGTTTAAGATATACATCCAAGCGAGGGAGAGATCAGAATGAGAACTATTTATGAGAATTACCGAGGCTTTAAAATTAGTAAGCAAGAAAGTACTTATAATGCGATTTCTTCAGATCATATTATTATTAGCCGCTGGCAGCTAAGCCAAGTTCTAGATACCGTCGATAATTATGTGGAAATCACGGATAATAACTCGAGTGCGGATGCGGAATCTGGTATGCCACAAAATTAATCGTAACTAATGTTTTACGATATTTAATGGAGTGGCCCATAAAGGAACGTGGATGCGCTATTTACTGAAGTAAAACGGATTGTCGTCCGTTCACCAAAATACTGGCCATTTTCTCTTAAAGCGGATTGTCGTCCCCGACGTAGGTTAAGTGCACTGTTTCCTTCATCTATGGACCTAGTTGTTGTAATTTGTACAACATTACACTAACGAATTCGCGTTTTCCCCGTTAGTGTTGTAGAAAATACAACATTTCCTCCCCAAATCAGCTTTATATCAAAAAATAAGTTGAAATTGTTGCACTATATACAACATCAACAGCTTACAGAGAAGAAACGAAACGAAATTGTTGTACGTTGTACAACATTACATACTTATCATGAATGAAAAGACGAAGATCAATATCAAACTTGATACTTAACTTAAACGCCCGCCAATGGCGGGCGTTTTAAGCTTTAACAACTATAACATCTTCGTGGACTCGCCTACCCATATACAACAAAAAACCGTCCCCATCGATTGCGATGAGAACGGGTATACCTGATAAGTCCATTATTTCATTTGCTGCAATAAATTCACGCGGTAAGCTTCGCTTTCCAAGCCTTGAATTTCTTTGTACTCTTCCTCAGTCAGCCTTCTCGGTTGACCAACGGACTTCGCGATGAGGTAAATCTTCGCGCTCTCTTCCATAACTTCCGTGCGGTAGTAGGCTTCACGCAAATTTTTACCCGTTGTGACGAGTCCATGATTGTTTAGCAAAATCGAGCTATAACGGTCAGCCTTCTCTGCCACTAGGTTGGCTAATTTATCCGTTGTTGGAACGACATAGGGAACGAAGGCTACGTCGCCAACAAGCGCGGCTTGGTCTGGAAACAGCATCGGAAGCTCATCATCAACGAGTGTTAATGCGATGCAGTAAGCCGGATGCGTATGCACAATCGCCTTCATGATGGGATTCACGCGATAGCAAAATAAATGCATGAGCACCTCGGAAGAAGGACGGTAGGTCGAATCCATAATGTTCCCCGTTGGGATATCGACCGGCACCCACTGCTCAGGCTCAATATCTTCTAGTGCGAAACCGCTTGGAGAAAGGTACATGGTATCTTCAAATCTTGCGCTTATATTCCCTCCGGGACCTACGACAAGGCCTTTGGCTACACTTTTACGGGCATACTTCGTCAATTCTTATACGGATTGCCAACCAGCTTGCCTTTTCCGTCAACAAAACCGTAGTCCACACCCCACGTATCTACCGCAATGGAAACTGGACTGCCTGGGGCATGCTGCTTGTAGGCATGAATTCCTGCTTTCAACTCATGAAAAAGTCGCAAAAAGTCCCAGTACAAACTACCGCCAAGCTCAACAGGACCATTCGAGAAGCGATGGATGTCCTCTACCGAAAGTGTAGAACCACTCCAACGCCCCAAAATAGTTCTGCCGCTGCTAGCTCCGAAATCTACGGCTAGCATATTCAAATGGTTAGTCCCCACCAGAGTCACCTCAATTCGTGCAATTGCTACTACTTATATAAGGGCCCGAAGCTGCTGCAAGCTCTGAAATCAGCGCCTTCTGGATCCGATGTTCCAAAATTACTCCAAACGCGCGGACGGAAAATGTGCTCCTTCGCTACGTTGTGCATAGAAACAGGAATTCTCAGAATAGCAGCAAGTGTGATCAAGTCAGCACCGATATGACCATAGCTGATTGATCCATGATTGGAGCCCCAGTTATCCATAACCGAATAAACATCGGTAAATGAGCCTTCGCCTGTCAAAATAGGAGCAAACCAAGTCGTTGGCCACGTTGAATCTGTGCGATCATCCAGCTGTTGGTGCACATTTTCAGGTAGATCAACCGAATAGCCTTCTGCTAATTGAAGCACGGGACCTAAGCCCCTTACTAAGTTGATGCGAGACATCGTAACCGGCATACCGCCTTTTGTAAGGAAATCAGTGGAATAGCCACCCCCACGGAAATATTCAACAGATGCAGGACGCCAAGAAGTTGCCTCTAGACACTTAGTCACTTCTTCATCCGTGATTTCCCAGTAAGGCTTCATAACAGGTTTGCCGTTGCGGCTTTGTTCGCCTGTGCCATCCAGCGCTGCTGGTCCGGAGTTAATCAAGTGAAGAATTCCGTCTTTGCCTGCACCGCTTAAAGTGTGTCCTGTTACGCGTTTCACAGCATCTGGGCTCCAGTATGTTCTTACATCGGCGAAAATTTGCGCTGTATTTGTCAACAGATTACCGAATAACATGGCAATACCATTCAGACTATCGTTCTCTGTGGCAACAAGATAAGGTGCGCGTTTGCCATTCCAGTCAAAGGAAGTATTTAGAATAGCTTCCATGAAATCTCCGTTCGGGAAGTGATCCGTCCAATGACGCTGTCCTTGGAAACCAGAGAGAATCGCATTGTGACCAAGCGCTTCTTCCCCGAACTCAATATCAGCCAGACGCGGGTTGCCTACCATTAAGTCCCTAACAATCAAGGACATTTTCACAACGGTTTCCCAATCTTGATCTTTCTTTGCACGGCTCGTTTGTATCTCAGGAGGATTCTTATCTGGGCCTTCTGTGCAGTTCTCTTTTACCCAGTTCAGTGCCAGTTGGTACTCTTCAGGATCGAAAATCTCTTCATCAATACGACGCACCAATTCGGACATATCGACATATTCGTTGCGCATGCCTAGGTAATTCTGGAACAGCTCCTCATTCACGATTGATCCAGCAATCCCCATGGATACAGAGCCGATTGAGAGGTACGATTTCCCTTTCATGTATGCGGTTGCAAGCCCTGCCTTAGCAAAACGAATCAGCTTCTCATGAACGTCTTGCGGAATGTCTGTTGTACCTGCATCTTGTACATCTTTGCCGTAAATACCGAAGGCCGGAATTCCTTTCTGTGCATGACCCGATAAAACGGCGGCCAAGTATACCGCACCCGGACGCTCCGTACCGTTAAAGCCCCAAATGGCTTTCGGTGTGGATAGGTCCATATCCATCGTTTCCGTTCCATAACACCAACAAGGAGTAACGGTGATGGATACGCCTACACCGGATTTCGTGAATTTATCTGCTGCTGCAGCAGCCTCTGCTACGCCTCCGATGCAGGTGTCAGCAATTACACACTCAACAGGTTCACCGTTTGGATATTTCAGAGTTTCACTTAGTAAAGCTGCTACAGCTTTGGCCATGTTCATCGTTTGATCTTCAAGTGATTCACGAACACCTTTTCTTCTACCGTCAATCGTTGGTCGTATCCCAATCTTCGGGAATTCCTGGTTCCATCTGTAATCGCTGTTTGCCATTTTTATTTCATCCTCCTTGTTATGTATGTGATTAATATAAATTACGCCTTCAAATGGGTATGACTTTAGAGTTATCGATAATTCAAACTACTCACTAATGACACCTTTTTTCAAAATAATATTGGCGTATAAAGCTCTTTCACTCGTTGCCACGATCGCATAGGCTTTCTTCGCTCGCTCATAAAAAGCGAATCGCTCCACATGCTCAATTTGTGGCTGCATATGGGTACGAATGATATCTTCATACGTTGCCCAAATTGGTGTTTCCACCTTATCACCTGGAACTTTGGCCATTAGCGCTACAGGTTGTTCACTGTAAGTATCAAGTGGGAATAGCGATAAAACCGCTTCCAATAATTCCGGTACACCATGGCCATCGCTGCGCAGCAAACGATTCGTATGACTGGCAGCAGGGAAATTGCCATCTGCTAGAATAATTTCATCCCCATGTCCCATTTCCATCAGCACCTTCAAAAGCTCCGGCGACAGGATGGAAGGAATACCTTTAAGCATATTCAAGACCTCCTCAAAAAATGAGTGTTATCGATAACTCAAAATTATCAATTTTAAGCCTTGCTGTCAATCCTTAATTTCTATACAATAGACGAATAGGATGAGATGAAAAGGTGACTCAACGTGATTACAATTTATGATATCGCTGAAAAAGCCGGTGTTTCGGCAATGACCGTTTCACGGGTGATCAATAATACAGGTCGTATCAGCGAAGCAACGCGCAAACGAGTAAGAAAAGTAATGGAAGATCTCCACTATATTCCGAACTCGATGGCACGCAGTCTGGTACTTCAGAAGACGAAAATTCTTTCCCTGCTCATTACGGATATTACGAATCCGTTCTATACTACGCTTGCACGTGGTGCAGAGGATGCGGCTAAACGAGCTGGGTATCGGCTGCTTTTTGCAAATAGTGATGAAGATTATGCAAAAGAGAAAGACTACGTTGATATGATTCTTTCAACCCGAGTGGATGGCGTTCTATTCGCCCCGACGGGAGATCAATCTGCCCGGAATCTTGCGCAGCTCCAGAAGCATAATATCCCCTTCGTTGTTTTAGATCGTGAAATTCCGGGAATTGAGGCGGATGTGGTACTCGGGGACAGCAAGGAAGGCGCGAGGAAACTTGTTGAGCATTTAATTGGTCTTGGGCATCGCCGAATAGCTATGATTAACGGTTCACAGGATGTGTCTACAGCCCGCTTGCGTTATACGGGGTATTGCGAGGCGCATTTGCTTAGCGGATTATCCATAGATGACACGCTCGTCACACATCTGAACTATCGTGATTTCCACGATGAATCCGCGTTAGACGCACTGCTCAATCTGGAGGATCCACCGACAGCTATCTTTGCGGCTAACAACATGCTCGCCGTCGGCATCATTCAATCATTGAGACAACGCGGCTTGCAGGTGCCAGATGATTTATCGGTCGTCTGTTTTGACGATTTCGGCCCTGCAGGTGCGATTAACCCATTTCTAACCCTGGCTTCACAGCCTGCCTATCAATTCGGCTTATTGGGCATGCAGCTGTTGATCGAACGCATTGAAGGTGAAGCCGTTCATGAGAATCGGAAGATCATTCTACCTTCGGAGATGATTATCCGAGCTTCTACGCAGGCGTTGAAGTGATGGCTAAAATTTAGGAGATTATTATGAACCCAAACGTAGAGCAAGCCTTACAAACCACGCTAAAAAACTGGAATGCCATGTCGGCTTCACGTGGTGATGAGCAGGAAGCTGTCGCCGATCAATTCCAATCCTCTTTTTATTTATTTATCGATGCAGTCCGTGAATGGGTTTATGAGTTAGAACCGCGTCCTCAAACTATTGATGAGTTATTAGACATGGACATGATGGAGGAAATCCTCGATGTACTTCCGGCACCTCTTCATTTGAACTTCGAGACGGAAGTTGAGCTTATCATGGATAATGTGGTTAGAATCGACGATGATAAATATGATTAAGACTATCACGCCCAAGTAGCAAAAAAAGCCCAATGTCGAATTGGGCTTTTTTCATTATTTATGAGCTTCTTTAAGTAGCATCCGCACTTAAACCGTTTTATCCACAAACGTAATCTGGTTCTGCTCAGCAAATTTTTTCAATCTAGCAGCCATGGCAGCTACATCGAATCGGTTCAGAGATTTGTTGTACACCCAACGAGGTGACTTCCCATTCAGGTCAATGACCACCTGACCAGGTGAGTACACGATTTCTTTAATTTTATCGGCATTAAGTATAAGCTCTCTGGCAAAACCTCTCTTCGAGATGCTCGTCTTACTAACCTTTAAATACGGACGGCGAATAAAATAAACGAACACTCCAACCGCCATGTAACTGAGTGTCGTATACCAGTACATCTTGTCCCCGTCTGTTTTGGTCAAAGTAACCAATAATAAGATGGAAATTAGAACAAAAAATAAAGCTAACATAATGCTTCTACCCTTGAATACTTCCGATCGATCCGGATCCGAAGAAATCGGAGCAATCCCATGTTTGGAGCGATTCTTGTTTACGGTTTTCGTATTTTTACTTACCATTCTTTCCCACTTACGAGACATTCATTTCACTCCTTGGTTTATTCGTACTTATACAAGTACATCCTTCTTCATTTCAATAATCGATTCAAAACGCCTTCATACCATCTCCATGGCAAAAGACTTCTCGTCCACAACCCCGCCCACACACCACGTCCCATTGGATAACGGAGCTTTGGCCGCGGGTTGTCTACAATTCGCGCAATTTGGTCTGCTACTTCCTGCGGATCGGGTGCTGTCGCTGAGGTTTTCCTTGAGTAGTTAAGCATTTTACTAAGCTGTTTCCAATAAGGAGACGCTTCCGTAGTATGGATCGCCTCGAAGCCTTTACGCCAAATCTCTGTCTTATAGGCACCTGGCTCTACAAGTACGACGCGCACCCCCAGGGGCATCATCTCTAAACGAAGCGATTCACTGAAGCCCTCAATGGCAAACTTCGAAGTGCTATATGGGGCATAGCCAGGAAATGCGGATAACCCACTCACACTGCTTACATTAACAATACAACCAGATTGCTGTGCGCGCATGTGCGGCAGGACAGCCCTCGTTGTCGCAATGACACCGAATACATTCGTTTCCAGCTGGGATCTCCACGCTTCCATCGGTACATCTTCCACATACCCCCCGACAGCAAAGCCAGCATTGTTAAGGAGAACATCGATTCTGCCATACTTGTCCATAATATCAGAAACGACTTGCTCAATCGAGTCATGAATCGTTACGTCTAGAGCCATGGTTTCGATGGCATTTGTTACGCCAGCTTGTTCGGCATGCGCGAGCAAGGCTCCGCTTTTACCAAGGTCGCGCATAGTTGCGATAACGTGATACCCCTTTTGGGCCAGAGCTATTGACGTTAATAAGCCAAATCCACTAGATGCGCCAGTCACCAATGCTGTCGGCTTTGTGAAACTCATCCAGGCTGCCCCCTATTATCCAACTCACATTCCTTCATAATCCCATACAAAAGGCATAATGTCGATATGCAAAAGAGGACAATTGATTCGAGCGGGAGCTAACCTCCTAGTGAATGCCCATTTATGGCTGTTTTTATCCAATCACATGTAAAAAACCTGAGGCTTCGCCTCAGATCGATCTTGCCGATTAGTCTTCATCCTAGAAGGTTGGATAAATCGTTGGTTTCATTCCAACCATCCGAAAACCTCGCCAGGCGGAACTTCGATGCTCCATCTTACTAATTATTGCTACTTTGCTAAGCGCGCGCGGAACGTAGATGCTCTATCTTACTACAATTTGGCTAATTTGCTAGAGTAGCGGAACGACGATGCGTTATTTTCGCTTTGAGAGACATATTTGAGCCCAAAATGGCAAATTAACGCCTCTACGTTCCCCTCAACGCTCAAAAAGTCAGCTTTATCGAGAAATAACGCATCGTAGTTCCTCTTCCTTCTTTCTAAGCCGACAGACGTTGTCTTGTTGAGAGGCTTTCGCCCCTCCCGCCACCAGGTTTTCTCAAGCAATGTTATAATTTGTACAACCTTCACCTCACCTCCCCCCAACCAAAAACGCAAAAAAACCTGTATCCAGATGCTCTCCTCCAAAGAGAACAATCACAGATACAGGCTGTCTGAGCTTCGTTTATACTTTTGCCTTCTCGAGCAGCTTATCAGCTGGCTCTACATGCTCGGGAACCTCTTTGCCCTCGGAGACGAGTTCCCGCGCAGAGTTTTTGAACTCGTGCAGCGTGCGTCCCACCGCGCGACCAAGCTCCGGAAGCTTGGATGGACCAAACAAGACTAACACAACAACTAAGATTAACATGAGACCAGGAAAGCCAATATTTTGCAGCATAGAATCATCAACTCCGTTTCTTTAGTTTTGATTATGATGCTTCGGATATACCGCTACAGCTTCGATCTCTATAAGCCAATCAGAGCTAACGAGTCCTGCCACACCAACCGTGGAGCGAGCTGGTTTAACCGGATTCGCTTCATTTCCAAAAAATTGCGCGTAGGCATCAAACCAGCCTTGATAGTCGAATTTGCCTTCTTTGGCCGCATCAGCTGTAAGATAGACGCGGAGATAAGCGACGTCAGCCAGGGTTAAGCCCTTGTCCTTCAATTGCTTCTCAATTTCCTTCAAAATTCCGATGCCTTGCGTTTTGGTATCGCCATAGCGCTCATAAACCGTCTTACCCTCTTTATTAAGAACAGGCGGCACTGTTCCGCTTGTGAATAAGTAGGAAGAGCCTGCAGGTACGGACACTCCGGCAGAGATCGAGGACGCTGGATTTCCATAGAATTCAACTTCATTAATTGGCTCTGATGGGTATTTACTAGATTTTTCTGTTCCGGCTGCATAGGCGCTGACACATATGAGGCATGAACCTAATGTGACGGCTGCAATGGTTTTCACTTTCTTCGTTATCATCATCGTTCATCGCTCCTCATCATCTACTCTTTCATTACACGCTCATGAATTTCGGTAACCACTTTCCTCGCAGATTCAATCGCCCCTGCTTGCCATGCGGTAATATAGCTGATATGTTCGCCAGCCAAATAAATGCGACCATCGGGCTTACATAGGGTAGGGTAATACGTTTTGCGATCGTCCGCCGTGTAAGAAGCCCATCCACCAAGATTATATTTAATCTTCTTCCAATCGATGGAGAACGAGGCCTCAAACTCCTTATGGTACTGGGGATGAATCTTCGCTCCTTGGCTTAATGCGTGATCCTCCCTTTGGGCAGGTGTCATTTTACCAATCTTGTCAGCGTTACCCCCGAAGGCATAATAGCCTAAGAGGAGTCCCTTTTTGGCAAAATAATCAGTCGGCGGGTAATAAATACTGGAAATGTCCATGTTCGTCAGCGAGCTTCCGCCATAAATGTACTCATCTTCCTCCCAGAACCGACGTTTGAATTGGAGGCCAATTTTACCGGCAGATGCATAGCTAATTTTAGAAATTGCGGTAGACATTTCGGCAGAGAAATCAGCCTTGATATCCTTAAGGACAGGTAATGGAATCGTACATATGCAGTAGTCTCCGGCAGCTTCCTTGCTGGCGCCACTGTTCAAATCCTTATACAGGATACGAACACCATCGGAGGATTGCTTAATTTCCTGTACCTCTGCGTGAAATTCGATTCGGTCCCCCACTCGCTTCTCAAACGCTTTAGCAATCTGGTCCATCCCGCCTACCGGATGAAACATCATCATTTGTTGATCATAGCTGTATTCATTGCTAAAAAATTGCCCAAAACCGGAATTTATGATCGCTTTTAAACTAAATGGATCTCTGCGTACGCCCGCGTCGAATTTACCGCCTGGTTCCTCGTTATACCCTGCTCTCTCCGAACCTTTATAGAACAGATCTGCGTTCAAATCCCCTTCGGCCTTCAGATAAGTAACAAGCTTAGCTTTTTCTTCTGTTGTTAAAGGGAGATCCAATGCCTTCTGATTTACCGCTTTAGCTAGCATTTCAGCAACATAGCCCCTAACATCAGCTTTTGCTTGGCGCTTCGGAATTTTCACACCCGACAACTCGCCCACATTTTCGTTATAATAGTAGCCGCTCTCGTTCACATTGTTAAAAGGTTCGATCGCGACACCAAATTTACGGGCATAATCCAACGTCACATGAAACTGGGGAATCCGCATCGGTCCCGCGTTGAAATACATCCCATTATCAAAGCGCGCAACCTGCTTGCTGCCTCCCAATTCCGTAACAGTTGTACCTCTTCGAACTGTCCAAGCTCTTCCGCCTGAACGAGCTCTCGCTTCTAAAATTGTGCACTGATATCCCGCCATTCCCAGCTCGTAGGCCGCCGTCATACCAGCTATCCCTGCCCCTAGAATAATCACCTTTTTCCCGTTACGGTTCGTTGAAGTGAGATCCCTACCTGAAGGTGGCGTATAATCTGCCGCTTTCATCGTTTCTGGGGATAAAAGCCCCAGAGTCCCCATAACACTAAAGAGTGCGGCTGACCCTCCTATTTTGCCGACTGTAGTCAAAAATTGTCTACGTGTAATTTGATCTTCTTTGATCGGTGTCTTCTCCATGCTCCCATCTCCTCGTTCAAGTTTGGATAAACCGCACCTTAAACGTACCAGTAGGATATGTATTCGTCACTATTATGTGTAAGGTTACATTACATAAATATTACTTATACCGGGATAAAAATAGGTTATTTGATCAGATATGGGCATGATGATAGAGTTATCCTATAAACAATGTCATTTTAACGTTAATTTATCTAACATTATTAGGAGGTTGGATGATGTCGATGACGAAGAAGAAAGTGATTCAAATTGGTGTAGTAAGCGAATTAACTGGGTTATCGGAAAGGCAGATTCGTTATTACGAAGATCGCAAGCTTATTTTTCCAGAAAGAAGTAAAGGAGGCGTTCGTAAATATTCATTTGAGGATATTCAGACCATCATGGAGATTCACACAAAGCTGATGGACGGCTTCCACACCGTTGAACTTAAGCGTATACTAGCGGGATCTTAGGATAATTACAACCATACATAGCTTTGGAGGTGCCTTCCATGCCAATAAAAGAAATGATGTCTCTCGTTGAACATCTGTCCGAACTGCGAACACGCATTATTCGAGTTCTAATCGTAATTGTCCTTACGATGATTGCCGGCTTTCTTGCTGCCCAGAAGCTCCTCCTCTATTTGAAGCAAACACCCCCGGCATCCGAAATGACATGGCATGTATTTTCCCCCATGGATAGTATTCGCCTCTATATGATGATTGCGTTCGTGATATCGCTTACGATTTCTTTGCCTTTTATCCTATATCAGATCTGGGGATTCGTTAAACAAGGTCTGACGAAGGAGGAGCAGTCAGCCTCACTTCGTTATATCCCTTATACCGTCCTGTGTTTCATCATCGGTTTAACTTTTGCTTACTTCGTTGTTTTCCCCATGTGTATGGCGTTCACTACCCAAATTTCCGATAACCTTGGATTAACGCCGACTTACGGCGTCGCCCAATACTTTAGTTTCATGCTGAACATTGTGCTGCCTTTGTCGATTGCCTTCGAACTTCCCATTGTTGTCATGTTTCTAACTAGGCTGAAGCTGCTGAATCCAAAGCTCCTGAACAAAATTCGCAGATATGCCTACATCGTGCTAGTCATCGTAGCTAGCCTTATTTCACCGCCAGATCTCATCTCACATCTCATGGTGGCCATCCCCTTATTCGCTTTATATGAAATCAGTGTTGTGTTATCACGTTTCGTCTTTAATGGACAAATGAAAGAGAACAATAAACTGAATGTAGATTACGGAACCTCTTAAAATAGGGCTTCCCTATCATTGCCTATGGTCTGCTTTTGGGATATATTTACGACATAAATCGCTTCCCAGTAAAGGAGAACTATGCGGATTGAACAACTTCTCTATATCATTGAAATCAATCAAACCGGTTCGATTTCCCTAGCAGCCGAAAAGCTTCACGTCTCTCAACCGAATATCAGTCAGGCCATCGTGAGTCTGGAAGACGAGCTTGGGGTGAAGCTATTTAAGCGTTCGCGCTTCGGAGCCGTTCCTACGGAAGATGGGAAATTAATTATAAGTAAAGCGGAAGAGATTATTACTAAAATAGAGGAACTCCGAGAGACGGCAGATTTTCAATCCAATCAGCTCTCAGGGTTCCTTTCCATCGCTTCCGTACCTAGCCTATGCTTGAGTGTATTACCCTCTACCTTGGCGATTTTCAAAGAAAAACATGCGGGCGTAGAGCTTGAAATGTTGGAACTTGATTATCCGCAAATTAAACAAGAAGTCCAAAGCGGTAAAGTAGATATTGGTCTAATAGCGGTATCCCGGGATTATGAAGAGCCGAATAAACAATTGATCACAGAGACGTTAATGGACAGCAGAGTGATGGCATGTGTGGGGAAAAACTCCCCACTGGCTCATCGAAAAAGCATCTCCTTAGAAGAACTTGTCCATCAACCGATTCTTCTGAATTCGGAGTACCTTATTAGTAAATTAAAAAAGTATGGAGAGCCGAATATTTTATTTAAACTAGGGAATTCAGAGGCTGCCAAACGAGTGATTGCGGAAGGTATTGCCATTGGATTTTATACGGAAATTGGCTTAAAGTTCGATCCTTATGTCCAAACAGGCAGCATTGTTGCACTAGAAATCACCGGAGAGGATATGGATATTTCCTTCTGCTCCTTACGTCTAAAGAATCGCCATCAGTCTCTACCCTGCAAAGAGTTTACGAAAGAACTGAAAACAATTATTGCAACAATTTGATATCGCGACTATCGCTTGCAGCTGCGTTAGAAGCATGTTTATTTATTCGGCGTTTGCCGACAATCATCACATAAACGACGCTTGCTGCGACAAGCACTATGTTACCCACAATTAATAGAGCCGACAATCGGCTGAGTAGTAAATAACCTTGAAAGGCCAGTAAACCAACGGCTATGAGTACAATGGTGTAAAGCAGGCTTGGCTTCATAGTGAAAGGTGCTTTGCGGTAAAGCTCAGGGTACTTGCGTGGAAGCTGTACGGCAGAAAGTACGGGGAAAATGCTCGAAAGAAGTAAGATGCCAACCCCTAGCTGGGAAATCGTCGTCAACGATACTCCCGTCACAATCGGTATGACCCCAAGCAGATAGTAAAACGTGAGCAGCCAATGCGGTGTACCGTACCTTCGATTAACGGCGCCGAACGATGTTGGGAGCCAACCATCGCGACATGCCACCAGCATCCCCCTCGTCACCCAGGAAAATGTCACATTGAGTGTAGAAGCCAGAGCAAACATGGCCCCTCCTATGATAAAAAATAAGAACAATGGATTGGGCAATATCGTCCTCGCCACATCGGAAAGCGACTCTCCCGCAACTTCGGAAATCGGTAGAACCCCGGTTGCCACGATGCCAATGCCTATATATAGCAAGGCAACTATGCCACTACTGATGAAAATGGTAAGCGGAATATCCCTTTGCGGCCGCTTCATTTCGCCTCCGAGCTCAACTACGGCATAGGCGCCTCCGGACGCAAAGGATGTGATTCCAACCGCTGTAAGAAAGCTCCCCATTCCCTGAGGAAAAATCTCAGCTGGATGAAACACCGAATAATCAACCTCCGAAATTCCCCATAGAATGAAAACAAGAAGTGACAGCAGCTTAATCACTACGAGCACTTTACCTAATGATGACATGAACTTGATCCCAAATAAATTAATCAGATAGAAAAAAGTCAGCACAATGAAAGCAACAAGCATGATCGGCGTACCAGGCATGATTCCCTGTAAATATTGAGCAAATGATATGGCGTACACAGCGATGGTCAAATGACCGAATGTAAAAAGGATTAAATAGACAAATCCAGCATTCGGAGATAGTAAACGACTCGTGTATGTATACATGCCTCCAGTCGTAGGAAGTACTGAGCCTAATACGGCAAGAGGAATCGTGATGATGAGCATAAAAACAGAGGAAAGCACGAAAGCAAGCGGTACACCAGACCCCGTTAAGGCAATGGCAATGCCAGTTATTGACATGATACCCGCTCCAATAATTTGTCCGAGGGCGATACCAATTGAATCTCGTAAGCCCAACACCTTCTTCAATTTCCCATCTTCATTCACCATATTCAGCAGCCCCTCCCTCTAAACTCCACTCATAAATATATACACTCATTTTCTGCATAAGCCAACTATTCCCTGCTTCTTCATGAAAATAGAGGTAATAATTATTTATTGTAAATAGTCATAATCGATCATTTTCTCGCATAGGATATATAGTTGCTTATTACTGAAAGCCGAATGAAAGTTTACTGAAATCCAATTTACACACTTGAAGGGATGCTGATTTCGTATTATTACATTAGAACAAATTCATTTTATCGAAACTCGCTGTATCAATCCGCAAGATGCCATTATTGTTCGTTTACTCACTGAGGGTATTGCCTCTCACGAAATTGTTTATTTGAAAAAGAACTCATTAGATGCCAAAAATCAATTACTTACCGTCACTGACTCTATGGGAGCAAAGAGGCAAGTACAAATTACGCGAACATGTGCTGAACTGTATCAAAGTGCTCTGGGTCAAACGAAATACATAGTCAACTACGGAGACCTTCCCAATAAACAACTGATAACCGATCTTCGAGATAGCGAGTATCTCATCAAGGTGAGCATGCGAGATTTTATTGCAAATCGCAGTATGATCACAGAGATGGATTCCGTTATTTTGCGAACGATATATATGAGACTTCGGCGATTAGCTGAATTTTTCTCAACACCGGAACTCACGTATTTAACGACAGGAAAACTTGAGCTTAAACAATTAGCACATGCATAATGGATGGATACGGAGGCCTTTTAGGCCTCTTTTTTAAGACATTTACGGAAACTAAAGTTGAATTGAATAGAGGCTGTCCCTCCCGGTAATCATCCTACCGTTAGTGAAAGCCTCTTATTATGTATTACTCCAGCAACTCGTCAAAGATCCCCCTGAACTGATCCGCTACCGAGGAAGATCCTTCCTCCAGCTCTTCGCTATTGAAAAAGTAGCGATGATGGGACTCATCCGTATCCAACATATCCGATAGAAATCCGCTGAAACCACGCGTTTTGCGATCGAACTCTAGAATGATCTCTACGCCGTCTTCATTCGGATAGAAGATGAGTTCAAGTTCATCCACCGAGCTGCGGTACTCGCCATTTTGATAAGGGACAAATTCAAACTTCTGAATAAACGGTAAATGATAATCTCGTTGTAAATAATACTCATTCTCCGCTTGATGCAAATGAAATTCGAGTTCTTCAAGAGCTTCAAAAACAACAGCAGTATGCGGATGTGCCTGAACTTCAATATCATCACGATCCGAGGGATCCACCGCATTATCAATGTCTAAACCTGTGCGCACCCAGATCGGGCTGACACCGATTGAGATTGGCGTTTCATGCGGCAGAACAAATTGAAAAGGAATTTCAATCGTTTCATCCGGTGCAATCACGAGATTTTCACCAAGCAGCATATTGGCAATAACGACAGTTTCCTTCTGCATACGAGTTTCAGTTCGCCCATCTCGATTAGCATCAGTCTCCACAGGCTTCTTATATTCCGTCATGATTTGAAAATAGATTTTATCAACCTTCTGCTCCACTTTTCCGCCTTTGGCAATAACGACGCCTTCAACCAGCTCTCCCGGAATAAAATCCTCCGTATGAAACTGTGTGTCTATCTTGATGTTCCCAATCCCTACGCTTGCTAGCATTTTCTTGAAAAATGACATTTCTACTTCCTCCAATTGCTTAAATATGCTCAGTATCTTCATACGCGATAGGTCGATCGTCGTTTCAGAAATTCCCGTTGAATCCAATCAACAATGATTTGTCTTCCCTTATTCTCACTACTAGTTCCATTAATAATAAGATCGGCATGCCATTTTGTTGGTTCCACGTACTTATCATGACTGTGTCTAACAAGGTCTAAGTATTCAGCAACGATTTCGGTAACGTTATTTCCATCCTTCGAATCTCGCGCAATCCTTCTAACTAATCTCTCATCAGATTCACAATCTATATAAAACTTGTATTCTAGACGCTCTCTTAAAACTTCAAAGTGAAATATGAGAAATCCCTCAACGATTAAAAGATCTAATTCATCATTACAGATAGTAGTATCAATATCAATTATTAATCTTTCAACATCAACAGACTCCGGTTGATTAAAATCATCGTATTCTTTATTTGAGAAAGGTGCTCTGGTAACAGGCCTGAGCTTCTTAAAGTATCTATCACTATTTATAATTCGGATTTTGTAATGACTAAAATGTTCTTCCAAGTAATGACTCCAAGTCGTTTTTCCACTTCCGGAGCCTCCAGAAATGCCTATTACAAGAGGTTTTTTCATGCTTGTTGTCCTTCACGATTTTTCTTGATTGATAATATACACCCAAGTACCCCCGAAAGGGCTATCCCAAAAACAAAGCTGTATACATTAAAAAAAATGGTGTTCGTATACTGATTGAACCATCCCCACCTATAAATAATTGAATTCGGATTGTTGGGTCCTCCTTTCAGTATGTCAAGATGCCATTTGATTTCGTTGATCTCTCCTACAACACAAAATATTAGTAGTAAGCTTATTAAAAAGATGATTAAACCTTTTTTTATCTTAGATACTTTCTTAACGTTATAAAAAAGCATCGATGTCATAACTAGTAACACCGCATATATGGGAATTGCAACAAACATGATGATGATTGCGGGATTACCATTCCCTGAAATTGCGCCATCTAGCTTTGGCTTAAATGTCATCAGGTCTATCAAATAAAAACCTGAAGCACTAATGATCAATAAAGTAAGCAACCAAAAATAAGAAGATGTAAGTCTCATCTTATCACTTGTAGATATCTCAGAATCTCTTGATTATCTTTAATCCCGCTGCCACAAGCTCCAATAATTCGAATTTTGATTAGATCCACTCCCTTGAGACTTTACATAATATGGGTTGTCACCTTTTTTACTTTACACGATAATCGACCATATCTCTACGAGTTTGTGCAATTTTAATGTTTGCAAAAAAACAAAAGCTACCCCGCGTAAATCAATCTACGGGATAGCTTATTTAAATGAACCCCTAATCTTTATGCTAAAGATCGAATCAAAATATCTCTGACTGTTTCTCGAGTCATCATTTTATATTGCCCCACTTTATCCTTCATGAATGATTTATGGACTAATTCCTCTATCCTAGAATCATCGATCCCATAATCCCCTAATCGATTCGGCGCACCAAGGGAATTCCAGAAACTTCGCAGTGCTTCAATCCCTTCGAGTGCAATTTCATGATCCGTTTTATCAGATGGATCGATACCGAAAACAGCTATTGCCAGTTTCTTCATCCGCGATGGATCTTCCTCAGCACAATGCTTCATCCAGTTCGGAAATACAATCCCAAGCCCTCCGCCATGCGGAATATCATAAACGGCGGATAGGCCATGTTCGATCTGATGCGATGCCCAATCTCCACCATCTGTGCCGCTGGACAGCAGACCGTTAAAGGCAGTCGTCCCCGCATACATGACCGTTGCTCTATGCTCATAGCTGTTAAGATCAGCAAGCAGCTTCGGTGCAGCTTCTATGACTGTCAAGAGGACAGACTCCATGAAACGATCAATCATAGGTGTGTTTTCCGTCCGATGGAAGTACTGCTCCAGCACATGCGACATCATATCCACGATGCCATAAACAGTCTGATCCATAGGCACAGAATATGTGTACGTCGGATCTAAAATAGAGAAAGCCGGATAAGCGAAAGGACTGCTCCAACCACGCTTTTCATTTTTCTCCCAGTGTGTGATGACGGAAATATTATTCATCTCAGAACCTGTAGCCGCAAGTGTTAATACCGTTCCGAAAGGAAGCGCTTTGTGAGGCACAGCTTTCCGAGTAACGATGTCCCAAACATCCCCATCATAATAAACGCCCACGGAAATCGCTTTGACACAATCAATCACACTTCCCCCGCCAACGGCCAGAATGAGCTCGATTTGCTTATCGCGGCAAATATCTATGCCCTTCCGTACTGTATTGAGTCGTGGATTAGGCTCCACACCGGACATTTCAAACACTTCCGCTTGCATATGTGTAAGCTGTTCCATAACAGCATCGTATACACCATTTTTCTTAATGCTTCCGCCTCCATACACGAGCAATACTCGCTTGCCCGCCAAACCAAGTTCCTGCTGGAGCTGCTCAATTTGACCTTGCCCAAACCATAATCTTGTTGGATTAAACTGTAGAAATGATTGCATGTTTGTTTCTCCTTCGGTGACTGATATCTACAGCAGTATATCACATGTAAGTTTTAATATCGAAAACGTTCCTATTTACATAGAATAAATTGAGGTGACGATCCTATGCCCAATTACCGAATTATTGTTGATCTTTCTGACTTTCAATTATATCTTTTGGATGTAAATCGCGTTGTACGTGGATTCCCAGTTGGTATTGGTAAAATGTTAACGAACACACCGACGGGTGAATTTTTCATTATCAATAAGCAACCACGTCCCGGCGGTCCTTTCGGCGTCTTCTGGATGGGTTTAAGCAAACCTCATTATGGAATCCACGGCACGAATGATCCTTCTTCAATAGGCAAGCGAACATCTCACGGCTGTATCCGCATGTATAACGAAGATGTTCTTGAGTTAGCCGCACTTGTGCCCATCCACACTAGAGTTACTATTCGACCTTAGCCCAAAAAACCGTATACCGCACACAGGATCATGTGAGGTATACGGTTCTCGCAGCTTAAATCCGATGCACAGGTAATGAAAACGAGATGCTGCAGCCTTTACCAAGGCGGCTTTCCGCCCAAATCTGCCCACCATGATACTGCACGATCTCCTTTGCAATCGCGAGTCCCAGTCCACTGCCGCCAGACGTGCTGCGTGATTTGGACACTTTGTAGAACCTTTCAAAAATATGTGGAAGATCCTCTTCGCTAATCCCCACGCCGGTATCGGTAACCCGAATCACTAACTCGCTTGGCTCATCCTTGATTGACACGTGAACATCAATGAATCCGCCTCTAGTAGAAAATTTAATTGCATTGTATAAAATATTCGCATACACCTGTTCAATACGATCTGTATCTACCGTTAAAAGCAGTTCTTCGCCTTCCGAATGTGCCATGTCGAGCGTATAGGTAATTCCAGCATTCGCTGCATCCAATTCATACTTCGCAAAAAGCTGACGAACCATCGTTCCGCATGAGGTTGGGGCTAGTTGAAAATGGAACTGCTTAGTCTCAAGTCGACTTAACTGATAGAGATCCGTAATGAGCCGCTGAATGCCGACAATCCGCATGTGAACGACCGTAAGGTACTTTCTCTGTTCCTCAGGCTCTTGAATAACCCCATCCAAAATAGCCTCTACATAACCCTGAATGGACGTGAGTGGCGTGCCCAAATCATGGGAAATATTAGACAGCAGGTCTCGACGCGACGTCTCCATCAAGATCAATTCGTTCGTCCGTTCTTTGACTTTGGACTCCAAATCATTATAGAGTCTCGCATTCTCGATCGAAATTGCCGCCTGAGCAGACAACAGCTTGATAATATCAAGACGGTCTGATGTGAAGGCATTGCGAATCAAATTATTTTCAAGATAAAAGACGCCGACTAGATTGCCCTGATGCAGGATCGGCTCGCAGAATATCGATTTACTCTCCGTTGCCCGAATATACGGATCATGTGTAAAGAATCCCTTATTCTCGGCATCATCGAGAACTACGCCTTCCTTGGTTCGAGCAACGAATTGAATCACAGCCGTCGGGAGATCTTCTCTTGTCTCCAGCAGAACAGAGCTTACGGTACAGGAATCCTTGCCGTCAATGGCAAGCATCTCTGCCTCCACGAATAAGCTGTCACGTTCCTTCAAGACAAGGATGCTTCTTTCCGCGCCAGACGAATAAGTTACAATTTCCATTAACCGCTTGATCAATTGCTCCAAATTAACTTCACTCGACAACGATCTAGACGTGTTCATAATCGTCATAAAATCAAGCGCCTGCAGGGAATAGTCACTTATTTTGGTTGTGCTCCAATCCATCGACTCCTTAAGTGATGTTAAATAGCCTGGATAACGCAGCATTAACTCCTCAGCCTTAGCCTTAGCGCCCCAGCTTAGATAACCGTAATACGCATCGACGAAATAGGTTTTGGCAATCTTTTCACGTCCCGCTTCTTTAAACATCTTCCCTGCTAGCTCACAAGCAATCGCCTCATGCTGGATGAAGCCCTGCTCCCTTGCTTGCCGGATTGACGTTTCATATTCTTGCTCCGCTTTCTGAAAATGTCCTGTTACACGGTTCCACTCCGCATGCATTAATAGGCTAATATGCAAAAAGTTTTCTGGACAATGAGCAGCCCATTTATCCATCTTGCGAAGCATCTTCCTCATCTGTTTGGCCATCATCTTCTGCTCTAAAATTGCAGCCTCTTTATATTTAGCAGCTATCGATAAGGCATAGTAGAAATAGTTCTCGGGAATATGAAACAGCCCGAAAGAAACAGACTGCATAGGTTCTGCATCTTTGCCAAACTTTAATGCTTCATCATATTGACCAAACAAATAATATAGCATCATTTTTTTTACCGTATACTCATGAATAATGACTTGGTTTGGATGGATTTCCAGCTTACGGACAAACTGTTCTTCCTCTGCCTCATCCTTGCCGATAATCAGGGGATTCTCAGACTTCCCTTCCAAATTATGAATGACCTTACGGAGCATTTCTAACATGAGAAGGGTGTCATGATGATTGGTCTGTTCTAATATCCGATAATTCTTAGCTAGATCTTCTTGTACTTCCGAAAGTACAACACCTTGAAAATCCTTCACCAAAACCTGATAAGTAAGGGCATAACCTACGAAAACTAAGTCACCATCTTCGATCCCGCTTCGGAACGACTCCTTCAAATGCTCCAAACACACCTGCAAAGGCTTTACCCAAGGAGTGACGAACAAACCGAATGAGAAATGACTTTTACTGCGGAATTGATGGGATTGAAATCTGGCATTCATGCGATCGCCAAGCTGCCCATACTGGTAGCCTAGTTGATAATCACCGAAGCCCGAGCCCAGAATCAAGCCATATGATCCGTACACATAGGCCATTACAGAGGAATTACCATATTTCAACGCATGCTTCGTCATGATAAACATGAATAAAACAAATAAATTTGTATTCACGAAGTACGCGGAGACAGCAATACTCATCATTAAATTCATTAATTTGGTTCTGTATTCATCTTCCATAATCGGTAAATCGTACAGCTGAAGCGTATTCTTCCGTCCAATCATTGCTTTCAGTTTCATGTATTCATAAAATATGTTCACACCCGTCGGTTCTTTAGAAACACGGATGCCTTGCTCAGCTAGGGCTTTCAATCCGACTTCCACACTTTTATGCTGCTTTCCGACGTTCGTGTACAGAATCACTTGTAAGTTATACACTTCCAACTTAAGTTCGTTCGTACGGGCATCTACAAGCAGTTCTTCGTACGATATTTCAGCTTCATCCGCCTGACCATTCAGATAGAGCACCTCTGACTTCTCCAGTCGAATGGAAAAGCTTAGGTAATTTAACTCCACACCTTCTACCAGCTTCAACAAAGCTAATGCTTTATTGTAATACTGAAGTGCAGAACGATAAGCATTCGAAGATTTAGCTTTGCGGCCTGCATTGAGATTAAATTCTAGAAGCTGGATAAGCTCCTGCCGCTCCGTTAGCAAGTTAGAGCCCATATTCATATGGTTGACGATATCGAATAACCGTGGCTGAGCCTGATCGTCAGGTAAATGCTCCAGCAGCTGATGCGCGATGTTCAAATGCATTTCTGGCAGTTCTGATTCTTCAATGGATCCATAAACGGCTTCTTGAATCGAATCATGCACAAACATAAAACGTATGTCTCGTGCAGTTGAATTCCCTTGCATCTCAATAAAAAATTTATAATCCGTGCCAACAGGAATCATCAAACCGTTTTGGATCGCAATTTCCAACTCATGTAGAACATCAGTGAAGGACATCTTAGCAATGATACCAAGTGCCTCCAGGTCATAAGAGGCCCCTAAACAAGCAGCCAGCCGCAATAAGTATTGTGTTTTGGGCGGCATACGCTGGAGCTTCTCAGCTAGGAGGAACATAAGATTATCGGTAATTCTAAGCTTCTGAATTTCATCAATATTCCATATCCAACGATTAACTTCATAATTAAAGGTGAGTAAATTTTGCTCGTGTAAGGCAGTTAGAAATTGTTTGACGAAAAAAGGATTTCCTCCAGTTTTTTGCAGAACGAGTTGAGCCAACTCCACTACCTGCTGCTGCTCGGTTTTCAACGACTCCGCAATCAACTGCTCGACATCAGCAATTTCCATTGGCTGCAAAATAATCCGTTCAGTAACAAGGCGCTCTGGGAGCTTATCTAGCAATTGAACACGGGTAGACGATAACCAATTAGTGTCATACTCGCTTCGATAGGAGCCTATGAATAGGAAATACTTCATTTGGGAATCGTTCAAAAGCAGATCAAGAAACTGCAAGGAGGCCGCATCTGCCCACTGCAAATCATCCAGAAACAACACGATAGGCCGGTCTTTCACACAGAAGATTAATAGAAATTGCTGCAACAAAAAGTGTAATCGATTCTGTGTTTCTTGCGGAGGAAGCTGCTTCGCAATGGGCTGCTCACCAATTAGGAGCTCAAGGTCCGGCACGAGATCCGTCAATACTTTCCCGCTCGTTCCCAGTATTTTCAGCAAACGTCCGCGATACTCTTCGATTTGATGATCTTTCTCCGTCAGAAGCTGACGGACTAACTGACGCAGCGCCCTAGACAAGGCATGATACGAGACATGCTGTTTGTTTGGCTCGAATCTGCCGGATAAGAACCAGCCATTGTCCTTCATAATCGTCTTCATCGTCTCAGCGATGAGAAACGATTTGCCATAACCAGATTCCCCGGTTACCCAAACCGCCTCCAGCGATCCATGCACTGCACGTCCATAAACATGCAGCAGATTTTCGATTTCCTGAGCACGTCCGTACAACCTTTGAGGTATCTGGAACATGTCCGTCATGTCATAGAGCCCAACAGTAAATTCCGTCATTTCTTCTCCGGAATTGCTCAGCATCAAGATGTGCTCGAGATCCTGAATAATGCCGTAGGCGCTCTGATATCGATCTTCCGCATTTTTAGCAAGAAGCTTCATAACAATATCCGATAGCGGCTTCGGTATACCCATCCGTAAGCTTTCAGGAGGAGTCGGCGTCACGGCAAAATGGCAATGGATCAACTCCACCGGATCTTCCGTTTGAAACGGAAGACGTCCGGTGAGCATTTCATAGAACGTGACCCCCAAGGAATAGTAGTCCGTTCGGTAATCGATAATACGATTCATACGACCTGTCTGCTCAGGCGACATATAACTTAAAGTTCCCTCTAGCATCAACGGGTCCAGCATTTCTTGACGTTCTCTCGTAAAAGAGGAAATGCTGAAATCAGCCAGCTTCATGATCTGCTTATCGGGATTAATAATAATGTTACTAGGCTTAATATCCTTATGTATAACGTACCGCTGATGAATATCCCCAACGATTTTGACCAATTGAATAGCAGCTATGAGAAAGGCTTGTATGGACTGACGAAACATAGGGAAATAAGCCGACAAGGTCTCACCATCAAAGTCTTCCAAGATGAGAGCTAGGCTGTTTTGATGTTTGGGCAGCGCCAATGGCTTAACAATGCCGGGAAAGTCCAACATTTTACCTATCTCATACTCACGTTTCAATCTAGCGATATCTGCTGAAATAGGAAAGTCTGAACGTAAGGTTTTGATAATTACTTTTTCCATAGTCGGCTTATGAACAGCACGATAGAGTACGGTCCGTTCGCCTTGATAGATTTGTCTGATCAACTCGTATTCCGGCAAAATTAGCATAAAATCCTCCTAGTAAAACTAGCTGCTAGGTATTCCTAAAAAAGCTTTCCATCCCAAGGAAGCCCCTTCTCAAATCGTTGCTTATCATGATGGTGAAAAGGTTTCAATAAATCGATATGTCCCAGCTCAAAGGTGTACATCTCCCATATTTCGCAAGGTTCTTCCGTCGAACCATCTTGTTTCAGTATGGCATTAACTGCTCGTCGCGCTGCTTCATTAGCGCCTTCCATCGTCGCAAGGTTCGTATTCGTACGTACGTAATCAGCAGCAAGGAACAGATTCGGAATTGCGGTATACGCTTCTGGACGGTCATCCCAAGTACCCACGCGATTAATGAGCAGCGGCTCCATATTCGTACACGCTTGATCTGGATTCTCAAATTGAATATCCGTATCCAAGAACCAAGAATGCAGAACATCGTCTTCTAGGATAACAGCACCATCTACGTTCAAGCTTAACTTCATCTGTGCCCATACTTCGGCTTTAATCTCTTCAGCCGTGCAAAGTGTAGCCGATTTACCGAATAATACCCCTGGTGTGTCCCAATCCGAAATATCGACGGATAAAACGCCCTTCACTGTGCCATCACCATACTGGCTAAGGTCGACGTCCGGCCAAAATTGCTTTTGAGATACCGAAGTCAGAGACCAAGGTGCATCTAAGTATATAACATGTCCATGTGTGATAGGCAGTTCTTCCTTCAAATAATACTGAATGCCATTCATCCATGCGACGGAATCAACAAGCTTCTGCACACCTACAAGTGTAGGGTCAGCTTGTACCATAGCGTCGGTAATGAATTTACCCATCACTTCAACCGGGAATGCAGCTATGTAATAATCAGCTTCTACATCGAAAGTTTTACCGTTCTCTGTCACCTTCGCACCGCGAATAACGCCATCCACGCAGTCGATGCTTTCAACTTTCGCCTCTAAATGATAATCAACTCCCTGGTCTCGTAAAAATGTAAGCCAAGGGTTCACCCATTTGTCATTCGTGGGACCATTCAAGAGACGTACAAAGCTCGTGCCTGGTGTTGTAATATCTAGTGTCATTTGAACAGCTACAGGGCCGACTGTTTGAGTGTTTGCAATTTTGGATTGACAAGCAACGAGGGTTTTGGTAAATCCAGCGAATATTTTTTGAAATGCAGGGGATTGTTGATCCGCCTCAATGAAATTCCACCAATCGATGAGGTTATATTCCTCGCGAATGCGTTCATCACAGCTCGTCATGACTTGCCAAAGCTTACGTCCATATTGCTCCAGATCATCCATACTTAGACCTAAGCCATTATCGAATAAATCTCTGATGACAACCATAAAATTGTCTAAACTGAATTCAATTTTGGCCAGCAGCGGCAATAGCGGTGCTGTATAGGTGGCAATATCTAACCGTGTCACTTCTGTTAAGTTATCATATACGGTTCCATTCTCATAGGGAATTCGTTTCAAAGTATCTATGACATGTCTGTAAAAGCGAGGGAATAACCGGAAACCATGCTCACCTGGAAGGTCTTTCCTCCCGCCAGTTCCGCTGCCTACGAAAGGCATACTTCTCGCTTTCCCGCCTGGAATACTTTTAAACTCGTAGACTGACACCTCGTAGCCTCTTACAACCAATTCATGCGCGGCACTCATTCCGGCAACACCGCCGCCCAAAATAACGACTTTTTTCAACACAGTTCCCCCTCATATTGGATCAAATTGTAAAAAATTCTGTAAAACTATCATATCATCTAGGTCATTTGAATCATAGACTTTTAGTTTCCCGAAGATAGAAAAAAAAGCCTAGATCAGCTGAATCTTATCAGCTAGATATGGCTTCATAGGAAATGTACCTTTCAACTCAATTTTCTCAAGCTTGTTCCAAAACTGAGGAAAAAGGTGTACAGTAAAATTAATGAAATAACTGCTATCTGCCTCAGGATCCAAACTCAACTTTGAGATTCCCTCGACTTCTTCGATTAGCTTTACAACAAGCTGTTCCAACTGCTGATGTTGAAGCTCATAATACGTTTGACTCAAATCTTTTCCACTCGATGAAATTGATTTCCACTGTTCCAACACGATACCGATTAATAATCATTATTCCCCCTCAAAATACCTAAATTCCTATATCCCGCCGAATCATATATAATAAAGGCAACTCCTAATGATGCCATCAAGAGAGAGGATGGATATTCCATGCATAAAAAAATTGGTACACGATATGTGTTAGATACACAAATCGTCTCATTACCTCATGGCACTCTGCATTACGGTGATGATTTATTTCTAACTCGAAAGGTTCTCCTTTATCAAATAGAGCTTCAACCTGGCCAGATCGGCGAAGATTACATTCGAACCCTTCATCATAAAGCAGCTTTCATACATGACGGTTTTCAACATATCCTGGATACATCTGTAGAAGAAGATTCGGTTACGATCATTCTGCAAGCTAAGCCAGGCTCACTATTCTCCAACCATGTTAACAAGAAAGAAATGTCTTTCCATACCATCATTGCAATGATTGCTGATCTAGGGGTTTCCTTGCTTGACGCGATGGAAGAACGTATTACAGGATTTACTGTAGGCGCTGAAAATTTATGGTTAGATGATCACGGCAAACTTTCCGTCATTAATTATTGGGACAAAGGCGATCCTCAGGCACAAGGAGCAATCGGGCTTTGTCGGTTGATGATTCAGCTCTTTACTGGCGCGGAGACGATTACGGGTACTTTTGAAGTGATGCATACACATCTGGAGCGCACGCCTATTCCATCTGCGACATATGAGCAGAAATTGGCTTTAATTAAGCTGATTAAGCTCGTCTGCCAAGGTCACGCATCTCTGTCTTCATTGATTTTTGGATTGCGGAGTTTACCATCTTCCGGTCAAAAGCAGGACGTGGGGCCTATCCACAAACAAATTCAATATCAAAACCCAAGTAAAATTCAAAACCGCGGGGTGGATAAGGTTGAGGATGAGGTAGATGAAGTTGCACCCGCAGCTGAAAAGCGATCACAATCACTGAGCGCTTTAAGTAAGGCAGGGATAGGAGCAATTGCTATTTTGGTCGTCGTCTTGGTCGCGGTTTGGGCGCTTTGGCCATCTTCCAAAGTGGAGCCGGTTGTTGTGGTACCTATACCCACCGCCACACCTTTAGCGCCGACAAATACACCTGCCCCATCTACAACGAAGCCTCTCGGAGATTCGAACAAACAAACCGAGGAAGTGGCAATACCGAACCTGGTAGGTCTATCTCAAGCTGATGCCGAGGCGCAAGCATTGGCTGCCGGTTTGCATTACAATTTTTTGATTGAAGCAAATGATAAGCCAAAGGGAACCGTCATTAAACAAGACCCAAAGTCAGGTACGAAAGGCTTGCAGGGCGACAATGTTACGTTTTGGGTTAGTAAAGGGAGTCAATGATTAGCAAAGTTGTACTATGTACAACTTTTGCCGAGCTAACCAACCTTTTTCCATCGAATGTTGCAAAAAATACAACAAATTAGCTTGAAAACGTCCTATTAGGGCTAGTTACAACTAAATTGTTGTACGAAATGCAACATATTCCACTTTTATGATAAAAACCAAGGAAATTGTTGTACTGCGTACAACTCGCAAAAAAATTCACCTATATTTTCCCAATCCGTACGAATACTAGGCGCCGTCGTAGCGCTGCCGTATGACTGTTGTCTAAACACACTTGTCCAGGGGCAGCAAACTCCATAGTTTCCAAAGTTGGGAATCCGACTAATCGCCACCAAAACAAGATTGAGTCATCTACCACTTGGATAAGTGTGAGAAACTTACTGGCCTTAAGCTGAATGATTCGATGGAGAGCTCACGATTCCCTAATGCATTCGCGATTTAGCCGATTCTAAATGTAAAAGGGGCTGTCCTCAAGTAGATCTACTTGAGGGCAGCCCCTTTAGGCCTATTGACCTTCTGGGACATTCGAATTGGTATTCAGCACGAAATTCAGCTGTCTTATCCTTTCACTGCAGACCCTACGGTCAACGCCTTCTCCACTTGCTCACTAAAGAGTACATACACAAGCACGGTCGGCAGGCTCGCGATCGTCATCGCGGCGCCCATCGCCCCCCAATTGGTGGTGAACTGACCTTGGAAGAAGAGCAGTCCGAGCGGCAAGGTTTTCAAGGATTCCTTGGTAATCAGAATTAACGCCATCGTAAATTCATTCCATGCCGACAAGAAGACGAAGATCACCATCGTTGCAATTGCAGGTTTAATAATTGGCAATATGATCGTATAGAAAGTCCGGTAAATGCTGGCACCATCCATACAAGCCGATTCTTCGAGCTCAACCGGAATACTGCGGAAAAAACCATAGAAAACCATGCTGGAAAATGAAATATTGAAAGCAATATAAGGCACGATCAGCGCCCAATACGTGTTCGCCAAATGGAACTCACGTACGAGAATCGCCAGTGGGATCATGATAACTTGCACGGGAATGAACATCCCAATCACGACATAAATACGAGCGGCTTCCTTCCATCGCCATTGCATTCTGGCAACAGCATAGGAGAACGTAACCGAAAGTACAATCGTACCCACAACTGTCGCCGCAGCTACTAACAAGCTATTGCTGAAGTAGACGGGAACATTGAACCTTGACCAAGCATCCACATAGTTCTCGAATCGTAGATGCGTCGGGAAACCGAATGGATTCGATACGAAAATTTCATTGTTATTTTTAAGCGAATAAAAGACCATCCACAGCAATGGATACACCGACAACCCCGCGTATACCCACAAGAAGATGCCCAGGAGCGGATTCTTTTTACGCAATTTGAGTATTCCGTTCATCTGACATCCCCCTTAAAATGTAATCCGTTCTCTTGCGATCAGTCGGTTAATAGCCAAAGTCACAATCAAGCATTCGATGACCAGGAAAGCAGCCGCGGCGCTTCCATAACCGAATTCACCAACGCGGAACGCTGAGCGGTACATCAGATAGGTCAATGTGTACGTGGAATTCCCTGGGCCCCCACCGGTCATAATGAACATGTTGGCGAAAGCATTCAATCCGCCAGTAATCGCAAGGACCAAACAAAACTTATATGTTTCAGCCAGCATTGGTATCGTTATCGCCATGTGCGCCTTGAACTTCGATGCTCCGTCAATACGTGCCGCCTCTAGGTATTGCTCCGGAACGGACTTTACAGCCGCTAGCAGCAATGCGAACTGGTATCCCATGTACTGCCAAGCATTCACGAACGCAATGGCAAAAATTGCTGTTTTGTTGTTCGTCAACCAGTCCTGACGATACGAGATGCCGAGCGCTTCAAATATTTTATTAATCAAGCCATACTCACTGTTATACATCGCCAGCCACAGCTGACACACCACCGTAATGGAAAGAACCACAGGAATGAAGTAGCTAATTCTTAGAAACTTGCTTCCTCTGAACCCTTCTGCGACGGCAAAAGCAAGCACGGTGCCGATCCCGATCTGCACGAAAGCTAGAATACCGGCAAAAACGAAACCGTTGTATAGCGATGTGTAGAAAATACTATCTTGAAACAATCGAATGTAGTTATCCAGAAAAATAAAAGTGCCTTCGCTTAATCCATCCCATTCGAATGTACTGCGATAGAAAGTTTGCAAAATCGGATAAAATACAATAACTGTATACAAAAGGAGTGCCGGCAGTGTGAAAAGCATAATAGCCGCCTTATTTCCCATGAATTTGCGCATGTCATCACTTCCCTTTTTTAGTAGAAAACTCACACCGGAGCAGTGCGATCCAGTGTGAGTCCCCTTTTCCATAGAAACTTGGTTATTTCGCTGTTACTGCCGCTTTATTCAAATCTTTCACGAATTGATCCGCTGTATAATTACCTGTCATCAGGTTTTGCGTGGCATCTTCAAGCGCTGCTTTGAACTTAGGATTGGACAATCCCCATGAGAACGCTGTTGTACTTGTGATTTTCGGAATATCTTTGGATAGTTGATCCATCATCGGTGGGAATTGCTTCACAATCGGTTTGTCTACTTTTGTTGCTACGATTGGATTACTGCGGTTCGTGTATTTGTACTCCGCATATTTCAAGGAAATGAAGGATGCCACTTTCGCTGCAAGCTCTTTATCCTTGGTGTTGGCAGATACGGCATATCCACCAGGCCCGCCGCTGCCGCTGAATGCTGTTTTACCTTTTTCATAAGCTGCTGCATCAGCAGCTGGAATGTACATGTAGCCAGCTTTGTCACCAAGAGCTTTCGTAGCCGCTTCGATTTCCCACTGTCCGTTAATGAACATCGCTGCTTTACCTTCATGAAAGAGAGCTGCTGCTTGATCGTAGTTCAAGTTCGTAGCGCCTTTTGGCAGCATACCTGCTTTAACCAGCTCGATGAGTTTCTCAGCAGCTGTTTTGTAAGCAGCATCATCTGCTTTGGCAAGACCTTTATCAAGCTTCGTCACACCAGCTGGTTCAGCGCGTGAAACGAACATGTCATAAAGGGCTACGCAGGGCCATTTTTCTTTCGCAAAAATGGATAGTGGCGTAATGCCTTTCCCATTGAACGCTTTAACAGCCGTCATCATTTCATCATAGGTAGTCGGCACTTTCACACCATTTTGTTGGAACAAATCTTTGTTGTAGTAAAGCAGTGCTACTTCATTACCCGCATAAGGGAATGCGTAAGTGTGGCCGTCATCGGTTGCAAGTGTATTCAATGCGCTTGGTTGCATTTTGTCTTTGAAGCCAAATTTAGTTACGTACTCATCCAGAACTAGAATATTATTGGATTTCTTAAACGTATCGATAATGTCTAATCCTGCTCCGAAAATGTCAGGCAGATTACCTGTAGCTGCATAGGTCTTCAGCTTCTGGCCATCATCTTGCGCTTGAATATCGAGCTCTAGCTCCACATTCGGCATTTCCTTCTTCAATTCTGCAACCGCATAGTCATAAGGTGTTTTCGTATCTTCATCTGCGTACTGGGCATAAATTCTAAGTTTGACCGGCTTTGCATCTGTCTTCACGGGTGCTGCAGTTGCTGCAGCCGTTGGCGCGCTAGTTGCACCAGTATCTTTTGTTGTGTTTGTGGTTCCGCAAGCTGCAAGGCTAGTAGCCGCGAGCAAGCTTACGAGAGTGACTCCCATTTTTTTCATTTGTTGGACCTCCCAGGCATCATGTACTTTCTCTTCTTTACAACCTGAGTATAAAAGGAAAAACCCCTTATGATAATGGAATAATCGAGGGGTTCTTGTAATATCCGCACATTTAGGAAATTTCGTTATAAGCGGTTATTCTCATACTCACTAGGGGAATATCCAAAAAATTTCTTGAAGCTTTTACTGAAGTAACTAGGATCATTAAAGCCGATTTGTTCGGCAATATCCGCGAGGCGTATGTTCCCTTTACCGAGTAAATCCTTCGCTTTATGCATACGAACATGCGTGACATAATCTGTCACCGTCATGCCGATTTCTTTCTTGAAAACAGCCCGGAGATAGCTGGGGTTGATAAACACCTGTTGGGCAATTTGATCCAATTGCAGCTCGGGATCTCCGTAATGAAGCTCAATATATTCTTTGGCCGATTGAGCAATTTTCGACGATCGGGTCTTTCGGTGCTTACCTGTATAAAGGATCGCTTGATTGAACAATTCCTTGATCCATAGGGATGTGGCGTCAATGGATTCCAACCGTTTGATTTCACTATAGGGAAAAAAGGCTTCTCCGAAGCAATCTTCAATCGGATGCCCCGTTTCCGTTACATAAGACAAGCAAACAGAAATAAGTCCCATACTAATGACATAGGTGTAGTCTAAGGATAGCCGCTGATCACGAATCGATTGGAAAATTTCTTCCAACTTAGCATCTACCTTTTCCGCATTTTGCATGCGCAATTGAACGAGCAGCTCTTCATTCACTTCTGTGGGATAGAAGGCTTGAGTCCCTGACTCCAAAGCTCCTGATCCGTAAACGATAACACGATCATTCCCCAATACAAACTTATTTTGCAAGGCTTCAAGCGCCTCCAAATAGGAAGTACGGATCCCCTGATAACCGGATTGACTTCGACCAACACCGACCGTGATCGTAAATTTCAAATATTTCTTGATCAGGAAACATAATTTCTCATAACCGCCTAACGCAGGAGTTTCCAGCTCACCATACCCTTGGTGCTCCACCAAGCAAATAATACGCCCCTCAGGCCCATTGAAAATCAAGTGATTCTCCGTTTCCTCCAGCGCCTCGTTCAGAATGTTCGTCACCGCATATTTCCAGAGTAATCTTTCACTCACTTTGTTCCATTTGAGATCCATGTTATCAATCTCAATACACGCCACCACAAAGCATAGGGTGTCGAAGGATTCCCCAAATTGCTGGAGTCTTGAACTTGTCTCCTCATCGGAATGGTTGTAGTCACCGCTTAGCAAATGATTAAGAAAGCTCTCCTTCATCAACAGTTGATTTTCCTTCAATGTGGACTTCTCTTCCTGAGCACGCTGATGCTCCTTCTGAAGCTTAAGCAGCGTCAGCACCAATTCATCCTTCGAAAACGGCTTCAGAATGTAATCTTCAACCCCAAGCTTAAGCGCCTTTCGAGCATAATCAAATTCGTTATGGCCCGTAATCAGCACCACACTTGTAGCTGGATATCGCTGCTTCAATTGCTCTGTCAGCGTGAGTCCATCCATAAACGGCATAGTAATATCCACAAGAGCGATATCAGGACGAAGTACGTCGACCTGTTCCAACGCCTCGACCCCATTTTTGGCTTCTGCGCATATTTCAAATCCATAAGCTTCCCAATCTAATGCCGTTCGCAAGTATTCTCGGAAAATGGATTCATCATCAACAATTAATATTTTCTGCATATCTTAACCTTCCTCACTTTGAAAAGGGAGCCACAGTGTTACTTCTGTGCCCTGCCCCAATTGACTTTCAATTTGTAGGCCATAATCATCACCAAAATAAAGCTGTATACGGTCATTCACGTTCCTTAACCCGAAACCGACAGCTTGCTGAGGAGATTCCGGCTTCATCATAAGAGCCTCAAGCCTCTCTGGCATCATGCCAACCCCGTCATCGCTGACGATAATCTTGATTCTGCCTTCCACGATTTCACCCGTTACTTTCAGAAGTCCCAGGCTGCCCTTCGTTTTAAGACCATGGTAGATTGCATTTTCAACGAGCGGTTGAATGGTTAATTTCGGTATAAGACCGCCGAGCACTTCACCCCGGATATCAAATTCAAAGGTAAAAACATCAGAATAACGGATTCGCTGAATGGATAAATAATCCTTCACATTGCGGACTTCTTCTTCAATCGTTATCGTCTCTCTTCCTTTACTCAGAGCTGCGCGATAGAAATCGGCCAACGCTTTGGTTGTTCGCTGTACATCCCGTGCTCGTCCCATTTCAGACAAGGTGTAAATAACATCTAGTGTGTTATACAGAAAATGCGGTTTAATTTGTGCCTGAATAAGCGCCAGCTCGTATTCACGCTTCTTCTTTTGCTCAAAATTAATGTTCGTCAGCAGCTCTTGCACTCGCCTTATCATGGCATTGAAACCCGATGCCAATAAACCAATCTCATCCTCTGAATTCACCTGGAATTCTATGTCCAGACTGCCTTCCTTGACCTTCTTCATATGTTTGGTTAGCCCCATGATCGGTTTTGCAATTAATTGGGATAGCATACCCGCTCCAAGCAAAGCAAAAAATAAACAAATCAACCCAATTAGCACAATAATGACAGTGATTTTACGCGTATCCGCGGTTAAAGATTCAAGCGGAGCCATCGAGATGAGCTTCCACCCAAAGCTAGGAACATCAGAGCTAACTACAAGCGTTTTCTCATGTTGAAAAGAGGTTAGATCCGACGCATCCTCACTCGAAGTAATCCAGTTTTTCAGCGTTGGATCTGCGACTTCATGAAGCAAATCCTCAGGATGCTGCGATGAAATAACGACGCCTCCCTCATTCACGATAAAATAGCTGCCATCCTGGATGGAGCCGATTTTCTGATAAATCGCAGATAAGGAGCTTTCTTTGATATTCAGTACGAGCATACCGAGCTGTTGTCCCGTATAAATATTTACAATCCGCTTACCTAGCGTCATGACAATTTCTTGCGAATCAGGGGTCAAGTAATTACGCTGCTGCATGGGAAACCAAATATTTTTATTGCCACTGGAGGCGTCAACCTGTTTAAGCATTTCACTGCTCGCGATCAACTCCCGATTCCGTTCCATAAGGAGATTAGATCCAAAAACCTGACCATTCGTATCTATAAACGCAGCCGATTGGACATCGGGAAATACAAGCAGGGCAAAACTCAATTGATTCGTAATCTGCGTGTACATCTGTAAGCTCGTTTCTGTTGCCCCCTGGGATTGCGGGTCTTCCACGATCAATTTGTTGAGATTGATCGTCAGCATATTGGCGCAGCTTTCTACATTCGTTAACATGCCCGTGATGCGTGTAATAATGAGGGACGAGTTGTCCGAGACATTTTTAATCGTCTTTTTGACAATCGCATTCGTGTACACCTGATTCGAAACAAAACCTAGTACAAATAAAGGCACGAAGATAAGTGGAAAATAAATCATGATAATTTTATAGCGAATACGTTGATTACGAAACCAAGGCATGGTTATATATTTTTGTAGAAACTGCATGATTCGCCCCCTACTTATAAATAACTGAAAAAATCCTATACAATTTACCACCAGGCAATACCTGTCGGTTATATTGTATAGGATTCGACTAATCATTGAAACAAGCCAAGTCTATATCCATATTTATACATTAATTCGTTGAATAGATAAGCGCATTTCATCCGTTAATCCGCTCAATGCCGTTGCTGAATCCGCAATTTCTTGAGCAATCTTAAGTTGATCCTGTGTTAGCTTGTGAATGTTCAACGTTCCATCGGATGAAGATTTTGCAATATTCGCTATGTCTATAACAGATGCTGTGACCTCTTCGGCTCCTGCCGACATCTGCTCAGTTGCTGATGAGATATCATGAATTTGCTCAGACACATAACGGAACTGTTCCACGATATGGCTAAAGAACGCTTCTGCTTTCATCGTGAGACCGGCCCCGGTCTGGATCTCCTTCATGCCCTCTTCCATAGCCTCGCCCATAAGCTGAGTTTCCTTCTGAATATTTTGCAGCAATCCAGCAATTAAATGAGCTGAGCCGGTAGCATTGTCCGCAAGCTTGCGTACTTCACCCGCGACTACAGCGAAGCCAGCACCGTGCTCACCCGCCCGCGCTGCTTCAATAGACGCATTGAGTGCAAGCAGTTTCGTTTGTTCTGCGATATCCGAAATAGCCGATAAGGCAACCCCAATTTCCTGTGAATGGCCGCGTAATAAGGCAGCCCTATTAAGTGCTTCTTCCGTTGCAGAAGTAATGGTAACGAATTGACCGTTCATATTCCTTACGATAGTTTGTCCGGATTCCGCACTCTCCAGCGCATTCATGGATGCGTCAGAGGCCGTTAAAGAAGCCTCCGAAATACGTTGGATGGCCGTGGCCATCTCTTCCATCGAATGTGCACTCTCATTGGTACTTGACTGCTGGGTATTGGCTCCTTCAGCGAGCATTTGTATCGAGACGTTTACTTTTGTGTTCATCTCCAGCAGATGATGAGCTTCCGTGTTGAAACGTTCCGTCGTCGCTACAAATTGATCCGAGGTGTGCGATACATTAGATACAATCGTTTTTAAAATGTCATTGATGTTGCCTGACATCTTATTCATCGCCTGATAAACGGCACCAATTTCATCAATAGAATGAACAGGATTTTCTGCTAATTGCTTATGAGCAAGGAGCAAGTCTCCTTTCGCAATGCTTTCCGCACCTGCAACAATCCATTGTAACGGACGCAGCGAACGGGATATAAGCAGCATAACCGCCCCAAGTCCAAGTAAGGTGAGGAAGAGCATAAGCAGATAAACAGATATGTTCCCCATTATCAAGCTGTTGGAAATACGTTCGATGACCCCCGCCTCCGTATCGATGCCTAGGACACCAATGGTTTTACCATCAGCGTTTTTCAAAGGTGCATAAGTGGAGACATATTTACCGTATTGCGGGTTTACGATCAAGGGTGAACTCGCCGAATTTCCCTTGAGTAATGCCTGAACAGCTTCTTCTGGAATATCTGTCACTTCATTGATTGGTGAAGCCGAACTATCTCCTTTTGGTTGTCCGTCAATCATAAGCAGAGGCTGATTCTTTTCATCAATTCGAACAAGATACACATATAGCGCTCCTATTTGCGTACGGTATTGGTCAAGTTCCTGCCTGATATTCCAATACAACTCAGTCTCATTTGGATCTTTTAAAAATTGTTCCCATCTTCTTGTATCGACTCCTTGGACGTAGCTCTCTGCTAATCGAACGCCATAGCTGGATATCGCTTCCATACCCGCTTTCTTGGCATTCCTTATTTCAATGAAAATATTGCCTGCCGACAATGCCAAAATGACTATCATCACGGCCGCAATGATGCGCACGACCAATCGTTTTCTAATCCACATAACGAAACGAAACATAATACTTCCCCTCCTCTATCAACATTATTCGATTATTTTCGACATTAAATTGGTAAATCCTTCTTCTAAAAAGAATTTTTTATTGCAAAATCGATAGCAAAATAAATTGAATTAGTCGTTTTGACCTACTCCAAATAAATAAAGCTGATCTGAACAGTTATCACTGTCCAGAATCAGCTTTATACCTAGCATCAAGCACGGTTTATACCTACTTTCTCATTATGTACTCTGCCTAACAATGAGCTTAGGCTCCAGAACCGTCAGCTTCTTCACCTTTTCTTTCTGAATCAATCTCGATAATAATGCCATCGCTTGACTCCCAAGCTCTTCGCTATGCTGCGAAACGGTTGTCAGTTCGGGATTCATCGCAGAAGCTAATTGGGTGTCATCAAACCCTGCAATGGCGATATCCTCCGGAATACGCAGTCCATGAGAAATAGCCGCTTTCATAGCACCAATGGCCACGTAATCGTTAATACAAAGAAAGGCCGTTGGACAATTTGGCATGGTAAGAAACTGGTCCATCAGCTTGCGGCCACATTCCATAGAGAAGTCTCCCAAGCGTACGATTTGTTTGCGAAAAGGGAGATCATTCGCTCCTAGCGTACTTTTGTAGGCTTGCAGCTTTTCCATTGTTGTTGTCGTTTCAGCGCTTCCCCCCAAGAAGCCGATGCTTCGATGCCCGCGACCAATGAGGTGCTGCATAATGAGCTGGGTACCCGCATATTCGTCCGTTTTCACCCGATGACAGGGATGGCCTGGAAGACTGCCGTTAATCAAGACAATTGGAATTCTCTTCTGGATATCCACGACTTCCTGTACGAGCAGCTCGGGGCAATGACGTGAATTAATTCGTCCACCCATGAAAATGAGTCCTTCCACCTGCCTTTCACAAAGCAGATTTAAATATTCAGATTCTCTGCTGAAGTTGCTGAATGTATTACATAGAAAGAGTGTGAATCCGAGCTTCATCGCAGCTCTCTCTGCCCCTCCGAACACCTCAGGGAAAAACATATTACTGCTATCTGGGAATAACACGCCAATCATGCCCGTTTTCTTATTCACTAGACTGCGCGCCAACGCATTGGGCTGAAACTTATGCTTTTCAATAATCGCCATAATCTTCTGCCTAGTCGATGTTCGAACGGGTGCGGTATCATTGAGAACACGGGAAACTGTCGCGACGGAGACGTTCGCTTCTCGGGCAATGTCATAGACGGTTATAGATTCCAAGAATACACTCTCCGTTACCTCAAAATGTAAAGATCGAAGGCCTGTTTAGAGACAGACCTTCGATATCAAAATCCTTATTTACTGCTTTCTACAGTGACTTTGAAAGCATCCAATTGTTTTTGGACTTCAGCCATGAGTTTATCAAAACCAGCTGTTTTCAGCTTCGCGCGGAAATCATCAACCGCTTTGACAGGGTCTCCTGCTTTGCCATAAAGAATCGCAGGTCCCATTTGTCCAACAACTTGGGTAACCGCTGTCAGCTCATTTGACACAGGTCCCTTATCGAAAACGAATCGGCCATACGGAAATGGCTTTTTGATTTTGTCATAGGATGCATAAAGCGCCCCTTTTCCTGACCAATCATTCCCATCTGGAATTTCATTCTTATCGATGCGTCCACCCCAGAAGTTGGAATAGAATTCGTCTCTTTGAACATCATAGCCATCTGGACGGAAACGTTTGCCATCTTTGATGACGTACTGCACGCCTTCCAAGCCGTAATTCATCAAACGATACACTTCTGGGTCTTGACGAATCAGCTCGTAGACCATCAGCGCGCGCTCTGGATGCTTGCTTTTCGCACCAATGGAAGTTCCGCCGTGCGTGATCGACATGGATACGAGATTGTTGCGAGTAGACGAGAATGGGAAGAATTGGAGATCTGAGCCCGGCTGCAGCTTATCCATTTTAATACGTTCCCCAAGGAAGGTTTGCGTGTGATGCTGATCAATGCTTGACTTACCGGCCTCAAGCTCAGAACGGTTATCGCCCTTATAGTTCAGCACATCCTCGCGCCAGAAGCCTTTGTCGCCCCAATCCTTCATGAGTTTGGCAAAATTCACGAAGGTATCATCAAGAACAGGACTGTAGGCTTTATACTTCTCATCATATGATTTACCGTAGATTAGACCGAAGAGACCTGTACTAACCGGAAGTTCAATCGCATCTGTGTAGGAATTGATGTAGCCGCCAATATTACCTGCGGCGGTACCATTCGCATCCCAAGGAACAACGCCTGGCTTCTTATCCTTCACACCTTGGAAATAGGTCTCCAGCTGTTTCCAATCTGTAATCGGCGCCGTGATCCCAAACTCTTTGGCCCAATCGCCCCGATACAAGAAACCGTGATTAACCCACTGCGTATAATGATCTTCAGGAATCAGCATGATCTGATTCTTGTACTTCGTCTCAGCCCAGTTCTCTGGCGGTACTTCCTTCCAAGTTAACGGTGCATACACAGGAAGCAGCTTATCCAGCGGCTGAAAAGCACCTTTTTGTGCATTCTGCCACGTATCCAACCAATCTGTTGCAACCGTAATCAAATCAACAGGTTCTCCTGAAGCTAGCAAAAGATTATATTTGGTTTGCCAATCGGCCCATTCAACCCATTTAATTTCCAGCTTCGCATTTGCTTTTTGTTTCAAAATGGCGTTGACCTTTTCCATCACCTTTTCAAATTGACCATTCTTCGGTTTATCCCCCAACATCACGTAGGAAATCGTTTGGAACTCGGAGGTGTCGATTTTGCCGGATGATGCTGCTGTCCCCGTTGCCGCAGCAGTCGCTGTCGCTTTATCCGTGGAGCTAGTTCCTGTACTGCTAGGTGTGGTGCACGCCGTCAAGCTTACAGCAAGCGTTGCTGCCAGAGCTACACTAAGCGCTTTCTTTTTTCTCTTGAACATACGGATTTGCCTCCCCATAATCATATTGGTATATGCTTTGCGTTAGCCTTTTACAGCACCAACGGTAATACCTTGAATAAAATATTTCTGTACCATCGGATAAAAGAGAATGACCGGTCCCGTTGCGACTACGGCAGTAGCCATTTTCATAGACTCCAGCGGCATATCCCTAGGCTGTACATTGGAGGAGACCGATGAGTTTTTGATAAAATCGGCACTTGTTACAACGTTGTACAGAAACAATTGAAGCGGCCTATACTTTAAATCGGGTGATAGGAACAACATCGCATTGTACCATTCGTTCCAATAACCCAAAGCAATAAACAATCCAATGGTTGCCAACGCCGGTGTTGTCATTGGCAGGATGAGCTTGGTGAAAATCTTGAAATCACCAGCCCCGTCCATTTTGGCCGATTCTGTAATCGCATGTGGGATGGACCTAACGAAGCTTTTCATCATAATAATGAGAAAAGGGCTCATCAATCCGGGCAGCAGGACAGCCAAATAGTTATCCTTCAGATGCAGCCACTGCGTCATAATTAAGTAAAAGGGGACAACCCCGCCTTGAAACAACGTTGTAAAGTAAATGAAGAAGGAGATCCGATTGCGATAAGGGAAATCAGGACGCTGCAAGGAATAACCCGTCATGGCTACGATAAATAGTCCAATGGTTGTTCCAATCAGCGTAATGCCGAGCGTGACCCCATAAGAGCCGATGATGACGCCAGGGTTCTCGAAGACAATTTTATAAGCAAACGTACTAAACTCTCTTGGCCACAAATTATAGCCGTGTAACGTGATCGATTTCTCTGCTGTGAACGACGTCCCAAGGACAAGAAGAAAAGGCACTAAGCAGAAGATTGCAAACAGACCAATAAAGAAGTAGCCGAATAACCGAATGGCCACCGAGGAGAAATCAGTTCCCCTTTGACGTGCGATGACTTGTTCCACATATGTCCCTCCTAACCGAACTAAAGTGACGAACACTTGCATGTTGAAATTAGAACAGTGTGTTTTCAGGCGAAACTTTCTTAACCAGCCAGTTGGCTGTGATGACAATAAAGAAGCCAAACACGGACTGATAAAGACTGACAGCGCTTCCTAAAGAAAAGTTAAAGTTGTTCATCAAAGAGCGGAACACGAACGTTTCAATAATATCTGTCGCATCAAAAAGGGCTGTATTGTTGGCTCCGACCAAGTTATAAAACAAGCCGAAGTTTCCTCGGAGAATGCCGCCAAGTGAGAACAGCAGCAAAATAATGAAAGTCGGCTTCAGCCAAGGAAGCACGATATAGCGAATTCGCTGCAGGGCATTCGCCCCATCAATTTCTGCGGCTTCTACGATCTCCGAGTCCAATCCCATTATCGCAGCGAAATACACGATGGAGCCGTACCCTGTCGACTGCCAAAGAAACGTAATAACGATGATAAAAGGCCAGATCGTTGGATTCGAGTACGTCTTAAGCGGCTCCCAATCGAACGATTTGAGAATCCCATTGAGCAGTCCAAAGTCATAACTGAGAATGTTATAAGCAATAAGGCCAACAAGTACGAAGGAGATGAAAAATGGCAGGAACATCAGTGATTGTGCAAGCTTCTTAAACCACTTTTTACGAAGCTCATTTAGTAAAATGGCGATGCCAATCTGCAAAATGTTTCCAAATAGAATAAAAGCTAAATTGTAAGCAATCGTATTAAACGTTAATTTCCAAAGTGCGCCAGAGGTCACTAGAAATGTGAAGTTGTCAAACCCAACGAACTGACTGCCGAAGATCCCCGCCGTATAGTTATAATTAATGAATGCGAGATAAAGCCCAGGCATTGGAAGGTAAGACATGACTAAGAAAAATAAAATCGCAGGAACACACATGAGGACTAATGTTCGATACGTCCAAAATCTGCGCAATGGGGTTACACGCTTTTTGACAGCTATAGGCGCCCCTTCTAATGAGCTTGCTGAGATGGCAGTTTTCATGCGTACTCTCCTTCCAAGTTAATCTGCGGCTACGGGTACGAAACGAAGAGGCTCCAGTAATGCATCTTCAGAGGTCGCTACAGCCTCCAGTAAGATGGCTATTTCATTTCCCGATTCAGGACTGCGGAACCACGGTCCCGGTAAATAAAAGGATTCATCGCTGCCACCACGGAATATCGGTCTGTTGGCACCGCCTTGCGTCCACAAGCGGCCAACTAGGTGTCCGTTGAAGAACACAGTCAGCTTCATGTTGCTGCCTTTGACATAAACCCTCCAGCCTAATCCTCGGTTATCATCACGGAGGTCACCATGTAGCCATGACAGGGTACCCGGTATCAAGAAGATAGCTCCTTCTACGGGGAGAGCCTTAAGCGCCGACGCTTTGGCATGCTGCAGTAAGCCATTCTCCTGACAAGAGGATAATGTCCACTGTTTAGCGGCGCTTCCTTCGTATAGACGTATATTGCCGCTAAGGGAACCATACGATTTATCCAGAAATAGCGTTAACGTTGCCGTATCTCCTGCCTTTACATAAGGCGTAATATCGAGATACGGATTGAGCGGATTCAATTGTCCGAGTGCGTGTCCGTTCACGTAAACATAGGCGTGCGAGAAATTACCAGGCGTGTGGAGAATCCATGTATCCGATTCTTTCGACAGCTTTACTTGTTTGCGGTAGCATTGATGGGCGGGCTGTTCTGCGGAGAGCCACCCTCCAACACTCACAATCGGCCATTGTCGATCGTCATAGTCTGATGCTGCGTAGTCGTCCTTGTCTTCTCCGTATTGCATAAGCTTGAATCGCCAGTTTTGGTTTATTTCCCTAACCGACGTTACCCCTACAATGCCCGTTAGCCCTTTCAGAGCATTTAAGTGCAAACCCGGCAAATTCGTATCATGGAAATTGGTATGTCCCCAAATCTCGACACGAGTAACCAGATTTGGCTCTATCCGCGAGCCGGTAGGAATCGGAAGGAAGTGACTTCCTCCTCCCGGTGTTGCTGTACCAAGGTACGTTTCACCGGTATAGACGGAAACGACATCACTTGCCTGCTGAACGATAATTCCTAGACAGCTGTTCCCCTGCGGTAGTGATAATTGAGCGGTGTACCAGGCGAAACCTCGGTAAACACCATGCTTCTCCAGATAATCGGCGGTATCACCGATCGATAAGTTTTCATCCGCAAGGGTATCCAAGGGATTCACTAAGCTTTGTGACCAGCTGAGTTCAACTTCGTGGGTTCCCTGGACTCGTTCTACCCATTCGCCAACATGCAGCTCGCCTTCATCATCTAAATTTTCTAACAGCAAAGCACGTGAACGACTCATCCCGATCAATTCGATAACGTGACCGCTTAGCAAGTGAATCCGAGCTGATCTCTCTTGCTCGCCCGAATGAAAGGATACCGTCACCTGATCTCCTGCTTCGGCATCGTGTACCGTCATCGTGCCAGCCTCTGTCTGCACCTCCGTGTTAAAGCAGAGACGAATTTCGCCTTCACCATCCGTATGAAACACGAACAGCGTGCGCTGCTCAAGCTGCTTCACCAGCAGCAGTTCTGCAGTTGCATAGGCCAGTGTCCCTTCAGCGATCCCCCAAGTCTGCAACGGCACTTGCACGGGAAGAATTGGACAGCGGCTTGCTTTGGCGACAAGTGTGGTATAACGGGGTATGACTTCTTCTGCCACGTGAAAGTAAGCGTCTTCATCTTGCTCGTTTACTTGGCAAAGGAAGAGCAGCTCGCCGCCTTGCTTTAACGCTAACCGATAAGGGGTTGAGGCACTACTCGTGAGCTCAGGTTTCGCCTCCGCCAAGGAAGCGCCATACGTTTGAATCACACGATGCAGCATTCTTCCTTCATAAGCTTCCTCTCGAATGTGTCCTTCAGGTGTTATCATCCCATGGAAATCATAGTCCGAGGTAAGAAAAGAAAGTGGATTTCCCCAATTGTTAGCTGCATTAGTAAAGCCAAAATTCGTCCCTGAAGCCTGCAAGTAGGGACCGAGCAGCTTCGCACCAGACGATAATAATCTGCGAAGCAGGAAGTGCGAGCGATTCGTCTCTGTGACGAGTAATGGCAGTCCGCGACGAGCCAACTCCTCTCTGTAGAAGAGCACCTTTTCTTCGAAAGCAGGGTCTAAGTCATTTGGATAGAAATTACATGTAGGCACCACGCCTTCAGTAAAACCAGAAGCCTCATACAAGCCGCCTTGTCCGGCGCAAGCAATGAGCGGAACGGTTATCCCATGCTGCAAAGCTAAATCTCTTAAGGCAGAGATATACCCTTTGGGATCAGAGCAAGGATAGAAATCAAGCTCGTTGTCTAATTGGACAGCAATGATGGTGCCACCCTGACCCGTTTCATATTTCTTCAGAATAGGGAGAATCTGTTCATACCACCTAGCCACATGCCGCAAGAAGACAGGATCGTTATCCCTCAAGCGAAGATTTTCTTTCACGAAAAGATAAGCGGGGAGTGCTCCCCCATCCCATTCCGAGCAAATATACGGACCTGGTCGTGCAATCACCCACAGTCCTGCATCTGCAGCATCCTGTAGAAACTGAGCCGCATCCTTCTCTCCTGTAAAATCCCAAACCCCCTCAACCGTCTCATGATGATTCCATGGAAAGTACACATCAATAGCGTTATATCCAAAGGCTTTAACTTTATTTAGTCTCTCTTTCCATAAACCGCGTGGTAATCGAAAATAAAATAAGGAGGCACAAAGTATAATTTCTGACTTTCCATCTATACGCAGTGCTTCTGACGATAATTGAATCACTGCTTCTTCACTTTTTGATAAATACAATGGCTAGCCTCCTTGATCTACCCTCATTCATTTATGAAACCCGTTTCATTTGCGAGGGATGTCTAGTTACTGTTCTTTATGAAGTTAGTATAAGTTTTTTTAAAAGCGCTTACATTGAAAGAAACATCAAGTTATATAACAAAACTACGAAGATATAGCCCCACGTAAAACAAAAAAAGCTGCGAATTTTATCCAAATTCGCAGCCCCTTGCATTCTATATAACACTGATTTCTTATATAATTCACAGAATTTATAATCATTCAGCTTGAACAATTAACCATTGCGCCTAAATTCCTTAACCGTTTTCCCTTCAAGCTCTTTAAATACTTTGCAAAAGTAGGAAGTTTCTTGAAATCCCGTTTTCTCAGCGACTTCATATACTTTCCATGCAGGGTCTTGAAGCAGCTGTTTCGCCTTCTGTATCCGACATCGATTCATATATTCAACGATCCGCATCCCCGTCTCGCTTTTAAATAGATTGGAAAGGTAATTCGCGCTCAAATGGAGAACATCTGCCAGTCTGGCTACCGTAATGTCTTCGGCATAGTGCTCTTCCATATAGGCGATTGCTCCTTGGATTTCCTTCCTCATCATCGTGTGCTCAGCCTTATTCCCAGCGATTTGCTTATTCAAATTTAGAAATAACGGCTTCACTTGCTGTAGAGGCTGAAGGGCTTCTATCGCCTGGCTAACCTGTTTATAATCATGTTCAAACTGATCTGAGAACCTGTTCCTCTCCATAGCCAATGTTTTCAGCTGCATCATTACCTCTGCCAGCAGGTTGCGTAGCTCTGATATAGGCGGCTTCCTTTGAATGAGGCTTTGAAACAAAAGCTCAGATTGCGTTTCAACATCAGTGAATAGACCACTTTTCATCGCTGCAACCAGAGGCTGAATCGAGATTCCAGCCAGCTTTTCAACCTTGTCATTTATCTGAAGTGACGTATAGGCGTAGAGTTGCCCCGTTCCTTCATAAACATATTGATCTAAGGCTGTTTCAGCTTGTTTATATAGCACTGCCCAATCCTTCAATCCGTAGCCGATCGAGCTAATTCCCATTGTTAAAGAGCCTACCTTTTTCATCCGGGTGTATAGCTGCGATGCTTGCCGGAGAGTCTCCTCCATACATTTGTGTTCACTCTTCTCATGCGGAAAATAGATAATGACCGCAGTTCTCCGCTCTGAAGTCGGTATAACCATGTTTGTGTACGCTGACTGTTCTTCCTTAGAACCATCCTCAAGGACTTTAAAGCTAGCATCGATCACAACGACTGCCGTAGGACCTCCATGAATTGGGAAATGAACGGCGCTCGCTTGATCTTCGATGTCCTCTGCTCGCTTCAACTCGCCTAAGAGAAGCTTGCGCCCCAACAGGCAGCGCACCTCTTGAAAGCTGGCATCACGAATACTAGCTTGTTTTCTTCGCCTATGATCTTCCATAATTTTGCTGCTCATTTGTTCTAATAGCTGTTGTAATGCGTCAGGTTCGAGGTCATGTTTTAACAAATAATCCTCTGCCCCGAGCTTGAGGGCTTCCTTCACGAATCGGAAGTCATCAAAGGAGCTGAGTGCCACAATTTTGATGGAAGCATCCTTTTGCTTTACCTGCTGGATAAGATCAATGCCGTTCATTTCAGGCATCGAAATGTCCGTCACAATGAGATCAACCTGCTGATGCTGCAGAAGATCAAGTGCATGCACGCCATTGAGTGCTTCGCACACTATTTGGAAACCGTAATCTTCCCAACGAATGATCGTTTTAATCGCATACCGATAAATCGCATTATCTTCAACGATCATGGCGTTCAACATGCTCATTCCTCCTTTGACGATGCCTTCTATGCGGAATTCGAACAATAGCTTTCGTACCTAATCCGGGTGCACTTTCGTAGCTAAGGCCATATTTCTCCCCATAATACAGCTGAATGCGTTCATTCACATTGTGAATGCCGATACTCGTCACTCCTGGAACCGATTCTTTACGTGTTGCTTCGTTCAATAGATTAAGCGCTTGTTCAGCTTCCATCCCTATTCCGTTATCTTCAACAATGAGTAGGAGCTGCTTTTCTTCTATGCGTGCATAAAGTACAATTTGTCCACTCCCCTTGGACATTTCGATGCCGTGAAGTATCGCATTTTCGACTAGCGGCTGAAGAATGAAATAAGGCACCTCGCTTTCCATCAACCGTTCATCCACTTCATAGTCCATATGAAAGGCATCGCCATAACCAATTTTTTGAATATAAATATAGTTTTTTAATTGGTTAATCTCTTGCTCCAAGCTGTGAAATTCGCCAACACGTCGTACCGAGGATTTCAATAATTCAATAACGGATGTGACCATTCGCTCAATCTCGGCTTGATGGTTCATGCGAGCGTACCATTTCACAGTACCTAACGTGTTATAAAGGAAATGAGGATTAATCTGACTCATGAGGACGGTAAATTCAGCCTGTTGTTTGGCAATTTGCTCTTTATATACCGTGTTTATTAGATCGTTAATCCGAGACAGCATAAAATTGAAACGTATAGACAAACTCCCAATCTCATCTCGCCCCAGCGGAATAATTCGAACATCTAAATTGCCATCTTCGACTCGGCGCATCGTTTGCTCCAAGATTTTGATGTTTCGCGTCGTAGAATTGGAAAGTAATACGGCAATTCCGGTAGATATCAGAACGGCAAGCAGTGAAACAAGAGCGATCACAAAAACTAACACGCGTGTACTGGACAGAAGCTCAGACATCGGAATAAAACAAAGCACCCGCCAGCCCAGCGTAGATGTTCGTTCTTGGACGAATAAATGACTCCCTCCCGCAGCATTATCGACAATTGCCATAGAGTTATCATTCTCCTTAAGCGTATAACTCAAGCTCCTTGAGATGAGATTGTCCATTTGAGGGGTTCCGCCACCAGCGAGCAGTTCGTTCAAGGGATTAAGAATCGCAACATTATTTTGCTTAATGATAGAGCTATTACTCCCCAGGGACAAGAAATAATCCGAATCGATACTGATTACAATCGTGCCTAGACTACGATCTATTTGACTCAGATCAATGAAGTCTCTGATAAGAAACACTTCTTTTTGTTTTCTCAGAGAAGGCGACCAGCTGATGCTTTGCTCATGTTTTTTCAAATAATCAGAAGCATCGTTCGTCATCACGGTTACATCTTCATGATTTAGTGTACGATCCATACCTTTTTTATTTTCCCACCAGTACACCTGTCCCTTATGAGTTTGAATCATAATGGCATTCATATAGGGATTCCCATTCCCGTACTGAGCTAGCAAGAACTCCATACGGCTGCGGAACGCCGGATAGTTGTCAACTGTAACTTGTTCACCTTGTTCAGCAGCAATTTGCCGAATATTACTGTCACTCAGAACGTAAACGGAGGAAGTGAATGCTTCCTTCGCTCTAATTTCAATATTGTCGGAAACTTGATGAATGACCTGCATCGAGAGGTCTCTTGTATTCGATTCAATGAATTTCGTAGAGGCATAGATGGCAACTCCACCAATCGCCGATGAAATGAACAAAATAATAATCATATTAGATAGAAATATTTTCGTTCGGATGCGAAAGTCCTTGACCCGATTTAAGTTCCACGGGGTGGCTGTCATACGCAGATCTCCTTGCTGTCATTTGGATGGTTTGCGAATCCGATCGAATGCTTGATCCAACTCTTGAATACAGATCTCCACATTATGGCTTCGATCTATAACGAACTTCGTGAGTGCATTTACAAACACTTTTTGCAGATCCTGATTCACAAAATCTGTTGGCAAACTCGACCAGTCATACGTTTGGCCTGTTTGGATATAATTTTCATCCAGCTCCACATACGTGGGATCAAAGTCATTCGGCAAGCCTTTAATCACAGACAAAGCCTTCTTTTTCGTCTGAAAAATGGTCCCCATTTCCTTCGAAGCAAACAGTTCTAGTGTTTGAAGCGCCGCTTCCTTATGAGGTGATTTGGGATTGATCACAATCCCTCCTGTTGATTTTAGTCCAAACTTGGCATCTTGGGGATTATTCGAATAAGGGAAAGCGAACAGTCCTAGATTACTCGCAGGATTCTTGGATTTAACACCGTCTACCGTCCACGTGCCATTAATAATCATGCCGGCTTTCCCCTCAGCAAGGAGCCCTTGGGCTTGGTTCCAATCGGTTTCGAACGGCTTGATGTTCACATAACGCAAGCGTTCTCCATATCGTTTCAAAATGTCTTTGAAGTGAATTTGATCCTCAGCGAACGAAGTTCGACCTGCTTCAATCTCAGCAATCCAGTTGTGGCCGGCAGCGTACTGATTAGCCAAAAGATCCGCTGCTATGTCCCAAGTCAGGGTCCAACTATCCTTGTAGCCTGCTGCAATAGGAATAATTCCTGCCTTCTGGAGCGCCTCACATGCAGCTAAGAATTGCGGCCATGTAGTTGGCGGACTTTGAATGCCTGCTTGGGTGAAGGCTTCTTTATTGTAAATGACACCCGCTCCATTCACGTCTATCGGAAGCGCCCATATTTTGCCATCAGCTGTCTTCACACCATTCAGGAACCTCTCGTCGATTTGCGACAAAAAGGGTTGACCCGTTAAGTCCATCGCATATCCTTTATGAATTAAATCCTGAGCTGCTTCCATATTATCCAGCATATAGATATCAGGCATGTTATTCGAAATCACACGCGTGCGAAGCAAGCTCATATAATTGCCACCATCCACTCCCGTCAGCGTAAACACATAAGAAGGATGTTGTTTAGTAAATTGCTGTGTCCCCGCCTCCAACCATTTCCGTGCACCTTCCTCATCAAAGTGATGTATCCACGAAAGCGTCTGCTCCTGGAGCTGCTGTTTGGGAACGACCGTTACTGTCTGGGTTTGACAAGCGGTAAGCATCAGAGATACAGTCATGCCTAGAGCTAACAAACGAGTCTTCATTCATCCCCCTCATTCCATGTTAGCGTTTACAAATAGTATAACGGACTTAGTCAATTAAAAAAACAGCCTATTTCTCCTCAGAGAAAATAGACTGTTGTATGTTATATATACAAGCGAATCATCGCTAATCGAATTGTAGTTATTCCTATCTTTCATTCGTTGAATTCCAACCATCTTTGGCTTCAATGATATCCATCATTTTCTTCATCGAAAGCTGCATTTGTTCAGCGGAGGGCAAGGTTAAGTTGCAGTACGTTTGCTTCACAACATCCGTTAACACAGAATCAAACATGCAATCAAATTGCTCGTTTTTCAATATGAATCCCCTCCTTATTTACTTAATTTTGGAAGATTACCTATACTTATCATATATAGAAATGCCATTGATAACAGCGCAATATTTTCTTTCGCAAATCCACATTTTTTTCCATAAATGCGCATTTTTTTTTGCGCATAACGAAAAAACGACGCAAAATCAGATAAATAAAATCTAATTTGCAATCTTTTTGTGAAATTTGGTAAAATTAAGGAAAGAGATAAACAGCGGCGTTGAATTCACCATTCGGATCCCCTTACCAAATCAGGAAGGAAGTATCATATGATTAAGAAATCGAAGATTCTGATCGTTGATGATCATCCCTTAATGGCGGAAGCGACATCGAATACACTGCAGCAAATCGAAGGCATACAGATTATAGGGATAGCTGGTACTGGCAAACGATGCTTGGAACTCGTAGATTTGCATGTACCGAATATTGTTTTTTTGGATTATAATCTTCCGGATCAATACGGCGATGAGATTGCCAAAATCATTAAAGCGAAATATCCCGCCATCCACCTTGTCATTTTTTCGGGCATAGAATTATCCCATCTTTACAATTATTTGATCGGACTTGAGGTTAGTGCTGTTATATCTAAGGAGTCTAGCGGTACGCTTATTAAAAGCTTAGTTACCCTTTTGTTAGAGAATTTCACGGTAATACCCGTTCCTGTTTTCCATAAAATGAGAGTGGACAGCGGTAACTTGCATCAGACTGATTCTTTGGACGACGATGAAGTACATATGATGACCATGATTGTCCAAGGCCTAACCAATGAGCAAATGGCCGAGGAAGTGCATATGAGTAAGCGAACCGTAGATAATTATATACGCAAAATTTATGACAAATTAGGCGTGAAATCAAGGGCGCAAGCGGTAGATAAATTTAATCAATTCAAGCATATTTATGAAGTTAACCGGCGGCCATAGATAATGATGAAAAAAAGAAAGACTGGCCTCTTCGTAGTGAAGAGACCAGTCTTTTTAAGTTCTCTTATGTTTGGGATTCTTCTCGATGATGTTGATGATGTTCCACAATAGTCGCCGCTTCCATTAATTCTCGCATGACATCGGACTGCAGCTGTGGATTGATATATAAACCTTTTACAAATAACTGCCCCTTTTCACTAGAGGTATATCGCGGAGGGATTTTATTTAAAACCAAAGCAAGCACGTCTTCTTTGCATGTAGTGCAATCGCATTTCATTTCATAGTTTTTTTGAAACTCATCAAACAAATTCATCACTATCGTTTCCATTGCATTGAAGACTGCCATTGTGGGTACCCCTTCTTAATTCAACTATATCTCTATTATAACTCATATCCTCCTAATCAAAAAGAAGAAGGGCTGTCCCAAACTAACATTCCCTTCCGGCCACCATCATGGATGAAAATGTAACATGGATATATGCATCCATGCTACCAATGGTAGGCTTAGACCAAAGGGAACGTATCTGGTTCCGCTAATTCAATTTCCAGCTCCTTTCATCCACTTTAGCGGCTTGTCGTTCCGTTAAGAACAACTCTGACACTAAAAAGGACCTCCCCCTACTGGCGGAAGTCCTCATGGATATGTGTAACCATCTTCAAGGTTGATACCCCTCAAGGTCTATAACCCTTTTGGAACAGCCCCATCTAATATCCTCATTTCTCAACAAATAATGGAGTATATCCCCGATCCAAGTTCTAATCGCAGCTCTCCATCACTTTCCACTGCTGATAGGACCCCTGATGCTGTCTGAGCTGCTTGACCATTAACTGTAGCTATTGCTAATGACGCCCCTCGCAAGGTTGCTAGTCCTGTCGTATTCGGAGGTAGTTGGAACTCATAAACGACCCTGCCATCGGCCTCTTTCTTCCATTCACTGCGTATCTCTCCGTAGCTGGAATGGAGCGATGCTTTCGCGTATTCAAGGCCGGAATCTGGTCGCGGACGGAAATGAATCCGTTTGTATCCAGGCTGCTGATCATCGGAATCGAGACCTGCCACTACGCGGTACAGCCAATCCCCAATGGACCCATATGCATAATGGTTATAGGAGTTCATATTATCGCTCCAAAATGATCCATCCGGCTTGATGCCATCCCAGTGCTCCCATATCGTAGTTGCTCCTTTGTGAATCGAATACAGCCATGATGGATAATCTTCTTGTTGAACCAACTTAACAGCCAGATCATGATAGCCATTCTCGGAAAGAACATGGCACAAATATGGCGTACCTACGAAACCGGTCGTCAGGTGATTCTTCTGCTCCGCTACATATTCGGCTAACGTCTTTGCTAATCGATCACGCGTACTTCCTTTCACGAGTCCAAACATCAGCGGGAGCACGTGTGCTGTCTGTGTATGCGCGGCCAGACGCCCGCTTGGTGTAAGGAATTCTTGTGTGAAAGTTTCAACAATGCGCTCATAAAGCTCACTGTACTTAGCCACATCCTCGCTGCGTTCCAGCACTTCCGCAGCTTTCACGAAAAGTGAAGTCGAATAGGCATAGAAGCATGTCGCGATTAAGTCTCTAGGGGTCGCTCCTACATAGCTGCCTTCTTTGGCATCAAGCCCAAGCCAATCCCCAAAATGAAAGCCAGTATTCCACAGATACTCATTCTCTCCTTGGCTTCGCATGTAAGTAATCCACGCTTTCATGCTGTCATACTGCTGCTCCAGAATGCGTTTATCGCTATATACCTGATATAACGTCCACGGGCATATGACTGCTGCATCGCCCCATGCAGAGGAAGAGTGGTCATTCGGACCAAGTACGTCGGGAATGACGAATGGAACACCGCCATTCTCATGCTGATCCGCTTTTAAGTCGCGCAGCCATTTGGTGAAAAACAAAGCCACATCATAATTAAATGCTGCCGTGCGAATAAATACTTGCGCATCTCCTGTCCAACCCAATCGTTCATCACGCTGCGGGCAATCGGTCGGTACATCCAGGAAGTTACCTCTTTGTCCCCACACAATATTTTCCTGAAGTTTATTCAACAAAGGATGGGAACATTCAAAAGTGCCGCTAGCTGCCATGTCCGTATGAATGACATATCCCGTGAAGCACTCTGCATCGAATGCTACATCATTGGGCCAGCCAACCACTTGGACATATCGAAAGCCTTGGAATGAGAAATGGGGTTCATATTGTTCCTCCCCGCCACCTTTGCATATATAAGTAACCGTCTGCTTCGCATGGCGTAAGTTCCCAATATAGAAGTTCCCTTCTTGATCCAGCACCTCTGCATGCAGCAGCTGAAGACGAGTTCCAACAGGCAGCTCCAATCGCATGTGCACTTTTCCGACCATATTTTGCCCAAAATCAAGAACGGTTTCACCAGAAGGTGTTTCAATAACGGTTATCGGCTTCAAATGCTGGGTAATGCGTGATGGCTCATTCTCTTGCATGACTAGAATGTCTTTGGAATGATCAAGAACCGTTACTGGGCACCAATTATCGTCCTGATACGTGGGCATGCTCCAGCCGCTAAGCTCCAAGTTAGCATCGTAGGTTTCTCCATGGTACAGCTCAGACATCCGAACCGGTCCTAATGAAGCATGCCAGGAATCATCACTAACGGTTATTTCCGAAGTTCCGTCTATGTATTCGATATGTAATTGGAGGTAAAGAGCTCTAACATCCCCAAAAATATTTCGTTGATTCTTCCAAGCCAAATTACCTTTGTACCAGCCGTTTGCCAGCACTGCGCCAATGGTATGGTTTTCACCTTGCTGCAGCAGGCTCGTTACCTCATACGTCTGAACCTGCAGTCGGTGTCGGTAGCTGGTCCAGCCGGGTGTGAACTCCCAATCTCCGACACGAGATCCGTTGAGTTCAAGCTCATAAATGCCTAGACTCGTTGCGTAAATAGTCGCTTTACGAATTCCCTTACGTGCTGTGAATGTCTTCCTCAAATAGAAAGCTTCTTCTGCGTCAGGATCAATGGAAGCTGCATCAGGTGTAATCCACTTTGCTGTCCAATCAGCTGAGCTTAGCTGCCCCATTTCCCAGAAAGCAATTTCGCTCCAAATCGATTGCAAACCAGACTGATCCCAAACTTGGACACGATAAAAGTAACGATTTCGGGGCAGCAACTCTTGACCCTCATAAACAACAAGCACAGATTGTTCCGATTGTATGTGACCGGAATCCCAAACCAAATGACTCGGTTCGAAAGAATTTTCAACCATACTAACCTGGATGTGATAAGCTGATTGGATGGTATGTTTGCTGTCCGAATCTAGTTGCCAAGTAAAGCGCGGCTGGGTCGTATCCAATCCAATCGGGTTGACGCGGTATTCACATGTTAAGTTAGAAATCTTGAGTGTCGTCATTCAAAAATCCTCCTACTTTTATCAAAAATGTCGTATACCCTATTCATAAAGTAAGCATCAATATGTCCTATTGTAGAGCATCTTATGACGCAATATGAAGGTGGATTCAGACAATCTTATAGGTAGAATACGACACGGAATATTTATTTTTTTCGGCTTCCCCTCAATTTAGGAATCGCATGCGAATAGTATACAGTTATCGCAAAATCACGTATGGGTAGGAGCTTAAGATGTTACAAAAAACACACAGTATTGCCGGATTCATTTCCGCGGAAATCGTTCTCACGTATCAAGATATTAGTTTCTTCACATGGGATGCCGCTGGGGCTCTTCTACTTGGTTGTTTGGCTGGCACGCTAGCGGATGTCGATAAACCAGGTTCTACAATGGCGAAGGTTCTTTTTCCTTTATCTGCTCTGCTGCGGCTGCTGAAGGTAAAGCATAGAACCGTCACCCATTCCCTGCTTTTCCTACTTCTCTTAGTCGTAATTGCAATGCCCTTATCACCTTTATATTTCTGGGTATTCATCCTCTCTTACGCGTCACACTCGTTTATCGATTTATTCAATGATAGAGGGGTTCAGCTCTTCTGGCCTATTCCCTTCAAGATTCGTTTACTCCCTAAATGGATAGCTATTGACACGGGTTCAGTGAGCGAGACCGTTTTCCGATGGTTACTTCTGGCTTTGAGTCTAATCATCCCTTTTTGGACTTATATACTTCCTCAAATCTTAAGTCATAGCGCTTTGTTTTAATGAGTTGCAACAATGTAATCCCCATTGGCATTGAGTAGAAATTGCGCATGATAAGCTCCTTGAGCGTCAGGCTCAGCTAAGCTCTGCACGATCTCGCCAACAGCAGGAACACCTAAGAAGTCGTTCAATTCCTTTTTCATCGTCGATTGGAAAAGGATCTCGACTTCTTTCCCCTGAGTTCTCGGAGAAATAACAGGATGGCTCAAATGAATCGGATTATTCTCATCCCATAATTCAGAGTGATACTGCAAATTGCTCGGAACTTCCAAGTTGTCAGGAACGGAGACCAATAAAACCGTTTCTGTATCATTGGTTTTAACTTGCATGACCATTCCTGCCACATATGCCGGACCTGGTTGAAATTCTTCCATCGACATCATACTTTTCTCAGGAGAAATGAATGCAAACAGCAGAAACAGAGGAAATAAATGAATGAAACTTTTCTTAAACTCTTCCTTGTAGCGGCACTTTGACGTCTTCATCAATGCTCCCCCTTTGCGATTAATTTACATATCACGATTCATTTCACTCGTTAGTTATCCTTACCCCATTCATAAGTATTTGAAAACTACATATAACGATTTTATTGAAAAAGAAAATAAACTGTCCCAAAAATCGGTAACCAGCTTTTGCTGAGGGAACGTCGATTCGCTATTTGGACGAAATACACCCGAAATCAGGAGGAAGTGGAACGACGATGCGCTATTTCGCGATTTTTGCCTCCAAATCGTTCCTATTGATCAAATAGCGCTTCTACGTTCCTCCTATTAGATTTCAAGCGCGGATTTCCCAAAATAACGCATTTACGTTCCACTAACCAGTGGCCGAGTGGTTTTCATTGACAGAAAAACAAAAAAATGAGAAGGCAAGTAACCTCGCCACCTCATTTTTTTGTTTTTCTGTGCCCTAAATTACTTCTGTAATCTCAAATATAGTATCCACGACAAGAGGAAGATTATCTCGTAAAGAATTAGCTCCCAGAACCGATCGAGCATGAGCCCCCTTCTCACCGAATACCTCCTGCATAAGGTCAGAGAACCCATTTAAAACCAAATGATGTTCGACGTAATTAGGATCTGCATTGACGAAACCTTGAACCTTAACGACTTGTGTAATCCTATCCAAGCTGCCAAGTGCAAGTTTGGCTGCAGCTAGCACTTCAAAGCCTGCCTTACGTGCTAGTTGGTAGCCTTCTTCTGTTCTGTAATCCAACCCAAGCTTCCCTCTTGGCTTCCCAGATGGCCCTTTTCCAGAAATAAACAACAATTGACCAGTTACAACATAATTAACATAGTTTGCAGCAGGGCCACTGTTCTCAGGTAGCACGATACCTAGTTGGTTTAACTTCATCTCAATCGATTCTGTCATTATGCCTCACCTCTGACGATATTGATCATTGCTTATCCTAGAGTCTATACTATAATTGACCCTGACATTAGGCTCAGTTTCCTATCAAATTCAGGGGTCAGATTCGAGGTCTTCCATGTTCGATATTTTGCTTACAAGTGATGAACAAGGCCCGCTGTATATACAGTTATATCGACATATCCGAGGTCTTATCCAGCGCGGTGACGTCCCAGACGGAACGAAATTACCTTCCATTCGCACGCTGAGGCAACAGATACATTTCAGTAAAAATACAATTGAAACTGCCTATCAAATGCTTATTGAAGAAGGATATGTGATTAGTAAACCTCGTTCAGGTCTTTATGTGGTCGCTCCTTTCTTGCATCCACCGATCCCAAATCAACATGCGTTCAATCTAACGAAAGACACACAAATTCCCAACGTGAATGCTCTGCAATCTTCACACGAAGCTCCTATTGATTTTAGTCTATTAGAAATCGACAGCGAGTCTTTCCCGCTTCAAGCGTGGAGGGCTTGTTTAAACGAATCCTATTCCTACAACAGCGGCCGCATTCACCAATATGGCGATAACAATGGCGAATATGCACTGCGACTCCAAATTACCCATTATTTAAAGCAATCCAGAGGTGTATCCTGCTCCCCGGAACAAATCGTTGTTGGAACGGGATTGTCTAACAGCCTGCATCTCCTCTCGAAACTAATCGGGCAATCGGCACGAGTCACTTTTGAAAAGAATGCCATAGCTCAGGTCGGTGATATATTTTCACAGAACGGATATATGGTTGTCCCTTTTCCGCTAAGTGAAAATGAACTTTCCATTGCTGAGATCATTCCCACAAATATAGACGCGGTATACGTTACTCCTTCCCACCGGCCATCAGGAAACTCTTTATCCTATGCGATTAGGCAGGAGCTGATTCACTGGGCATATCACAATCAAAGCCATATTATTGAAGATGATTATGATGGGGAATTTCGTCATGCTGGCAAAACCATTCCTTCGCTTCAAGGCCTTGATCAGCATGGTGTGGTCATTTATATCGGAACATTTTCCAAAGCTTTCACACCTGCATTACGTATGAATTATATGGTGCTGCCTCATCAACTTTTGCCTAAACTTCAAACTATGGAACGCACGCTCTCGAGCCCCTCACGTATGGATCAACTCGCCATGGCTCTGTTCATGGAACGTGGACATTGGTACCGTCATATCAGGCGTATGCGTAATACGTATCGGAAAAAGCATGAGAAAATGCTACAGCTTATCCACACTCATCTAGGCTCTCTTGTTCAAGTAGAAGGCGGGGGAGCAAGACTGCACATTGAATTGACGGTCAATCGTACATGTTCAGCGAAAAAGTTAAAAGACCTAGCCCTTGCAAAAGGGGTTCGTGTATACAGCGCTCAACAGGCAGAGCTAATAGCCAATAACAAAAAGCCCAAGATTTACTTGGGCTTTGGTGGAATAACTATGAAGAATATGGAGCGCGGGATTCAGTTATTAAAAGAAGCTTGGATACGATGATTATTGCATCGGAACCGATATTTGGAAACAGATGCAGCCGTCTGCAACTGTCACTTCGATGGTTCCTTTGTAATACTCGATTCGTTCCTTCACAACCGATAGACCAAGCCCCTGGTGCTCACCTCCACCTTTGGTGCTGTAACCAATCGTGAACATTTTGTTATAATCATCAAGTTGGAATTCGGGATCAACCGGGTTGGTTACGGATATGGTTAAATGGTTTGACTCCGACCATCCGTTAACCATGACTTCACGTTCGTCTGGTGGGAATTTATTGACCTCATCAAATGCATTATCAATCAAGTTCCCAATAATCTTCACGATATCAACGGATTTCACACCTAATGACAAGCCTTCTAGGCCGGTAAAATGGTAATTGAAATCGATTTTGGTTCTCATAGCAAGCGCAATCTTTGCTTGGATAAGAGCTGCAATAGCCGGATGTCCGATTCGAATAATATCGTTCACTTCGTTGATTTCTTCTATTAATTCCTTCATGTATTTCATTTGGTCTTCTTTTTTCCCTTTAGACAGCAGAGCATACATGGTTTGTACATGGTTTAGAAAGTCATGCCGTTGACTGCGTATCGTAGCAAACATGAGATCCACGTTTTGAATGTACATTTCTTGTGTGGACTGAACGGCTGTTTCTCGGCTTTTCGTAATAAACCGAAAAACCAAATATAATAATACACAGCTAAAAATCGTAAATAAAACAATGAGAAGTGTAAGCTGAACGAGCTGCTTGTTTAAAGTGCGTTGAATCGTTTGATAATCCGAGACGATGGTAATCACATAAGGAACTTCCCTTTGAACTTCGGTCAATTTCTTCTTAACAGGAACATACATGAACGTTTTCAGAATGGGCTTCCCATTCCAATTCTCTACAACGCTAACTGGTTTATTTTCCAGTATAGACTCCTTGTAATTATCCAAATCTTTCGTACTCGTTATGTTATATGTACCAAATAACACCGGGCGGTCATAGACCGATATGAATGGAACCCCATTACTGTCTTTATACTCAATCGGCTTTGTACCAAAAGTTGTCCCGTTCAGTCCCGATATTTCCATGATATCTGGATTCGAAGCAAGCGTTTTCTTCACGATTGTATCCGCGCCTACGATTTGCTTGAACTTCTGAATTTTATCCGCATTGACAAACACACATATTAAATAATTCGTGCTTCCATCATAAAAGTACCCAAACTTACTAACATTGCTCGAACCTGAAGCCGGAACTTCATAGATGCCCGACCAGAAATTAGGCAGCTTTTGCCCCTCAGCAATCGTAACTTGATGGTTATCCAGAAGCTGGCTAAAAGCCGTAAACCAATACCCGAATGATTTGGTACTTGTAATCTGAAGCTCCTTGGGCTCGGATGACTTAGCTATCATAATATCATCACCATTTCGCTTCATCAGCGAGAAACCATCAACACCCGCTTGCTTGGCAAGCTCAATTAATTGTTCATTCGTAACTTTATTAATATCCGGATCTAGCTGACTCTTGGCGAAAAGCGCGACTGAACGAAGATTCTCGCCAATCAAATCTTCTACAAAAAATGAACCTTCTTCTGATTGCTCAATGGATGTGCGAATTTGACTCGCAGTCGATTCCATGCGTTCAGATAACGCTTGTGTTAAGAGAGATTTCGTGAACCAATAATAAGAGGTGTTATTCGTTACAAGCAATAAAATAACAATAGCAAAGGTGACATAAATGACTTTGGTGTTGATTCTCATGAAGTTTCACACTTTCTTTTTGATGTAAACTCAATATTACAACGTAGACGTGAAATAATTTTCGACACAAACCGAGGAAATATCCCTCTTTCAGTAGTATAGTTGGATACGAAAGCGTTGTCTATCTATTAATATACACGCATCAAAACGTTTGGTAATATAGGGAAGAAATCAATAGAATTAGGATCGTAGGGGACGCGTCCTCTTTGATTAGAGCTTGTTTTTCACGAGAACGAATGTTTGCTATAATGAATTCAACCAATAACAATTCTGGAACATATATATTTTCAAAAGGAAGGATCAAGGTAATGAGCTTTCAGCTGACAGATGGGATCATTAGGTTGTTGTGCGGCCGGTTTTCTTATGAAAAAGGAGAAGCCTACTACCATGAAAGACAAGTGACTTTCCTAAATGAAGATCCTGAAACACCACTCTATGAAGCCACGGTCGAAGGATATAACGGCACCTACCTAGTAACCGTTGAAGATGATACAAACGGGGATGTTATTGCCCATTGCACCTGTCCTGCGTATGATCCGGACGATAAATACTGCGAACATATCGCTGCCGTGCTGCTGAATATTCATGCTATTCAGCAAGTATCTCGAGTCGTCGGTACAATTGCCCGGCCTATTGGACATTCAGAGGGAGATCGTAGGTTGACGAGCCATATACTGGATTTGTTCGGGAACAAACCGCAGCGTCCAAGCCGTTCACAACCTCTTTTCGATACAAGAGATGAACTAGAACTGGAGTTTACCTGCAAACCATTCCAATACGGCTACCGGAAGTTCATGTTCGGGATTGAGATGAAGGTCGGTCCTAAACGACTGTATATCGTCCAAAGATTAAGAGAATTTCTTGATCATATTGAGCGGAGAGAAGCCTATGCATTTTCAAAGCATTTCACCTACGACCCTAAGCTCCATAGTTTTCAAAAAGAAGATGATGCGGTCATTCGGCAGCTCATCGAAATTTATCGCAATGAGCAGATGTACCTTGAGACTTCAACTACGTACTCCGTTCGTGCGAATCATTTGAGTGGTGATCGGATGCTTCTTATCCCTCCTTTCTCATGGACAACCTTTCTTCCCGCGCTTACCGAGGCTAAGTCCGTAAAACTTGAGCAGAATGACCGCACATTCGATGGAATACGTGTATCCGATGAACCCATCCCGCTCCACTTTGAGTTCGACCAAACAGAGGCCGAAGACTTCCAATTGGATGTCAAAGGTCTGGACAAGATTACGGTTATGGAATCGTATGGGGTTGTCCTTTCTGAAGGAAAGCTGCTGCACATCCAGGCTGAACCGTGCAAGCGCCTTTCGGAGCTAAAGCAAATGCTCGAAAACTCCAGCAAGCACCAAATTCAGATTCCGCCCGCACAAATGGAACCTTTTATGGAAAAAGTGATTCCTGGCCTGATGAAGCTAGGCAGTGTCCATATCGCTGGGGCCATTTCTGACCGTATTATGCGAACGCCGTTAAAAGCTAAGTTGTTTTTGGACCGAGTGAAAGATCGACTGCTTGCCGGCTTGGAGTTTCAATACGGCGATATTATCATTAACCCACTAGAAGGCAATGAACAGAGGCGCGGAACCGACCGCATTCTAATGCGAGACGGAGATCAGGAGCGACGAATTCTAGAGCTTATGGAGCAAAGTCCCTTCGCTAAGACGGAGGGGGGATATTTCATGGATAGCGAAGACGAGGAATACGAATTTCTGTACCACGTCGTTCCGCAATTGGAGAAGCTGGTGACTGTTTATGCCACGTCTGCCGTGAAAACAAGACTTCTAACCGGACATGTCCCGAAGGTCAAGGTTGATGTGGATGAACGTACAGATTGGCTGGAATTCAAGTTCGATATGGAAGGTATTCCTGAATCGGAAATCCGCAAGCTGTTGAAATCCCTTGGGGAGAAGCGCAAATACCACCGGCTGCCGGATGGAGCTTTATTGCCGCTCGAGAGCGTGGAGTTTCAGGAAATTGTCCGCGTCATGAACGAAATGGGCATTACCAAGGAGGACGTGAAGGCAGCAGAAATCCGCCTCCCCTTAGTCCGCGGGCTCATCTTGATGGACTCTGAGAGGCAAGGAAATACCGTTAAGCTGGGTAGAACATTCCGCCAGTTACTAGAAAACATGCGGAATCCGGATAATCTGGATTTCACTGTGCCGGCCAGTCTGGAACCTGTTCTTCGGGATTACCAGAAGTATGGATTCCAATGGCTGAAGACGCTGGCCCAGTATAGTTTCGGCGGCATCTTGGCAGACGATATGGGCCTTGGAAAGACCATACAAAGTATCGCTTTTATTGTCTCTGTGCTGCCCGAGATCAGAAAACAGGCGCTGCCGGCGATCATTGTTGCTCCCGCTTCTCTCGTCTACAATTGGCTCAATGAGCTGAAGAAATTCGCGCCAGAGATTCGGGCCTCCATTGCCGATGGGAGCAGAGAAGAGCGCAGCAAGATTCTGAAACATGCGTCACAAGTGGATGTCCTCATAACCTCATATCCGCTTTTGCGTAGGGATATCGACCTGTACACGGAGCAATCGTTCCATACACTTATTTTGGATGAGGCGCAGGTGTTCAAGAACCACACTACGCAGACGGCCCAGGCGGTGAAGGCGATTCAGGCCCAATACCGTTTTGCCCTTACTGGAACTCCAGTGGAGAACAGGCTTGAGGAACTATGGTCCATCTTTGACGCGGTGTTCCCTCAATTGTTCTCCGGGAGAAGAGCATTCAATGACTTATCACGTGAAAGTGTAGCCAAGCGGGTACGGCCGTTTCTGCTGCGAAGGTTGAAGACCGACGTTCTGAAGGAACTGCCGGAGAAGATCGAGTCGCTGCAAGCTTCCGAGCTGCTGCCAGAGCAGAAGAAGCTGTATGTTGCCTATTTGGCCGAATTACAACAGGAAACACTGAAGCATCTGAACAAAGACAGCTTTAATAAACATCGAATCAAAATTCTGGCAGGCTTGACCCGACTTCGCCAGCTGTGCTGCCACCCTTCTCTGTTCGTCGAAGATTATGCCGGAAGCTCGGCCAAATTTGAGCAGCTCATGCAGATTATCGAAGAATGCAGAAGCGCCGGCAAGCGGGTGCTGATATTCTCGCAATTTACAGCGATGCTGGGCATGATCGGGCGTGACTTAGGCTATCAAGGGGTGCCGTATTTCTACTTAGACGGTAAAACCCCAACTGCTGAACGTGTAGAGCTGTGCAACAAATTTAATGAAGGCGAGCGAGACCTGTTCCTCATCTCATTAAAAGCTGGCGGTACTGGACTAAACCTTACCGGAGCCGACACCGTTATCCTTTACGACCTATGGTGGAACCCTGCTGTGGAACAGCAAGCAGCAGACCGTGCACATCGTATCGGGCAGAAAAAGGTCGTGCAGGTGATCCGTCTTGTTGCGCAAGGTACCGTGGAAGATAAAATGTATGAACTCCAACAGAAAAAGAAGAACCTGATTGATGAAGTGATTCAGCCGGGCCAAGAGGCATTGTCCGCCTTGACGGAGCAAGAGATTCGGGAGATTTTGATGATAGGATGATTAAAAGACAAAAAGAAGGGCTATCCCAAGGTCATTGTAAAATGATGGAGGAAGCCCTTCTTTCGTTTATTCATAATGTGATAGGTTTACTTAGCTACTATTTCAACGCTCTTCTTCCAAATGATCCTTTCACCGATACGTATAACAACATTCACATGGTGAGTCCCGGCTGCCAGCGGTCGAGACGCTTTCAAGCTAAACAAAGCAACTGACGAATCACTAGCATCTGGCTTGTTAACGATCCCTTCCGTTTTGGAAACATGTGCGACTCCACCTTGATCTCCGTTCTCCTCAATGACCATTTGAAGCGGCAGCTGCCCAGACTTATAATCTTCCAGACTGGTCCAATCATAGACAAATGCTTGCAATTCTAACTGCCCCTTCTCCGCGCGGGTCTGGAATTCTCCTGACTTCACGTTATAATTCTTCTCAAACAAACTGTATTCTTTCCCAGCAAATACCTGAGTTAATCCAAAAAGGGCTTGAACGTCTTTCAAATTAAGATACCAACTATCGCGGGAATGACGCGGTATCTCTGCCAATTGAACACTTTTATCCTTAGTACCGTGCCAATTCACCGACGCATTGCCCAAATCAGTCTGCAGCACAAAGGAATATTCTCCCTTGCTCAATGAGATTGCATTCGTATTCGGTACTTTTTCAACTTTGTATTGAAAATGTTCGGCAAGCTGGATGACATCCAAATAAGTTTGACTATTTTCCGTATATCCAATCCGCTGACCATTGTAAAGCTGTAATCCATCCTTCGCGGCAGGGGCAATTCCTAAACTATTCGTGTTTGTTTTTGAAATATGAGATACCGTTTGTGTATCTTCATCCCATATCGTATCTTGCAAGCTATCCCAGTACGGAATCCATCCAGACCGCCCATCCACATGAGCTTTCAGCCAAATGGGGCCGCTATTGGGTGAATTCCAAACCTCGGTAACCTCCACTGTTTGATCACGCAGCAGTAGTGTCGATGAGCTGAACGGAGTTTCCGGATAGCGCTGCAGCTCCTTTGGATCCTTTACTAAGACTTTCCAATGAACCGGTATCGCTGCTTCAGGCTCGCCTACATTTTTGTTTATCCATCCTGTGCCTTTGGATGAACGTACATGGTACCAAGTACTGTTGTACCAAATCGGATAAGGACCTCTCCCCGTCCATAATCGCTCTTCGATTTTCTCAAAAGCAGTAACCTTTTCACCTGCTAGAACGGCATCTTCCTTCTTCAGTCCATCCCATACATCATGAATTAGCGGCTTTTCTCGCACGATATTTATGGTTTCATTCGTACTAAGGATCGGGACTCCCTTTTCGCGTGTCCACGTGGTCCCTTGATCCGTTTGAACTTCGAATGCACGATCATAGATCGTTGTGAACTCCCTTGCGATCATGTAATCGCCTGCCTTGGAGTTTGACCAATCTTGCTTCTGCTCGCCAATCCCCATAGCCGTTCCAAGATCACTATTGGATGGTAGCCCATAATAATGCGCTTTTCGCTGCACCCTATGTACAGTACCTATTTGATTGACGGGTATATGCGCCCAGAGATCACCTAACCAGGTGGTGTGCACCTTGATCCAAGCTTTACTGCTGGGATTGTTCGTATAGAACCATTGTTTTTCGGCCGCAACTACCTCAACCTCTTGTGCGGATAATGAGGCTGCAGGTCCGCCTTTGGTGCTTTGACTGCGATATAGCGGAGTTTCTTCCAGAAGCGTAATTCGATTTGGTGGCTTCATGTCAACTTCCCATGGATTTGGCCTAATCCACCGCGGCCCGAACATCGTTTCAATCTTCCAGGTGGATAAACCAGTCGACCATGAGCTTTCTACAGTGAGGACATTTACCTCCTGAGGGGCAAAAGTACCTTCCGGCGCATCATCGGGCTGATTAGGATCTGCATAATAGGGCGTCTCCGCCAAAAGCTCAATCGTGGCAGGGAATCTAATTCCTTCAGGCGCGTAGGATCCTCCATAAATAGGTTCAGCTTTCGTCTGATGCGGCAAACTGCCCAATCCTAGTCCTGCAGCTAGGATCGTGATAGCGAAGATCTTCATTTTAATCATCTGGAACAATCACATCCTGACTTGAATAAATTAGGTAAAACTTACCATTTATTAGACGCCAGTCATAGCCATAAAGTTGCTTATATCCAGCCAAGCTTATGAAAAAGAGATCAAGTTAGACAGTTCTCCTTGTCTTACTTACTTTACTTGCCTCAGTTACTTTAGTAGTATATCTAGTATCGAATGAATGAGGAGCTGCAAAAAATATGTCCAATGATGAAATTATTCTAACTCCAGAAGGATTACGTAGTTTAGAATTAGAGCTTGAAGATCTCAAAACCGTCAAACGCAAAGAACTAGCCAGCCGTATTAAAACAGCGATTAGCTATGGTGATCTCAAGGAAAACAGTGAGTACCATTCCGCCAAAAATGACCAGTCTTTTATGGAAACCAGAATATTGACAATTGAAAGAATGCTGAAAAAGGCTAAAGTTGTAAAGAATATCGGCACATCCAAAGTTCAAGTTGGCTCTACCGTTATTCTCAATGATGTGGAATTTGCTGAGAAAATTGAGTATAAAATCGTCGGTTCGCAGGAAGCCGATGTGAATGAAAATAAAATTTCCTACGAAAGTCCACTTGGCGTTTCCCTCATGGGTAAATCGGTTGGCGATGTGATTAGTGTTAATGCACCAATGGGTGTCATTAGCTATGAGCTGCTTGAAATCAGAGCGTAACTTGACGCAATCCTTCTACTAAACATAATAAAAGGCATTGTCATGCAGCGACGGCTGCACGGCAATGCCTTTTTGACTTGTTCTCAAACCTTAATCAGCAATAGCTTGAATGATTTCCAAGGCTTTTTCCATCTTCTGAATATAAGCTGTCTCATTGCTGGAACACATGAATTTGATGTTGGACTGTCCCTCGCCAAGTAATTGGTTTCGGTCACTAAGCAGTTGTATCAACCGATTCACAGTACCCGAGCTTCCATCAACAATTTGGATATGACTTGGCAGGATTTTTCTTAGAACTCCCCTATAAAAGGGATAATGTGTGCATCCTAGAACAACAGTCCCATACATCTTCAGGTCGAAGGGCTCCAGCTTGGCATGAAAATAATCAATGATTTGTTGACTCTCCACATTTAACTGTTCACAGAATTCAACCAATTCCGGCAGCGGCACCGAATCCACCATACCCATATCATCCATACGAGAAACTAACTCTCTATATTTCGATTGCTTGAGCGTTAAAGGCGTAGCGAAAACGAGCACTCTTTTACCAGATGAACGATTCATTTCAAGTGCTGGTTTTACCGCGGGTTCCATGCCGATAATCGGGATCTCATAGGTTTTTCGTAATTCTGCAATGGCTATACTAGTTGCTGTGTTGCAAGCAATGACGAGCGCTTTGACCTCTTCTTTGATAATCATGTCAACGGATTTTTTGACAAAAGCAAGAACCTCGTCCTTCGATTTCGTCCCGTAGGGAACATGAAGGGTATCCGCAAAATATAGAAAATCTTCATGAGGCAGTTGCTTCATGGCTTCGTGTAAGACCGTAATACCGCCTATCCCTGAATCAAAAAAAGCTATTCTCATTATCTTCACCCTGTATGTATTGATTCTTTTCTACAGCAATCCTGCTGTAATAAGTCCGTTTCGAATGCCATCTTCATCCACATGTGTCGTTACATGATCAGCATAAGGTAGTAAGTCTTTGTGGGAGTTCCCCATCGCGATACCAAATCCGACATACGAAAGCATCTCCATATCATTTAACCCGTCCCCGAAAGCCACGGCATCTTCCGGTTTCAATCCAACAAGCTCTAAAAGCGCGGCAATCCCTTGAGCTTTCGAACCACCTGCTGGTAATACGTCTATCGCATGCTGGTGCCAGCGAATCAACTTAAATTCCGATTGTAATTCCTCGTACAAATGCTCATCCGTGTCTTCAATATGCAAGAAGATTTGATAAATATCGTTGGTTTTCCAGAAATCCGGGTCATACGCCGGCAAATCAACCTTCAATGAAGAAATAGATCCTACAACAAAAGGATGGTCGTCATCAGTATCCGTGAAGAAGTTGTGCTCCCCTTCGAATACGAGGGAATGCTTATGCTTAGCCGCCAATTTCACCAGCGCTTCTATGCTGCTCTTTGCGATAATCCGTCTGTAGAGCGGTTCACCACGATAAACGGCATAGCCGCCGTTCAAACATACATAGGAATCGATCCCAAGCTGCTCAGCCAAGGGCTTGATGAAGTAGGGAGCTCGTCCTGTTGCAATAACCGGTTCGATCCCCTGCTGCTTTAATTGTTGAATAGCAATGATCGTACTGGCAGGAACTTGTTTTTCTTCGTTAACTAATGTGCCGTCAATATCAAAAAATACAATTTTATACACGGTATGGATCTCCTTTTCATTAGGGGGCAGCACGGCTGCTCCTCTTCTCTCTATCTCTCAATTAAACACCAAAAGCAAAGAAAAAACAAAGAAAAAGAGAATCCCTCAGGCTCCTCTCCGCCATGCCTATACAATTCCATCAATAATCCCAAATGATAAGGCCTCATCTGGACTTAGATACCAATTGCGTTGATGCTCCTGAACACGATGCAGCTCGTCTGTATGCAGCTTCGTTTTGGATAAGATGTAGTCATCATAAATGTTTTGCAGCCTTTGCGTTTCATCCACACGATTCTTCAAGTGTTCCAAATGACCGTCGATATGTGTAGATACAGAATGATACATGAATGTACTAAGTCGGCCAGCGTACCTCTTATGACCACTAACAGCGATTAGTAAACTCATGCTAGCAGCAAGTCCATACACGTATGTATGCACCGGCGTCTTACTGTTATCAATCACATTGATCAATCCTAAACCATCATAGACACTACCCCCATTACTATTAATAATTAAGTCGATGGGCAGACGCTTGAAGTCTTTTTCTTTCTTATCTTTGTCATCATCATATTGATTAATTCTCATGATTTGCTCGACAATGGTTTTCACAGAGCTTTTATTAATGCCATCGAATAGATATAAGGTCCTGTCATTCATAGCATGCCTCCTGTCCGCATGGCCTACTGATACGTTAGTCTATTCTCGTTTTACAGACTTTGTAACTCTTTTTCCTTTCTTTTCTGGATTTTTGGGCAAAAACAAAAAGGCCAACCCGTTGGTTGACCTCCTAAATCCCATTTGGCATGCTTGTATCAAATGTTGAAAATATTAACGAGTTTTGAATCTAGCAAGCGATTCTTGCAGCTCTTGCGCCATATTGCTTAAATCTTCTGCTGAGGCAGATATTTCCTCCATGGTCGCGTGCTGCTTCTTCGACCCTTCAGAAATGCCTTGTCCGTGGTCATAAGAGGCTTTGGTCATGTGCACAATTTCACTCATGGAAGCCGTTACTTCCTCAGTTCCAGCCGACATTTCTTGAGATGCTGCCGATACTTCCTGGATTTGGTCGGAAATTTCTTGGAACGTCGAGGTAACACGGTTAAAGACCTGCCCTGCTGCATCAATAAGCTCGGAACCTTTCTCTACGTCCAGCACACCTTTATTCATTGCTTGTACAGCTCTTGACGTCGAAGACTGCACTTCCCGAATCAAACTCGAAATATCTGCTGCAGAGGATGACGACTGTTCCGCCAGCTTCTTGACTTCGTTCGCCACCACCGCAAAGCCGCGTCCTTGTTCGCCAGCGCGTGCTGCCTCAATCGAAGCATTGAGTGAGAGAAGTTGGGTTTGGCTTGTAATTTCAGTAATAACCGACACAATTTCACCGATTTTTTGTGAGTACGATTCAAGTGCTCTCATATCATCCGCAGATTTCCCGACGGATTCATTAATGAACTTCATTTGTTCAACAGCCTGATTGATCGCAACGCGTCCTTGCTGAACTTCTTGTAGTGAAGCATGTGATGCTTCTGTCACGACCGACGAAGATTCTGCAATCCGTTGTACCCCAATAGCCATTTCCCCCATTGCGGTAGATGTCTGCTCCGCTCCTTGCAGTTGTCCTTTACTCGCATTGAACACTTCTTGAATCGATTCGGCGATCGTAGTGGAAATGTCGACCGATTCCGCAGCGCAAGCCGTAAGCTCCTCCGACGAAGCGCCTAACTGTTCCGCGGTGTATCTAGCCTTTCCGACAATGTCTGAGAAAGAATCGAGCATAAGATTCATGTTATCGGCAAGCTGTCCGAGCTCGTCACTTCGCTTGATAGCAAGACGTGGAGTTAAATCGCCCTCAGCCATCTTCTTCACTGCTTCCGTAATAGCAATAACTGGTTTCGTTGTTTTCGTCGAGACAATCAGTGCGAAAGCTGCTACTACGATAGTCGTAATCACAGTCAGCCATATCGATACTTGATTTGCTGTTTTTACCGAGCTAAATACTTCCTCATTCACTAAATTCGTAATCAAGCGCCAACCAGTTGACGGGATTGTATCAAAGCTAATTTCTGCAGCGACCCCATTCTCGCGAGTAAATTGAAACGTTCCTTTCTCATCTTTCAAAACAATATCTTTAAACTTAGCTGCTTCCGAAGGCGTAAATACATCCTCCATTTTTTTGCCCACTTTACCTGCGTCAGGATGGGTTAAGAGCATTCCGGAAGGAGACATTAAGTAACCGTATCCTGTCTCCCCTATTTTTATCGTCTTTGTGTAGACGGTAAGATTATCCGTTGTTAGTGGACAGAATAATCCACCAATATAGTTTTGCTTATCATCAAGCAGCGGGACAAATACAATGATGACATTTTTACCCGAAGCTTTACTGACGAGCAAATCACTACTCACAGGCAGCTTCGTCTGCTTGGCTTGCTTAACGTAATCGCGTTCGCCAATTGGAATCTTTTGACCGGCTGAAGTAAGCGCAGTATCGTCTTTATTTGCATAAACATACTGTTCAACTTCTTTGTTGGCTAGTTCAAATTTCTTAAGCGTCTTCATAATTTCCTGTTCATTACCACTCTTGAACTCGTCAAACTTTTGCATTTCTTTCAAAATCGCTATGTGCCGCTGGATGGAATAATCAATTGCTGTTACATTGGCTTTAACGACACTCTCTTCCTTGGAGTGAACTTCACCTGTCACGACACTCTTCAAATAGTAAGAAGAAAAAATAATACTAAACAGCATCGGTACTAACGCAATAACAAGAAACATGGTTGTCATTCTTGCTTTAAACGACTTAAATGATAGCTTTCTTACCCATCCTTTTACATTTGCTGTTCTCTGTGGCTTCATTCCTTATGACTCCTCCATTTGATCAATAATCTTTCATGTGAATTCGATATATTTTGACAAATTCCTTTATATTTCGACATTAGGTAGGAGCAGTATTCAAGTACTACTAAAATGAAAAAAAGCATGTCAATCCGCGAGGTTTCCACGGTTTGATCATGCTCTTTTTTACCCGACTAATCTGCATCTATTTCAACTAACTGCACAATAAAGATTGAGCCTTTGCCCAACTCCGTATCAACAACCACTTTCCCATGATGTGCTTCAATGATTTCCTTGACAATAGATAAGCCAAGACCCGTTCCTCCGATTTTCCTGCGATCCGAATTATCGACACGGTAAAACCTTGTAAACAATTTGTCCAAAGCATCGGCTGGAATGCCAAGACCATAATCTTGTATCTTGATTAACACTTTTCCATTATCGGTTTCAACATAAACATCAATTTTCGTCGCACCCGGCGAATACTTAATCGCATTGGAGATCAAATTATGGAACACTTGCTTTAAACGGTCTTCATCCCCTTGGACAAATATGGGCTCAGCTGCTGCATGCAGCTCAGCTTCATGATTGTCTTTCCCCTGCCACTGCTCAACGATTTCGCGGAGTAGTAGAACAGCATCTAAAGATTGGAAATGAAATTCTTGCCGCCCCGAATCCAAGCGCTGCAAATCAAGAAAATCGTTAATCAAATTAGATAACCGTAAGGATTCCTTATGAATCGTCTCAATATATTTAGCACGCTTCTCTTCTGTCACAGCACGTGTTGCCAGGATTTCAATAAAACCGACAATCGAGGATAATGGTGTCCGAATTTCGTGAGAAATAATGCTGACGAACTCATTTTTTAACTCATCAATTCGCTCTTCCTCAGTACGATCTCTGAATCCGACTAGATGTCCCCTGAGCGTCCCTTCCATTTCACCTGAAATTGGATTGACATAGCATTCGTAGTGCCTTGTTTCGCCTTTCGAAGTTAACCTAGATATTCGCTTACGAAAAGGCGGGATGGTTTGTTCGAAATAAGCGTCGATGACCTCATCAAAAGCAGCATCTACGGTTTTCATTCCTAGACAATAGCTAGACATTCGTTCTCCACTTTCGAGTGGACGTTCAAAGAAATGTTCCACGCGGCGATTCGCAAAGATGACCCGTCCTTCTATATCACACATGATAATGGCTTCATGGCTGGATTCAAGCATTCGCTCAATAATGTCGCTCTGTTCCGAAATTTTCCTCTCAGCCAGCTGGCTTTCACCAAGCAGCACCTTATAATTATATTCACTGTCCTTCACTTGCTGGAAGAGCTCCGTCATTCTCAGATACATTTTGGTAAACTCATAAATCATTCCCGCAAGCACAATATTTGCACATACAAAGCTGTTCCACCTAGCCACATACCATCCCACACTGAAGCGCCCGCCGCCACAAAGAATGATCGCCACATCAAGCATTGAAGCCAATATGGCTACACATAGCCAAGTCGAAGTGACCGTACTCGCTTTGGTTCTTTTATAGTAGACAATTAATGTAAGTAAAGTAATGATGACATCGGCAGCCCAAGACCATATAGAAACAAAGGCGTTAGCTTACCTTGAGACAACACGATTGGCAGTTGATTTTTGAAATGCGTCGTGATGTAAGTTAATCCTGTGATTAGTAAAACGACACCTATCAAGGTGTACAGACCTAATCTCCTAGTCTTACTTGCACTATAATTAACATTCGCATATTTCGATTCAATCATCATATAGAGGGTAATCGCTAGAGGAAATCCTGCGTGCAAGATCACGTAGAGCCAAGCCGAAGTTTGTGTTCCTGCATGGAACAAGCCATTTTCAGCGAAAACACGAGGGAACGTGAGGATATAGACCAAACTCATACCACCGGAGTACAGATACAATGCAAACAGGACGAGTACCGCCGGTGAACGATTGATTTTGAATTGACTATAAATCACGTAAGCAGTAATTAATTCGAAACAAATAACCGTGGAAAAAATGGCCGGCTGATAGGCCTGCAGTTCAACCAACTGAATCCTTACAAACGGCACAGAAAGCAGTGAAATCAAAGCCACAATAGCCCCAATAATAAAAGCAAACCGCCGCTGTGAAGGATTTGACTTCATCGTTATTAAATTATATATCGTTGCCGGTGAAGCTTGATCCTGATTCATAACAACCTCCGCGAATTGATCTTCCTTCTTACAAGATTCGACAAAGCTTAGGCTCAATTCCTTCTTGCAAAAAGCCTCACTTCTTCCAGTTGCAAGAAGTGAGGCTTTCTATGTACATTCAAGCATCTTCTTCTATTTGATGCTGGTAATGCTCAAGGGAAATATACCGCTGATCCGTGATTATGACTCCTTCAGCCTGCAGCAAAAAACTTTGCATATGAGAACCTTCATCATCCATGATGGCAATCTCTCCCTTTGCATTAATGACTCTGTACCAAGGAAGGCGATGCTTCTTGCTCATTGCATGCAAAATGCGTACGACTTGTCGAGCCGCCCTTGGGCTTCCAGCGAGCCTGGCGATCTGACCATAGGTCATGACTTTGCCCTCGGGGATACTCCGAATGATGTGAATGACTCGCTCCGTGAAAGGTGTCATTCTACACTAGCAAACTTAATGCATACCGGTTTAGACACATTTAGCACACTTCCGGTTGGAACGAGTTTCCCCGATTGAGTGTCACGTGAGAACGATACAATATGATCCGAATCTTTGTTAGCTACCAGCAGAAATTGTCCATCCGGCGATATCGCAAAATTACGTGGATGCTTCCCTAACGTAGGCGTATACTCCACTACTGTTAACTTACCCGTAACTGGATCGATGGCATACACGACAATACTATCATGCCCGCGGTTAGATCCATATAGGAACTTTCCATCTGGTGAAACATGAATGTCCGCGCAGGCATTTTCCCCTTCAAAAGACTCGGGAAGTGTGGAAATCGTCTGGATTTCGGTCAGCTCTCCTCGTTCTTCCTCATAGCTGAATGCCGTAACTGTGGAGCCAAGTTCATTAATAACATAGCCAAAGGCATAGGACGGGTGGAAAGTAAAATGCCGCGGACCTGAACCGGGTGCTACTTGCACTTCATTATGAGGAATAAGCACTTTGGCAGGGATATCGAGCTTGTACATCATAATCCGATCCAAACCTAGATCACAGACTCCCGCATAACGGTTTGTTCGATCCAAGAAAACAGAATGAGCACGCGGTCTATCCTGCACCGATAGTATGCTTGCGCCATGATGTTGCTGGATATCAGCCGTTGTACCTAAACGACCGTCTGCTAACACAGGAGACAAGCCTACCATACCCCCGTGATAACTGGATACCATCACCACTTGGTTCGTATGGTCTAATGTAATGTGGCACGTCGTCGCAGGCAGCGTGATCTCGTTGTTCAGAAACGTTAATTCTCCTGTAGCTGAATCAATATCATAAGAAGATGCCGCCCCGCAGCGCTGCTGATTAGCGTCAACACCCTCTGTTAACGCATATAATTTCCAATTGCTCGCATCCACACTCAAGAACGTCGGGTTTTGCAAACCATTTACTTGATGGGTGATTTCCAAGCTTCCATTCTCTTCATCGTATCGGCAGGTGTATACCCCAGGATTATTCGAATCCGCATATGAACCTATAAAAGCTAACGTTCTTTTCTTCTTTTCCAAAAATGCCACTCCCATTCTTCTGTTATCAATATCAGCATTATCTCAAATCCTCTTCTAAGGAGCAACAAAACTCAAACTTATGTATGAACGATCGATTGAGGCGTGCTGGCGATCCCATAGAAAAACAAATGCACCATTTCCTCGATCAACGTGTCCATATTACCATGTATTCCGGCATACTCCAGCATGGTGTCCGCCTGGCTCGTCAACATTTGCATATACATCATGATAGTGGATGTAGAAAGCGCCCCGGTGATTTCCCCATTTTTCTTGCCGTCTTCAATGAGCTGAATGACAAGTGGAACACCCTTGGCCATATATTCCTCTTTGAGAAAGTGTCCCATTTCCGGATCGTCTTGCCATATCTGCTTCATGACCTGAAGACTAAACGTTCTTGACGATTTCTTCTTCTGGAAAACGATGTACTCGATCTTCTCCTTCAGAGAGTGATCGCCGGAGAGAAACTCCCCAAATTCTTTCAATGCCGTCCTTGCATAATCTTTGAACACTTCCCGAACCAAGGCTTCCTTGCTACCGAAGTAATTGTAGATGGTTACCTGTGATACGCCAGCAGCTTCAGCGATTTCGGCGATCCGCATTTTTCTGGGATCGGACGTTTTCAACATATTCAAGGTCGCGTGCATGATTTTTTCTTTTTTTTGCTGGGCTCTTTTTTCGTAGCCGTTCATTTGAATCACCCGTTTTTTTGGAATAATGAAATTATAGCATAAATATATTTCAAAAGTATTGACGAGGTGAACATTCAGGAGTAACATAAGTTTTGAAATTATAAATAATGAATATTTCATAACTTTCATATTTGGAGGTGGCCGCGCATGTTGACTGTTCAGCAGCTGACCAAAACATTCCCGAACGGAAAAGGGATTTTTGACGTATCGTTTTCGGTCAAAAAAGGAGAGGTGTTTGGATTTCTGGGTCCAAACGGTGCCGGAAAATCCACAACGATTCGGCATATCATGGGATTCATGAAACCGGAGAAAGGCTCAGTGAAGGTTGGCGGATTGGATACTTGGGCTAAACAGGGGACCGTCCAGCGGTATATCGGTTATTTGCCAGGAGAGATCGCGTTTATTGAAGGCATGACCGGGCGAACGTTTCTTGATTTTATGGCGGAAATGCAAGGGTCGAAGCATTCTGCGCGGCGGGAAGAGCTGATCGACCGCTTTCAGTTCGACGTCCGGACTCCTATCCGCAAAATGTCCAAAGGAATGAAGCAGAAGGTCGGCATCGTCGCCGCTTTCATGCATCAGCCGGAGGTAATCATCCTAGATGAACCGACTTCGGGACTAGACCCGCTCATGCAGAAGGTGTTTATCGACCTCGTGCTGGAGGAGAAAGCCCGGGGTACAACATTCCTGATGTCGTCCCACAGCTTTCCCGAGATTGAGCGGACATGCGACCGCGCGGCCATTATTAAGGACGGGGTCATCCTTACCGTCAAAGATATTCACGAGCTGCAGTCGATGCAGCGAAAATTGTTCGAAGTGACGTTCGAACGTGCAGAGGATGCGGAAACATTCGGGCGGACTTCCGGCATAATAGTCGAATCGCGTGAAGGTAATCGAGTGCGGGTGGCTGTGCAGGGAGAGTATGCTCGTTTCCTCTCGGAGACGTCTAAGTACCCTGTCCGAAACTTGGACGTATTCACGCAAAGCCTCGAAGACGTGTTCATGAACTATTACGACCGGAAGGGGACATTACAATGAATTCCGCTCTCTATAAACACATGATGAAGATTCATATCAAAGGGATGATGAACTACGCGTTCGGATCAGCTTTTTATATCCTGCTCATGTTCTGGCTGTTCCCAAGCTTCGCAGGAAATAATGCGGCCTTAGATGAGTTGATCAAGTCCTTGCCGCCCGGCATGACCAATGCGTTCAACTTGGGCAGCGGCTTCGGCACCGTGGAGGGATTCATCTCAGGCGAATATTACGGCCTGCTGCTCGTACTGATCGTTTCGATTTTTTGCATCATGTTCTCCACACAGCTGATGGCGAAGTTGGTTGACCAAGGTTCAATGGCGTATTTGCTCGCGACTCCCACCACTCGCGGGAAAGTGGCGATGACGCAGGCAGCCGTTTTTGTGACTGGTCTTTTGTCCATCATGGCGGTGACGACATTATGCGGGTTTGCGGGGTATGCCCTATTTATAGGGGAATTGAGCGACTTTCACGGAGCGGCATTTCTACGGATGAACTTGGCGGCATTGCTGCTGTTCTTCGCAGTAGGCGGAATCGCCTTCCTCGTCTCTTCTTTAGCCAACGATGAGAAGAAGGCGCTCGGGATTTCGGCCGTGCTGACCTTCGGGTTCTTCAGTCTGGATTTTATCGGCAAATTGAGCGAAAAAATCAATTGGCTGCGCAACCTGACGTACTTCTCGTTATATGATCCGAGTGGCATTATCGGTGGACAGACGGAAACCGCGCTTGCTTGGTCGGTATTGATTGTGATTGGGTTCGTGACCTTTGCGGCGGGAATCGCGCTGTTCCGCAAGCGTGATTTACCTTTGTAAAGCATCGATCCTCCAAAAATGAGGTGGCACAACAGTATCATTTTCCACTTTTCTAGAGTTATTCAATCAAGCTGGTCGTGAAGCATGCGCCGCTTTCATCTATTTTCGTAAGGAGTCAACTCCTCGCAAATATAGACGGAAGCGGGTTTTGTTTTTAACCAACAACCGTTCGGCTACCGCTATTTGGACTTCGCTTATATGCCAGGAGATACTAGGGGTGTAATTGAAATCCAAGGCTACAGCTCCCATGCTCGAGATCTTGATCTTTGGAGATTCAAAGACCTCTGTCTCCGGCATTGCCATCTTGCCTTGGATGGATGGCTGGATATGCCTATCGCCTACCCATCCATTGTTGAGTCACCGAAGCAGTGTCAGCAGCTTATTCTTTCATTTGTAGGCAAATTCATCTCATCCAATGTACCAGAGTCACTCTCTTGGCTAGAAAGCGAAACAGTCCGATTCGCGCGAAGACTATTGCGACCATTCTCCCCTATTCAGCATTGGGTACGCAATTCGACCGGAAGGCTGAATTCACCCATGTCGGGACGAGAATGTCATCAATACTACTGAAAGGGAACGTACGAGCGCTATTTATGCTAATTTTGCCTATTTAGCTACCTTGACGGAACTACAAGCCCTTATTTCCCCATTTTGTTCAGCATTTCAGCAAAAAATGGCAAAATAGCGGATCGACGTTCCCTCTGATCACGAAAATGCAGCTATATTGATAAATAGCGGATCGTAGTTCCCTTTCGCTGCTCGACGACCGATCATTGAGGCGAATTGCTCCCTTCTCTTCTCGACGACAACTTCTCTCGTCTAAATCATTATGAGAAACTAGTTCCTTTCGTTACTCGCATCCAATCCTTGCAGCGAACCTAGTCCCCTATGTTTCCGGAACCTCACCTGCCGATCCTAATAAAAAAGAAGGCCAGACTCATCGTCCGCCCTCTTTTTGCTAACCATTATATTTTGCGTGAAGTCAGCTTCGCTTGTGTAAGAAGCATGAGGTAGTCGTAACCGCCTGCTTTGGAATCTGTTCCCGACATATTGAAGCCGCCGAAAGGATGTACACCCACTAATGCACCTGTGCATTTGCGATTAATGTACAAGTTGCCGCAGTGAACAGTGTCTAATGCCTCAGAAATCCGCTCCTCATTCGTGGAGAAGTATGAGCCCGTTAAACCAAATTCCGTATCGTTGTACATCGCGATGGCTTCTTTCCAGTCCTTCGCTTTAGCGATAGCCAAGACTGGTCCGAAGATCTCTTCCTGCATAACGCGCGCTTTGCCGCTTACATCGCCGAACACAGTTGGCTGAATGTAATAGCCGTTTCCTTCGGCTTTTTCACCACCTGAAAGGAGTGTTCCTTCGGTTTTCCCAATTTCAATGTAATCTAAAATTTTATCATAGGAACTTTTATCAATGACCGGACCTGCTGCGAAATTGTGCTCAGGTAGACCGCTTTGCAGTTGGTTCGTCAGAGCAACTACTTTGTCTACAACTACGTCGTAAACAGATTCAACAATGATAGCACGCGAACCAGCCGAGCATTTCTGTCCTTGGAAGCCGAAAGCAGAAGCCACAATCGCAGCGGCAGCCGCGTCGAGATCCGCTGTTTCGTCCACGACAATACCGTCTTTGCCGCCCATTTCCGCAATAACACGCTTGATCCAAATTTGACCAGGCGCCACATCCGCGGCCAACTTGTTAATGCGCAAACCGATCTCTTTGGAGCCTGTAAAGCTAATGAAACGAGTCTTCGGATGAGTCGTTAAGTAGTCTCCTACTTCCGCACCGCTCCCTGGAATGAAATTAATTACACCAGCAGGAAGTCCTACTTCCTCCATAAGAGCCACGAATTTGTGAGCAATAACAGGCGTTGTTGAAGCTGGCTTCAGCAAAACGGTATTGCCAGAAACAACCGCCGCAATCGTCATGCCTACACAAATCGCTAATGGAAAATTCCATGGCGGGATGATAACGCCGACGCCTAATGGGATATAACTAATTTGGTTATTTTCACCAGGAATTTTGGCTAATGGCTGCGTCTCGTTAATTTGGCTCAAACGAATCATTTCGCGCGCGTAGAACTCGATGAAATCAATCGCTTCAGCGGTATCTACATCCGCTTCTACATAGTTTTTGCCTGATTCCAAAATCATCAACGCTGAGAATTCATGCTTACGATCACGCATTAGCGCAGCAGCTTTAAATAAATATTCCGCACGCTCTCTTACTGGAACCTTCTTCCAAGTTTCGAAAGTTTCGAGGGCAACATTCATCGCTTTTTCCGCAAGCTTCTTATCTGCTTTACTTACATATCCAATAATTTCGTCTACATTCCCCGGGTTAATCGATGTGATTTTTGCCTCGGTTACTACTTTCTCCGTACCGATATATAGCGGATATTCGCGTCCCAGCTCACTTTTCACTTTGGCAATAGCAGCTTGCATCGCCTTCACATTTTCCTCTAAGCCAAAATTTGTAAAAGCTTCATTTGCATACGGACTAACTTTCGTAAATGTATTCATATAAGTGCTCCTCTCCAAATGGAAAAATGGGGTGTTATTTAAACATATTTTTCAGAACAAACCAGACATTTGCTGGGCGCTCTGCTAACCTTCTCATGAAATATCCGAACCAATCTACACCGTACGGGACATAGACCCGAACTCGATATCCTTCTTTCACTAATTGCTTTTGCAAATCTTCACAAATCCCATAGAGCATCTGGAATTCAAACTGATCTATGGAGATAAGATTTGACCTTACAAATTCTTTCGTAAAATGAATGATCGCCTCATCGTGGCTTGCAATAGCTGTATAATGACCGTTCAGAAGATGTTTTTGAATGATTTTTTTGTAATTTTCATCAACTGCGCTTTTTTCTGGAAAAGCAACTTGCGGAGATTCCTTATAAGCACCTTTCACAAGTCGCAGATTGGCTCCGAGTGCATGTAAATCATCGATATCCTGTATGGTCCGGAACAAATAAGCTTGAATGACGATTCCTACGTTGTCATATTCTTGTCGAAGCTCTCTGTAAATATCGAGTGAGATTTGACAATGCGCATAATCCTCCATATCGATTCGCACGAAATTTCCATGCTGACGAGCACAATCAAGAATACGTTTCATGTTGTTTACACAGAGATCTCTGCTGATATCTAGCCCAAGTGAAGTCATTTTAAGCGACAGATTGGATTTGACGCCTGAACTAGCAATCGCATCTAACGTTTGAATACACATGGCTGCTGATTCCAACGCTTCTTCTTCACTGAAGACGAACTCACCCAAATGGTCCAGAGTCGCTACACGACCATCTTGATTAAGTCCGCGCACAGCTTCGATGGATTGCTGGATGGTCTCTCCTGCTACAAAACGCGCTGCACCAAAGCGTAAACCATACTTTTTGGCTAATCGATTAGCAGTGCGACTTTTACCTAAAGATTGAAACACATTTTTCATCAGAAGTTCCATCTGTTATTCCCCCAAAAGGAATTATACAATAGTGTCAAAAATATTAATTTTATTATACACTTTAATTTAAATTTTGAACACTATTTGTTTATATGCATATTTCTCTGATTATTGAACAGTTTTTATTTCTTTTCCTTTATCATACTCACCTTCTCGGCTTCCTGTGTTGAATCTCCCTTGCTTTCATGGTAAATTTAAACCAAATAAATGGTACAAATGAGGTCAATTATGTTCATTAATGAACACTTTCCATTGAACAACCCTATAATCACACTCCCTGTTGAAACAACGCTTGAAGAGCTTTCTTCCTATTTAAACAATGGAACGGCTGTTATTTCACATTGGCATGATGAAATATGCTTATTTACGCCGGAAGATGCAGGCCTTATGACGGCCTTTTCAGCTAGAAACATCCAAGAATTAGTAGAGAGCAGCAAACACTTTGTATCCGCGATTATTACTGTGGACGAAAACATCCCTTTGCCGCTTGTGCCTCAACGAACAAATCGACCGGTACTTTTCAAAGATAAGGATGGAACCATCGGGGGATACTCCGTTTTATCCACGTATCTCAATTCCGCCCTTTCCGAGCTGCAAAAGTGGTCTGCCTATTTCAATGCACTCGCGGATACCGTCACCGATGCTGTCACGGTCGTTGATCGAGCCGGCGCTGTGATCTGCTGGAATTCCGTCGCTGAAGAACTCTATCATCTTCCGGCAGCAGATATTTTAGGCAAACGCATTGGCGAACATTTTGATATCGAAACACTGATGGTCCTGAAAATTTTGGACGAAGGCAGGATGATTCGTAATACCTACCACCGCCCTCGGCCCGACACTCATGTCCTTATTAATGCGTCACCTATCAGAGATGCTCAGGGGCAAATCATTGGTGGCATTGCAACCGAGCAGGATATCACACAATTGGTACGATTGAACGAACAATTAACAACCGTCGATTCCTTCGGACTACCACAAAAAGATCAGGCTGAAGATCTCTTTACCTTAATTAAAGGAAAAGGACCTGCTATCGGCAAAGTCATCCAATGGGCCAAGAAGGTGGCAGCTACAGAAACACCCGTCCTCCTGATTGGAGAATCGGGTGTTGGCAAAGAGCAGCTTGCTCATATTATCCATCAGTCGAGTTCAAGATCCGAGCAGCCTTTCTTGACAATCAATTGTGGCATCGTTCCCTCAGGTCTATTGGAAGCTGAACTATTTGGCTATCAAGGGGGCGCCTTCACAGGAAGTGATAGTGGACAAGCTGGTAAATTGGAGCTAGCCAAAGACGGCACCTTGTTTATTAACGAAATAGAGAAGCTTCCTTTAGAGCTTCAAGCTAAGCTTTATCATTACATTACACAGCAAACGATCGTTCGCTCTGGAGGAAGTCAACCTATTAGCGTGCGTACCCGTATCATAATCGCAACAACACAAGATTTAGCAAGCAAGCTAGTCAATCAAGAATTTCGCTCGGATCTGTACTATGCGCTCAATGTGATTTCCATTCGGATTCCGCCTTTACGGGATAGAACCGAAGACATTCCTGCGATGGTCCAAATGTATCTCAAGCAGTTTTCACTGCAATACCAGAAGCCTGTTCCCACACTTTCGCCAGAGGTCATCTTGGCTTTGACCAACTATTCATGGCCAGGGAACATCCAAGAATTGAAAAATGTCATCGAGCGATGCATCATACTTAATGATGAAGACCTGATCACCTTAGAACATTTGCCAGTCACTTTACAGGAGCAGCAACCAAGTCTTGCTTCTTCAGAAGCAGATAATGTGGCGAATTCATTAAAAGCGAAGGTGTCTGATGTGGAAGAAATTCATCTGATTGAAGAAGCTCTGGCCAAAACGGCAGGCAATAAAAGCGCAGCAGCTAAACTGCTCGGCATCTCCCGCGGTACTCTTTACAACAAGATGAAGGAATATCAGCTGGAGTAATATGATTTGAAGAGCTCCCACGATCGTGTTACGAAACAGGATCATGATTTCTACTTAAGTAGAGTTCATGATCCTTTTATATGCGTAGAGAGAATCGGATGGTCCTCATTGTTGTATTATTTGTGTTAAACGGTAGAACCGCGCTGCAATTTCCGATACACTTAAATGACTTAGATGTTCATCAAGCGTCATTGAGGAGGAAATGGGTTGGACACCGCTGCAAAACCACAGCAAAGTAAACGAAGAGCATTGCTTGAAGTATTTCTCGTATCAACAAAATTAGGATTGACGTCCTTCGGTGGACCTATTGCCCATCTGGGCTATTTTCACAACGAATATATTCAGAAACGTAAATGGATGGATGAGAAAAGCTACGCCGATCTCGTTGCGCTATGCCAGTTTCTCCCAGGCCCAGCCAGCAGTCAGGTTGGTGTTGGTATCGGTACCATTCGGGCCGGATTGTTGGGGGGCGCAGCTGCTTGGCTAGGATTTACGTTACCTTCTATTATCCTCTTATTACTCTTTTCCCTACTGATGAAAGCCATGGATGTGAGCAGCACCGGTTGGATCCACGGTCTCAAAATCGTTGCAGTAGCCATCGTCGCACAAGCTGTTCTCAGCATGGGAAAAAAGCTAGCGTCAGATAAAAGCACGGCCTCCATAGCCATTGCAGCCGCATCGGTAACCTTGCTATGGCAGGCTGTTTATAGCCAAGTTGTTATTATTGTACTCGCCGGAATCATCGGGTTATTTTCTTTCAAAACCATTTCAAACCAAGATAACAGTACTATTCAAGTACGTGTTCATCGCTCTGTTGCAATCTTTTGCTTGATCCTTTATGTGTTACTGCTGCTGCTTCTTCCAATTTTCAGCGGTTTATGGCACTCGCAGCTCTTATCCCTTTTCGATTCGTTTTATCGGGTAGGTTCCTTGGTTTTCGGCGGCGGCCATGTCATTCTCCCCCTTTTGGAACGCGAAGTTGTCCCTCAAGGTTTGGTTAGTAAAGAAGTCTTCTTGGCCGGATATGGGGCTACGCAAGCAGTTCCGGGTCCGCTTTTTACATTTGGCACGTATTTGGGTGCTATGATTGACGGATTCAGAGGGGCCCTCGTGGGAACCTTCGCCATTTTCCTGCCTGCTTATCTTCTGATTAAAGGGGCCTTGCCTTTTTGGAATACATTACGAACAAATGTCAAAATTCAAAGTGCTTTCGTAGGCATTAATGCAGCCGTTGTCGGTATCCTGCTTGCGGCACTATATAACCCGCTATGGACAACCGCCATTATTCGTCCTTATGATTTTGCATTAGTAATCGTGTTATTTGGCCTGCTGGTGTTCTGGAAATTACCGCCTTGGTGCATCGTCCTCTTAGGGGCTGTTGCGGGTGAGGCTTTGTATTATTTATAAAAAGGAAATCGTCCTTTTCCCACAGTAATGTGGAAATAGGACGATTTTTATTTTTGTCCGCTTTCAATCGTATACCTAACCAAATCAAGGGTCTCATCTAACGCATCCAGTTCTATACCCTCGCGCCATGTCAAAGCTCGCTGGATTAGCACTTCCCATCTGCTGCCGTGGGTTTTAATCACCCATTTTGCCGCGGCGGGTTTAGAGGCAACTAATCCTGTCTCTATTGTATACAGGCACCTGCACATCGTAAGTATGGCATATGCTTGATATTCACTCGTACGGAGTCGTGACGCATTTTGGAATAAAGGTGCCCACCACTCGTTTAAAATCCCTTGAGTCGCTTTCCTCAGTTCCGAAGGTGTGACGGGATCAATCAGCGAGGGCGGGGAAGGTCCGTACAAAACGATGCCATGCTCACGAATAATCGAGCGTTGAATGATCCAATCGCTGGAATGCCCATCCACCGCGAAGCTTCCATCACTGCGAAGCGCAGGATGCCAGCATTGAAGCGGATTATAGCACCTCAAGGAGGCTTGCGAAATATAGGAGCCTTCCATTCTCGCAGCCCACCTATGACCCCTGTCTCGAAGATTGGCGTGCATTTGAGCCAACGCGGGCAAATGTTTGGGAGCCAGCTCATCCAACGTTACAACTAGAAAGTCGATGTCACTGCTTTCCGGATTGAAGTCACCTCCTGCCAATGAACCGTGAATATATAGACCGATAAAGTGATGTCTGAGAACACTTTCAACCCCAACGAGCAGTTGTTCCAGCACAATATTTACGTCTGGAAATGGCGTAGGATTCGGTGCTTGAAATCCCATGTCCCCCCCCTTTACAGCAGCGTTATCTTTGATAGACAACCGGAAAGCTCTCACCAGATACTATTTCGCCCGGCTGTACATGAATATGGGATTCCATCGGATGGTTGCCCGTCGGTGCAAAATACGTGTGCCCCGGCATATAGTGAACCGCAATGGCTCTGCGTTTTAATTCAGAACGATTATTTGGGCTACCGTGCCAAGTCAAGCTGTGGTGATAACCAACCTGACCTTTCTTAATTTCAAAAGGAACCGCTTCCACTTTAGCCCCTTCAGGAAGAAGCTCCGGCTGCTTGTGATATGGCATAAATTGTTCATTACTGCTTAAATACTTTTGATGATTACCCCATTTATGGCTGCCAGGCACCATCCACATACAACCATTTTCAATCACAGCATCATCCAAAGCTACCCAAGCACTAACGAGATCAGCCGGTTGAATAACAGGCCATAACGGATGATCCTGGTGCCAATTCGTTGGGCCTCCCATCACAGGCGGTTTGTATTGAATCTGATCATGCCAGATCCGAAGGGTGTCCGTATGGCTCAATTGCGCCACCTCTTCACAAATTCTTTGATTGGCTGCATGTTGCAAGTAGACATCGCTAGCCATCCAAATATTCACGATTTGAACAACCGTTTCCTTCTTCGTTATTGTCATCCCATAATGGGAGTTATCGAGCATATTTCGGTTCAGAATGGGCTTTTTAACGGATTTCCCGTCCATCACCATAGCCAATTCCTCACGTAATGTTTCTACCTCTTCATCGGATAAAACGACATCGCCTTTCAGAAACCCTATTTCATCGAATTGCTTGATTAGCTCCTGTGTTAGCATAGTTGATTCCTCCTTTAAACCGTGTACTTTCATCACTTTTTCCGTCCTTTGGTCAATTGATCACGCATCCATGGATTATGTACTAAGCCGTCGTCATCTCGATGCAGAATATCATACAACCGCTTGCGAAGCTCCAGAACAATACTTTTGTTTGCAGGATGCTGAATGACGTTTCGAAGTTCGTATGGGTCGTCGATCATATCGTAGAGTTCATCGACATCCGTAGAATTCCAAACGTATTTCCATTCTTTGCTGCGAATCATTCGCTGTGTGTAGAGCCCAAATTGCCCGCCATTGTATGTCGCGACGACTTCATTCCTCCAAACCGCAGGATGGGTGCCCCGGAGCAATGGCAGTAAGGATTCTCCGTGAAACCGATGATCAGGTGGCGGAGTTGAACAACTGATCTCTAACAGTGTCGGCGGCAGATCCAGCAAGGATTGCACGAATTCATCACAGCGTCTGCCAGGGGGAATGACACTAGGCCAACGTATAATGAGCGGAACTTTCACGACATCCTCATACATCACATAGTGTTTATCTAACATCCGATGTCCACCGCACATGTCCCCGTGATCGGATGTGAAAATCACGACCGTATCCTGGCTTTCCCCCAATAAATCTAGCTCCTCTAAAAGCCTGCCTATGGCATCATCCAATTGACTAATGATAGCGTAATAACGGGCGACGATAGGTGCCCAGTCCTCCCAGTCTAAGTTCTCGATCTGCCAATTCCGAAGCTGCTGCTCTTGAATATAAGGCTTATCAGCGAACGTTTCGCTGAAGCTGCCCCACATCGGAATACTCTCTATGGCATACTTTTCAGCAAACACTGCTGTCGGACGGCACGGCAGATGGGGCTCTTGGAAATTCACTCGAAGATGCCAAGGGGAGCCTCCCTTGGACAACTGCCTCATTAACACTGCTGCCATTTCTCCTGTTCGGTGTGTGCGAGTATCCGCTAGTGGTAGAGGATCCGTTTCTCCGAAGTAACCACTAGTGTAAGCTAGCTCCGGATAAGCCTCCTGCAGCCATGTGCGGTATCTTTCATCACTAGGAACAAACTCGTCATACCCATAACAGGTAGGGTCATTAGTTGGATGAACATCCCACTTTCCCATATAACCATTGTGATAACCCGCCTCCTGTAAGGAGCGAGCCCACGAATAGTCAGTGGGCTCGAGCGCACTTACCTTCATACCAAGTTTGAAATTCCAAAGTCCGCCGAAGGCTTCAGCTCGCCTGCCGCACACGAACGATTGTCTCGCCGGGCCGCATACAGGAATTGGGGTGTAGGCACGGTTGAACCACATGCCCCCGGCAGCAAGCCGGTCTATATGCGGCGTTAAGACAGGGGCTAAACCACTATAACCAAGACAATCATACCTTAGCTGATCGACCATAATGATCAGAATATTGGGCTGCTGCGCCAGCTTAGTCAAATCGAATGCCTCCCCGTATGTCGGGCGGCTGCGGACGCTTCATCGAATCGCTCACGCCTTGGATCTTGCATCCATTCCGACCAAGTCAGGCCATACTGCTGTAGTATCTCATGGATTCTATTCCGGAACGGGAGTCCTGCTTCCATCTGTGTCAGCATAGGATCTATACGTCCATTTAGCATTTGCGCAACCCACTCATCCAAGCGATAAGCGAGATCATTCGCAATAGGAACGGAGCTTTCGGCTACATTCCTCACTTCCTCTGGATCGGAGCGCAGATCATATAGCTCTCTATGTGGACGCACAAAAGGCCCAGAGTCTAACGTGCGGATAAATTTATAATCCTTCGTAACCACACCTCTGCTGGCCTGCCAAGCACATTCACTCAAGTAAACGAAGTCATGCGTCCCATCAGCTTCTCCCCTTAAGCTAGGCCACAAGCTGCGGCCATCCAATGAAGGAGGCGCCTTAATCCCGGCGGCTTCTAATATCGTGGGCATCATGTCCACCTGCTGGACTAACCCTTTGACTCTGCGTCCGGCTGGAATTCGTCTCGGGTATCTCATGATCATCGGGACTTGAACCGTCGTCTCATAGAGACCGCAATGATCCCAATAAATATCATGCTCCGTCAAGCTTTCTCCATGATCTCCGAACAAAATCAACAGGGTGTCCTCATATAACCCCTCTGCAATAAGCTGTTCATCAAGCTCGCGCAGACGATCATCGAGATAACGAACTTCCGCATCATACAATGCATTTACATAGGTAGCATCCGTCACAGGACCTAACAAATCATAATGATGGTGCTTGAAAAAAGGGTAAGCCGCATGATTATATGCGGCTTGCATACTGCGATTCGCAGGATCATACGGATCGCGGCTCTGCTCATAGAACGGTGAAATATAGTCTTCCGGTGGCTGATAAGGTGTATGTGGATCCCAATAATGAAGAAATAGAAAGAAATCTTCCTGCTTATGCTCACGAATCCATTGAAATGCCAATTGATTTATGGTTTTTCCGTCAATGCTGCGCTTCTTGCCTACCGAATTAATGTAATACCGATATCCTCTTGCGAACCATTCCTTCAGTTGATATAAATTATCGACTGCTGCTGTCGTGAACCCATTGTTTTGCATAAGAGACGGGAGCCACGCTTCCTTCTTAGGCAGGTGAGTTAGCGGCGAACCGTGAGCGACAACCCCCGTTCGTAAGCCAACTTTTCCCGTGAAAATGCCGGTGTGGGCCACTTCAGTCGGAATATCAGCCGCATAGGCTCTTTCAAATAATGCTCCTTGGGCGGCTATTTGATCCATGTACGGTGACGTAGGCTTCGCATAACCGTAGCAGCCCAACCGAGTAGCGCGAAGGGTGTCCAAAGAAATGAAGACGATATTCATACAGACTCACCCCGACCTATTTTCGTAGCCATGAAGTCCATGATTAAGGCTACGTTGCTCTCGAGCTCGTCAACATGCGTACGGATCACGATGTCAGGCTGCTCCGGCAACTCATAAGGATCTCCAATGCCCGTAAATTGTGGAATTTCCGCTTTTCTAGCTTTGGCATATAATCCTTTCACATCACGTCGTTCACATTCTTCTAGTGGGCAATCAACGAATATTTCGACATATCCAGGCAGCTCGGCGCGGGCATATTCTCTCATTTCCTCATAGGGGGTAATCGCTGATACAATAACGATAACCCCGTTGCGAGATAACAACTTGCACATATACACTATCCTTCTAATATTTGTGTTACGATCCTCACGACTAAAGCCGAGTCCCTGGGATATCGTCTTACGAAGTTCGTCTCCATCCAACAGCTCAACCTTCCGGCCGTAAGCGCGAAGTGGTTCAACCAAGGCACGAGCCGTCGTTGATTTTCCTGAACCTGAAAGACCTGTAAACCATAGTACCTCCCCTTGTTCACTCATAACCTTCCTCCTTCGGATCGGTCCATCCGACATGGATGCACATCAGGAAACTTCAATAACTGTACCATTCGCAAGATGAGAACGAATAGCCGCTTCTATTATTTCTTGGACGGCAAGGGCATCCTCACCAGAAGCGGCGACTTGATCAGGGGAAATACCCTCCTTCACTTCTCGAATAAAAGCACCCAGTCGGAGCCGAAACGTATCCTCGAAGCCTCGCATTCCTGTCATGATGGAATTGCGATATACCCGCAGCTCTTCCTGCCTATGAGGATAATAAGTGAGCGATTCATAGACATTATCAAGAACGAACCTCCCTTGGTCGCCTGCCACTTCACAAGCCTCAATAGGATGAACACCAAACATGTCATAGCTGCCCATCAAATGGCCTACTGCACCAGAGGCAAACTCTAAGTTAATGGAAGCCGTTGACCAAACCGAGCGGCTAGGCCCCTTAGTCAGAAATGCTTGAACTCGCCGAACATTTCCGGCAAAATATCGCATGACATCCAACGAATGAGGATGCAGTGCCCGCAAATGTATCCAAGGACTGGATTCATTCGGATTGCCGATGGTGAGCTTCATGTTCACAAAGAGCTGGTGGCCAATGTCGCCTGCGGCGATCCATTCTTTCGCTTTCCTTGCCGCTGGAGTGAACCGATGGTTGAGATTACAACCAAAACGAACTCCCTTTTCCTTCGCAAATTGAACCATTTCTCTCGCTTCTTCCAAGCTGTTCGAAATCGGCTTCTCGACCAGGACGTCTTTTCCGGCAGCAATTGCCTTCATAACAGGCTCTCTATGGTGAGAGCCATTTTCTATCCCGCCGGTAGCGACGCTAACGATATCAATCTGTTCGACTTCCAGCATCGTATCAACATCATAATAAGCCTTCGCTCCAAACTGCGCGGCAACCGAATCCGCGAGTTCCCGGTTCAGATCACAAATTGCGGTCAGTTCAACCTCTGGGTGTTCCTTATAGCAGCGACAATGTATACGTCCGATTTGATTGACCCCAACAACTGCCACCTTCAGCATGTTGAATCGGCTTCCACTTCTTCTGCATCTACGTCTGCTTCAACATCTGCTTCAGCCTCGACGTCCACTTCCTCATCCTTGGTTTGCAGCGATTTCGCCGTTTTTGGGGAACCGATATGCATCGAATCAAAAGCTTGCTGCGACGTTTTAAACGGGCCGCAGCCGAGTCCATGCCAGTTCAGATTCGTGTAGATCGGATTCTCGCGGCCCGTCTCATTTTCCCGCTTCGCAATATGAGCCTCCATTCGTTTCACTAGCAAGGCTGCAATTTCGGGCTCCTCTTCTGCCACATTGTGCAGCTCATCTGGATCACGAACCAAGTTGTACAGCTCAATGGGCTGCTTAAAATGAAGATCCGGCTCCAGTGCAACGATCAGTTTCCATTCCGGTGTCCGCCAACCGTGCTTGCGCATCCACGTGCATTCGGTGATATACATTTCACTTTCGGGTACCCGCCCCCGCTCCTCACCACGGACTAATGGTACTAAGCTGCGGCCATCAAAGGAAATGTCACAATCCAAACCCAGAAGCTCAACAATCGTCGGCATCACATCCTTGATTTGCGTGGAACTGGACACTCGCTTCCCTGCTGGCAGCTTGCCTGGATATCTGAGTATTAGCGGAATCCGCAAATTGGTCTCGTATAAGCCATGATGGTCATAGTAGCAATCATGTTCATTCAGTGTTTCTCCATGGTCCGAGGTGATGACAACAAGCGTTTCTTCTTCAATTCCAAGCGCAGTAAGCGCAGTGAGAATCGACTGAATTCCCGCATCCATATAAGCAATAGCGCCATCATACTGCGCATCGATATATGTACTATCCGTGCAGCCTTCAGGGAACCAGGAGCTGAAGTAATCAGCAAATGGCTTAAAGGCGTAGAGGTTATCCAACGAATGATTGTCCGGATCACACTCATTTCCGTCATAAAACATCCGTTCAAACGGTTTTGGCGGCAGATAGGGCGAGTGCGGATCCATATGACGCAGGAACAGGAAAAATGGCTTCCCCTCCGCCTTGAGACGCTTCATTTCCGGTATCGCAACCTGGTTCAAATTATCGGCTTTGGGACTGCGACCTGACTCATCAGCTCCCCAGCCTTCGAAATCCAAATATGTCTGAAAGCCGCGAGCTGAGGGATTCCCTGTGAAACCAATACAAGTCGTATTGTAACCCTTCTCTTCGAGCAGCTCGGAGAGCATTTTCACGTGATCGCCAACCGCGCCGCCATGCCGCAGCGCAACAACGTCGGTGCCGAAGCAATCCATCCCCGTGAGCATAGAGGCATATCCCGGCGTTGTTGGGATGCTCGGGGAGAAGTGATGTTCAAACAACACGCCACCCTGACTGTATTGGTCAATATGTGGAGTCGTCAGCTTGTGATAGCCATAGCCGCTCATATGATCCCTGCGTAAACTATCAATACCTAACAACAGTAAATTCGGCATTTTCGTTGTCATATTACCTACCCCTTTTTCGTTAGTTCTGCGTTATCTCGCCCCAAAAGAACGCAACACAGCATTCAAGTAGCCATAGCTTTCAGCTGCTACGATCGACACCTGCGCTAGAGAATGACTATTTGCTCCGATGACCTCGAGGCAAATTGGCCCCTCGTAGCCATAATCCGTGAGCACTTTACAATACCCGATGAGATCGATATCCCCGCGTCCACAGGCCTGCTTGTCAATTGTTCCTGGCCCAGCCTGCCTGCCGCTGCAATCCCGGATATGAATATGCCGAACACGTGAAATCACGGCTGGCAGTGCGGCTTCCGGGTTCTCACCCGCACGATAGATATGGCTGGGGTCCATATCGATACCGAATGACGGATCTGCGATCGACTCCATAGCTCTGAGTGAAGTTGGGGTATTGTAAATGGAGCCTCCTACATGGGCTTTGACACAAAGCGTAACGCTATATTCCCCTGCCAGCTTCGCCATGCGGCTCAGCTTCTCAATGGTGAATGCAAGATCCTCTTCAACATCTGATTTACCGCCAGGGCCAACATTAACAATCCGTATACCTAATTCAGCTGCCGCTTCGAAAGCGAGAGGAAGTCGGGTCTCACTGAGCTCCGCTACTTCCATCGACAACAGCTTGAGCCCATTATCTGCTGCGATCTGCTTAATCTCGGCAGCTTGTTCACGCCACCGATCAAGCTCAAGGTGCTCGCACATCCCTTTGATAGCAGATAATTCAACACCGTCAAAACCACAAAGCTTGATATGCCGCGCTGCTGTAGCGAAATCAAAATCCTTGAATAAAACCGAATTTATCCCCAGCTGGATCATGCATTCCGACCTCCCGAATTAAAGTTCAATGATGCTTGAAGTTTCAAATGAACGTATCGCTGCCTCGATAATCGTTTGCGCCTTCAGCGCTTCTTCGCCTGAGCCATTAATTTGATCATAGGGTACCTTCGCATCCAGCTGTTCGATCCAATCGCTAATCCGGCTTTTGAACGTTTCATTAAAGGAACGCATGCCCCCTAGGTAGCTATAAGTCTCTGTAGCAATGCTGTGACGAGGATAATAGGTCAGCTGTTCACATGCATCATCTAAGACGAACCGTCCCTTTGATCCCACGACTTCGCATCGCTCCAAGCCGTAGCTTGCTCCGGCATCGTAGCTACCGACTAAATTGCCGATCGCCCCATTTTCAAACTCGAGCATGACTTGCGCATTGGACCAGATTTTCCTTCCTTCTCCCTTCATCATAAAAGCGGCTACCCGCTTCACATCTCCGCAGAAATACCGAATCACATCAAACGAGTGTGGATGAAGCGCACGCAGGTGAAACCAAGGCGACGTCTCTACTGGGTTATTAATCCACATTTTCATATTGATCATATGCAATTGACCGAGCCGGCCTTCCTCCACCCATTCTTTCGCACGAAGAGCTGCCGGCGTAAATCGATGGTTCAGGTTCACTGCAAAAGGCAGCTGCTTCTCCTTGGCTAGCGCCACCATGCGCTCCCCTTCATCGATCCGGTTGGAGATCGGCTTCTCACCCAGAACTGGAATATTCGCAGCTAGCAGTTCCATCGTTGGCTGATAGTGCTCTCCGCCGTTTTCCTCACCTTTGGTCGCCATCGAGCAGGCATCCAGATGAATACCGCTATTCAGCATCTCTTGCACACTGTAAAATGCCTTGCAGCCGTATTTGGCGGCTGCCGCATCAGCTTTCTCTTTAATAATGTCACAGACAGCGACCAGCTCTGTTTTCGCATGTTCCTTGTATATATTGGCATGGATAGTCCCTATATTCCCGATTCCGATAACCCCGACTTTTAGTGTCATAGCTCATCCCTCCAGCAATTGGTTTCTAATGATCCATTAGCAATTCCATCGATTTTACCTGTGTAAATCGCGATACTGCCCAGGCGAACACCCGACCTTTCGCCGGAATAGTTGTGTGAAAAAGGCCTGATCCTCATAGCCCACGCGATGAGCAATTTGTATGACCTTCTCATCGCCTTCTGCCAAATACTGTTTGGCGCGATCGATGCGGATATCATGAATCCGCTCCGTCACGGTCTGCTTTGTTTCCTGTTTGAACACCCGATTCAACTGACGACTGCTAATATTAAACAGCTCACACAGATCGGGGATAGTCATTTTTTTATCGAAATGGCGCTCCAGAAATCCGGTCATGCGGCGAACAAGAATCGTATGATTCCCTGTCCGCGAACCCTTTTTTTCCTTTGAACTTGAATCCGCATAGCTGCGTGACAACAGAATGAGCAGCTGCAGCATTTGCAGCTTAATGATTGTTAAATATCCCGGACGGCGATACTCCCACTCTGTAATCATGCTCTCAAGCAGAGATAGTACAAGACCAGCTGCCAGTCCAATCAAATTCAACCGATGATGGAAGCGTTCTCGAGGATTCAAGAAAGGATGCACATAGTAGTAATCCATCGACTGTGAGACGCCTAACTCCTTCAGCAATGACTCATGAATAAGCTCAGGCGTGAATAAACAATTAATGATCTCAATGCGTTTGCCGGGTTCCGTTCGGTACGTGTGAACTTCCCCGGGATTAATAATAAACACATCTCCAGCTTGAATGAGATAGCTTTCGCCCTCAAATACATGCTCCGCTTCGCCATTGACTAGATAAACGAGTTCAATAAAGTCGTGTGAATGACTAGACGGCGTATTGTGCTGATCATGAAAGCAGCGATTGATGGTGAACGGAATCTGCTTATCATTCATAAATTGGCTCTGTCTCAATTGATTAGCCATGAGTACGATTCCTCTCCCTGCCTCTACCCTCATCATAAGGCTTGCAGCCTGTGCTTTCATTGCGGTTTCAGCCATCTTGCATGGGGATTACGCCATCTTCATGCATTGATTAGTACTGCAGCTGAATGACGTTTATGAATTTACGCTGCAGCTGCTGTATATGATCGGATAGTGTTTGCTCGTCAGTGATCAGATGATGGATTTGATTCCAAGCACCAATCATTGTAAAAGCTTGCATATCGAATTTGCTGTAATCAGCGAGCACGAATACTTGCTCGGCCATACCGACCATTTTTCTTTTCACTCGGGCCTGCATCTCATTGGATTCACTAATGCCACGCTCCATATGAACGCCTTTACAGGAAACGAACGCTTTATTTACGTGGTATTCATCCAAAGCTTGCTCTGTCAGCGGTCCTACGAAAGATAGCGAATTAGGTACAAGGATACCTCCTGTGCTGATGACGTTCACATTCTTTTTCTCGCTAAGAACCAATGCCACTTTCAAGGAGTTGGTGATAACGGTGAGCGGAATATCGGGAAGCTGCGCCGCCATATGCCAAGCCGTGGAACTTGCATCAAGGACGATACGATCATTCGGCTCTACATATTTGACAGCCTCTACCGAAATACGCTGCTTCTCCGTAACATGAATTGTTTCGCGCAGCTGATAGGACGTCTCTGACGTTTGCGGCTGCAAGCGAATCGCTCCGCCATAGCTGCGCAGCAGTCGACCTTCGCTTTCCAAGCGGTCCAGATCACGACGGATTGTTTCTTCGGTTACCCGGCACAATTGGCTGAGTTCAGTGACACGCATACTTCCCCGCTCGTTAACCAGCTGTAGAATGTGCTGAACCCTTTCCGCGACTAGCATCATCAAACACCTCCCTGAGCCTCAAATTTCCGACTTACGCAATTGAAGAATTAACGGGCTTGATCAAACGCAATCACCCGATCACGAATCTCGCAGAAATTAGTGATGCTCACATACTCCAAAATAAACGGAACGCCTTCTGTTTGTTCGTGATACAAATCCAGCAGCTTCCCCCAATTAATATCCCCATCACCAACACAACGTCCGTAAGTATCATTGACTTTGCGGTCTTTACCATGGAAATAGGCAATATGAGGGGCTAAATAGTAGAACATTTCCTCTTCGGAGTTATTCGCAATCAAATTGGCCGGATCCAGCAGCACTTGAACATGTGGCGATCCTACCTGTGCCAGAAAATCAGCCGTTCGCTTCGCACTTGGCAGCACATCCAGAACGCAGGGCTCAAGCGCTAGCTTGATGCCGTAATGTCCAGCGCGCTCTCCGAGCCACTTCACCTGCTGTACAAGCCAGTCGAAATCCTTTTCATAGGAATCAGCCTGAATGCCTCTTTTACCCGGAATAAACCCACACTCCGTTGCCACAATCGGCACGCCGTTTAAAGCAGCAATTTGCATATGTCGCTCGAAATATTGCAAGTTCTGCTCTAATTCAATACCATTCGGTTCCAGCAGATTCGTAAAAACCCCAATAGATGCAACTTCAATACCATGCTTCCGGTACGTTTCTATGATTTCACGGCTTCGTTCATCCGTCAGGTCACTAAGATCACTTCGCCCATTGTATCGCCAATAGTTGGAATCTGTTTGCGAGAGGCACAGCTCAGTCCATCTGAACCCATGTTCAGCAAGTAGAACCGCTACTTCTTCGTTCGTTAATTGCGGAAAGCTGCGCGAAACGACACCTATATCCATACAAGTTGACCCACCTTCACTAGGTATTTATTGTAGGGCTCGCTCACGAGCCGCCTTAATTGCAAACAGACTAAGTAAGAGAGCCGATATGCCTTCAATGACCAAAAAAAGCAGCATGTAGGACTCAAAAGTTACATTCAGCAGGACATGAGTAAGGAGATTACATACAAATAAGAGTCCCAACTGAATAGCTAGAAGCATAGCAGCAGCTTGTAAAACCTGTTTGGCTGCAGCCTTCTTTTTCAAAAAATATTGGGAATAAAATACATATGCGAGCCATGCAACGCCAAGCAGCAAAAATGTGAAATTATCGATACCTTGCCAGGAAGAAGCTTTGACGTTGAAAAAAGCCAAGCACGCGAGCAGCAGACTTCGTAATTCAAACCAATTGATAATGCCAAGCACGGAGGTGAATATCGTAATTCCTACAGAAATAAAACCTGCTGCTGTATCCCTCTTTTTCATCTCATGAAAAGGATCCATGCGTCTTCTCGTCCCTCCATTCCCTCTCCACCCTCTGCAGAATACGCAAGGTATGGTTGCGGGCTTCTTCACTTTCGACCAGCGTCGTTCTTCTTACATAAGCTAACAATTTACCGATTTTGTTCAAATAAACCTTTCTTGCTGATTGTTGAATTCGCTTCACTTGATTTGTGTTGCCAAGCTTTTGATAGTGAATCATTTGCCGATCATATTTAACTGACCATGCCTCAGGAATAGAACCTGTAGCTGTTAGTGATTCCAAGTCGTGCAGCTTGCTGCCAATCATCTTCTCCAGCAGCACTCTCATATACCAAAGAGAACCCAGCATGATAAGGCTTAAGCAGACGAAGAAAACTAGCAGAAGGATCACTATGTACGTCATATCGAGGCTGCCCCCCTTAGCTCAAGCTCCCCTGCAAAATGACATGCGGCGTAATGGCCTTCACCTACTTGTTTTAATTCTGGAAATTGTTGCTTGCAAATGTCTTTGGCATATGCGCATCTCGGGTGGAAATAACACCCCGACGGCGGATTGGCTGGGTTCGCTACCTCCCCTGAGAGGATAATTCGATTGGATTTCCTGCGCGGATCTGGGACAGGCTTGGCAGAAAGCAGTGCCTCTGTATAGGGATGCTTTGGCGAAGCGAATAAGTCCTGGGTTGCGGCAGTCTCCACCATTTTCCCTACATACATAACACCGACACGATTGGAAATATGTTGGATAACGCCAAGATCGTGCGATATGAACAGATACGCTAAATGCAATTTCTCCTGCAAATCCTGCAGCAAGTTAATAATTTGCGCCTGCACCGAAACATCCAAAGCAGATACAGCCTCATCGCAGACGATAAATTTAGGCTCTGTTGCTAGCGCTCTCGCAATGCCAATACGCTGCCTTTGGCCTCCGCTAAAGGCATGCGGATATCGTTCAAGATGTCTGCTGTTTAAGCCCACCATCTCCATGAGGTCAGCCACTCGTTCTTTCAGCTCTGCGCCATAGGCCATGCCATTGCAAACGAGTGGCTCCGCAATGATGTTGAGCACCGTCATCCTAGGATTCAGCGAAGAATAAGGATCTTGAAAGATAAGCTGCATATCCCGTCGAATCGATCTCAATTCCTTGGCATCCAGCTGTAAAACGTCCTGCATATGTCCCAGACGATCTCGAAATAAGACAGAGCCAGCCGTCGGTTCAATGGCTCGAAGAATGCATCGTCCCAGTGTCGTCTTCCCACAGCCTGATTCGCCAACCAAACCGAACGTTTCCCCAGGGCGGATATGAAGCTGAACATCATCGACAGCCTTGACGTAGCCGACGTTTTTTTGCAGAAACCCCTTTCTTATCGGGAAATATTTCCTCATGTAACGAACATCCAGAATCAGTTCCTCCGATTGAACACTCATGTGACCACCTCGGTTTCTTTATGCTCCGCTTCAACCATTAAGCAGCGAACCGAATGATCCTTCTTTACCTGTACAAGAGGGATGTCAGCTACGTTGCAAACACCATCAAGTGCCTGCTTACAGCGGGAATAGAAGCCACAGCCTTTGGGTAAATTCATCGGAAATGGAACGGTTCCCTCAATGGATTCCAGCCTTATATTCGTCTTGCCGATCGCAGGGATGGACTTAAGCAGCGCTTTGGTATAAGGATGCTTTGGATTATGAAATAAGGAATCTACGTCGGTATACTCCACTACTTTTCCTAAGTACATGACAGCCACTTCATCTGACATCTCTGCAATCACACCAAGGTCATGGGTGATAAAAATAATAGAGGTGTCGTGGTTAGCCTTCAGATCATTAATGAGCTGAAGGACCTGTGCTTGGACCGTGACATCCAAAGCAGTCGTCGGCTCATCAGCAATGAGAATCGATGGATTACAGGATAATGCCATTGCAATCATCGCCCGCTGCCGCATCCCGCCTGATAGCTGATGAGGATATTCGCTGAGCCGCTGCTCAGGATTGGACATCCCTACCTTCTTCAGGATATCCACCGCCATGCGGTACGCTTCCTGCTTATTCTCTGTAACATGAAGTAGAATTGCTTCCATAATTTGATTGCCAACTGTATGGATCGGGGAGAAAGCCTTCATAGGCTCTTGGAAAATCATGGCGATCTCGCCACCCCGGATATCCCGAATTTCCTTGCCCCGTGGATCAAGCTTCACCAGGTCAACAGCTTCATTCTGGTGACCGGCGCCACTGCGGTACAGCTTAATCTCGCCTTCGACTTTACCCGGCTTCGGCACTATGCAAAGCATCGCTTGCGAAGTCACGCTTTTACCGCAGCCGCTTTCCCCAACGATGCCCAGCGTCTTGCCGCGTTTAATTTTCAAATCAATCCCATCCACGGCTTTGAGCACGCCTTCATCCAAATGGAAGTGAACCTTAACGTCCTTCATCTCCATAATGACATTATCTCGCTCTGACATTCACTCCACCTCCTATTTGTAAGGGTCAGCCGCATCCCGCAGTCCATCTCCAAGAAAATTAAACATTAAAACTGTCATGATAATGAAAGCAGCAGGCCACAACAGCCAGGGATGATGGGCTAGTGTTTCTAAGTTTTGCGCATCTTGCAGGAGCACCCCCCAGCTTACAACGGGAGCTTGAAGACCAATACCAAGGAAGCTTAAAGCCGTTTCTCCTAAAATCGTACCAGGAATCGAAAGGGTAACGTTCACGATAATGTAACTGGCGAATGAGGGCAGCAAATGCTTGCGAATAATACGGAAATCGCTTGCCCCTGCTAGCTTGGCAGCCATGGTGAAATCTTCTTCACGGAGGGACAATATTTTCCCCCGAACAACACGGGCAAGTCCTGTCCAACCGATGATGGAGAATATGATGATCAATCCAAAATAAGTTTGCAGCGCCGACCAATCCCTCGGTAAGGTAGCTGTCAGTGCCATCCAAAGCGGAATGGTCGGGATACATATCAGCAAATCAATCGTTCGCTGAATGATCGTATCTGTAACCCCACCCAAGTAACCGGATATTCCGCCGAGTAATAAGCCCAAAAAGAGAGTAACGACAATCCCCAACAAACCGAAGGATAAGGATATGCGAGCTCCGTATATGATACGGGAGAATAGGTCATGCCCCAGCTTATCCGTACCCATCAGAATGAGCGCATCACTCGGATTCTTCAGTCCAAACAAGTGTCGGTCCATGGGAAAAAGTCCCCATAGCTTATACGGTTCGCCTTTCGTAAAGAAATAGATCTCGAATTTCTTTTGCGGATCTTCCGAGAACGTACGCTTAAAAGTTTCAGAATCGACCTTCTCTGTCATCCCATAAACGAATGGCCTTAGCTGAAAGCCCTTATTCGCATCGACGAAATGAATACTTTGCGGAGCCGCATTCTTATACTCTGGGTATCGGGCATCTTGCAGTGTAGGCGCCAAAAACTCACAGAAAATCGCTACTAAGTAGAATAGGGTGAGTAATATGGCTGAGAAAACCGCCATCTTATGCTTAATAAATTTCCACCACATCAATTGCCATTGGGAAGCTACATCATATTGAATGTTAGCTTCTCGTTTATTTTGCTTCTTAACCTTGTTCCTGCGGAACAACCGGTTCGCGAGTGTAGTCATGCCACTCATTCTCCAACACCCCCGAAACGTATTCGAGGGTCGACGAAAGCAAGCAAAATATCAGATAGCAGTGTCCCGATGACCGTCATCACACTAAGAATTAACAAGAAGCTTCCCGTTAAATAAATATCTTGGAACATTAATGCCTTAAGGAGCATAGGACCCGTTGTTTGTAGATTCAGTACAATGGATACGATCGCTTCACCGGAAATAAGTGCAGGTAATGTCCAACCGATGGTAGAAATCAGTGGATTTATCGCTAAGCGAACAGGATATTTAAACAGAAGCTTGCCCTCAGGCACACCTTTTGCTCTGGCCGTAATCACGTACTGCTTCGACAACTCATCCAGCAGCATCCCTCGCGTGATTCGTATCAATGAGGCTGTTCCTGACATCCCGATGACAACGACAGGAATAATGAGTCTTGGCAGCATATTCATGATTTTGGCCATATCCCACGGGGCATCGACGAATTGGGGGGAGAACAGCCCTGTTATAGAAATACCTGTCTGAGCGAAAATGAAATAGACAATGATCAATGCTATGAGAAAACCAGGCATCGCGAGACCGATAAAACCTATAAACGTAAACACATAATCCAGTACCGAATATTGGTGTGTGGCCGAATAAATACCGATTGGAATGGCTACGACCCACACGAATACAAGGCAAATGAGCGATATGATGACAGTCAATGCCAGTCTAGGACCAATGACATCAGCAACAGGCTGATTCCACTGGAAGGAACGACCCAAATCACCGTGTATTAACATATTTTTCATCCAGATGATGTACTGCACAATTAATGATTTATCTAACCCGTATTCCTGCTGAAGGTTAATGACTGTACTCTCTGAAACTGCCGTGCCCGCTTGCTTCATTTGTGCAATATATTGCGTTAGAAAATCTCCAGGGGGGAGTTGAATGATCACAAAAACGATAATGCTGATGGCGATAAGCAGCGGGATGAGTTGCAAAACACGGTAGGAGATGTAATTCAGCATGTAATTCCTCCTTTCAACAATGTATCGTGTCCACATAACGAACATTGGAGCCCGAATCGAACATCCTGTCTACGTCCGGGCTCACATCTGTTCTTTTCTTAATTTATTTACCGAAGAAGAACTGCTCGCCACTGAAGTTCGCGCCAATGGCGAAGCTAGTATCGTTGGGAATGTTACGCAGCTTCGCATTGACGATCAACGGCTGCTTCACTTCGGAAATTGGAATGAAGTAGTAGACATTGTCTTTCATAATTTGTTTAATTTCCGTAACTTTCTTTTTCGCATCCTCAGGTTTAGCTGCTGCTGCATCATTGATCATTTTGTACAGATTTTTCACATCTGCAGGGGGCTCTTTCCCTTGCTTGCCGCCTGAAGTACGCCAGAGATCCCATGAAGATCCCCATAGCTGCATACCCCAATCTCCCATGTACCAGAGCGGCGTATGCGTCCAGATCATTGTAGCCTGAAGTTCATTGTTCGTATTGCGAGTCGTCCAAAGTGTCTGATCGATTGTTTTCATCGTTACATTCAGACCTAGCTGCTTCCACATCTCTACAATCAATTGCGTGAGTGGTACGATATCCGGTGCTTGAGCTCCGACTTCGAACGGAATAGTAAACACTTTACCATCCGGTCCTAAGCGTTTGCCATCCGAACCTTTCTTAAGGCCCATATCATCAAGTAGTTTGTTCGCTTGTGCCAAATCGAATGTCGCATCTTCGATATTGCCCGGCTTCGCAAAACCATAGTAAACCGTATCGATGATCTCTTTGCGGTTCAAAGCCAGACTTAACGCTTTACGGAAACGAACGTCCTGAACAACTTTCTGCCAGTTCGCATCATCGAACGATTGATTCAGGAACACATCGGTTGGTGATACGTGCATATTGGCAAGCAAAGCTTTATAGCCATTCTTTTCATTTTCCCTATAGAGAGGCATTTTGATCAGCGCTGCTGACTCCCTCGAGAAATCGACTTCGCCGGAAATCGTTTTCAAACCAACAATCTCAATATTCTGAACGAGCGAACTTTGGATGCTGTCAATATACGGCAATTGATTACCTGCAGAGTCCACCTTGAAGTAGTAAGGATTGCGTTCGAATGTCGTTACACTTTCTGTCGTTTTTACCATGACCCATGGGTACAGCACAGGGAAGCCAACAGCTTTCTTGTTCGCAAGCTCCCAGTTCGTAATATCTTTATCGTTAAAAAGGTTGAACCATTCGCCAGGCTGAAAGCCGGCTTCTTTGATCAATGGCTCAAGTTTATCCATCGCTGTATATTTCTTGTGGAACTGTTTAAGGAAGTGTGCAGGACGGATGATCTCCGTATATCCGCGCCAACCTTGAATCGCAAAGCGGATCAAGATACCGCCGTATGGACGATCGAAGACCAGCTTGAAATTCATATCATCGATAACCTCAAGCTTCATCGGAGCCGCATCCGCTTCACCACCGCCACGTAGCCAAACCGGAAAAATTGGCGTCAGCTCAGGATTATTCAGGATATCCTCGACCGTGAACTTCACGTCCTCTGTCGTCACAGGCTTCCCATCGGACCATTTCAGTCCTTTTCGCATGGTGAAGGTGAACGTTTTCTGATCGTCGCTGACTTTATAATCTTTGAGTACGTTCCCTGTAATCGTGTCACCGAGAATACCCGGCGTGTTCAGAAGGGGTTCATTGTTCATAACGAAAACGTCAGCATCCCAGTTCGGCGCTGATGTAACCGTTCTCAATACACCGCCATATGAACCGATTTCGTACTTCATCTGGCTTTCTGGTATTTCATTTGTGAGTTTATAATCGCTAGGTAAGCGATCTTTCACAGTCGGGAGTCCCTTCCCCGCTAAAAATGGTGAATCTTTGAAATCCGTCAGCTGTACTGGTTGACCGCCCCCGCCGGCTGGTGCTTGTGGTGCTTGTGTTGCTTGTGCAATTGGCGATGAAGTTGATGATGTGGATGCTGGACTGTCTGTACACCCCGAAAGTACCAGAGCCAACATGAGTGCAGAAACCAGGAGCAAAATAATCGACTTCCTCCATGACTTCATATGCAACCCTCCGATTCCCTAAATTGGTTTTTGAGTTTGTGGACTCCTTCCCATTTTTATAAAGAAATAGCAAAATAATCACTACAATTTTCTGAAAATTCTGCATGTTCACTAAACACACTACTCGTCGTGAAGATCCGACAAGATTAGACCGATTTATCACATGTTTAGTCCAATGAGACCGTTATCATTCGGGGAGGAATAGTGAAAAAAGATAGTAATCCTCTTCTCTCTACAGCAAAACTTGAACGGCCTTTCATGATTTTGTCCGATTTAATAGACTTATAGGGTGAAACCAAATAAACATAAAGAAAGTCCCAAAAAGTCAAATTCACTTCCCAGAACATCCTCGTTCCAAAAAAAAAAGACCTGGCAAATAGCCAAGTCTTTCATCACATCCTAAGGTTGGTGCATGATCTCTAACTTGGATTGTGATAACCTTTGTTCCTTTACTCCAATCGCCACCCAATAGTAAACGCTTACAATTCAATAGACTAAAATTGCTTTCTAAGCTGTTGAGGTGTCATTCCTAGGGATTGCTTAAACAAACGAAAAAACTGCGTCTTATTCTCATATCCGACACTGCGTCCGATCGATTCGACCGAATCCTCCGTTTCCATCAGCATCCGCTTCGCTTCGCGAAGCCTAACATCTTGCACATATTCCGTAAAGGTGAACCCCAGGCATTCTTTGAACATTTTGCTCAAATAATAAGGGGAATAAAAGCTTTCTCTTGCGAGATCATTCAGCGTAATGTGCCCCGCATAATGCTGCTCAATATACGTTAACAGCTGAGGCAGCATGTGATAGGCAGTTCGCAGATCCGAGTTTTGCAAATTTTCTTTCATCATACGGAACATGCGTGTCAGAAGGAGTGTCGCGTATCCATGCAGCATAGCTAAGTAGCCACTCTTTTTACCACAGTATTCCGTATACATCGTTTCCAATAATTGCTCTAGCTCTATCATGCATTTTCCCCTGAAAGTTACGTGTGGTGACGGATTGGCAAGTGAGTCCTTGAATTCCTGGAACAGCTTGAACGGGAGAAAGTGGGCTGTGGTATCTGTCATACTTAATTGATCACTTAAGAATTCAGGGTCAAACAATATATTCATATACTGCATATCCGTCTGTACAGCAAACGAATGACGATCCCCGATATTCATGAACAGAAAATCTCCTCGTTGTACCTTGAATGACTTTCCATTCACCTCTTGGTAACCGGCACCCTGCGAAATGTAGACCAACTCGATAAAATTATGCGTATGCTCAGGTTCATTGGAATGGTGGTGGAGCTTGTATAGCGCAATTTTCTCATCTTGCTGGATATAGTCAACGGATTGATACATCTTCATCTGGACAACACTCCATTTCATAATGGTCATGTTAGGCGATTGGTTGGATCGTACGGGCTTCTTTACCATATCACAAAGCGTGTGAAACCGTTAGATGAAGAAGTGCTTAGATACAAGGACCTAGGCAGCCTATATCCGACAAAAAACTGTTACGCATGCTTATAAAGACCCGCTCCATAGGTTTCTACTAGAAGCAGGTCCATTACTACTTTACATATACCAGTGTCTCCCCCGGTTGAAAAATATGAAATTTCTGCCCTGGATGCTTCAGATATAAACGGTCAACGAAGGGAGCGATCCCTTCACTATTGTTTGCATACATATCGAAGTGCACAGGCACAACGATGTCGAACTTCAGGTGAGCCGCTAGGTCTGCCGCTTCCTGAGCGTTCATGTTACCGACGACACCGAGGCGATTGCGGAAAATGTCCCTTCCGTTAATCGGCAGAAAACCTACATCGATGGTGAAGTCGGACAGCGCCTCGACTAACTCCTCCGTCAAAAGCGTATCCCCTGCATGATAAATACACAAGCCGTCCCACTGTAAAATGTAGCCTAAGTAGTGATCCCAGCCTTCATTATCACGCACTCGCTCCTCGTGCCAAGCCGGAATGGGGTGAATGATCAGATCAGCGGCATATTGAAATGCCTCCTGAGTCCCAAGCGCATGCAGCCGCTCTGCTGAAATGCCGATAGCCTCCAACATAGGCAAACACGGTTTAGGAGCACCAAACTGGCATTTGGGAGATGCCAAGGCGATAGCCCGCAGCGTGTCTGGATCCATGTGGTCCATATGCTCATGCGTACAAAGCACGAGATCCAAATCCGTTAGTGCCTCCGGCTTCACAGGAGGCGCATACCTCCGCTGCCAAAAGCCCTCCGGGAACCCAGGAAGCTGATCAACAGAATCTGTCAAATAAGGGTCAATCGCGATAGCGATATCGTTTTTACGTAGAATAACGCCGACCTGACCGATATACTGAATCATTAATTGTCTATTCTCATTTGACATAGAACCTACCCTTTCCGTTCCTCATGCTGATCTCCGAATGAATATGTCTTCGTGCCTTTTACACCTGGCTTTACCGCAAAAATCCCTCCCGCATGTGGCTGATCCCCCACTTGATCCTCCTGAAGACCCTTGCGGGCGGTCGTAACGTACAAGGTATCAAGTTCGTCTCCACCGAAAATACAGGAAGTTGCTTTAGCTGCGGGAATGGCAATGCTGTCTATCTTTTGACCAGTATTGGGATTCCAACGCGACACCTGCCAGCCATCCCAATGGGCGATCCACAACATCCCTTCCTCATCGATCGTCATCCCGTCAGGGAACCCTTGTTCATTCCGAAAATCAATCAGCGTTCTCGGGTTGCTAATTTCCCCTTTATCCGCCTCATACTCAAAAGCGAGCACTAGCTTTTTCATAGAATCGATATAGTACATTTCTTTCTCGTCTAGGCTCCAAGCGATACCGTTGGAAACGCCTACTCCCTCGTAAACCTTACGATAACTGTGATCCGTTTCTAGCACATAGAGTGAGCCTGTTGCCTCTTTTTCAATAATCTCCATGGTGCCCGCCCAGAATCGTCCGTTAGCATCACATTTTCCATCGTTAAACCGATTTTCCGGTAAATGAGATTCTGGATCAACAAGAGGCGTAAGCTTACGCTGCTGTATCTGGTACGTTTGGAATCCCGATTGTGTCGCTAACACAACCTCATTTTCGCCCGCGCAGACAACAGCACCGACAAATTCCCCAATGGGAAAATCTTCGTTAAGCCCTGTTTCAGGATCAAACCTACCAAATTTCTTTCCTATAATATCAACCCAATATAACAAACGCTGTTCCGCATTCCAGCACGGACCTTCAGCCAATATGGCTTTGGCATCAAGTACCAGTCGCACGATTGGTGATCCCATTATGAATCAACTCCTCTCTCTAATTGTAAACCGTCCTCACAGAGATTGGAAGATGCAGGAAGTTGCTATCGAGTTCTAATCTTGTATGTTCAAATGCTAGTTTCAACTAACACTCGGCCCCGCTCATTTCATTGGTGAAGAAACGTTTATACTCTTTTGGCGTTAGTTTAGAAACGGACATACCAACATAATGAAACTGCAGCGCGCGCCGTTTCTTCGGAGAAAGATTGTAAGGTGTCCCATGTTTAAGTAAGCCGTGGAACATTAGGATTCCGCCTGGCAATAATGGCACTGCTACATCCTTCTCAACAGCAACATGCGAATCGCAAATTTGCCAATCCCGAACAGCGTAATGCGGCGTTGCGCCATCCGCGTGCGAACCAGGAATAACATGCATGCAGCCATTATCCAGCGCAGCTTCATCCAAAGCAATCCATACACCTACCACTGATTTCTCATAAGCAAGGTTTCCATAAGCCATGTCTTGATGCCATGGTTTTTCGCCCCCTCCGTGAGGAGGCTTGAGTAAGGCCATATCCTGGACAAGGCGCGGCTCCTCGCCAAGTATATCTCGCACCGCCGCGAGTATAGCAGGATGGTAGGCAATCTGTTTGAGCCGTTCATCCCTATCGACAAACTCGCTGACTTTACGAACGGCTAGTTCACGCTCTTCTTCCGTCTTCAATTCACTGCTTGGTTTCGTGAACTGAATTTGTGCCCCTTTGTCATCTACAAAAATAATTTCATACAGCGCTATCTTCGCATCCTCGATTTCTTTCTCATTGAGTACATGCTCTATTGCCGTATATCCGTCTTTCCGATATTGCCCGAGCTGATCTTTACCCCAGTTTTCAAAGCCATTCCATTTATCCGCGATCCGATCGTACCGGTACAGCTGCGCCGAGATTTCTTCAGGAGAACTTATTTCTGACATTTGGGATAACCCCTTCCGCTTTAAATTATTTGTTTACTCCTATCTTTATTATAGGAACGGAAGGTAGTAAACTAAATGCATTAATGCGCATCATTGTTTGCACTATTTTACATAAATCGGAGGAAATCTTTCATGTCTGCTTTCACATCACAGGAGCTCGTCCTAGACGGTTATTTCGGCAAAGTCATCTGTGAACCTAACTGGAAGTGGAGCCGTGAACATGAGCCATTCCATGATTACGACTTCTGGTATGTATGGGACGGCGAAGGTGAGGTCAGCCTGAATGGTACGCATTACCAAGTCCGCAAAGGGGATTGTTTTCTCTTTCGTCCTGGAGATTTAACGAGCGCCAAACATAACCCGCAGCGCCCCCTTACGGTTACCTATATCCACTTCAACACGAAAGGTAGGGCATTTCCCCTAGTGTCCCTTCCCTCTTTCGTCCATTTTGACCCCTCTGAATTTCATGAGCCCTACTTGGAGCGTTTCGTACATGTTCAGCTTACTGGCGCATATGGACATGAAGAAGAAGCCGTGATGCTGCTTCGTTTGTTATTGCTCATGTTTGAACGCCAAACCCCAGGTAACCAAGCGCAAGGTGATCCTGCCCGCCGTTCTATGAATCGGGTGATGATGGATATCGCGGCCCATATCATACAAGATCCGGGGCGCCAACATAGCATCCACGACTTAGCCAAACAAGCGCACCTTTCACCACGCTACTTTTCACTTAAATTCAAAGAAATCATGGGCCAAACGATTGAGTCCTATATCATTCAGAAGAGAATCGAACGTGCCACGTATCTTCTTAAACTTGGAATGAATGTTGGGGAAGTTTCGGAAGCCCTAGGCTATCGGAGCATCTATTTCTTTAGTCGACAGTTCAAAAAAGTAACGGGGACGAATCCCTCAGAGGTACGTCTTTGAAAAAAACGCCTTTAATTTACTTTGGATTCTTTACCATGACATGTTAGAATGTAGTTTTAAAACAGCATTGTGCTAATTTATCTAGGAAGGTTAAGGTCATCATGAATTCTTCAAATTTATTACGTTCGTTTAACTTTTTGTATTTTGCACTTCTGGCTATGTTTGTTTCATTTCTTCCCGTCTATTTAGATGCGCAAGGGCTTCCAGCAACGAAGATTGGTCTCATTATAGGAACGGGAGGCTTCATTGCCATCTTCTCGCAACCTTTATGGGGGATGATCAGTGATCGAACGAAGACAATTAAGAAGGTTATGTTACTCCTCTTAGGTTGTTCAACCATTGTGGGGTACTTGTTATACGCCTCATCCAGTTTTGTTGTGCTTCTTCTTTTTACGATGCTTATGTATTTTTTCTTAATGCCTCTCGATCCCCTGACAGAAAGTCTAAATTTCCAAACAGCGGAGGCTAACGGGGTAAGCTACGGTTCCATTCGAACCTTCGGAGCTGTTGGTTATGCGGTCATGTCCTTGGCCGTTGGTTATACCACACAATATTTCGGAATCAATAGTTTGGCGTTCTTGTTCGCTGGAATAGGCATCATTAGCATTCTAATCTGCTTGCCATTGCCTGATGCGCCTGTAACTGGGAAACCGATCTCTCTAAAAAGTCTACGCAATTTCTTAAGCAATAAAGAAACCATTTGGTTTATGTTACTTATCTTTATTGTTGCCGTGCCACAGCGTATCAACGATACTTTTCTTGGCGTCTATATTCGAAAATTAGGCGGCACCCCCGACATGGTCGGTTTAGCCTGGTTTCTTGCAGCAGGAAGCGAAATTCTAGTATTCGCTCTAAGCTTCTGGTGGCTTCGCAAAGGAAAAGAACTCGCGATCATTTCTTTTGCCGCTGTGTTCTACTTCATTCGCTTTTTTCTATCCGCATGGGTGACTGATCCTCATATTCTCGTGTATCTTCAGCTGCTGCAAACCTTCACGTTCCCGATATTTTATTCAGCTGCTATCCAATATTTATATCGTATTGTTCCTGAAGAATGGCGTGCAACGGGACAAACTGTGCTTGCGATCCTTTTCTTTGGCGTATCGGGTATCGTCGCTTCCTATTTGGGTGGTTGGTTCTACGAAAGCTTTGGCGGGAAACAATTATATCTATGGATTTCAGGAATGTCCTTTGCAGGTCTACTGTTTAGTTTCGTTCTAAATACGGTCTATGGAAAACGGAAGCTGGTATCCTAGGCATTTTCTGATAGAATGGAAACACAGAGACAGAACGGGGGCCACATCATGGACTACATTATTTTGGACATTGAATTCAACGGTCGCAAATTTGCGAGCGATTTACCTATGGAGGTTATAGAGATTGGAGCAGTCCGTTTAGATTCCTCCTTACAGGCTATTGATGAGTTCTCATCTCTAGTCAAACCTGTTTATTTCTCCAAATTGAATGGGTTTATCAAGAAAAAAACGGGCATCCCCCAAGAAGATATCGATCAAGCCGACGGCTTTCGTAAAGTCATTACGGATTTCATGAATTGGCTAAATAGAAGTGAAGCTTTCCTGCTAGTCACCTGGGGCGGCGAGGATTTGAAACGCATCGTGTATGATACGCGGATGCATAAGTTGGATGATGCTTACTGGATGGCGGCGAGCTATTTTGATCTATTGAAAGGGTTTATTCGTTATAAAAATGTGACGAATGACGTCAGCGTCGAGGCTGCTCTGCTCGATCTTGACATTGCTGCTGAAGGCACCGCTCACAGAGCATTGGATGACGCGCGTATGACAGCTGAAGTATTTCGAGCTATTTTTACGGAGTTAGATTTCGAACGCAAACAGCAGTATATTGACGTGTACGCTAATGCCAAGGAACGAAGGCTTGTTAAGACCGCTATTCGAGCCATGACTGCTCAAAAGGTAACCCCTACGTGGGAACTGCTCGTTGAACATTATTTCGCTGACAAAGTGACACTTACCGATCCCAGAAAAGTCACAGAACTACAGACTCTTTTTGCCTCGGAAATCACGAAAGAAAAACAAGTCTCAAACAAGGCACCTATTCAATAAGCGGGAAAACAAACTAAAAAGCCAATCCATTAGACAACATGCAGGACATGTTTCATGGATTGGCTTTTTCTTTTATTCGACCCATTAAAACTGATCAACACCTAAACGGTTATGATAGTAGGATGGAAATACATCACGCTCGCCGCGTTTCGTGCCATTTTGTTGAATAGCGAATAATTTCGCTGACAATTCATTGAACCATTGCTCGTCTCTCGTTGTTAGCGCCACATCAATCAAGCTTTTTACTTGATCTTCTATATCAAACTCGCTTACCGGTAATTTTTTTATATCTTGACTGCTTACTTCCATTGTTTTCCCGATGGCAGTTTCACGATCCGATGCAATAACGTGCACCCGAGCAATGCCTAACAGCACATCTATAGACTCAATATAACCATGCAGCAATTCATCTTCATTTGTAGTTGCCACAACCCAATCACTGATTACAAAGTTCATGATCATCACCGCCATTAACTTATTTTTTGTAAGGACTTTATACTGTAATTATAAATATTACAGTATGGTTTGTCAAGACCTACAAATTCCTCTTTCAATGGTCAGTGGAAGTGATGGCTAAAACGAGTATGGACCCGGCAAACTATATATGCCAACGAATAAATTGCTTATAAACGAAGCATATTAGCCTATACTATTGAAAGGGTGAGAAGCATAGATAACTTAATAAATAACAGGGACACAAACATTGAATCTACGGTTAATGCTGAAGGTAAATCGAATGATACCAATGAAGACGGGCTAGATGATACAGTTATCAGAAGCTCCGAGCACACTAGTCCTGAAACATGTCGAGCAGGTCTTGACGATTAATCTTTAGAGAAATTAAATAAGCGCATGTTGGTTTCGGGAGAATCCCCTGAGTCAACATACGCTTTTCAACTTTTATAAGTGACTATTCGTCATGTTTCTTATTATCTTTCTCTACATCTTCGACTGTATATTTCAACCCTCCACTACGGGCATGATCAAAGACGATATTTACCTCCTTGGATTGTCCGCTTTTTGGATCGTATGAAGTGACTGTTTCTTTTTGCTCATCCATGGTTTCTTTCACCTCCGAATATAGACTGCTCATTTCCTTGGAAATTCATCCGTATCCCTCACCCGCCAACAAGTGAGTTTACAAGGTATTGTTAAAGCAGCGATTCAGCGCCGTCAATGAACAACTCCGTGCCAGTAATATGACTCGAGGCTTCCGAGGCAAGGAAAGCTACCAGATTAGCAACCTGCTCCGGTTGACCTGGTGCGTGTTCCAACGGCTGGCTGCCTTGCGGATATTTGACTGGAATTTTGATTTTCTCAAGCTCCGGCGTCGGCTGTGTATTTTCTCCAATGTTGGTCTTAATTGACCCTGGACAGATGGCGTTGACACGTATTTTGTAGCGGGCCAGCTCCAATGCGGCCATCTTGGCGAATGCCACTTGTCCTGCTTTTGATGTGCTATAGGCTGTCATACCAAATCCAGAGAAGGCGCGGCTGCCGTTAATCGAGCTTGTGATGACTATGCTGCCGCCGTTCTCTTTCATATGAGGAATCGCTTGTTTGACGCACAGGAATGTCCCTTTCAGATTGACGGACAACGTACGATCCCAATCCTCAGGGTTCATATCTTCGATCGGCGCCAAAACTCCGTTAATCCCAGCATTAGCAAAGACCACGTCTAGTCGTCCCCAGGTTTTTACCGTTTGTTCGAACGCTTTAGCAACACGTTCCGGATCCGAGACGTCGACATCAACTGTGATCGCCTGACCGCCTGCCGCCACAATATCCTGTCTCGTCTGTTCTAGCCGGTCGTCCTTCATATCCACAAGGCACACTTTCATCCCTTGTTGTGCAAGCATCTCGGCGGCAGCCTGACCAATTCCTGATCCCGCTCCCGTGATCAATGCGACCTTATCCTTCAAATCCGGCAGTCCCATGCGCGGTTTTTGTATCGTTTGAACGCTAATGTGCTATCACCCCTAACCCAAATAATTAGTGGATTGAAAAGAATCCATGCTTGGTTTGCCCGATAGGGGTGAAAAATATGTACAACATGTTACTTTGAAAACCAGTCGGGGTGGTCATCCTTCGTTAGGACGCCATCCAATGGAAATGTCATGTCGATAAACTCCCCCCTGTATGCATTTAAATCAATCGCAACACCATCGATGGACACAGACCATTTTCTGTTACCAGTAGCAGTATTCCAAAAAGTGTCTTTATTGACCCAACAGCTCTCAATATTATTTGTTTTGAAAGGAAGATTCATTTTAGTATTTGCTGTATCCAAATGCTTTTTGGCCATTGAAATTGCTTCGTCCGATGTAAGTATAGGTCTAGCGTATTGATAACCTACAATAATGATAATAACTGCGAGTAATAGTGTAAATCTGACAATTAATTTTTTCATTTAAGGACGACTCCCTCTATCCATTAACCACCCATTCCGTAAGCCTATTTATACTTTTATAGGATTTAGGTAGGCCTCTAAAATTTCTTCTACGGGTTTTCCAATTAAGCTCTTACTAATTGTAATTTTTATCGTATCCGTTCTTCCGTTTATCATTATTTCAAATTGATCCACACGACCCTCAACCATGTAGACGTGCATGATGCGTTCCTTAGCAAAGAATTCATCATTTAATTTTATTCCGAGCTCTCCCACGTACACTTGTTCAATAAGAAACCCAAGGATAACTATGACTATCAAAATCATATATTTTATATTCCACTCTAGTAATATTACAAATGGTAAAGCAAGAATTGAAAATATCATTGTTTGAATGCTTTTATAATTACTTGTTCCCTTAAAAATTATAGCTCCCACTTGGCTTTTAGCTTGATATGCTTTGATCCCCTTGAATAACATGTAAACGATAAAAACAAACAAAACAAAGTACTTGAGATTCACATAATCACTTCCTTTAGACTTCTTGAAATAATTATTTACTCGCACAAATATTCCTGCGCAATGATTCTAATATTTTCTTTGTGGCATTCTTCTGTAAATGAAGATTTATAAGCATGCTCATCACCAAGCGCCGCGATAGCATTCTCATCTTTTGCAATGACCGCCTTAATAAGCCGTTCCAAATGATCAGAAGACATGTCCAAACGCCTTTTCATCTCCGTTGTATCGATGGTAACTTGTCCATGCCCCGGAACTAACAGCTCGATTATGTGTTTATCTAAAATCTGACTTGCCGTAATCATCGTTTCCTTATATGCTTTGGCACTATGATAAATAAACGGCAATTCGAAATCTGATAAATAATCACCCGTAATCCAAATACCCAACGGCTCAATAACAGTAAACAATCCGTCCGGTGTGTGCCCCGGGGATTTATAAAAAGTCAATAACGTATCCCCTATCCTTAATTCCTCGGCATCTTCCGAAATGATGATATCAAGGGTTGGAAATTCGACGGGATAATTTCGATTAATATAATGTTTCCTATCGAATTCTTGAATCAAAGCAATCTTATAATCTTTCTTCGGGTGACAGCTTAGTGCGTAACTTCCAATTGTTTTAGCGCCGGGAAACGCTTTATAACCAATAATGTGATCAAAATCGCCATGCGTAAATAACATGTATAGGTCTCGATCACCTTTTACCGAATCAACATAGTTTCGAATGTCCTCAACTTCATTTGGAAGCCAGTTCGGATCAACAACTAATACTATATCCTTCGTTAGCACAACGGTTGATGTCGTTTGATATAGTCCGCTTTGAAAAACGGTGGTATGTTCATTTTGATATAGAATCATAGAATTTTGGTTCCTTTTATTAATCCCTTATTGGCGCAGCCATGAGTTCAAAAATTTTATTTAACTGCATTAATAATTCTTGTCGATCACCAGGAGCGGTAATACGTCGTACTTCCACTCTCTGAAGATCAGGATTATCCTCACCGTGGCGTTCGTCCTCTTCCCCTCTTTTTGGAGGAACACCTTGCTTCTCCGCATAATGTTCCAAATTGACGGCCTGAAAGTGCGGCTGCATCCCTTTCTTGTCCACATTAGCCGTATCGAACACTCTATCAAGCATTTCTTTTACAAAAGCGCGAGACGACTCGGTTTTATCTTTAACATTGAAGCTAGCTTTATGTTTTTCGATAACTTCTTCTGCAACATTTTTGCGATTCTTCTTCAATTCATCCGGGAATGGTGCGTTGACTGTATCTGGATCCTGCTCCTTAAACCAAGCGGAGTTTTTAAAAAAATTCTCCAAAAAGACTGCTAAGTTCCTCCCCCCTCGTTCGAATCCAGTTTTTCGGTCTATATTAATATGTCCGCCGCCTGCATCCTTGCCGGCATACAATTTAAGTGACTTGGCAATATCAAAAATATAACGATCCATGGCCTCTGCAATTTCGCCTTTGGTTAGTTGGTCTGCTTTCACAGGGGGTGTGATAATCTCAATCACGGCGTCATCGAAGGAAGCAATATAACTCCAGTTGATTCCTGGAAATCTGAAGGTGACGTTCGGATAGTTATATTTATCGACTCCGTTTTCCCCCCTAAAGCCGTAAGAGGCCATAATGGCTGTCCAATCTCTTAATACATTTTGGTAAACAGCGAAATATTCAGAACGGACTTTTTCCTCCTTTTTCTTACCTGCCATACTTGTGACTTTGGCAAAACTCTTATTTGTGAATGTCAGTTCATGGCCAACAAGTACTTCCGGCAGCGACACATTATCTCGCGGTTCTTTTCCCGATAACCTCGCCTCCGCATCACGAAGCAATTCGTTTATTTGAATACGGAGATTCTCCAACTTTTGGGAACTAGTGAACGGTGCATAACTCGTTAAACTTACGATCTTCATATTCGTTTCCGTGATAATTTCTTGTTTTTCATTGGGCTGGAGCGTTGTTTGAATCCCGTACAGTTTACTAAATTCTCCAGAAACTAATCTGTTAAAATATGGCTTTAACTCCGATTCGATCAGACGGGATTTCTGCTCTGTGGAAAAGTCACTGTATGGTCGTTCTAACTTGGATTTCATCATTTCTTCTTTCTTCTCAATAGTACCCGGCGAAACAGCATGCGGCGCTATAACTCGCTGAATCACAGTGGAGTGTTGATTTAGAGTGGATTTCACCATTCGCTGAACTGACGCATTACCAACGGTTTGGTGAAGACTGTGCAATGCCGACATCGGATTATTAGCTCGCGCTTTATGACCGGAATTTGTTCCCTCGTTGAAAAACATGTGCTTATCCGTATCTGCAACTTTCTTCGCTTTGGATGTAGAATGAAAAATTTTCGCTCCCCCCTACTCATGTATCCATTTTGTTAACATATTCGAGTCTAAAAAGGAATTACCTTTTTGTACATTAGGAATCCAAAAAATATCAGAATCGTGGACATTACCGTTCTTTTTAATAAAGCAGTTTTATCGTTTTCTTCCACAAAATGGTACAATAATTCTTACATACCACAGGCAAATGCATGATCATCCTAATCATTGAGGAGGAAATGGTAATGAGAACGGTCCTTGTTATTCTAATAGCTGTATCGCTTGGGATCACCTCTGGCTGTACGCCGTATAAAGAAGTAAATGAACCATCTCCAGATCAGACATCAACTACACAATTGGATATTCCCTATAAAATAGAAACCGTCGCCGAAGGACTTAACGTCCCTTGGGAGATGGATATTGCGAAGGATGGCCGGATTTTTTTCACCGAAAGACCCGGTACTTTGCGTGTGATTGAGAAGGGTCTTCTGAACCCTGAGCCGGTTATCTCTTTCGGAGCCCCCTTCATCAGCGAAGGTGAGGGAGGATTGCTTGGACTTGCGCTTGATCCCTCTTTTATGGAAAACCACTATATCTATGTATATCACACCTATCGAGTGAAGGATCAAGTTAACAATCGTGTGTTGAGGCTTATCGAAAAGAATAATAAAGCGCAGCTGGATAAAGTATTAATTTCCGGATTACCAGGAGCGGAAAACCATAACGGCGGAAGGATTAAAATTGGTGCCGATAAGTTGCTTTATATTACTTCTGGTGATCGGTATGATCCTCCTTTAGCACAGGATCCAACTAGCACGGGAGGCAAAATATTACGAATAGCCCTAGATGGGTCTATTCCTGCCTCTAATCCTATTAAGAATTCACCTATTTATAGCATGGGACACCGTAACCCTCAAGGGCTCGCTTGGCATCCAGAAACAGGGCAGTTATACAGCTCCGAACATGGACAATCCGCACATGATGAGATTAACCTTATTGAACCTGGAGGCAATTATGGTTGGCCATTAATTGAAGGTGAAACAGCAACGAGTCCAGAGAAAGCTAATCTAAAAACGCCAATCCTCCAGAGCGGAAAAGAAACGTGGGCGCCATCAGGCGCAGCTTTCGTTAGCAAAGGGCCTTGGAAAGGCAGCCTCCTGGTGGCAGGATTACGGGGAGAACGGCTTTTAAAAGTAAACCTAAAAGGGCCAAAGTACGATACTGTCACCAACGTGGAACATTTATTTCAAGGGAAATTCGGCAGGCTTCGCAATGTCTATGAAGGACCCGACGGATCTCTATATCTCATGACGAACAACCGTGACGGTCGCGGCAAGCCAAATAAAGGCGATGATAAAATCATTCGTCTGAAACCAAACTTTTGACTCCATAACAATAGCTGAATATCGTTGAATTTAAAAAAATGTAGAACCAGATTTAATGAATGATTCGACGGTCTACCTATATTAGCATCTGACGTCACCTTTTTGTGCGAATAATTTGTTTTGAGAAACGAACAAAAGAACTTCGGTACGCATACCTCATGAAAATTCAGGAAATGATGTTGATATAACAACATCCTAGAACTTGGAGAAACTACCACATGTTCGCTCACTGGCTTCGCTCCAAAAAGAATCCAATTGCTCCTTCGCAGAACACAATCGTAGAACCTACGGCATCCATGCCTTTATTCTCAACCATTCAAGAAAATGTTGATTACGTTCGACAAAGTCTCGGAAACAGCACGGATATTATTATCCGAGAATTTACCTATAATTCCATTACAGAAGGGTTAGCCATCTTGTATACAGATGGTCTTGTTGATGCGACTGTCGTCAATGATTTCGTAATGAGATCTTTGATGGCAGATTCCACGGAAATTGATCCCGAGCAAGACCCATTTGATGTATTAACCATGCATACACTGACGATTGGTGAAATTCAGAACGTATCGGATATGAAAAGAATGCTCCATCATATCCTATCGGGCGATTCAGTCATATTGATGAACGGGTATACCAAAGGGCTCGCAGCAGGTACCAAAGGGTGGAAAGACCGAGGCGTTACAGAGACGAATGTAGAAACCGTCGTGCGCGGGCCGCGGGAAGCTTTCTCCGAATCCATTCGAACGAATACCGCCTTGATTCGAAGAAAGATCAAAGATCCGAATTTATGGATGGAAACCTTTCAGGTTGGCCAGGTTACCCAAACTGACGTTGTTCTTATGTATGTGAAAGATATTGCACTAGATTCACTAATTCTCGAGGCCCGCAATCGATTGACTCAGATTCACATTGACGGGATTTTCGAGAGCAGTAATATTGAGGAACTCATTCAGGATGAAGTGATAACTCCTTTCCCAACCGTGTATAACTCCGAACGTCCAGATGTCGTCGCGCTTGAATTGATTCACGGCAAAATTGCCATTCTCGTAGATGGGACCCCCTTCGTGCTGATTGCTCCTGCTTTATTTGAAACTTTCCTCAAAGCTTCCGAGGACTATTATCATCGGGTAGATATTAGCACATTAGTAAGGATGCTTCGTTATGCTGGATTTCTCATTGCCTTATTAGCCCCTTCTTTTTATGTAGCAATAACAACGTTCCATCAAGAAATGCTGCCGACTCAACTGCTCATTAGCCTCGCTGCACAAAGAGAAGGCATTCCATTTCCGGCGTTCATCGAAGCCTTGTTGATGGAGATTACATTTGAGGTTTTACGGGAAGCAGCCCTACGCATGCCGCGAAGCATAGGTTCTGCCTTATCGTTTGTTGGAACGCTAGTCATTGGGCAAGCAGCAGTTGAAGCCGGAATTGTTTCGGCAGCTATGGTTATCGTTGTTTCCATTACGGCGATTTCCAGCTTTGTTTCCCCTTCCTACGACTTATCAAATGCCATTCGCATCCTGCGATTTCCTCTGATGGCCTTAGCTGCTTCATTTGGATTTTTCGGCATACTCGCAGGATTACTCGGACTAATTCTGCATTTGAATAGTTTGCAATCCTTTGGTGTGCCTTATTTAAGCCCTTTTGCTCCGCTTGAATTGAACAAACAAAAGGATGCCTTGTTTCGATTTCCTTTTCAATCGTTATTTTCACGAGTTCGTATCGTTAATGCCAGTAACGTAGTTAAGAAAGCGAATAGAAAGCCCTTCAAACCTTAGAAGGAGGAAAGAGGCAGATGTGAAATCATTTATTCGACTAACAGCTTGCTTACTTACCATAGTTTTACTTTTAAGCGGCTGTTGGAGCCGTAAGGAGCTTAATGATATTGCCATAGCAGAAGGAGTTGGCATTGATATTGCGGGTGATCAGTTTGAGTTAACCGTTCAAATTGTTAATCCTAGCAGTGTGACGAAGGCGAAAAGTGAGCATGAAAGTCCCGTTATTGTGTATTCATCTAAAGGCGACACACTGAACGAAGCTGTGAAACGATTGACTTCGTCGATTTCGAGAAAGATCTATTTCGCTCATATCCGTATTCTGGTGTTTTCCGAGGAATTAGCCAAGAGAGGGATTGTCAATTCGATGGATTATTTAATGAGAGGGAGCGAATTTCGATCTGATTTCAACGTAGTCATTGCCAGAGAAGGCACCGCTAAGAAATTATTAAGTGTGATGACACCTTTGGAGAAAGTTCCAGCCAATTACATCTTTAACTCCCTCGAAGCAGCTAAGAAAGAATGGACAGCTGCAGTAACGATTCAACTAGATCAATTATCGAATGCTATAGTAACCCCAGGGAAGAGTACGGTCATATCAGGAATTCAGGTTATTGGAGATCAGAAGGTTGGCATTAGTAACAAAAACATTGATTACACAGGGCCTCCTGCACGATTAAAATACTCGGGTAACGCGATCATCAAGAAAGATAAACTGGTTGGTTGGCTAAACGAAAATGAGTCTCGAGCTTATTCCGTTATTACCAATCAATCAAAGCGGTCTGCTATACATCTGGTCTGTCCTAATGGAGGGAACATTGGCATTGATGTGGCCCGCATCAAAAGCAAGGTATATGCCGTTGTAAAAAACGATAAACCTGAGATTTACATTGAATCTCGAGCAGAGGGAAATGTTTCCGATGTGGAATGTAAAATCGATCTATTCAAAGTCGAAACCATCGATTACTTAGATAAAAAATATGTTGAATTTGGTAAGTCTAATATGGAGAGTGCCATTAAGAAGGCACAAAAACTAGGTGCAGATATATTTGGTTTCGGTGAGGCTGTTCATCGCGCTGATCCTAAGTATTGGAATAAAGTGAAGAACAACTGGGAAGAACTTTTCAAGGAATTGGAACCCCATCTGAATATAGTTGCCAAAGTTAGAGGTACCGGGACACTGGGTGATTCAGTTGTTAACGATATGAAGGAGTAATAGTTATGTTAATCGGGCTATGTGTACTTGCGTTATCAATTCTCATTGCGTGCTATGAAATTCCGCGTTTATGGAAACAAGGATGTAGGAAGGAAGTTTGGATCTACTGCACACTCATGTTGCTTGGTAATGTGATGGCGACTCTGAAAGGAATGGCCAAACAAATACCTAATCCGGCCGACTGGATTACGTTTCTAATGGTGCCATTAACCAAACTTTTACTGCAAATCGGTTTGATAAAATTATAAGCATTTATCCTGCTTAGGGAGGCCTGTCATGAATAACGAGAACATATTATCGGCTCGTCAACTCATGATCCTCATTATTTTATTTTCGGTGGGAACGACCATTCTTGTAGTCCCCTCGATGTTAGCCGCAGAAACTAAGCAGGATGCCTGGATCTCAGGTGTAATGGGCGTAAGCATTGGTTTGCTTTTCTTATGGATGTATGTGAAGTTAGCGAAGATGTATCCCGATTATACGTTATTCGAAATGAATGAACTTGTATTAGGGAAATGGTTAGGCAAAGCTGTAACACTCTTTTTAGTCTTTATCGCAGTTGTGCTCAGCGCACAGGTACTATACTATATTGGCGCCTTCATGACTACTCAAATCATGCCAACGACACCTATACATGCCATAAATATTCTTATGATTACTTTTGTAATTCTAGGTACAAAGCTAGGCGTAGTTGTATTGGGGAGAACCGCGGAAATCTTTTTCCCGTGGATTCTTCTGTTATTTTTTCTATTGGTGATCTTTGTAACGCCGCAGGCCCAAATGAAGAACCTTTTGCCCATAGGAGAAGCAAGTATAATATCTATTACTCGGGCATCCATATTTATGATCGTTTATTCCTATTTTCCTATCATTTTTACGTTTTGCTTGATCTCAAACGATGTTAAATTCCCTAAAGGGTTAACTAAATCATTTCTATATGGAGGTATAGCGAGCGGAATTTTGATGATTATTATAGCTTTTCTTAGCATCTTGGTGATGGGACCCGACCAGTCGTCAAGACAAGTGTATGCCACTTATGCATTGGCAAAGAAAATAAGTGTAGGGAATTTTTTGCAGCGTATCGAGGTCACTGTTGCATTCTTATGGTTTATTTCCATTTATTTTAAATTGACACTTTATTTTCACGTAGCGATTAAAGGTATTGCCTCATTATTTCAGATCCAGAATTACAAATCTCTTTCGATTCCAATTGGGTTTATCGTCACAGTGCTTTCATTAGTGGTATATCCGAATGTGGCTTATACACACCAATGGGATGTATTGACATGGGTTCCGCTCACGTTTTGTTTTGGATCCGTGTATCCACTCTTATTGATCAGTCTTAGCTGCTTGCGAAGAAAAAGGGATAAATGAGGTAACTAAGGGACGTGTATATATGGGTACAGATCAAATTTCCCCGCGACAATTAATGATTATCGTCATCCTATATGCCATTGGAACGGCTATCTTGATTATTCCGGCATCAGTTGCGGCAGATGTTAAGCAGGATGCATGGATGCCACAAGTGGTAAGCATTGTAATGGGTGTCGTTCTCGTTTGTCTTTATGTATTTATTTCCAAAAAATTCCCAAAGTGTTCTATTTTTGATATTAATGAGAAAGTTTTTGGCAAGTGGTTGGGAAAGTTCATCACGCTCGGTCTTGCACTATTGACACTCATTTTTTGTTCAGAAGTTGTTTTTTATGTGGGTCATTTTATGATCACCCAAATCATGCCGACTACGCCAATTCAAGCTATTCACATCTTATTCATGCTAGTTGTCGTAATGGGAGCAAAGCTAGGGATGCTTGTCATGTTAAGAACTGCAGAGATCTTCTTCCCTTGGATCGTGCTTTTATTTATCTTATTCATGGTCACTAGTATTCCTAATATGGAACTTTACAATCTTTTACCCGTTGGGGAAACAACCACCATTCCGGTCGTTCGATCTGCAGTAAGAATCACTAGTTATACTTATATATCATTGTTTATTACGATTGGCCCCATCATTCATCAAGTTACTAGTATGCAAAGGGCTAAGAAAGCTTATTTAATAGGCGTAATCGTTAGTGGCATAATGATACTTCTACTCATCGTTTCAAGTGTTCTGGTATTAGGGGCAGATAATACCGCTATGCAAGTTTATCCCAGTTACGCCCTTGCACAAAGAATTAATGTAGCAAATTTTTTACAACGAATTGAAGTGATTGCGGCATTTTTGTGGCTTGTTTCGATTTATTTCAAACTATCTATGTTTTTTTACACAACGATAAGAGGCATTGCGCATGTGTTCCATTTACGTGATTACAAAATGCTTTGTTTTCCATTAGGATTGATTGTTACAGTTCTATCTCTTGTTGTATATCCAAATACATCGTATGAAGAGAAATGGGATAGCTTAACGTTTATTCCCCTCGCACTCCTAATAGGCATCATCTATCCTCTCTTGATCGTACTGATAGGTTGGATGCGAAAATCGTCCCTTCGTGGGTAAATGACATGATTAAATGCGCTTATCGCGCTGCAGCCATAGCTTGTCTATCCAAAAAGCAATTGTAATTCCTATGACATATCTAAACAAATCAACCGTTACATATCCTCTTCCAAGTATGAGGGATCCAATGACCGTATTTCTTATTTCGATTATCCAATCTGCTTTATACAACTGACTACATTCAATAGCAAAGCTAAATAAGACACTGATTATTACTGCCCATTTTAAACTTCTCTGTATAAAAAGAAATCGAAAACCAAAATAGACCATACTTGCCCAAAGCACATCCCCAGCATTTTTAGCAATAAATAATGGGATTAGGTCGGAAAACGTTCTTGAGCTTAAGCCTAAAACGACTGAAGTTATTATGGCTACAAAATACTTTATCCGAGATTTCAAATCGAATCATCCTTCCTATTAAATAGACTCACTGACTGGTGTATCATACTCATTTGTTAAGTATTAAATTTACATTATCAGCTTCACTATTTATACTAAAAGATGATTTTGATTATTGAAAGTGGAAAAAAAGGAGCTATTCGATGAGTTCTCCCATTATAAACGATGACCAATGGTTGGAGCTGCTGGAGTACGTAGCCGAAACTTATAATGACGTTACCCTTAGTCGAGGGTTTACTTACTTTAAAAAACAGCGTGTAACTTCGCTAATCGTATCTGAGACTCTATTCGTTCGGGCAGGGGTGCAAGAAGAAGAATCAGGAGAAAACCGTGTCATTCTGAACTTGGACAAGCCCTACGCCAGTCAATGTAGTTGTCCAGTACCAGCCGCTTGCAAGCATATTGCAGCAGTTTGGATGGAGCTTGGGGATCGTCTTGGTTACCCTGCTATCCAAATTATGAATGCCAAACTTCATCTCAAGCGGGCAACGTCAACTACCTCCTTGGAGTCTACGCTCCTACAATTACCCAAAATGGATGTATCCGGCTGGCAGAAGTTTCTGAACCATTACACGTCTCTCATTAAGGCGACGTATGATTTGGGAAATTATGTTGACATGCTGCGGATGCAATTGCAAAACATCAAGAAGATCACTATTCCTTTTTCTGATATGGATCAGATTTTTTTTGACATGCATCAGGAATTATTTATCCTTAGAAAACTAAAAGAGCAGAATGTACAAGGTGGCGTAAGTTCCTACACGTCTTTCACCCTTTACCGGGTTTACGATGAGATTCATACTTGGCTGAAGCAAAAATCGCCCCTTCTCAACTTCTCGGTCTCCGGTGAGCGCCTTGAACAGACATTAAGTTATATCAGACAGCAGATGGCTGAAGAAGTTGGTCATAACTATCAAGATTATGGCGTCTATACGGAGCTTTGGAAATATTGGGTTACCCCAGATCCCGAGGCGAGTCAATATGTAACTAAGGAAATAGACGCTCTTGAGTCGATGACAATGGACAGTCCCTCACCTTCTCTCTCGGCCGCAAAGGCCTTCTTGTACTTGCAGCAAACTAGGAGTAAAGAAGCCTGGGAGGCTTTAGAAGAGAATGATATTTTCAAAGAGGCCCCTGCCAAACTATTTATCCCTTTCCTAGACTATCTATATGACACCCAGAACTGGGAAGAGTTAGTGAATTGGTTGAGAAGATCAGCCTCTTTTTTCAATAGGAAACGAACCAAAGAACTTGAAGTTTATGCCGATTTTTGGACAAAAGCCATCGTGCATCTCCCTCAAGCGGAAGAACATATGTGGAACGTTTTAGAAGAACTATTGCCTTATTCTTTCCGGATTATTGAGGAAATGCTGTACGAACAAAGAAAATGGAAGCCTTGGTTGGAAATGCAGATCCTTCAGGGGCATGACCCTCTCTACCATCGCGTCAATGTTCTGCAGCCGATTGAAAAGGATACACCAAAGCTCCTTCTACCCTATTACCATCAAGCCGTAGATCACTATGTAAGTTTGAAAAACCGGCATGATTATAAATTAGCAGTAAGGCTCCTCAAGAGGCTCGATAAAGTGTACAAGAAAATGAAACAAACCGAGCGATGGGAACATTTCTTTTCTGGTTTCGTGGAACGGCACAGCAGGCTGAGGGCACTGCAAGAGGAACTTAGGAAAGGAAAGCTACTGGGATGAGCACAAAATTGCATGATATGACATTGAACGTGACCTTAACGGACAGTGGAGATGCCTTACTCTGGGGGCTGCAGGACGGACGCGATGTGCCCGGAGATAAATTTCGAAAGCTGCTGTTCGCGTGGCACGAGCCTTCTTACTATGGAACCATTTTGGACCAACAGTTAGCGGGAGAGTTGACATTAACGGTCCTTCCCGTGGAGATGGTGCTCCCCTTCTTCGCAGAACCCTATTTCATGGATGTCCTCCGATGGGAAGGGGGAAACGAAACCACTAAGGGACTGCTAGAAGTGGCGCCGGTTCTATACCGAGAAGCTAAAGCAGGTCACTATGTACCCAGCTACAGCGCATTCCGGAATGGGAATCTGGCTTGGACTTGGGATGCCGAGACGGAGTCACTGAAAGAACTTGACTGGCATGCACTAAAAAGCTTAGACGGCTTAGGTGACAGAATGTCTGGCTTGCGTGCCGCCTTCTCTGCCGTGGTTTCAGCTGAGCACTATCCCAATGAAGCTGCCTTATCCGATCTTCGGCGAGATTATCCAGCCCTGTTCCGAGCACAGAAATCTGCCCCAACCTCGGCTGATGCGTTCACGGACGAAGAATGGCTTGCCTCTCTAGGCTGGAGACCGGATACCGCTCCCTTCCGCCCTGCTCTGCAGCTGCTGGAACCTGACGAAAACGATGACACTTGGCGCCTTCGCTTGGTACTGCAAAGTAAAAGTGAAGGCTCTGTGTTAACGCCAATTCGTCTTTATGCAGACGGACGTGCTTCAGGCACGTGGGCTAGTGATTGGAGTTCGTATATCCTGGAGCGTTCTCTTGGCTGGGCTACAAGACTAACAGAAGCATTGCCTGGGCGCAGTAGCGGCGGCGAGCTATTTGCAGAGCCTTTAAGCGACGAAGCAGCTTGGTCGTTTCTGACAACGGACAGCCGCCTTTTGTTAGAAGATGGCTGGAATGTCATGCTCCCCGGTTGGTGGGAGGCCGCCTCGAAACGGAAGCCTCGGCTGCGTGCAAAGGTTTCCTCAGAAGCTGGCGGCAGAGGGGAGTCGCTGTTCGGGCTGAACTCGCTGGTAAACTTCGATTGGCGGATTGCCATTGGCGATACCGACCTGAGCGAAGCAGATTTCGCTGGTCTGCTTAGCCACAATGAACGGCTTATCCGCTTCCGTGGACAATGGGTTTACTTGGACCCTGCTTTACTGGAGCAAATCAAGAGACTCATGGAAAGCGTGAATCCGGAAGAAGGTCTGTCCCTGCAGGACATCTTTCAGCTTCACCTGTTAAGTGAATCAGAAAAGGAAAGAACCCAAAAGGAAAGTCTTACGGCGGAAGAAGAAGCGGATAATGAAGAACGGCTGAAGCTGGAAGTCGAGCTGAATGCGCATCTCTTGGCGCTGCTGCGTCAGCTTGGACAGCCTTCGGAATTGAAAGAAATTGCTGTGCCGGAGGGGTTGCGCGCTGAGCTTCGCGGATATCAACGCGAGGGCTTCACGTGGCTGAGCTTCCTTAGGAAATTCGGGCTTGGCGCGTGTTTAGCTGATGACATGGGGCTCGGCAAGACCGTTCAATTCATCACGTATTTACTCCACCATAGAGCGGAGTCCGAGCACCCTGCCCTACTGATCTGCCCCACATCTGTGCTTGGCAACTGGCAGAAGGAGCTTGTTCGCTTTGCTCCAGATTTAAAGGTTTTTCTTCATTACGGGAAGGGACGACTAAGCGGTGAGTCTCTTTCTACGGTTTTGAAAGACACCGATATTGTGCTTACCTCTTATACGACAGCTTTGATGGATCAAGAGACTCTGCAGGAAACCATGTGGAGTTCCCTTTGCTTAGATGAAGCCCAGAATATCAAGAATGCCCACAATAAGCAGTCCGCAGCGATTCGTACATTCAAAGCTCGGCACCGCATTGCGCTGACAGGAACACCTATTGAGAATCGATTATCTGAGCTGTGGTCGATCTACGACTTTCTTAATCCAGGATACCTCGGGAACCAACGCGGGTTTCAACATCGTTTTGCGAATCCGATAGAGAAGCACCACGACGAGGAGCGAACGGCACAGCTGCAAAAGCTCGTCAAACCTTTCATGCTGCGCCGCAAAAAGAAAGATCCTGCGATCCAGCTTGATTTGCCTGATAAACTTGAAATGAAAGTCTATATCAATCTAACAGCCGAGCAAGGAGCACTCTATGAACGATCCGTCAAGGATCTCATGGAACGTATGCAAAAGCTGGAAGGCATGGAGCGCAAAGGAGCGATCCTAGCAGCCTTAACACAGCTAAAGCAGCTATGCGACCACCCTATGCTGCTAACGAAGGAAGCTGATCTAACGGAGGACACTCTACTTTCCGAGGAGAGCCGCGAAGCCTTCGTAATGCGATCCGCGAAGCTTGAGCGACTGGTTGCCATGGTCGGTGAACTCCGAGACGAGGGCGACTCTTGCCTGATTTTCACCCAGTATGTAGGCATGGGGCGAATATTGGCAGACGTGCTGCGGGCTGGGCGGAATGAACCGGTATTGTATCTGAACGGAAGCACGCCCAAGTTGGAGCGCGATAAGATGATTGATACGTTCCAAGCCGCAGATGAAACAGGGCCGGGTATCTTTGTTCTGTCGCTGAAAGCTGGCGGAGTCGGACTCAACTTGACCGCAGCGAACCATGTGTTCCACTTCGACCGTTGGTGGAACCCTGCCGTAGAGAACCAGGCCACGGATCGCGCCTATCGGATGGGACAGACGCGCAATGTACAAGTACACAAGTTCATTTCCCTCGGCACCTTGGAGGAACGAATCGACGAGATGCTCGAGAACAAGATGAGTCTAAGCGAGAACGTGATCTCCACCTCCGAAGGCTGGATTACAGAACTCTCAAACGACGAATTGAGAGATTTGTTTGCACTTCGTAAGGAGTGGTGATTGACGAACGATGGAGGCTGTCCCAAAAGTTCATTATGAACTGGGACAGCCCTTTTGTTTCGACTATAATAGAAAGTCACGCCGAACTCTATTTAGAGGAACGTATGGCCGCTATTTCGGGAAATATGCGAATAAAATCGTATAAGAGGAACGTGAGAGCGCTATTTGATCAAAAGGGGCGATTCGGAGACAAAAAACCGTGAAATAACGCCTCCTCGTTCCTCTTCCTCATCATTTCGGGTGTTTTCCAACCAAATAACGCCTCTACGTTCCCTCGTTAAGTTCTAGTTACCAAACCATAGCACGTTACAGTAACGGTCAAAGTGCCTGCCATTACTCCATAAACGCCTTTTGAGACAGCCCCTTCGTGTTTTTCTCACTATCATGTCACTTCCACGTGCTCCCCGCACTTTAGCAATGAATACATCTTTTTCCGCGGCGGACCGTTAAATAAGGGGCAAGTTTTGCTTACCCCTTACCCAAAATTAATAGACGAATAAAAACGGTATTCGTTCCAAGAGAACGAATACCGTTTATCAGGTTAAGCTAGATACTTCTTGAGCGGTTCCCAATAGTTTGTATGCCAGCCTGGAGCCAGGTGAGCTTCTTGTCCTGCAGGAAAGCCGGTATGGCTAAAGATTAGGCGGGTTTCCGCGCCTTGCTCTTCCAATTCGAACTTCACTAGAGAATATACTCCTTCTTCCCAATTCGCGACACGCCACGCTTGAACGATTCGCTTGTTTGGCTCAAGCTCAATGTTTCTCCCTACGATCATCCCTCCGAAGCAGGAGAATGAACCGCCAGCCTCCGGAGTTATTTCTGTAGGAGCTCCTCCTGAGACTTTGCTAAACTGTGCAGCATCGGTCAATGCTTCATAAACGCGGTTCGGGCTTGCTGCGAACACAACCTCCTGATGAATTGCTGAAGAATCGCCTAATTGCTTGTCTTTTCCCATCAACCATTGTGTAAGCTGCTCTACAGACATGCTTTTCAACATATCAGCGTGATCGTGAATGGCATGATGCCACATCTTCGCCTCTACTTCGTACCGGTTTCCCTCTTCTACTTTGAATCCACAATCGCAAGATAATGTTGTCATTGTCTTCCATCTCCCCATAAGCTTTTTTATAAAACGTAATTTTTAGTGCATGGCCTTAACAGACCAAGGATCCACACCAGGATCTCCACCCTCAGCCAACGTTTGGAGTCTAGTTGTATAGTGCATCCAACCCGCTGTGTGGGCGGCTACTTCTTCGACCGGCAAATCGTAGTGAGTTAATAGCAGAACAGTACCTTTGTCTTTAGCTGTGAATTTAAATTCGAGCGTGCTTGAACCAGGTGGAACTACCTTGGACTTCTCCCAGCCCCACGTCATAACGATTTTCTCGTTAGGAATAATCTCTTTATACTCCCCCATCGCAATATCCGATCCATTAACATCGATCCGATATTTCCCTCCGATGCTTGGCTCGAGCAGAATATGTTTGCCCATCCAACGAACCATCTTCTCAGGATCTGTAAAAAAGGAGAATAAAATCTCCGGACGGCAATCGATAAACATCTCTTTCCTAATCGTGTCACTGGTCTGATTCATTTGATTCACGGTTACGTTGTCTCCTCTCTTCTTCTTCTGCGGCTTCCTTCAATAGCAGTAGACTATCATCCCAGAAACGGTCAATGTATTCTTTCAGATCAGCAAAACCTTCCCTCCTCATACGATAATACCGCTTGGTTCCCTCTCTCCGAACCACAAGTAGACCGGATTCCTCAAGAACCTTAAGATGTTGAGATACTGCTGGCGCCGAAATGTCAAAATGGGACGCGATGGAGCTTGATGTAAGCTCTCCGTCACGTACGAGATATAAAATATCTCTGCGTCTTGGCTCTACAATGGCTTGGATCACTTTTTCGATCATGACGTTAATTTAGCATATACTTAATTAAGTGTCAACTTAACTAACGAAACTATTTAAGTTGACACTTATGTAAGTGATTGCTAAAATACGAGTGTCAACAGCGACTGATTTTACGAACTATTTCGAATTACGATATGATATAAGGAGATTATAGATATGGGAATTGATGTTTCGGCCAAGCTGGTGATTGCTAAGAACCGTATAGAGGTTGCTCGATATGCGATGGAGCCAACCAATGATCCCAAATGGACCAAAGGCATTACGGAGGCTGAACTCCTTACCGAACGCCCCATTGGCTTGGGAACTCAGGTAAGACGAATTGCAAAATTTCTAGGTAAGGAAATTCATTATGTTCTTAAAGTAGTTGAATATGTACCCGAGCAGCTAATGGTGATGCAATCGATCAAAGGTCCGTTTCCGATGAAAGTTACGTATCAATTTGATGATGAAAATGATGGCACATTGGCACAAATACGTGTTGAAGGTACCTCTGAAGGCTTCTATAAGTTAACGGATCTCATCATGTCTCCCCAAGTTAGAAGAAGCATTCAAGGAGACTTGAAGCGGCTTAAAGCTATGATGGATAAATAATAATATCAAATCGAAAAGGGTGTTTCCTTTATGTCCATGCCTCGTCCTGATGAGGAGATGAAACAATTTTTCGCTGCTGTTATGCCCGGCGATCCTCATATTCATATCCGTCCAATGTTCGGTAATCTGGCTGGTTTTATTAATGGCAACATGTTCGTTGGACTTTACGGACAGCAAATCTTTATCCGCCTGCCGGAGGACGAGCGTACTCGTCTTGTCGAGCAAGAAGGAGCATCGTTATTTTCCCCCATGCCAGGCAAACCGATGAAGGAATATGTCACCTTACCGGAGCAGTGGCGGGAAACGCCTGATACAATTACGGCGTGGATCGAGCAATCCTTGCAATGGGCCTCAGCGATGCCAGAGAAGGTTCCTGCGAAGAAAAAACCAAGCACCAAGAAGAGTAGAGATGTATAGCTGTACAATCCTGACATACCAAAGACCATCCAATTCAATCCTTGGATGGTTTTTTATTGAAGAAAAATCACTCTTTACGACCATTTAAATCACCGCTTATAAGGAGAGTAAAGCATTACGTTCGATCGCACCAGGCATTTTTTCCATCCATTCATTCTTTATCGTGAGTTCTGCGCCATCGTCCGCATAGGTTCCGATTTCACCTGTAAGTCGAAGATATACCGTTGTCAAATCTCTCCTCATGCTTGCTGCGAGAGAAGCTCCATAGTTCCCTAATCCTACTGCTGAGAGAAAAACAGTATGATAGAGCATTAGTTTATCAGAAAATGGGGACTCCTTAGAATTCGAAATTTCTGTTTCCCATGTCGTAGGTGCCGGCATCTGGTCATCGCGTAATAACGCGCTGAATACTTCGACATGCTTCTTGGAGATATCTCTGCCGCGCACGATATATGAAACGACTTCTTTGGTTTGAGCAACTTGAGAAAAACCTAACATCAATGCCTGACCTATGCTGTTCTTCATAATATTCATATGAAGGTTTGAGATTTCTACTGCATTTAAGGGTCTACGATCACCCAGCAGTCCATTTAACCAACTTTCTTTGTGTACATACTCAACTGAATCCGGATATGGTATGAAAGGACTCCTGGGGAGAATTCCTTTAGATTGCAGAATAGCCGTAGATTTCTCCATCAGCTCAGCCGCAGTCTTCAGATTATGTTGAAAGAATGCACGAATATCCTGTCTTGAACTGCTTGCTAATGCCATTCCGTAAGTAACTATACCAGCAATGCCCATATGCCTGATATAGAGAAGCATATAGCCATCTGAAAATAGTCTTGGTGCATTTAGGTTGACATCCTTGTCTGTAAAGGCAATAGGGATAGGGAACTCTTCGTCTTTAAATAACTTGTTACTAAATTCCATATGTTCCTTTGTTAATCCAAGAGCATATTCAATGATTGGTTTTACTTCACTATCTTCAACAGTATGTAAGAAATGTTTAAGTACACAATTTACCATACTGTCACTTAAATAACCTGCCCATAGAGGCGCGATATCACCAGAAGTTAATTGAATATGATGCTCATCTTGACTCATTGTATTGCCCCCTAATAGGATGTTTTGCACTATAATTTAGAATTCCATAAATACCAACTTCTATGTACAAAAAAGCCTACCGATTCATCGGTAAGCTTCTTGTACAATTGTTCGTATTTAGTGTAGTCCTTCTAACGCGACTTCTTGTTTTACAGCCTCACTAGGCTGTGTCTTGTCACGGCGAAGGAACAAGCCTAAGAATATCCCACAGATCGCAATAATTAGCATCACGTGGAAAGTCTGGCCGAACGCTTCTGGCGCTACAGCAAGCATAGCTTTTTGCATATCAGCAGGGCTGGTTATTGGAATATTCTTTGCAGCTATGGATGAGTTCACGCGCGAGGAGAGAATTGTCACCAAGGTAGCAACGGCAAAAGAATTGATAACTTGCTGCATCGCACTAGTTAAAGAAGTAACTCGACTCACCAAATCATGCGGAGCTTTCTTAATCAGATGCGAATTAAGCGGCATCATCATAAGTCCCATACCCGAACCCGCCATAATAAGCGGTAAAATTAAGTCATGTCCTTCTGTCGTTAGATCGACATGTGAATATTGAAAGATCGCTCCGGAAACAAGACTGAGTCCAGCGACAACCAACCAGCGAACACCGATTTTATCAAACAAGTAACCGCCAATCGGCATCATGACGGCCGACGCTAACGCTTGCGGGAATAACGTCATCCCCGTATCGAACGCACCGTACCCGCGGGCTTGCTGAAGAAATTGCGGAAGCAGGAAAATAGCCCCGAACAAGCAGAATTGCAGTACCCACTGTACGAAAATACCGAAGGAGAAATCAACAGATCTGAACACTCTCAACTCGAGCAGAGGGAGTTTGGATTTAAGTTCAACAATGATAAAGGCGATCAAGGCGACAGCTCCAATGATGATGCCCCACAACGTTTTATCAGAAGTCCAACTTTCAGCACCTTGTGTAATCCCATAAGATAAGGATGCGAAGGCAATGGGCCCTAGAATCATACCCGGTAAATCAAAACCAGCTACCTTCTTACGTGCGACAGCCGGCAGCTTCCATAGTCCAAAGATAAAGCTGAAAATACCAACGGGAAGATTAATTAAGAAAATCCAGTGCCAAGAATGGTACTCAACCAGCCATCCGGATAAGATAGGCCCAATCGCAGGCGCCAACAAAATGGGCACCCCCAACATCCCCATCACTTGACCAATTTTGTTCGGTGGACTTAGCCGGAATACGTATGCCATAGCAACAGGCATAACGAATCCGCCGCCTAAACCTTGAAGGATACGGAAAACAATCAACAACTCCGCGCTGTTCGGGGTAGCACATAACACTGATGCTACGGTGAAAAGAACAACCGAGGTGAGGAATACGTTCTTCGCCCCAAATCGATCAGATAACCATCCTGCTAGAGGAATGACTGCCGCTGTCGCCAGCATATAGCCCGTTACGGTCCACTGAATGGTCGGTAAATCCGTTTTAAAATCGATGACCAGCTTCGACAATGCCACATTCATCGCAGTCGTGTCGAGGATAACCATAAATATACCCGATATGATGGCGATGAGCGGTACCAGAATACTCGTAATCTTAAACTCTGGCTCCGCTTGGCCAGATGTTATTGGTTGACTCATGTTGTGTTCCTCCTTCACAATATCTATTCCATCGTGTTACAATAGTTACGGACAATTGTCCGCAACATCATATTACGGACAATTGTCCGGAATGTCAATTATTTCTTTTGTTAAGATTGTTCTTATAGGAGGACCATGTATGAAACATCCAGATACCAATGAGAATTCATTGTATAACCAAGATATGAAAGCCATTCCACCTTGCGGTCGACGTGAAGAACGTGATTCGGAGTATCGCCAGCGTATTCTTACTTCTGCTAGAAGCCTGTTCGAAACCAATCAAATTGAATCCGTTACCATGCACCAGATTGCCAAAGAGTCGGGTGTTGGACAAGGTACTCTTTATCGCCGTTACGCCCATCTTGGCGAGGTTTGCAGTGATCTGCTTCGTTCAACAACAACCCAGTTTCTTGCTTCTCTTGAAGAGGGGCTTGCTGATCCCGCTCCCGATGTAACAGCAATGAGCCAATTGGCAGACACGATCGCTCGAATTATTGATTTTGTGGACGATAAAGCCTCTTTGCTTTCCGTTATCAACACTATGTATACGGACAAACGAAGCTTCTATTTACACAAAAAGCCCATTTATATCCGACTTCACAGCATTGTTGCTCCTTTGATCACTCGTGCTGTTGAACAAGGGGAAATTGAACAGATCGATATCAATTTGACAGTTAACACCATACTTGCCTCCCTAACTCCAGAACAGTACTTGTATCATCGAGAAATTCTGGGCTATAACAAGCAGCAATTTGTTGATGGCATTTGCCGACTCTTCGTGAAAGGAATATGAGCCCATGAGAATAGATATGAATCCTAGTCAGCTCACCTTCTGGAAGAAATATATGGCTAAAGCGAAGCTTGATTTATCCTATGCTGCTTATACCAAGGTACTGAAATCCTGGAACGATGCGAACGCTTCTTGTCCATTTAATCGCTTGTATTTTATTATCGAGGGAGAAGGCTTTGTAAAAGTTGGGGATCAGACCTATTATCCGAAACCAGGTGAACTTTATCTGCTTCCAGCGGGGAGTGATCAAGCTTATGGAACCATAAGTGATAACACTTTCGGAAAATACTGGTGTCATTTCACGGCCAAAATTGGGGATTTGGATCTGTTCCAGATTTTACAAACATCCGCTTTCATTACGATCAAAGATCCAGAAGCTTTGCAAAAAAAATTCGAACAACTGATAGCCTATAATAAAAGTGAAGAGTTAACTTCCGCTTTTAGAGTCAATGCGATTATAAGTGAATTCATTGCCGATTTCATTGAACAAACTGAAACTGTCAAGCTGAACTTGGCTTCTACCCCTACTTACGAGAAAATGAATAGTGTGCTGCACTATATGGAACAGCATATCGCTGACAACGTATCCATAGATACATTATCCCAAATTGCGCACTATCACCCTAACTACTTTATTAATGCTTTTAAACAGTTTACGGGTTATTCACCGATTCAATATATGAACCATTTGCGCTCGGAGAAGGCCAAAGATTTACTCATGATGTCGGAATTAAATGTTTCACAAATCGCCGATTCGCTGGGCATGGAATTATCGTATTTTTCCCGCATGTTCCGAGAACAAACGGGTTTCACACCAACTTCTTTCCGTGATTTGAAGCCGAAAATGATCGATTACAACGAAACTATGTTGAAATGAAACATGGATACAACGCAAAAAGAGCAAAAGTTAATTTGCCCTTTTCTCTCAATCTATTTTACGCGTTTACGGATAGAACGAATTTGTCTTTGTCGTTGTCGGGCACCAGCGGGAATTAAGCAGAAATTTAATGAGTGTATTCTTAGCCCGCTCCGAACCGATATAATTCAGAGATTCCGCAGCATGAGCACGAACATATCTGTTCTCATCATCCAATGCTATTTCCAACTGCGGCACAGCTGCTTCCGCTTGAGAGCCTAATCGTGACAAGGACAAACTTGCCATGAAGCGAACTTGCGCGTTCTCATCTTGTAAGCATCTACCTAAGCTTGATACGATCTCATTCAAAGGTGTGTTCATGAATCCAAGTGCATCTACTACGGCGCAGCGAACTCGATCAACTGGATGTTCAAGCAGTTTTATGAAGGCTGGAACTGCTTCTTCCGCTAAACCTCTTAATTCACCAAGAGCGAATATCGCATGTGTAACGATTTCAATATTTTCATGTTGCAAAGCTGCAATTAGCCCTTTAACTGCCTCGCTTCCAGAAACTGATAATCCATAAGCGGAAATTCGCGATACTTGTTTATTCTCGCTATTTAATCCTTCGAGCAAAGCGTCCACACCCTGCTGCCCTCTTCGTGCCAGATCATAGGCCGCGTTGATCGCTAGCGGTTCAAAACCATCCAACTTAGCGGATAATTCCTTAATCTGATCCGGATCAGATGCAGCTGTTCCTGCCAGACTGCCGATTTTGCCAGACAGCCAGTTCCAGGTTTCTTCCCACATCAAATCATGCTCGGCTATTGGCAAATGCAAGTTGGCTGGCTTCCTCCACGCTGCCTCTTGATTATTCCAACTAGGTGCTTGCGGCAGCTCTGTCCGCATGAATTCAAACTTCAGCATGTAGCGCGGCTCTCCTAACACATTAGGTGTGGAACGATGCCAAATATCATAATGAATCAGCGCAAAGGTACCCGCTTCCCCGCTTGCTAAGACTTCCCCTTCTTGTTCACTCGATTCAAAAGTCCGAGTCTGGTAATTCTGCGTGCCTGGCATAACACCTGTCGGTCCTAATTCCACTGGTGTATCCTGTGGGAAATACATAATCATTGCCCAATTGGGGTGATGATTGCGCATTCTGTCATAGCCCCAATAGCTGTCCTTATGCCAGCCTCCAGCCGTTGCTGAAGCATTGAAATGCCCATGTCTATGTGCGTGCATCATATAGTTCTGGCCTAATACGCTAGTTAAAGCACCTGTCACAACAGGGTGATCGAATACTTTTTGCAGCTCACGAATACGGGGGAGTAAATTATTGCCGGGATTCCCCTCTTCCGCATAGACCGTGTTTAATTGTGCTAATAGATTGCTGTGAAACTCGCTCGAAAAGTCGGTTTTGAGTATTAAACATCCGTTTGTAATAAATTCTCTCATTTGCTCATCAGTCAATAATAAAGGTGTGTTTTCCTGCATGGCTGTCAGCCTCCTTGGCTTTGAATGAATGCGATAACAATGACCTTATTATAAGAAAGATGTCTCTGACTAAAAATAGACGATCTTAATCAGAGCTAGCACAAAACTAAGATGGACTGGAAGCGACTCATTAAACAGGGTTTGGAATGTAATCTCCGCCACGGCAGCGTTTTAAATAGTTCAAAGCATGCACCTGACCCGTCATCTCGAGCTCATCACGGTAGACGGGATCATGCCAGCCTTCAATGTCGATTGTACCTTGGTAGCCTGCCTGACGCAGAATCGTAATAATATCGGACCAATTAGTGTCCCCAAAGCCAGGTGTACGGTGCCACACGAACTCTTGGCTACCATGAACTCCATATTCCCGAACAATATCCCAAGCAATTGTCGCATCTTTGCCATGGACGTGGAACACTTTATCGACCCATTTACGTAACTGCGGAATCGGATCGATCAGACTAACCATCTGATGACAGGGCTCCCACTCCAGACCAAGGTTATCCGCCGGTACGGCATTAAACATCAGATTCCAGGCAGTTGGGTTATGGGCAATGTTCCAATCCCCTGTCTTCCACGTTCCGCCCATATCACAATTCTCGAAAGCAAGTCGAACACCGCGATCAGCGGCTCTCCGAGAAAGCTCACCAAACACTTCCTTGAACTTCGGTATTGACTCATCAATTGGACGATCCGGAATACGGCCAGTGAAACCGTTTACGATATCGGTACCAAAGAGATGTGCATGATCAATAAGCCGCTCCCAGCTCGCGAGTGTATCCTTATTATCTCCTGTTCCCGTGAGTGGATTTCCGAATACACCTATCGTAGATATGACGGCGTCGTGCTCTGCCACAATGTCAGCTAACCGCTTTGCCGTTTCTTTGAGATCGATATTCCCTGTTGTTTGCCAAAACGATAAGCTGTAGGATTCAAATCCGTACTTGGCAATTTGGGGAATGATACGTACGGCATCTCCGGCACCAACTAAAGTACCCACTCTAAGCTTCTTATTCATGATTGAATATCACTCCTATATTGGTATAAGATAAATGAATATGATCATTATAACTAGGAATACCAGCAATTTCTCTATCCTATCTTGCTCCAAATAGGTCTTATCTTGATACTTAGGAAAGTGAGGCAGCTCATGACGTACCCGCAAGATTTAATGGAAAAAACACCACTCTGGGATAGCAGCTATCCCTTCCGTTTTTACCGAAACCGACCGCAGACAGCCACTAAAGACGATAACATTCTGTATCTTCACTGGCATGAACATTTCGAGATCATTGATATGCAGGTTGGTAAAGCTATATTTCATATAGATAGCCGTCCTTATGAGGCCCACGCTGGTGACCTGTTGTTCGTGCCCGCTGGAGCTTTGCATGTTGGATATAACGCAGCAGATGAAGCAATGGAGTATGTCGCTGTCGTATTTAATGCTTCCTTGCTGCGAGTGATGCATCCGGATCCCGTACACGAGCGGTATATCCTTCCGTTTCTGGACGGGCGAGTTCCCATGCCTGCCAAACTATTTGCCGAGGATGAACTTGCTGCCCCTTATCGTCGACTCATTCGTGAATCTACGGCCGAGTTTGAGAATCAAAATGCCGCTTACGAGCTCGTCATCAAACATAACTTTCAACTGCTTTTTGCTCTGCTATCTCGACAATTTTTACCGGAGAAGTTTATAGATAAACCTGCTCCTACCCGTCATTCAGAATCTTTCAAGCCGTTGATCCAGCATATAGAATCCCATATCGCTGAGCCATTATCGGTTGAGCAGGCCGCACGGATGGTGAATCTGAACCCGTACCATTTTTGCAAAACGTTCAAGAAGCTAACCGGACGTACCTTCGTAGATTATTTGAACTGGCTTCGAATCAACGAAGCTGATCGTTTACTTCGTGAAACGGAATGGACAGTAACCGAAATCGCCGAGCGAATTGGCTGCGGAAACGCTAACTATTTTACGAAGCTATACAAGAAATATAAGAGTTTCCCGCCTTCTGACGTTCGGCGAAAACGGGAATCCACTATGAAGTCAGTCCCCCCATTATCTTAGTCTTGTGCTAACATGCCGTGAGAAAAAAACTAGAAATGAAACTAAGCTAGATGTTTATAAAAACTCTAAGCACAAGCTTACAAAGCAAGTTTTCTTGCGAAAACTCTAAGTGCATGCGCTGCGCGATATTCCGAGCGGTGAATCTATTCATTTCTATAAGGGCGCAAGTGTGCAAACGCTATCATTACTTGACTCTATTCCATTCGGACACAAGGTAGCTATCATTGAAAGTAGCGGTGAAATGCGGCGGCTCGGATGCCACTTCTGGATTAGCTTCCAATCCCGCTTTAGGTGTAGCCGCTGATAAATTAATGCATGCTAGGGGCAGTATTGTCATCGGTGAGACGACGGAAATCATTGGCGCTGAACACATTCTGGCCAGCCGCTGCAATTCGACGGAAACGAGCGACAAGCTTTACGAAGCTATTCAGCGATTTGAAACGGAGATCAAGCGCATGGGCGCCGATATGCGCGGCGGCAATCCAAGTCCATACAACATTGCTGGTGCACTCTCGACGATTGAAGAGAAATCATTCGGTTGTATCAGCAAATGCGGTACGCACCCCATTCAAGATGTGATTGGTTACGCTGAGCATATTCCAGAGCATGGCTTATACTTTATGGATTCATCGGGAAATGACATCGAATGTGTGTCCGTCCGAGCTTATAGATCCAAGTACAATGCAGATGTCAGCCTGCCGGACACTGGGTACATTTTCACCCTACAAAACGGCAGGCATCACATAAGCGTATATGGCAATAAAATGGCAGCTGCTTCCCGCAAGCACAAACAAATGCCAAATGACATGGTGATATTTTAACCTTCGCCAAAGAAAGAATGGCACGCCAATGCAGTAAAAAGCGACTCCGACCATTAACCAAGCTAGAGCCATAGAGGGAAGAAGTTCACTTAGCGGATCGATTAATGAAACCATGAAGGCACCCATTAACAAATACATAATCAGGCCCCAAGGCATAAACCGCTTAATGATCAAATGAACATAGCGCACGCCTCCGAAAGCTAGTCCCCATATCAAAAACAGCAAAGTGTATCCAAGAGTTCCTTGCAAGGTAATCAGTAGGAATGGCGTATACGAACCCGCAATGGCAATAAAGATTGCCGAATGGTCCATGACTTCAAAGCGTTCGCACCATTTCTTCGAGCGAGAGCAATGCAGCAGGGTCGAGGACAGATATAGCAGGCAAAAGGATACCCCATAAATCGCATTGCTAATGATATAGGCAAGATCTTCAAACAGAACGGAACGTTGTAAAAGTAAAAAAAGTCCGAAGGCACTTAGCGCCGCGCCCAAGCCGTGGCTTATTGCGTTTAGCCGTTCTTCCCTCAGAGCTAATCTATCTTCCATTCGTAGGCTCACTCCTTTCTGCTTAGCCCATAGTTTTTCCTAATGTTAAGCCTTGTATGTAATCACTCTGTCCTGTTTATGAGCACAAAAAAATGGATCCCGGCATCATGGCCGAGATCCATTTTATTTATTTCTTCATCTCCTTTTTAAATAAACAGCAAGCTCATTTCTATGGGTAAATGCGAGCAGTAAAAAATTCCCTAACCAAACCCAAAGGATCGCACTCGAATAATCCCTCATATACAAATAGATACCTATCAGCAGAAAACCGACAACAACCTGCAAGCCGTCTGCCTCTGTCGATGTAGACTTTCCTCTGTTGATCACCTTAATTGCACTTAGTAAAATAGCCAAAACCACGGCAAAAGCAAGAGAAACTTCAAAGCTGGACAATGCACTCCATACGCCGAAGGTCACAGCGATTGCTTTGCCTCCTTTCCCCTTCAGGAATGGAGAAAAGGCATGCCCGATAATAGGAGCCAGTGCGATGGAAATCATGGAGTACCCTTGAATCTTTTCAATCCCTACTACAAAAAGAAGGATAAGGTATCCTTTTAAAAAGTCGAGAATTATACCAACAACACCAAGCTTATAACCAGCTGCCTTCCACAGATTTAGAGCCCCCGGATTTCCGTCACCAACCGTCTTCAAGTTTTTCTTGGCGATAAGGCCAAGCCAATAAGAAAACATCAAAGATCCTGATAGAAAGGCACAAACCGTCCAAACAATGGTCATTGCCCCCTCCTGCTTCCTACCTTGACGTGCCGTCCTTTCCATGACACATGCCCAAGGAATACGACCTGATAAACAGAATACAGCATGACGAAGATGAAAAATAACGTGGAGAGGACATGCAAAACAGGCATGATGATTCCAAACATACCAACATGTTTAATGAAATAAAACAACTGAAACATGTATAAGAGATACCCGATGAAAAGTGGAAGCGCCCACGAAGTGTTGATAAATAAGAAGAAAGCTTCTGAAGCAATTAGCCCGACAACCCAAATGGCAACAAGGAGGATCGTGCCCGGACTTAACGTTGACGTGCTTAGGACTGCGCCTTTACCGAAGCCTTGAACCTCGCTTTTGATCCCTTGTGGATACATACGAAAAGAAACCAGGCCTCGCCCGATAAAATTAATCACTTGAATTCCGGCATTCGTATAGGAGGCCCCAAGGTTCAAATCATCCAACATCTCCGACTTGATGCCTTCATGTCCCTTGATTTTCTCATAATCTTCCCTAGTCGTTATGATGCAGGAGCCATACAGACCTTTTCTCGGATTTTTCTTTTCAAAAGGGGACGTAAAAGCGAATACACCAAGCACATTAAAGATCAACGCCAGTCTTTCCACAAACTTCTCCGTATAATGGAAGGGAACGACAGAAACGACGCCTCCCGCTTTATTTCTCGCCTTAACCAGTGCCTCCAGCGCACGTGGAGCTAAGCGAATATCAGCATCAAGAAAGGCAATTAGATCACCCGAAGCATGCAAATACCCGTTCCATACAGCCCAGTTTTTACCCGTCCATCCCTGCGGAAGACTTGTGTTGCTAATGACAGTAACCCCGTAACTTTCAGCAATTTCCTTCGTATCGTCCTCCGAAAAATCATCAACAACGATAATTTCAAAGGGTTCCAAGGTTTGTACCTTGAGTGCATGGAGGAGATGAGGCAAATTGCACGCTTCATTCCTGGCAGGAATAATGATAGACAGCTTCACTTTTTCAGGACCTTGTTCCTGACGGACAGTGATCACATTTTTTCTAAATAACAAGAAACCACATAGACACCCGATGACAAATAATACATATATCGCCACCCTCGAACCCCCTCCTTCGATTACCTCATTACGGATGGATGAAAGTGCTGCCCTTACAATATGGAGAACAGGTTGTATTGATATATATGAACTTTGGAGTGGTTTTAAGCCATCTTCACAAGTAACTAGATGCAGAAAGTACCTTTGTAATCTCCCATTGCTGCTGCTCATCAAGCGAACATTTCCGCAATTGTGTTATAATGTTCAATATCAAATTACTGGAGGCACAATGGCATATGAAAATATATGTTATCCTCTCCTTCGATGGCGAAGGAATGGAAAATGTTTATGTAGGCGCAGATGAGGAGAAAGCACTTTCTCTGAAGCCGACTGACTTTGAAAACTGCGAGGCCCTTTTCGTAGAGATTTGGGAAGACGGCGAGAAAACCGATGATTACCGCTTAGAATAACTAGTGATACATACTTCCAAAACAAATAATAGAAAGGCGGATATAACATGGTCCATGCGTTTACCATCCAGCCCGCTTCGTATAATACTTTCGAAGACGAGACTGAGCAGCTCGAACAGTGTAAAGAATGGGGCTTGCTTTCAGAGAAAGCAGCGAAAACAAAGGCATTCTTCTACAAGGGGAATGGTATGAATCTGCCATGCGGCATTGTTGGTTTTGTGGATAAAATGACCGCTGTCATTGAATTCGACAACAAGCAGCTGCACTGCATCCACCCCTCCTACTTGAAGGAAATGCAAGCTGCCAATTACAGCCAGAGGGGTGCAGGAACCGCTGACTCCACAGAGGCGGAAGTCTTAGAGCTTGAGGCTTTGCAAGAAGATGCTCCAGTTGCCATAGAAGCTAATGTGGAGGCTACTGCAGAAGCTAGTGTTGAAGAAGTTAAAAAGGCTCCCAAAGAGGCGAAAAAAGAAAAGGCGGCCAAAAAAGAAAAAGCTCCAAAACTTCAACTTCCCGAAGATAAGGTGAAAATGATCGCTACAGTCAAGGAATTTACAACGGTACCGAACAATTTCTCTGATACTGAAGATGAAGTGATTATCTATGAAGCTGTTTCCATGATAGAACCAGAGATGGAAATCGGCGAAGCCTGGTCCAGCCACAGTGCCACACTTAAGAAATTAGAACTGGAAATCGGGGACAAGCTATCGTTCGAATGTAAGATTGTTGCGAAGAAGCTCTCAAAACATCCCGTGCCTTACAAAATCAATAATCCTGCTAAATTACAGAAGGTAACCTCCTGACTTGATAGCTTGAAAACATGTGAAGTTGTACTTCGTACAACATTATTGAGAGCATATCGCGTTATCCGCGCAATTGTTGTAAAAAATGCAACAATTCCAACCAAAATTGGCCATTTCGAATGAAATAAGGCTGGAGATGTTGTAAGAAATACAACATCTCCAGCCTGGCAAGCAGAAATCAAAGAAATTGTTGTACGCTGTACAACATTTCCAGAAAATACCAAGTATATGTCAATCACTTTGAATCACTTTGTTACTTTTCCGGGGATGAGAAGTCCATTTCGGCTCTCTCAGCATACATTGGGCGGTTAACAAGCATCCTTCTTGCTCCGAGAAGTCCTTTTTGGGCTTCTCATCAACACCAGTGAGAAAGACATAGGAACAGAGTCTTCAATCTATTTATCTATGATCTAATGCCTCATCTTTCTTCTTGCTTCTAGCTCCTTCTTCAAGGCATGCTCAACGGATTCTGCAAGGATATCGAATTTCTCTGCAACGGTGTACGTCAGGATCTTTCCACAATGGACGCAGCGCTGTATTTGAATATCTGTGACTTTCGAACAATTTGTGCATTTAATCATCGTATGTCGTCCACCTTTGTAATTATCATACCTCCATTATACACATATACATCAAAAAGCCACCTATTTACCTCCCCAGGTGACACAAAGACTAACCGGATACTTACGATAAGCGATGCTCATATACCTAACCTAGAATAATCGAGCGAATTAATATGAATTCATTTATAATGGATGTATATCCATACAAAATGTCAACTTCAGGCAGGTGAAAAGCAGTGTCCTACATGGATATACCCTATAGCTTAGGAGAAAAGTCAGTCGTTCCCCTTTGCAAGTTTATTTCCATTTGGAAGGTACAGGCCAACGACACCTATCAAGTAACTAAAAGCGCTGGATTTGCTACACCCGGGCTTTTTATTACTTATGAAGGAAATGGTGTCATCACCCTAGCCGATGACCGATACGACTTGTACCCTGGCTCCTTTTTCTTCGTTAAAGAAACAGTTCCATGTACTTACAATTGCCAAAATAATAATTGGAAATTTTATTTTATTGACTTCAGCAGCTTGGACATGGCTCACTTTCTCCACCTTCCTGTTGGAGAAATCTTATCCACTGCGAAATTAAGCGAAGCCCTTCAATTATGCGAAAAAATCATTGAAACCCTGATCGCACAACCCACTGGTTATGCTTATTCCACCAATATCCTACTGCAGGAAGTGCTGCTCCTTTTTGCAAGGGAACAGTCGTTTTTAGCCGCTCCCAACCATAACGAAATGGACAGAATCCTCTATTTCATACACAAAAACTTGAACAAACCTATCCAAATCGATGAGCTTGTGCAAAAGAGCGGTTTGTCACGCACCTACTTCTTCGCCCGTTTTCGTTCCATGACTGGACATTCACCAAGCAGCTATATGCTAAAATTAAAATTAGAGTCAGCCAAAGTTTCGCTTGAAACGACTAATTTGCCTATCAAGGAAATAGCAGCTGCTCTGCATTTCTATGATGAGTTTCACTTCTCAAAGCTCTTTAAAAAGCACTATGGTATACCGCCCAGCGTTTTTCGCCAAAAATAAGCATTATTATCACTTCATTTATCGTGACCTCGCGGTTTTTTACCGCTCCACCTTTCATCAACCTTCTCATTGATCGATTGATATCTCGCATCTACGCTGATCCGATATTGGTTCGTCGTATTTTCAAGCGAACAATGAAGCAAATACATGCCGAAGATGAGAACATCGCCTGCTTCAAACGTTGTTGTAGCCCATTTTCCGCCGAACTTTTCCGTAATAACCAGCGGGTCGTCGGTGTAGTGCCCAATGCCGTCACGATCTGAATCCTTCGTCCCGTAAGACTGTTTCAAATCTTCGAAACGATGTGATCCAAGGCAGATGGCCAGTCCTCCCATTTCATAGGATACATCCCCTAGTGGCGACCAAACCGTATAAACTTTCTCTGTTCCTCTTCCCATGTAAACAATGTCATAATGAGCTCCAGTAAAATCACCCTTGCCTACCGCTCTAAGCCATTTGTAATGATACGTAAGCGATGGTTCTCCAAGGAACTCATCGAAAAAGCGCATGATATGATCCCCGTTTAAAACATTAAGCAAAGCTGGTAGATCCTCATTCGTCCCTCCCATGAAGATGCTCTTGCTGCCATCAGCCATTCTGCCTTCTTCCAACAGGGTATCGCGATCAAGCTTCCCCATATGCTCCATTTTCTCTAAAATACTCGTGCGTGCATGAAGCACCTTCGCTCGGTCATGAAATCCACGGATGAGTAAATATCCGTCTTCCTCCATCCGCTCGCGCAGCGCCACCACATCATGAGCAATCTCGTTTGAGCTCCTCAGCTCTGTCAAATGGGGACCACCCAGCTCTAACTCGCGACTTCCTACTTTCACCAACATTTGCACACACACTCCTCTGCGTAATTGACTTATAGCTTAAGTGTAGGTCAAATCCAGTCGTTGAACCATGGATGATCGCATTTTGCGCATGTATAATCGTACATTTTTAAATGTGTGAAAAAAAACGACTGCTTGCATGAAAAACTCCAATATTTTATGATTATTCCGAAAAATAAAAGAGCCGAATGGATCGTTCTCATCCACTCAGCTCTTAGGCTTTATTTTACAATAATTTGTATAACGTCGCTTGCCGTTGTTCCATTTCCATTTATAAACTCACAACGATATTGATAAATGCCAGGAACTTTTCCCGAAATTTGTGTAATTGCCGATTGGGCATTTGGTGTTTGTGAAGATAAAGATTGCGTTTTAATAAGTTCGCCATTTTCATATAATCGATATTGTGCTGCGTTCGTGCCCCACCACATATTAGCAGTAATGGTATAGGTCCCATCTTGATCCCAGTTGTCGCTGGACAACACAGGTTTGCCAGGATTCGCATTAACCACGGTGACGGTGTGTGGATCACATGAAGTCGTTCCATACAAATTCGATAACACACATGTATACACATAGGTTCCGTTTGGCTTACCTTGAATAGGAATAATGGAAGTCTGGGCTGCTGGCGATGCATCGGCCAGTGACTTCGTTTGGATCAATTGGCCATTCTCGTACAACTTATACAGTGAGCCATTGTTTCCCCACCACATATTCATCGTAACCTCATAATTGCCATCATGTAAGCCTGTCGCAACACCACTATTATTCGAAAGTGTCGGTTTACCTGGCACCCCGTTTGCAAGCAGTGCCGGACTGACGGAATGCCGTTCGAACTTGACTGCATCAGCCCTCGTATAGATCATATCGGCAGGAAGGGTTGGCGGATCTACCGTTGTCGGAGTCTCCCTGGTTAAACGAACATACTCGCTGCCGTCTCCTGTAAAGTCGAACGTTCCAAGATTAACCCAACCCGACGAGCCGACTGTCGCATCGATATATGTGATCTCGGTAACCGACTGATGCTTCACTTCCACTTTGACATGATTATCGTTTGCCGTCGTATGGACGAGCTTGTAAATGGAGACCGTATATCTCCCCTCTGGAAACTGGGCCTTCCACGTCGCCGATGATCCTTGAACTGTAGAGTAACGGGACTTAACACCAATTTTGTATCCGGCTAAATTGCTTTGGCTCCAAGACCCTTCCGTAGCGTATAACCCGGTCGTATTCGTGCTATCAACAATAACCGTCAGGTCCCTGATCGTTATGGTCAAAGGCGGTGTTGTTAAAGTCACTCCGTCAATCGTTACCGTGGCCCACACCGCGATGTGATCGATTGCCCCATCGAGGCTTTGAAGGGTCAACAAACCGCTGCTGTCCACTGCAGCCAGATCGGTTCTATCAACGAAATACTGCACATTTGCATGTGTAAGATCACCGATCAGACCGTTGTCCAAATAGCCGGTTACGCTCAGTTGAGCAGCTTGAGTCATCTGCAGTCCTTCCCGATCCGACATGATGGCCACAGACTCTAATTGCTGCATTCTATTCGGGTCCACCCACATCACCGCATCGGCAACTACCCGTGACTTATTGGCCTTATTGGTTAATTCCACATACCCACTATCGCCTGCTGCAAAAGGATAAGCTCCTAGGAACACCCACGTCCCATTGGCCGTTGATTCATCAACGGTAACCGTCTCGGAGCCCCCGCTATAATAAACGGTAAAAGTGGCATTCGTTGCCCAATTTTCACTCGTGGCGGTTATTTGCGGAAGCTTGTAATACACGCTATAAGTGACACTTTCCGGCAGCTCCGGCCGCCAGAGAATCTTGCTTGTCGCTGTGCCAGCAGTCGATTTAGCATAAACATAGTTATCATAGTAATAGTCATTAGCCGTGGTATCCCGTATCCAGACGCCTTCCGTTTCCGCCTCCGTATTATCCACAATGATGGATGACCCTTGTTGCCACTCCGGTTGGACCGGAGTTACCGTTACCCGATCAGGCAGATATAGCGTCCGCTTACGGGTCTGCTTTCCGTCCGATTCCACATAATAGGTGAACGTTTGGGACAAGTCGTTTACCCGTATCGACCATTCCATCGGATATATCGTATCTGGAACGGTCGTGTACGTGGCTCCGCCATCCAAGGAGTAATGGATCGTCGCTGGTTTCGTCGTTTTTGCCTCCACGTAAGCATCGTAGGACGTTTTGTCGGGTTTGACGATTAGCATGCCTTTGACAGCATCAATTGGACTGTGGACATCGAAGAAATAGCTTGCATCCAATGTATCGGCCGTTCTAACCTGATGCAGCGGCACATCAATGTCTAGTCCTTCCACAATAATTGCTGTTATTCCCTTACTTGAAACCGTTGCCTGAATGATTCCGCCACTCATAACCGCTTGCTCTGGTGTGCCATTATCGCGAATGATGGTTACGTTATAATTTTGTGCTGGGTTGAACCCGATAAGTTGCGCATTCAATTCGATCGGAGTCTGTACCTCAGCCGTCGATTCGTTACTTAAACTGATGTAGAATTTATTTCCGCTTTCTCCCGTTATCCAGTTCAATTGCGGATGGTTGGTCTGAATAATCCCTTTGGGCATCCAGAGCCAAACGTTGGAATTACCGTAAAATTGACCTGGCTTATTCCCATAGAGATGATATTTGAACCATAAAAAATTAGTTTCGAATACGGAAGGGAATGTAATACTCCCATTCGATTTTAGCGATTGTTCGGTGATCAAATAATCCATCGTTTGTCCGAGCTGTGCCGGCATATGGTGATAATAAATGGATGTAGCTCCGCTTGGACCTTCCAGTGGAAAATCTGGTTGGAGTTGACTAACGGCGAAGCCCTTATAGTAATAACCTGGATAGTTGGAGTATCGTCCGATGACCGCATTATGAGCGATATCCTGCAGCAGTTTATCCCCTGTATAGAGCGACAATCTCAGCATGAACGGAGCCTCCTGCGCATTCATCCGGTAATAGCCGGTTGTACTTCCCGCTTCAAACGTCAACCCATTGGGTGAAACAAGCCAACTGTCCGCTTGTACGCCCCCGGCTACATCTTCAGGGAGCTTGCTCCTAGGGTAGGCGTATTTCCCACTTTCCGGCCAATGGAACGACTCCGCGTAATTATACGTCTCCGGCTGCGGAATCGTAACGGTACCTTCAGGAACCGGACGAGCTACGAACATGGTAGCATACTGTTTGGCTTCCTTGTACGCGGCATTCAAGTATTTGGGATCTTGCGTTTCCTCGTACAGCTCCAAGATTTCCATCCACAGCTTGCTATAATAATAAATAAACTCATTTTTACTCACATTCGTGGATGCAGGTGTATCGATATTTTGAAGGATATAACTGTCGGCTGCATCCTTGGCATCCTGCAAATACTGCGCATCCCCCGTCATACGATACATCATAAGAGGTTGAATGACAGGCCCTCGATCTTTCTGATCAGGATCTCGCACAAGGTACTCTTCCTGCCCGAGCGCTTGAATTCCTGCCGAAGTACCCAGCAGTTGATTGACAGCGGATACGCTTGAAACATCGAACGGCAAGGTTGCCATTTTCCATAACGAGGGTACGCTGTATACGGGCTTCTGTGTCGGCGACCAACCAATACCATTTCGCGATACCCCGTACTGAATGGACGGCAATGCCCTCGTATTGTAAAGCTGGTCGTCCCCGGTCAAATAATAAGCCCCCAGAAGAGCCGCATTCGACGTTGTTCGAACACTATCCTCGTTCTCGATATCAATAAAGCCCTTGGCCCGGTTCCACCACCCGCTTGGCGAAGGGACATAATTGACAGAGTCGTCCCCCTGCGGCTCTATCTTGAGCAGATCGATCATATTGAACATCGCGTCAGTAAGCGACTGTTCGGCGACATTTTCTCGATATGCCGTATAATCGTATTCATTGCGGAGAATATCCTCGTAGGCTTTATACAGACTGCCTCTCTGAGCGATTAGCCCTATATGGAACTGATACGTGCTTTCCGCAGTCATTTGCGAATACGTCCCTAGTTGAGGCGCATAAAGAATCGGCTGTACGCTGCCTTCATTATTGACAAGACTCATGCCAAGCCGCTGCTGGGAAACGCCTCCCGTCGGTTCAAACTCGACCGGAAGCTGCTCAGATGGTACAAATACGCCATACGACAACGCATTCCCGGCTCCATCATTCTTTTCAACCAGACTCATCGGAGCGCTTAGCTCCCTCAAGCTAGTTGATTCAACCGAACCTACCATTTTTGCATGCGACCTGAAACCATTCAACACTTCATTGATGCCAGTGATTAATTCTGTTGTGAAAGACTGATAGCCGATCACATAATTGCCATCCCGGCGAGGTGTAAAGGCGAAGGAAACATCTGGTTTATCCCCTGACATGGACCAGTTCACTTGTAAATCGTAATCGCTTCCATGCAAAGAATCGGTTAATACAGCAGTATGGCTATCAGGGAAGTTGATCCCGTCGAAAGTAATCCAGCGTTTGTTCATCGTATCGTAGTAATTGGTTCGACTCCCCGCATTCCCATCCAATAAGACCCATTGTTCTTCAAGTCTTTCCGCCACATTATTGATTGGCACCCAGTTCCCCGTATCCGTGTCCTTGTAGAACAGATCACGAACGATGGATTTGCCTCCATCCCAAGTAGCTTCATAGAAAGTCGCCTTATAGTTTGCGTTTTTGATGCTGCCTTTTTCCGTATAACTGAGATTCGCCAATGTGCGGCTGCGCAGCGGAGGCAACGGTGGAGCCTGCTGCCGGATATTTCCTTCGAACTTGACGCTATCTGCCCGCGTAATGATGGTGCCTGTCGTAGGTTGCGTTCGAGTCAGCCTGACAAATTCGGTATCATTACCACTGAAATAATACTCCCCCAAATCAACCCATCCGACAGATGGGCCCGACGAGGGCCTGAGATCCATAAACATGACATCCGTAATCCCATTGTGCACAATTTCGATTTTTACATTACTATCTGCTTTATCCGCCCAATTAAGCTTGTAGAACGATATTCTCGCCGTTCCTGCTTCCAACCGCGGATTCCATGTGATGCTTCTTCCGACAGCATCCGTATATTTGGAACTGGAATTATTGTATCCCTTCACTCCCGCACTTGTGGTCCAATAAGGAGCGGAGTACCCGTTATTCGCGTTATCCACATCGCTGGTAACGACATCATCAATCGTGATGCTTCCATCATCAATGATGATCGTCTTATGAGGCTCTTTTTGTCGAATATTCCCTTCGAACTTGACCGCATCAGCACGCGTAAGTATCGTGCTGGAGCTGCTGGTAGACCGTGTCAATTTAACGAATTCTTCACCGATCCCGGAGAAATAGTACTCTCCCAAATCTACCCATCCAGCAGGCGCCCCGAATGAAGGCCTCAGATCCATAAATCGTACATCCGTTGTTCCATTATGAGTGATTTCGATTTTTACATTGCTATCCGCTTTGTCCTCCCAGTTAAGCTTGTAGAACGATATTCTCGCCGTTCCTGCTTCCAAACGTGGATTCCACGATATGGTTCTGCCTGCTGTACTTGTATATTTGGAACTGGAATTATTATACCCCTTCACCCCGGTACTTGTGGTCCAATTGGGAGCCGAGTATCCGTTATTCGCGTTATCCACATCAGGTGTGACGACACCATCGATCGTGATGCTCCCGTCATCGATGATGATTGTCCTAAACGGGAAGGTCTCCGCATTAGCGGTCCTTATCTCGAATAGGCTTAAAGGAACTATCATCGTCATGATGAGAACGATTAAGAAAAACAGCTTACTTTTTATCATAAAACTCACATCCTTTCCATGATTTGCTTTCAAACAATACGGATTTCAACGAATGGAATGTTCGAATCATTCTGATAACGCTTTCAAAATAAAAACCAACCTCCTTTGTTCGAATTGTTGTGACGCAGCAATTATCCGTATCGGTCTGACTAGTCCCTACGTCTTTTTTTATCTTAGCATGTCATATAACCGTAAAATTTCTTTAATTTCAAGAATTTCTTATAAGATTTTATGTCAAAAAAGAAACCTACGTCGTATTGGACCACTCAACTGCAGTCAGATACGAGGTAGGTCTTGCGATGGGAACTAAGCCGATTTGATCAATTATAATGGCGGCTGCACCAGCAACAACCTCCCAAGCTGAATCACTGTTTGCTTGTACCAATCCGGATGCTGCCGTACATGCTCCAAACTTCGTTCATTGCCACTTGCCTCAAACACTGCCACTTTATCTGTCATCTCGGCATCGATTTCGAAGCGAACTGTATGTTTCCCATTCGGAAGTTCCGGCAAGAAAACATACTGATTCCGATTATGATCGTTATATAGCGTGAATCGATCGATAAGGAAAGGTTCCCCGCCATCCACCGTTACTTTCAATCTGCCGGAATCGGGTCCCCCGATATCGAACAACCCGATGTGAGTGCCTATGAACTCCACCTTGATAGACTCCCCCGGATCGACCGCTCGCCATAGGCCGGGAAACAACCAATCATACTCGCGGGCCAAAGCTGAATCATCGGGAGTCACGTAGGACCATCCTGCCGATAAATTGGCATGACCATCCAGCGGCAGCATAGCGGCGTACTCCCAAGGATTGGCCGGGACCAACGGGTCCTGAGGTAAGTTATGTTCAACCCTCCCCAAGCGTCCTCGAAGTTCACGAATCTTCTCAAACGACCGAGTGATCGTATCCGTGTAAATCTGGTGTCCGTCTGGAATTGTCGGATGTATCGAATCATGTGTGAAAACAACAGCTCCGGAAATGGGCTCATTTGCTCCTGAAGTAAAAACAAGTTTTCCCTCCGAAACCAAATGACTGACTGCTACGCCCAGATGAATCGAAGGAATACCGTAATAATCGGCTACTTCCTCTTGCATAAGAGCCCCCTTCTGGTATTCCCCGGACTGAAATAAGGCCACATCCCGCTCCTTCAGCGTATAAACAAACAGGATATCGGTATACCGGCTCCGTTTGCGGATTTGACGGACGATTCCTTCGATCCGCGCTTTGGACTCGGGAACTCCGCCGTCGTTACCGACAAATTCGACAAACACCAGGTCCGGCTGATGCCGCAACACGTCCGTCTCCAAACGAGCGCAGCCCAAATCCGATCCAGTCCCGTCAATGCCAGCATTCACAGAGCGGATATCCGCCTTGGGATATTGCTCACGAAGCCATTCCGCTGTCATTACACGGTATCCTTCAGAACGGGTATTACTACCGCCGAAATAGACTATTGTCACCGTGTCCTCATTTTCCAACTTTTGAATTACATTTGGAAGGCCTTCCCTAGGAAATAATTCCTTCATCGTCACTTCACCTAACCTCACTTATCTTTTTTAGGAGCATACAACTAACATGGTAGTCCTTTTTCTCTGCGTTTTTTTACATGATTTCGAGAAAAATTCATACATTTTTTTGCCCCCTAGACCAACAAAGAGAGTGGCAACTAATTGCCACTCTCTTCCTTTATTTACTTGATTAAGCCTGCTTCTTTAAACTGCTTGGTTGCTGTGTCCTTATATTTCTGCATATCAAACTTGGTATCCAACGTTTTGAGGAAATTGTCCCAGTTGGAAAGCGGGTCTTTACCCGTCATAAATTTGACTATGCTTTCATTAATGAAACGTTGGCGGTCAGCTGCCAATGTATCGCTCGGGTCTGCAGTCAACATATTCCCGGGCAAAGTAGGCGCCACATATTTCTGGTTGTCATTAAAAGCTTCTGTCGTCTTTGGATTCTGGAAGCTGAAATACTCGGCATCATCGCCACGACGCGCCATTTTATAATGTTCGACCCACTGGTACTTTTCTCTCATATCCTTCGATAACTCGGAGGTTTTGTTTTTGACCTTGCCGTCCACCAAATCCCAATGAATCCCTTTAAGTCCGTAAGCGAAATTCGGGTATGCTTCTTTGTCCGTAAAGAGATATTCCAGCATAGACAAGATCCGAATGATTTTGTCCTTGTCCGCTTTCTTGGAAATGGCCCATGAATTGACTTGGAACGATTTTCTCTCCACGATTTGATCGCCGTAAGGCCCTTTCATTGGAGGAATGACGATCCATTCCGGTACCTCTCCGCCGATTTCTTTCATTTTCTGCTGGGCATCCGGTTCCAGTCTGCGGGCATCTCTTATCATGAAGCCAACTTTACCTTTAAATAACTTTTGGTCCAACAAATCGGGCGTATTCATCGTCACCCAGTCAGGATCCACAACTTTGGCTGTCATCATTTTATTGATGTAAGCGAGCGCCTCCTTCATTTTGGGATCGATAAATAGGAACACCGGTTTATTGTCTTTGACTTCAATGGCTGAGGGAGGATTGACGCCAAACATCCACATCAAGCTATCGAAGCCGTAGGTTTGCAGATTGCCTTCTTTATTCATACCGCCTATGAATCCATACGTATCGTTTTTGCCGTTTCCGTCCGGGTCTTTCTCCGTAAAGGCTTTCATCACTTCGAACAGCTCGTCAGGGGTTGTCGGCACTTTCATATTCAGCTTTTTGAGCCAATCGTTGCGGATGAAGAAGCTTCGACTGATACCGTTTACATTATCATAACCTGGAACTGCAATAGTTTTTCCCTGATAGGTCACCGCATCCCAGGAGTCTTTACCGAAACGCTTCTTCAATTCGGGAAATTGATCCAAATACGGCGACAAGTCCGCAAGAATGCCTTGGTCATAATATTGCGCGAGATCAGCCCTGCTCTTCAAGAAGAGCATATCTGGAATATCTCCACCGGCAATGAGCGTATTCAGTTTGGTCGTTGCTTGCCCCGCTTGGGGAATCATCATATCCAGTTCGATATTCACCGCCTTCTCTAACATTTGGCGTTGGACATCTTCTTCACGAGGAGGAATCGGAGCAGCAGCGTTGAAAGTACCTTGGTTAAACATCGAGATTTTCATTTTGTTCGCAAACTGGTTAGGCTTGCCTTGAGAGCTGCTCGAAGCTGTTGGCATCACTTCTTTTTTTTCTCCACATCCTGACAATACCGCTCCCAACCCTACCATTGCTGTCAGAATAGTTAATGAAATCTTTTTACGTTGCATATTGACCTCTCCTCTTTGCTTTTATATTATCACGGTTTCCCCGTAACAACCTAGGTAAGAATGTCATTTAACCTTTAATCGATCCCATGAGCACACCTTTGGTAAAATGCTTTTGCATAAATGGGTAAACGATCAAAATCGGAACCGTAGTCACGACTACAGCAGCCATTTGCACAGCGAACTTGCTAACCGTTCCGGTACTGGCGATCGAATCAGCGCTTTGTGTTGCGACGTTCAGCAAGATGTTACGCAAGATAACTTGAAGTGGCATTAAGTTGGAATCATTAATAAAAACAATAGCATCGAAATAACTGTTCCAATGCCCGACTGCGTAAAATAAGGAAATCGTGGCAAGGACGGGCAAGGACAGGGGTAAAATGATCCTCCATAACGACTGAAGCTCACTTGCACCGTCTACCCTCGCTGATTCCTCGATTTCAGGAGGCAATTGCTCGAAAAAGCCTTTAATGATCACCAGATTAAATGCACTAATGAGATGCGGTATAATCAATACCCACGGACTGTCTAGCAATCCCAGAGAGCGGATTAACAAATACGACGGAATTAACCCTCCACTAAACATCATGGTAAACACAATGAATAGTAAAAATGGTTTGCGCCCTGGCAAATATTTTTTGGATAACGGATAAGCCGCCATTACCGTAAAAAACACATTAAGCGCAGTGCCTACAATCGTTCGAAACAACGTAATTTTATACGCTTGCCCGATACCATGAGAAATGAATACTTCTTTATAGGCTGTAAAGGTAAAGGATTCTGGTATAATAACAATTCCTCTTCTTAACACTTCTGATTCTGGCGTCACTGAAACAGCAACCACATATAAAAAGGGGAGTAAACAAATTAGGGATAGTAAACAAAGAATGAAATAAACGGCTGCTTGCCATACTTTTTCCCCGAATGTCTGATTGATCATATTGAAAACCACCTCACCAAATTTGCCCATCGAATTTTTTGGCGAGCTTGTTCGCAGCCAAAACTAAAATAAATCCGATGACAGCTTTAAACAATCCTACAGCAGTAGCCAACCCAATCTTAAGACGCTCCAACCCTTCACGGTATACCCATGTGTCGATAATATCGATCTTCTCCTGGTTAAAGGTATTGGCAAACATGAATATCTGGTCAAAGCCAGCGTCCAGAATATGGCTTAGTTTAAGGATCAGCATCAGAATAATGACTCCTCGAATGCCGGGTAATGTTACATGCCACAGCTGTCTCCACTTGGAAGCGCCATCAATCCGGGCCGCTTCATATAAGCTCGGATCAATTCCTGCTAATGCTGCAAGGTACAATATCGCTCCCCATCCGATATCCTTCCATATTTCAGATAAGATAATCAGCAGTCTGCCCCATGCAGGTTCCGTCAGGAAGGAGATCGGTTGGATGCCATTTTCCTTCAAAATCATGTTAAAAAGGCCATCTCCTGGGGCTAGTAATGCCACCATCAGTCCATAAACAATGACCCATGACAGAAAATGGGGCAAATAAGTGATTGTTTGTACGATTTTCTTAAACCATTGGGTATAAACTTCATTGAGAAGCAAAGCAAGTACGATGGGAGCCGAGAAGCCGAACAATAGCTTGTACAGCGAGATGATAATCGTATTTCTCATAATGTCCCAGAAATATACCCCGTTAATAAAATCTTTAAAATTTTTCAATCCCACCCACGGGCTATCCCATAGTCCCAAGGCCAAATTGTAGTTTTTAAAAGCAATAACGATTCCCGCCATAGGAATGTACTTAAATATTGCAAAATATAATAATGCCGGGAATAAAAGAGCATACATCACTTTATACGTTCGTATCGTTCTTATCAAAGATTTCCACTTGGGAGGGAGGGGAATGGCGTCCGCTGCCAATTTCGTTTGCATTTCATCACCTCAGCTTTATTTGTATTTTTATAATAGCATCCCAAAATCGGATAAATTTCTGTAATTTCTAGAATTTCTTATAAGATATTAAGTAAGAGAGCCTGGGAAAAATTCCAATACAATATACATGAAAAAAGGAATTCTGATTTTCAGGCTGAAAATGATAAATACTTTGTTAATTTATTGGAAATGTAAAAATATAGCCTCTCCAACTATGCCCGTAAACTGAAAAGAAGGCTGCCAAGGGCAACCCTTTTTTATAGAACTATGGTATTCATTAGTTCAACTTGTAAAGTATGATCCTTCTCGAGTTTCTGTTGAGAACATTTGGAAAGACCTTTGGTTCTACTCCAACCCAATCTTTATGAATTTAAAATAGAATCACTGTACATGGTTTGTGGCGAGGAGTTAAGTCAACTAGCTCCTCTTCTTTCCTTTTGAAATGAACAAAGAGGATGTGTAGTAATAGTGAAATTTAAATGGTTAATCATGATTCTAGCTATTGTTTTCTTAATTTCATCGCCGGTTGCCAATGCTCACAGCAATAACAGTGAGGGTTTTTCCAAAATAGATGTTCAGGATCAAATGATCAATTACAGCCTTCAACTCGATTTAATTGAATTAAGTCATGCGGTTGGATTCAAGATGGATGAACAAAACATTGAAAACTTAGAGGAATTGAACAATATTATCACCCAAAACAAACTTCCTCTCCAAGAATATATGAATACTCATATTTCGGTTTACGCAGACAGCATTCCCGTTGAAGGAACCATTAAACAAACGTCTGTCTTGAAGATAAAAGAACGCGCATTTGCTGATATTATCCTTTCTTACTCTGTTAATAAAATTCCGGAAAATTTGAGCGTTCGTTACAACGTATTCTTTGATGACAGTGATCCTAGTCACGCAAACATGGCAAAAGTTCAAATTGGAGAAAAACAACAGGAGTTTATCTTTACGTACGAGGTAAGGGAATTGAATATCGGAGAAATGAGCTTTATCACCAGTGCAAAACAGAACTAAATTTAGGTGCAACCCATTTGGCTACGTCGTTATTGTTTTTTAACGTGGGAATTGAATTAGGTCAAATCCTCATTGTATCTTTGGTATTCCCAACTCTCATTTTCATAAATAAACGCTTATCTTATAAGTGGTTTTTGCCTAGTGTGTCTACTACCGTATTATTCTTTGGATGTATATGGTTTTTTCAGAGGGCTTTCTAGCCCGCAGTTAAAAAATAAAGAAGTGTCAATTGCCTCCAATTGCACTTTTTTTCAGCGAACATCGACTTTACGAAAACTATATATCACTCTAACACTCCTAAAATGCTTGGTAGATATAATTAAAAAGTTGTACAAAATTAAAATTCAAAGGAGTTGGCTACGTGTTACATAAAAAGAAGTCACTTACTATCTTAGCCCTCAGTCTTTCAATCCTTTCACAAGGTCTACCCGTTTATGCCAAAGGTTCTGTTGGCAATAATAATAACCCGACAGAATCTGGCGGGAAATGGATGAAAGGTGAGTATCACGTGCATACCTTTCAATCCGACGATGCCCAGCAATCACTTAAGGATGTGTTGGATAATGCATTTAATAAGTATGGTATGGATTGGATTGCAATCTCAGATCACCTGAGAACATCATCGCGCGATGATGAAGGAAACCCTATTCCGGGAGGTCCAATTCCGTTATCTAAGGGGATTATCCAGTATCAGGCGCCAAAAATCAAACAATTGCAAGATGCAGGCGAATATAAGAATAAAATTATCTCCACAGGCTTTGAGTGGGATATGCCCACATACGAGCATGTTGGAATTGGGATTTTGACGGACAAGCCGGGATTTGCAGAGGGTTTGAAAGTGTCGAATCAGTTTGAGTATTTGTTTACTAACCGAGATGAAAGAATGTTTGATCCGGCAGATGTAGCAGCATGGAAAGCACACGATAGCAGAGCCTACTCGACCCGAGATGATGCGCGCACAGCTCTAAAATGGCTTGAAACGAATTATCCGAAAAGCAGTTATGGTATCTTAAATCACCCATCGAGAAAAACGGTTTACACAATTTCTGATATTCGGGACTTCAATAATATAGCCCCGACCGTTGTTTTCGGACTTGAAGGCATGCCGGGCAATCAAATGGAACCTGATAGAGGCGGCTTAAATTTAACCACTCCCAAAAACCGAACTTATGGAGGTTCGGATTACATGATAGCAAAACTAGGTGGCGTGTGGGATGCGTTGCTTGGAGAAGGTCGCAAGTTTTGGAATTTTGCCAATTCGGATTCTCATTTTGAAATAAGCACTAATCGCCAATACTCAAGCGGATACTGGTCTGGCGAATATTCCAAGAACTATACATGGGTAAACGGTTCTAATATGCAGGCTGTCCTGAACGGAATGCGGTCCGGAAAATCATTTTCCGTGTTCGGTGATTTGATTAACGAACTTGATTTTAATATTTCTCACGGGAAAAGCAAAGCAGAAATGGGCGGAGACCTTCAGGTGAAGGATGGGAACAACCTCAAGATCACGATCCGGTTCAAAAGTCCGGAGAAAAACAATAATGGCGACCCCGTTCAGGTCGATCATGTAGATCTTATTTCCGGTGATGTAACTGGTAAGGCGATACCAGGAACAGAAGATTACAGTAAAGATACGAATGATTCCACCAAAGTTCTTAAACGTTTCACAAGCAATGAATGGACAACGGATGACGATGGTTATAATGTGATCACCTATAAAGTAAAAGCGAGTAAAAACCAGTATTTCAGACTAAGAGGAACCAATCTGGGGACCGATGTTATTGGGGAAACTAGCAGTGGAGAGCCATTGATCGATCAAAAAACGGACATTGAGGATAATGAAACCCGTTTCGCTGAAATCAACAAACGGAACTATAAAGACCTTTGGTTTTATTCCAACCCAATCTTCGTAAATGTTGAGCCTCATAAATAGGACGAAACGTATGGAGATAAAGGCATTAACACTGAAGGCGCAGAATATTAAATGGCGGAATGTTGTCGTATCAAAAGTTATATTAATGATACCAGCTATCAAATAAGAAAAATCGAGCTCATTAAGCTCGATTTTTTTTATTTATTGAAGATCTTCTCCAGCGATGAAAAAATTGTTTCTTAATATCACTATTGGTTATACTCTCAGCTATATGCTTTGCATCAACTCAAACGCCACCAATTAAGGCAGATCCTCTTCTGTATTGCCACGGTAAACCAATCGGGTCACCCTGCTTACTAATAAATTGACCGAGTCTACTATGGATATCAGCACTCAACAGACCCAGCTTATCAAACCACCAAGGAAAAAACGAAGGAGGTTCTCCTTCGTTTCACCCCTTAACTTTCACTAATCTCATACTATTCATAATTACAATTAAAGCTGCACCTGTATCACTAATCACAGCAATCCATAGGGTAAGTAAATCAGGGAAAATCAACATCAAAGCAAGAGCTTTGACGATGAGCGAAAACCAAATGTTTTGTTTGATTATTCGTATTGCCTTTCGGCTCAATTTAATAGTATGGGGTAGTTTTTCTATATTGTCAGCCATCAAAACGATGTCTGCGGTTTCCATTGCCGTGTCAGTTCCGGCCCCACCCATTGCAATACCTATATTGGCAGTTGCAAGCGCAGGAGCATCATTGATACCATCTCCAACCATCGCTACAATGTTTCCTTCTTCTTGAAGTTGTTTAATGGCTTTCACTTTATCTTCGGGTAACAGCTCTGCAAAATATCGGTTTACCCCGGTTGCAGAAGCAACTTTTTTAGCGGTACCTTCATTGTCGCCTGTTAACATCACTACTTGGTTGACGCCAACTGTTTGAAGTCCTTTAAGAGCTTTTACGGAAGTAGCACGAATAGCATCCGCAACGGCAATAACACCGTATATCTTCTCTTTTGATCCAATAATAACGATTGTATTTCCTTCTTGTTGAAGGGATAAGATTCGTGACTCTAGTTCTCCTAGAGAAGCGTTTAGTTCCTTGAACAATTTAAGGTTTCCTGCAAAGTATTCATTATCTCCTATAATCGCGCCAATACCTTTACCTACGATGTTTCTGAACTTATCTCCTAGAAGGGTTGAGACGCCTTTATCTTTGGCGTACTGGGCTACTGCTTTTGCAATGGGGTGTGTAGAATATTCTTCTAATGTTCGGGCAATACGCAGCAACTCAACTTCACTCGATCCCGTCAATACAACTTGAGATACCTTTGGTTTTCCCTCCGTTAAAGTACCCGTTTTATCAAAAGCAATCGCTGAAATCCTTCCGGCTATTTCTAAGAAGGCTCCACCCTTGATAAGTACCCCGTTCTTGGCTGCATTTCCTATTGCTGAAACAATTGCTACTGGAGTTGAAATAACCAATGCACAAGGACACGCTACGACCAATAACTCTAATCCTTTATAAAACCACTCTCCCCAGGTTCCAATACCCATAAGTGGGGAAAGAACCATCACAACGAGTGCAAGAATAAATACAATTGGCGTATAGATACGAGCAAATTTATCTACAAAAGCTTCCGTAGGAGCCTTTTGTTCTTGCGCTTTTTCGACAAGGTGAATGATTTTGGAAATAGTTGTATCTTCAACCAGCTTGGTTACTTTAATCTCCAAGGCACCGTGTTCGTTAATTGTACCTGCGTATACACCATCACCAACTTGCTTATCAACAGGAATGGATTCTCCTGTAATTGGCGCTTGATTTACACTCGATTCTCCACCAATGACTAAACCGTCTAACGGGATTTTATCACCTGGTTTAACAACAATGACATCCCCAACTGAAATCTCTTCCACGGGCTTTCTAATAAGCTCCTGACCGTTCTTCACGAATGCTTCGGGAGACGCTAGGTCAATTAAGCTTCGTATCGAATTTCGAGTCTTTTCAATGGACTTCGTTTGAAGAACATTTCCTAGTGCAAACAACCAAACTACCGTAGCACCTTCTAACCACTCACCAATTGCCGCGGCACCAAGCACAGCTGCAGTCATTAATACATTCATATCCAATGAACGGCTTTTCATAGCATAATAAGCGCTTCTAGCTGGTTTATAGCCACCTATTATAATCGATACTGCGTAAAGTAGAGTTGTAAAGCTTGGTGATACATTCGCGAACGAGCCAAGAAATCCAAAAAGAAGTAGGGCTCCAGAAAAAATTATCAGGTTTGTACCTGAATTGTCTTTTTTGACCTGATCACTTTTCCCTTTGCTTGAAACTAGCGTAGCTTTATAACCGGATTTGGATATTTCTTTGATGATTTCTTCGACTGAACTGTCGTGTTCAGCTGTCATTTTCCCAGTTGAGAAATTGACACTTACACTTTTGACTGAGGGGAGGGTTTTCATATGTTTTTCTATCGTTAAAGCGCAGGAACTGCAATCCATTCCTTCTATGTTATAGATTCGCCCACTGCCCTTCTTCTGAACAGCCTCAATGGTGTGCCCCAGTTTTTTTATTGTATCAGGTATTTGATCAAGGACTTTTTCATCCTCATAAACGACTTGCATTTTGCCTGTGTTATAGTTGACTTGAACTCCGTTGATCCCTTTGATACCCTTGACTGCTTTTTCCACGGTTAATGCACAGGAAGGGCAATCCATACCGCCGATTAGAAAATCTGATTTTTGACCAGATTGGTCTTCTGTGTTTTGTACTTGTGGAATTTCTGATACTTCGCAACAATCATCCTCACAACCGGCATTTGTATTTGAAGTGGTACTTATATCCAGTAAGGTTAGGCTTTTTTTCAATTTCGGTTCTTTGTCCGACATCTCAATCCCCCCGTTTTAGTAAATTCCCGTATCACACTTGGTAACACCATCGTGTACTAGGGATAGTACAGTATCGAACATATGTAACATATCCTTAATCTTCTCATTGCTTAAACTGTAATACACATATTTCCCCTCTTGCCTTCCAACAATAATCCCGCAGCCCTTCAAACAAGCGAGGTGCTGGGAAATGTTCGATTGATTCCCTTGAATTTCGTCAACGATTTGAGATACAGGCTTTTCTTTATCTTTAATACATTCCAGTATTTGAAGCCGCGTCTTATCACTAAAGCCGCGAATGAATTTGGCTTTAACATCTAATTGCTCTAATGGATCTTGATTCATTGAGACTACCTCCAAACAAATTAACATTCACTAATATGATTATCATATTAGTGCACACTAATATATGTGTCAAATTAAAACCCCATCATATTTAGATGGGGCTTTGGTATTAAACAGGCATTGGGGTTTTTGTTGGTGGATTTAACGTTAATAAAGTTGTAATACTTTGTTCAAACCGTATTCACATATTATGTGAAAAAAATCACATACATTGGAGTAAGATAGAAATATATAGCAAATCAAATTGAAATCAGAAGGTGATACCACTTGAACCAATCTCGAAAACATGAAAAACGATTGATGTACCTGATGTTCATTGTTGCTTTTGTCATGTTACTTTCTTTTATCCGCAAGTTTTTTTGAACCTATGAAAGCTACAAAGGAGATGTGTCCATATGCTTATCTACGATCCCGTATTTTATAGCCGCCTACTCACTGAGACCACACTGGCATTTCATATCATTTTCGCTACCATCGGCGTTGGCGTTCCGGTCATGATCATGTTGGCTGAGTTAGCAAGCATTAAACGTAAAGATCCCTATTATGCATTGTTGGCACGAAGATGGGCTCGGGGATTTGTTATCACCGTTGCTATTGGAGTGGTTACTGGTACTGCTATCGGGCTTCAACTCAGCCTGTTGTGGCCGAAGTTCATGGAGATTGCTGGGCAAGCCATTGCGCTTCCGTTATTTCTAGAAACATTCGCCTTTTTCATCGAGGCTATCTTCTTAGGCATTTATTTATATACATGGGAACGATTAAAACCTAAGCATCATCTGTTACTACTCGTGCCTGTTGTCATTGGCTCCTCTGCTTCAGCCTTTTTTATTACGACTGTGAATGCATTCATGAATACGCCGCAAGGCTTCACTCTAAAAGATGGCTTGATTACGAATGTACAGCCGATTCTAGCTATGTTTAATCCATCAATGCCTACCAAAGTGGCACATGTACTTTCCTCTGCCTACATGACCAGCGCATTCATCTTGGCAGCTATAGCGGCTTACTCCCTTCTCAGGAAAAAGGGTGACACTTTATACGCCAAGAAAGCTTTAAAATTGACCGTTACTGCTGGGCTTGTTTTCGCCATAACTACGGCTATGATCGGTGATCTATCAGCCAAATTTCTAGCTCATACACAGCCTGAAAAACTTGCCGCAGCCGAGTGGCATTTCGAAACAACAAAGAATGCACCACTCGTTCTTGGTGGTATTTTGACTGAAAATAATGAGGTTAAATATGCATTGAAAATTCCGTATGCACTAAGTATCTTGGCAGGCGGAACTCCCGGAACTGAGGTAAAAGGGCTGAATGATATTCCGAAAGATCTCCGTCCTCCTCTATACGTGCATTATTTCTTTGACGCCATGGTTGCTATAGGCATGTTTGTGATTGTGGTTGCCATTTGTCATATGTGGTACGCACGCAAAAAATCCTCTAAACCTTATCCGAGATGGCTTCTAGCGATTATCGTTGTGTGTGGTCCTCTTTCCATGCTAGGCATCCAATGTGGATGGTTTTACGCGGAGGTTGGTCGACAACCATGGATTCTACGTGGATATATGAAGGTAGCAGATGCCGCTACAACTTCACAAGACGTGGACACCATGTTACTGCTGTTCTGTTTACTTTATATCGTTTTAGCACTGACTGCGGTAAAAGTATTATCCAAACTTTTTAGAAAAAACGATGTTGCAGATGAACTGATTGCACTTGGTATTTTCGGGGGGAGGACCAAAGAATGAGTCTAGAACTTGTTGGAATAACCGTTTTGTGGATCTTTTTATACGGATATTTAATTGTAGCGTCCATTGACTTTGGTGCGGGTTTCTTCAGTTACTATTCGGTTATTACGATGAAAAAGCATATCATTCATAAGATCATTGAAAGATATTTATCTCCTGTCTGGGAAGTTACCAATGTATTCTTAGTTTTCTTCTACATCGGTATGATTGGTTTCTTCCCAGAAACAGCACGTTATTACGGTACTGCGTTACTCGTGCCAGGTAGTGTGGCTATCATATTGCTAGCCATAAGAGGAGCCTACTACGCTTTCAGCAACTATGGTTCCATAGATAACAAATGGTACATGCTGCTCTATGGAGCAACTGGCTTGCTCATCCCTGCAACCCTTTCTACGGTGCTGACCATTTCTGAGGGTGGAATCATCGTTGAACAGAACGGCATGATTTTACTAGATTGGAGTAAGTTACTTGGGAGTCCTTATACGTGGTCGGTCATATTACTATCGCTAGTCAGCGTCCTCTATATTTCGTCCATGTTCCTTTCCTTCTACGCCTACAGAGCAAAAGACTATCCCGCTTTTGGAATTTTACGAGGCTATGCTCTTTTCTGGAGCGGACCTACTATTCTTGCAAGTCTGCTTGTTTTTTTCGCTATAAACCAGCAAAACCCAGAACATTTCCGCAACATGCTTAACCTTGGATGGATGTTCGGAGCATCATTTCTCTGTTTTTTAGTTGCCGTCTACTTGCTTTGGAAACAAATAAAGCTAGGTCTAGCCTTCATATTAGTACTTTTGCAATTTGCTTTTGCTTTCTTTGGTTATGGTAAGGCCCATTTACCGTATATTTTATTTCCATACATCTCCATTCACGAAAACTTTACGAATCAAGCAATGGGAACTGCGCTAGTCATCGCCTTTATTGCAGGGCTTGTTATTCTAATCCCATCTCTGTTTCTGCTTATGCGTCTATTTCTTTTTGATGCTGATTATGTTCAAGGTAAATTTAAGAAGAAGGGTGACTAAACTTATGGAAAACATGCTAATCCAATATGCTCCACCGATATTTGTTGTATTTTCACTTGTTTTTATGATTCTGTGGGTACCAAGAGCAGCCGACGTGACTGAATAATCAGTAAGGCAAAGAAGTCGACTATCAGCTAGTCGACTTTTTACTTATGATTCATGTTCAATGTCGTGTTCCATCTCGTCTTTGAGCTTTTTCGGCATTTTATCTGGTTTACTTCCAAACCACTTCGTATATAGAGCTTCGTAGGTTCCATCTTTGGAGACTGCTAGAATAGCCTTATTGATTCTTCCCATGTACATGTTCCGCTTTTTAGCAACGATAGCGTAGCTATCTTTGTTGAATACTTCTCCTACTTTTTTAACTTTTCCATCTGCTGAGTTTTGCAAATAATCTTGAATACTGTGCTCTTCAAAAATAACGGCATCAACGTTTTTATTTTTCAAATCATCGTAAGCATCGGAGATATTTGCATAGCTCCTTATTTTGATCCCTTGAATTTCACTGGCAAATTGATAGGAAGTGGATCCGTTCCTTGTTGCCACCACTTTCTGGGCCAAGTCATCTTTGCCTTTGATCCCTTCGTTATCTGATGCGGTGAGTATCGCTTCTCCCGATTGAAAATAAGGATCTGAATAGTCTAATTTGTTCTTGCGGGCATTCGTGATCGTCATTCCGGCAATTGCGAGGTCCACATCGCCAGATTTTACACTTTTGTTCAACTCACCGTATTCCATGGCTACCCATTCATATTTTATTTTCGCCTTTTTAGCAATGGCTTGCCATAATTCCACTTCGAAGCCTTTCTTCTCTTCCCCTTCTGTATACGTGAATGGCCGCGAGTTTTTCTCGATACCGACTTTAATCGATTCATTTTTCGCGCATCCTGTGGAAGCAAGTAGTACCAATAGTACGACCAACAGAGTGATCCCCTGTTTGCTTCGAACTCTTATATTCATTGTTTTTATGCCCTCCTTATCAGGTAAACAACGGTATTATTTGTAAATTGTTAAACGGTTATGCAGACTCGATGGCATATATTGTAGAAGTTGTCATTCAGGAGTATGAAAAAAGACCAATCCACAAAATCGCGGATTGGTCTTCTATTCATTCTACTTTCTGCTTCTCTTTGGTATCTTCTTCTAACAATCCCTTTGTTCCTTGTCTAAACTCCTTTATCGTTGTACCGAATGCGCGGCCTAATTGCGGAAGCTTTGAAGGTCCGAATAAAAGTAATGCAACTGCAAAGATGATGACAAAGCCTGATACGCCAATGCCTGATAGCATGATGTTCACCTACCCCATATAAGGTTTCTGAATTAAAATTTAACCATGAGAGCTGTCACATACATAATAAGAATTCCTGCCGTTAGCCCTCCAAAATTCAGCCAAGAAACAGGAGAAAGATTTCTTTTCTCGGATTCTTTAAGAATCATTTTGGAGATGACATAAATAACCTGTAGAATGGCACCAGCGCCTATGCCGAAGAATAGCGCGGCTAATGTATCGTTAAAAATAAATCCGCCTGCCCAAGTTCCAATAATGGCGGGCCCACCGGCGATCAATGCTAAGGTGACAAAAGTCTTCCAGTTCGGACGATCTTTAAGCAGTGGGGCCGCGATTCCGACACCCTCCGTAATATTGTGCAGAGTAAACCCGATGATCAAGAATGTTCCTAAAGCAGCTTCTCCGACCGCAAATGCGGATCCAATGGCAAGCCCTTCGCCAAAATTATGAAGACCAATACCTGTGGCGATTTTGCCCGATACCCTTCTTCCTTCCAAAGCGCTGCTATTTAGCTTGCGTTCATTAGACTGATCCACCGCTATTAAGAAGAGACAACTGAGCAGTGCACCAAACCATACCAGCCCGGTACCTTGAAAGACACCTGGAGCCTCTGAAGCCATTTCAAATCCTTCTTCAAAAGTATCGATCACAAGAAAAAACAATAGTCCTATCGTTAATGCGAGAATAGCATGCATCCCTCTAACTGAAAATCTACGTAAAAATGGATACCACATGAGTCCTAACCCAACAGGAACAACACCTACGTAAAATCCTATTAATGCATATTGCCAAAATAGTTTACCATTTGGTTCAGGTGTTGCTGCTGCGGCCGCAACTTCACCAGTGAAAATCAATCCATTTGAGGTGATAAGTTTAACTTCATGCGGATCACCTTGCACCCATGGGTAAGGGATTTTTACTGTTCCACGTTCAAACCTTTGTAAGGTATCACTTGGTGAGAATTCCGCATTCCAAAAGGCTCCATCCACAACGACTTGGGCGATCGTAATTTCCTCCGGTCCTGAATTAAGCACCTTAAGTTGGATTCCTTCATCATTGAGCGTTATTTTCTCTACATTCACAACTTCAATAGGAGCAGCCGGCTCATTTTCGATTCCAGTTCCCACTTTTGCAATGGTAGTGATAATCGCAATTAGCAAAATTAGGGGGAGAATTCCCCATAGCATAGCTTTAAATTTGTTAGTTGAAACCTTATTTTCACTTTGAACATTAATACTCATCGTACGCTCACTCCTCCTTTCTTATTCAGCTATGAAGAAGCCCATCCAACCGAGCTCGGCAAATTCACTTTGATGCGCATGAAACATGTATCGCCCAGGTGCTGGGAATACAATTTCTAATATGCCTCGTTCTCCCTGGCATTGCATAATGGTATCTGTAAAATTAGGACGCGCTTCAGGATCCGCGCCAGTTGCATAATAGTTAAAAAAGTTCGCATGAAGGTGAAAAGAATTTATGGGATCAAATTCAGTAAGATTGCTGAGATAAATACGTACGAGTTCCCCAACTTTCACCTTAATTGGTTCTTGCTGATAGGCAAACGCGTACCCATTCACTGTGTAGACTTCATTCTCCCCATCTAGATCAAGATCATAGCCGTTCATAAGCATACTGAATTCTTTTGCAGCAGCTCTTGGTTTCTTCGGATCAATAATGAAGTTGCCGTAGAGTCCTTTATGAATATGCCTGGCGAGAGGAGCAACATGACAATGGTAGACATGCATACCAGCTGGTTTTGCTTCAAATTCGTAAGTAAAAGAAGCACCTGCATTAACCGCTTCCAGTCCATCCATGTTGGTAGGATGCATACCATGAAAATGAATCGAATGAGGATGGCTCGTTGTATTGGTAAACTTCACTCGAAGGACGTCCCCTTCTGTACAACGAATAGTGGGTCCTGGTATCGTGCCGTTGAATGTCCAACCGGGAAACCTGATCCCTTTCGCGATCTCAACATTATTTTCATATGATGAAATTTCGTACTCCCGTAACGTTCTTCCATCAGGAAGCTTACTTACCTTTCCATAATCAAATGCTGTGAGTGCTTTCTGTGCTGCTTTAAAACCTTCAGTCACTTCTGTACTCGGCACATAACCATGCTTCATACCATCATGCAATTGTTCTTTCATAGCATTATGAACGCTATGCTTATCCGCAGCTAATGTTGTTTTACCAAATGGATTCAGTAAAGCACTGCCAATGACAGCAAAAGCCCCAGCGGTTCCCATTTTCAAAAGATTACGTCTTGATACCTTATCAACCGGTTTACGGAACATCGTCATGCCCTCCTATTTAATATTGCTTGTTTACAATTTTTTTGTATTAGGGAAACATTTTAGGTAAAAAAATTTTTGTTTCCAATGGGACAAAGAGTTTACCAAAGGAAAAACCTTGACTTTACTATAAGCCCATTTACATCGTTTGTAAACCTATTTTTTTCCTAAAAAATGCCGTTATTTCTATCCATCTCAAAAGAAAGCTTGAAAGCATAAAAGCCCCTGTTTTGTATGGCTACAAAACAGGGGCTTTGCTCACAAACTTATTTCTGAAAGGTTCTCGGCGAGCTCCCGAACTTTTGTTTGAAGGCTCGTTCAAAGTGAGTTAACGTATTAAATCCGGATGCATAGCAAATTTCTGTGACAGGTATATCCGATGCCATTAATAACGATTTAGCAAAGTTCAAACGCAGTCCCTGTAAATAAATTTGGAATGGGATTCCTGTCATTTTACGAAACGCTTGACTGAAATAATTAGGTGCCAATGCAGCCTGTTTGGCTGCTTCCTCTAATCGTAGTGGATCTCGAAAATGGTGGTGAATATAGACAAGAGCTCTCTGAATCGAACGATGCTGAGCTTCTAGATCCTTTTTATCGATACATGGGTGCTTCTGACAATGCGCTCGAAAAAGGTTAAGAAGGATCCGCTCTAGCGCACCTTTCACCATCATTCGCTGACCTGGCATCCAGTTATAGGCCTCACTGCTAATCAGGCGAAATTCTGACTCTATCATGTCAAAGTTATCATCGATATCAACCATATATTCGGCAAATTGTTGAAACATTAGCTCTCTTATGTCTTCACCAAGAAATTCTCCCGAGAAAACAAGGTTGTAAATATCCATGGGTTCATCGGGAAATGAATATATCTCATGAAAATCTGCTGGAGTGAGTAGAAAGAGACTTCCTCTGGTAAGCTGATGCTCAGTTCCATTAACGATATTCACTCCTCTACCTCGGAGAACAAAACAAAGCTCATAAAATTCATGCCAATGCAAGGAGTGGTGCTCATTATTGATGTGTTGATAGTAAATTTGAAAAGAGGAGGAGGGATCAATAATTGAGCGTTCGTTAACCTAATCGGCTGTTTTTTCATATCTGCCCTCCGCCTCCATTTTTGCATTTATTATAGCACAACGAGATGCACCTTAAATCGGCTATTGAAGCTGTCTTTTATACGTTAGCGTACGTATTCCCTGCTAGATCTTGACCGCGTGCCAACCATACTTTAAAGTTTTTGTTTTTCTCTGGATACACTTGCGTTTCAGTTGAGAAATAACGCATGGTATATCCACAACGACGTTTTTCGCTTTTGTTCGGATCTGCACCGTGAATGATGCGCGAGTCATGCAGCGAGCATTGACCTCTCCGTAATTCGAAGTGAACAGCTGTTGATGTATCCATGTTTTTAATTTGCGTATTAAACAGATTCCGGGACCCATCTACACTTTCATACTCAGAGAAACCGTTGTTATGTGTACCGGGAATAACTTGCATGCAGCCATTTTCCTTCGAACTATTATCAATGGCGAGCCAAACCGTAATGATTTTATCAAATGAGCTGACTCGACCATTCCAATAAGCCGAATCCTCATACCATGGCGTTGCCCTGCCAATTAAGGGGTCTTTGCAAATAAAATGGCTGGACCATAGACCGATGTTCGGTCCGATAATAGGCTCCACGAGATCCAGAACTTCATCAGACAGGAGGAATTTGAGCAGGCGTTCTTCACGGAAATGAGGTGTGTCCAGCTCGTCGGACAGTTTACTTCCTTTTTGCTTCAGTTGGTCTTCAAATATTTCCGTCAATTCAGCTAACTTCTCTGGTGAAAACAGCTGCTTTTCATAAAGTAAGTACCCGTTCTTCTTATAAAATTCGACTTCTTCATTGGTTAATTTACTCAACCTAAACCCTCCTAAATGTGTGTTCTTATCGATAAGTTAACTATAACGCACATGTAGAATAGCAGGCTTATCGTTTACTCAGAAAAAGTTAGCGTATCTTAAGGTAAAGTAAGAAAAACCGGAGCTACTAATCGATCACAAGAAAAAAAGCCACTCTTGGAAGAGTGACTTTATATCCTGCATGTTAAGTAACAAGATGATGATAACAATCAATTACCTGCGAGCGAGCTTGGTCAAGCGTCCATCCGAAATCCACTCGGCCACATACACATCCCCACGCGAATCAACACATATACCATGCGGAGAACTGAATTTGTTTGCGCGATAATAAGCTTTATCTAGATTAGGCCATCCCTCCTGCGATTTAGCTTGACGATCCTCACCCAAATGCGCAATTAATCTATCATGTTTATCGAATACCGTTACACGGCTATATAAGTCCGGAAAATACATTTCATCCTTGTAGAAATAGAAGCTGCAAGGCATATCCATATCATGGTCAAAGGTGCGTTTGAATTGCCCATCGAGTGTAAACACTTGGATCCGATGATTGCCTCGATCTGCAACATAAAGTTCCGGTTCTCCACGTCTCAAATCAACGGAAATACCATGTGGACAAGCGAATTGCCCAACTTCTGAACCCTTCCCTCCCCATGAGCGAATATAGTCACCAAGTGCATTATATTGATGCACCCAGCTTTGACCATAACCATCTGAAATATAAATATCGCCATTTGGCGCCACAGCCACATCCGTAGGCACAAATTTGCGTTCAGCATCATAAATCTCAGGTAGATCTGGCGTGCCGATCGTTAACAGATGTTCGCCGGTTAACGTTGTTTTAACCATAATCCCTTTGTCCGTGTCAGTCACATAAAGGAATTCGCCACCTGCTTCTTTGTGCAGATAAAAGCCGTGCGCACCCCCTTCGAATTCTTCGCCCCATGCATTCAAATACTGCCCGTTACGGTCAAATACAACAACGGAAGGCGTTCCGGTATGGAACAAATAAAAGCGATCCGCTTCATCAACTTCAATTCCATGTGTGTAACCTAGTGTGACATTTTCGGGCACTTTGGCCCAATTGGGAATAACTTCATAGTTATGTGACGTATTACCTGCTTGAAGGGCACTCATAGATAGCGCTTCCAATTTATCCACATCCTTTTTCTACTTATTTCCTTTCAATAATAACACTTAATTATTGCTATATACTAGTTCAAATATTGAAGCCAGTTACATTCAGGAGTGGATGCATCCATGTCAATCTGGGCAACCTATTGAGTGCCTTTTCAACAGAGGAGAGATTCAAACTTAGGATCAACGTTTACATAGTGGTAGGCACTTAAAACAACAAGCGATGGTCTAAATCCATACATGAACACGCCAAAGGAGGAACTATCCATGCCAAACAAAATTCATCTTGAAGCCGCAGCACAGAAATTCGCAGAAGATACTACAAAACCGCCATTTCTCTTCGATCTAGGTCCTGTAAAAGGGCGCGAGACTGTTGACAAGGTGCAATCCGAGCCTGTCCATAAAGAAGCTGTCGACATGCAAGATCTTACAATCTCAAGTGGCCCGAGCGGTGAAGTATCCGTGAGAATTCTGCGACCAAAGAAATCACCTCCGACACTCCCTGTTATCCTGTATATTCACGGTGCTGGATGGGTTTTCGGAAATGCACATACGCATGATCGCTTAGTCCGCGAACTTGCAGTTGGTGCTCAGGCAGCCGTCGTATTCCCCAACTATAGCCTTTCGCCTGAGGCCAAGTATCCAACAGCACTCGAGGAGATCTACGCTGTCCTCCAATGGATAGATAGCCATGCAAAGGAGTACGGCTTCGATGCAGAGCGTCTCACTATTGCAGGCGATAGTGTTGGCGGCAATATGGCCGCAGCCATTACGTTGGTTACCAAAGAACGCAAGGGACCGACTATCCATAAGCAGCTGCTGTTCTACCCTGTAACCGATGCATCCTTCGATACGGATTCCTATAAGCAGTTCGCAACGGGATACTTCCTACGCCGGGATGCTATGCAGTGGTTCTGGGATCAGTACACGTCTGATCCCCGCGAACGTGCGGAGGTGACGGCATCTCCGCTGCGAGCTACGCTCGAGCAGCTCAGCTGCCTCCCGCCCGCGCTGATCATTACGGGCGAGGCCGACGTGTTGCGCGATGAAGGCGAAGCCTACGCGAACAAGCTTCGCGAAGCCGGCGTGCCCGTCACGTCCGTGCGCTTCCAAGGCATCATCCACGACTTCGTGATGCTGAATGCCTTGGCCGACACGGCTGCTGCGCGCGGTGCCATGATGCTCGCCAAAGCTTGGCTGCGAGAATCATAACAGTAGCCTGCGCTGCAAGCAGGCCAACACGAAGAAACAGAGACACTTCCATTAGTGGATGTGTCTCTGTTTCTTTTCATAGATGAGTATCGTTTTGCGTAGATCCTCGAAACCGCATTTTCTCACATATGTTGGTATAAGTTCTGTTCTGTTTTACTTCCACCTATGTTGGTATAAGTAATGTAATGTTTTACTCCCACCACATGGTTCGCAAAGCAATGTTGTATTCTATACAACAATAAGCTAGCTAATTCACGATATCCGTGCGATTGTTGTAGAAAATACAACATTTTCTCCCAAAAGCAGCTCCAAAGCATGAAATACGGTTAAATTGTTGCACAAAATACAACATCCAATAGCTAAGTGAGAAGAAATCACCGAAAATGTTGTACAGCGTACAACTTTCGCTCCTATTCGCTGCGAAAACAGCCGTACATGCTTCCCTTAATCCCTTTCTCCTTCAAACCAGAATCCTAAAAACCAGAAATACAAACACTCCCCATAAAAATTCACTTTATAATCTCAAGCAGCTTTTTCTCCATACCGGCAATGGAAGAAATCACAAAGTTGATCCCTTGTTTGGTTACTGCTATCTTTCATTTAATCCTTTACGACCGGACCTGCTCCATCCATTCAGTAGCGATATCAACCGCTTGTTTAAAGCATTCTCGCCCGCGGCTAATCAGCGCTTGCTTCGCTTTATCATATTCACCTTCCAGCATCCATGCTGCATTTTGATCCTTGATCACGCCAAAAGCATCCCAAGCAGAGCGCAACGAGGAGAAGTATTTTCGATCACTTGCCTCTTTCAACTTACTTTCTAGCTCTTTCATACATGTCTGTAAAAGTACCTCCTGTGCCACTTTTTTCTGGTACCAATCGTTTATTGTTTCTGGATCCCTCGCTTCAATCAACGAAACCATGATCGCTCGCATGCCCGTCGCACATTCCATCCATAAGTCCAAATCTTTCTGCAAGGCATGAGATTGCTGGAGTGAAGGCAATTTAAATTGCGAAACTACCGAGCGTAAGGAAAGACTGCTCCTTGTTGCCTCTTGAATACTTTCATTCATCCCCAAGATATTCTGAAGCTGAACATCAGCAGCAGCCAAAACTTCTTCACTCCCAGCCGCTACTTGTTGAATCATTGCTGACGTTTGATTAATTGAGTTCGCAATTGACAATGTATTGCTGGTAACACCTTCTAAGCGACCATCTACTTCCTGCATGTCTCCTAAAAGATGACTGAGAAACGTCTCCATCCTTCCATACTTGCTAACCGCTCCTTGCAATGTATGCGCTCCTGTACCAACCGTGTTCTGCATCTGGTGAATCGAACCCCGCAATCCATCTGCACTTGAAGTAACCGTTTGGATAAGTTCCTGTATGTTAACCGTTTCCTGCTTCGTCTGAATGGCCATCTTTGAAATCTCTTGAGCAACGACCGCAAATCCCTTTCCCTGTTCTCCTGCACGCGCCGCTTCGATATTCGCATTTAGCGCTAACAATTGGGTTTGTTTAGAAATATGTTCAATTAAAATGGTCATGTCTGCAATTTTCTCAAGAGCTTTATTTAATTCATCCATTTTCACATAGATTTGTGTACTATCCTTGGAGATTAACTGCATTTGTTCCATCGCTACACTCATTTCCACTCTGCCGGAGCTCACTTCTCTTAAAAACTGAGTCGATGATTGGACGATGGCACTGTTACTATCTTTAACTCCCTCAAGAAAGGTGTGAATAGGATGGATTTGGTCTGATATAAACTGGGCATGTTCGGAGGTATCTTGCATGCCTTCAGCCATTTCCCGCATCGTAGCCGTTATTTCTTCTACCTGCACAGTAATCAGAGTTGACCTAGCGCTAGTATCCTCCATCTTATGATAAAGCTCACTCGACGATTTATCGACGATTCGGATGAGAGATTTCAAACTGCGAATTGTTTTTTTCAACGTACTGATTAATGATTTCTCACCAACAACAGGGGCACAGCTCATACTGAAATCACCCGTAGCCATTTTTAATAAATCCCCATGAACCTTTTCATACGATGATGAATGAAATAGTTTGAACAAAGTGATTCCTCCTTTTTACACATAAAAAAGCCTATCCCATTACAGAAACTGTAACGGATAGGCTTCGTTGCCGATTAGAATAGAAAAGAAAACAATGTTAGATTTTCTACGTGATCACGTCTTTGTGATGGTTCGATTATATAAAAAATGTCGTTTCATGTCAATATATATGACATTGCCATCACATCTTTTGAAATGCCGTATTAAAAGACAGGCTCTAGAGTCACAGATATAACCTGTTGTCTGGCCGTATCCACACTCTTCAGATCAATCAGATACACCGTCTTGGATTTCCCAGAATGATCTAAGTGTTCTGTAGTCTGAATCGCTGCATTCAACTGGCGGGATTCATACACAAGACGAAGCTTTTGACCTTCACTCGCGCTTAAAATGATTTCCCCCTCCTTACCAACTGCTGGTGGATAAAGGGTAATGAAACGCTCCGTAATCGACGTAGGTGGTTCCGTGAATTCATAACTGTCCGTTATCGTTAATTTCCCCTGCTGCTTATCCAAATCGAACAATCTTTCCAATTTGTGCAGATGCGGTAGGTCATAAGCTCGCCGCAGATCCAACAGGAATCGATCTCTCGCCTCTTGAATACCCGCTTCCACTACCTGCGATCGATACTGCTCTCCTTCACTTTGAAAGCAGCCATTGATGATGGGAACGCTATGTCCAGAGGAGCTGTTGCAAAGAATCGAATAACGCTCGTCGCCAAAATATTGTCTTGTATATAGACCAGCACCAAGATCCTCCAACCACCTGACGCCGTCCACTACCCAGATAAAATGTCCGATATCATTATGATTATGCGGCTCATTATTATGTCCGCCCTTAGCTGCAAAGCTGATGAGTTTACCGCTTACCTGACACCGGCTAACCATCCATTCAGCTTCTTGAAGGAACTCTGAACGAAGCGGCAGCCCTTCTCTTTTTTCCAGCAGCGCATAGTCTGTCCAAGCCAGATCACGCAGTGCCGTTGCGAAGCGGCCGCAGTTATCAACTGACTTCGAGCGATACGTCAGCGACGGGATGCGGAGTTGTTCAATCCTTTGGCATAGACGGCTAAATAAGCCAGTCTGAATACCGCTCGTACGCCCGCAATCGGAGAAATTAGCCACATGATTCTCCTGTAAAAAGCAGAATTGCGGGAAACCCGCAATGCGCTGGGCTTTCTTTTCATCCAGAAGCAGATCGACCTGTCCACCTGTACGCTGCTTCAGCAGCTCTGCAAAATATACGTAATAACCGAAACCGTAGTACCAGTAGCCGAGACCTTCGAGACACGCCCCCTCTTCGGTGAACCCTTCAAGGAAGCACTCCATCGCTCCAAAAACGCGATTTATGACAGGCATCAGGATTGTCGAATCCTGAATCATATAAATAGCAGCCATTCCGATGCTTCCTGCGCATACTGCCGACCAGTTGTTCGTTGCTATCTCCCAACCAAACACTCTCTTGAGCTGCATATACGGATTCAGTACTCTTCGCATAACCTCGTGGCGTGCGCGTTTAACAATTTGTGGATCGAGTCGATCCTTGAACAGATGACAAATCTCGCTCAATGCATGGGCCGTCTCGGAAGCGAACAAATCAACATGCCTTCCCGCCTCATCTTCCGCTTGGGGATCATGAACGTTCAGGTGTGCAGGCAAGCACCAGGTATATTCATCACATATGGCCCAGATGATGTCCTCGAGTGCAGGAATGAATGCAGCATCATCTTCCATTAAAGCAGTGATGGCAAAGGCAGCAAGCCGACGTCTACGATCGAAGTAGTGCTTCTCGAACTCTTTTCTCGAACCATTTACTTGAAATAATCGAAATGCGCTGAAGGGCAGCGCCTCGATAGGCTGCGAGAGGAATTGGTCAGCCAACTGCCTTATTTCTATCCGGTGGGCAGCCAGCAGCGGATTGTCCATACCTGAGCGTATATCCACGGATCGAGTTCTGACTTCTTCAAAAAGGGAAGCATGATCCGTTTCCGCACCTTGCAACGCTTCCAACAATATTCGACTATTCAAGTGAACACCTCTTTAGGTTAGTTATCTTTAAACCCACTATAATGAATACGCTGTTTATCGTCTAGTTCATGAATTTACTTTTTTGGGTAAAATATTAACTTTTTTCTAGCCTCATTGGTCTAACCTGCCGATACCGTGATTGCTGCATGGCTTCGCGGCGAAGGCTTGCTGCCCCAAACCTTCAGTTAATGTTTCACCAGTCATCATTCTATATGGAATCGATCTGTTAAATGAAGAAAATTTGCAATTCCTCACAATTTCGTATATATTTTTATTTTGCTGATTAAAAAATATTATATATTTCGGATGATTTTACAAAATTAGTCTTATCCGAAAAATGAAATGAAGAGGTGCACGACAATGACATTGAAAAAAACAGCAGCAGGACTCATATTACTATCCGTGATGTTGACAGGAGCAGCTTGCTCTACTACTCAACCGAAATCATCACCAAGTCCCGTAGCTACAACGAACACGACGGCTGCTCCGCAAGCAACTGCCGAAAGCCAAGATGCCGTTAATATGAAAGGCTATATAGCTGCTAGAATCGCTCAGGAGAAAGTGGAATTCCTCTTTGCGGAAGCCAAATCCAGTGATGGCGCGTTTATACTCAACCCTAAAGCTGCAGACGGCAAAGAAAAAGCCGTGAAATTTCTTTCCAGCTACTTCGATACAGCTATGGCTGATAAATTAACTGCGCATTACCTAACCGATCAAAAAGCGGATAATGCGATCGTGGCTAACAAACAATCGTTCTTCACTTCGAACCTTCTTGCAACGAAAAAAGAAGATATTACGTTCGACGCGTCAAATTCGAAGGATCAAGTTAAGTTCACTACCAAAGACGGTGTAACTTACACGACCAAAAAAGTGAACGACAAATTCGTTGTCGCAGCGGTTCAATAAGTAATAACACATCTTATCCAGGCTCATGATTAGGTGAGCGCCAAAAAGTACCGTCAGGGAAGTTTCGAGCCCTGACGGTACTTTTTTGTTCCACGCTATACTTCTATAACTAACAAACTCCACACATAAAGCTTAGGTACGGTAACACAAAGAATTAAACCACGCTCGGTGTCCTCAATCGTATAGATTAAATCACGCGGTCTGCCCATCTCAATATCCGGGCTAGCTGTGAATACATACTTAACCGGGCCAGCGATTTGAATCCTCACCATGATACCTTCTACAGGCATCGGCTGTAATTTACCTTCATTCCAGTAATCCTCTGAATTATTTGTGAGATTAATGAAGCTGATAAGCTTATGTGACTCATTCTCCCTGACAACCGTCCAAACTTTATTCGGTTCTCCATAAGTGGAGAAAAAAGCATTTTCAAACACATACTCCAAATTATCGCCCTGGACATGAGTCATCGATACGTCACGCATAGTTGAATCCTGCAGTAAATGAACATAACGTACTACAAAATCGTAATAATTTCTAATATTTCTCATAAACTCATTGCTGGCAATCGAATAATCGGCATAATATCCCTGTGTTAGAACGCCATTGCTCTCACCTAGCAGCAGATGATAAGCGCCGTGGGAGAAAATAATTGCTGAAAGCAGCAATGCAGACATATGAGCTTTCTCAATCGTTTCCTCTGGCTCCAAGCGGAAAGGCTTCAAATAAGCTGCCAATATAACTGGCTTTCCTTTACCTAAGTGCTTAGCCCAGGCAATCACCTGCTGGATATGATGATATTTCTCATATGGATTCCATACTTCGATGTAAATGGCATCCTGTTCAGCCAAAGCGACGGTATCAACAGGCCAATTGCCGACATTGTTGAAAATGAGACAAACATCGTCTTTAACCTGGTCTAAGGCTTGGCGGGTGTTGCGAATCAGAACCGGGAACTGCTCATCGAGCCTCTCGACCTTTTGTTTCCCCCCAAGCATGGAAGTACCTGTTTTGGGATATCCGTAGGTATCCATATGAATACCGTCAAAATGGACGATTTCAATCGTTTTTTTGTATTCATTAATAATATGGTTGTGCCAAGGAGATTCTTCGTTGATATTCATGATGGAAAAGATATTGATGAAATCAATAACATGGCCATTACTATAATAAAGCGCCCAATCCGGATGTTCTTCGAAGAAAGCTATACTTGCCGCATAGATAGCTCCATAGGCAATTGCCTTCATCCCGTAAGAATGGCATAGCGCGATTTTCTCCTTCACAACCTTCAGACTCAGTTCCCTACCCATTAAATCGGTAAACACATCTTGTGGCGGCACGAGATCGTTATGACGGTACATCCAATCATAAAATTGAACTAAATTAATGTGCAGCTTATTAAGGCTGGCAACATCAGTTATATCACCCTCTTCCCGTGAATGAAAATCACTTAGGAATCCATAACGAGGTGATTTCCTCCAGTCGGATACCACATCGAAGGCACTCGAAAATAGCTGAGGCTCATCACCTTCTTTGGTGAGAACAACATCAACACCGTAACCTTGAAAATCCGAATCGAAAGACGCCAGTTCAACCACTTGGGTTGAGCTTGAATACGGCCGTAAAGTAAGATCAAGCGAAAATGACCTTACGATTCGGTTCGAATTCAGAATATTAACTTCTAGATGAATTGGGGCTTCCTGTTGTGACTGGTTATCCAATTCAATTTCAATGGAAACAAGCTCGTTTGTAACAAACTGTGCTTTGCTTGCGAATAGGTCCTTAATTCGTGGAACCATGCTTCTCACCCTTTAACTGCCCCAGCAGTTATACCTTTAACAAAGTATTTTTGGAAAATCAAAAATGCGACGACAGCAGGCGCAAGTCCAATTACTGCGGCAGCAGCCATCAGGTTCCATTGGGCTCCGTATTGTTGGAAAAACATGGATACGGCTAGCGGGATCGTTCTCATCGATTGGCTTGTCAGGAAAAATACCGCTTGCCCGTAATTATTCCAGATCGCCAGGCCTTGCAAAATGACGACTGCAGCGGTGACTGGACGAAGAAAGTGGAACGTGACTCGCCAAAACGCAATGAATGGCGTACAACCGTCAATAATTGCGGATTCTTCAATTTCGCGAGGCAATACTTTTATGAAGCTGGCGTACAGGAACACAGAAAAAGGGATGCCGTTGGATGCCATTAGTAAAATCATGGCCCAATGCGTATTAATACCGCCAATCGACTTCATGAGCGTATACAAAGGCACTGTGATGATAATCGCTGGAATCATCATACAAATTAGCAAAATATTAAATACGATCGCATGGAATTTGTTTTGATACCTGGCAATCGCATATCCCGCACAGCTGGATACTATGATAATCAAGAGTGCGCCACCCATTGCGATAATCAGCGAATTTCCAATTGCTGCCCCCATCTTAGATACTTTCCAGGCTTGTGAAAAGTTAGCAAAATGAAAATCAGGAAACAGCACAAACCCATTAAAAAGTGTCCGGGAGGGCGTATTTAGAGCCAAATAAAGCAAGATATAGAACGGAATTAAGGACAGCAGCGCCATAACTGTCACTAAAGCATATTTGCTTAACACTCGAGTCAAGTTCATAACGAAGCCCCCTTACATTTCAAACTCTCTTGTTTTAATAAATTTCATAAAAATAAACACAGGAATAATGATGATAGCGAATAAGATCATGGCTACAGCAGTTGAATACCCGGTGAAGCTGCCATACAGCATTCTCAGAATGTATATACTAAGCGATTCAGTGCTGTAACCTGGTCCTCCATCGGTTAGAGCAATGATAACTTCGAATACAGACAACGAGCCGATTATATTGGTCACAACATTAATTTTGATAGATTGCACAAGCATCGGAATGGTGATGTACCATAATGATTTGGCATAACCGGCCCCATCAATTTCACACGCCTCATACAACTCTTTGGGAATCGATTGGAGCCCTGCCAAATAAATAATCATGGTCATGCCCACAAACTGCCATACATTAATCAGAATTAGAACGATGAGAGCAGATTTAGGATTGCCAAGCCAATTGCCGCTAAGATCGCCTAAATTCAAATTTTGCAGCACGTGATACAAGAATCCGCGGTCCGGCTGAAGGATAAAGTACCACACATACCCCATGATGAGCGGACTGATAACGGCCGGCAAATAAATGATAGCTCGGACCACACTTTTGCCTTTGAAAGAACGATCCAGCACCAGCGCATACACAAAGCCGAATAAGTTTAGCAGCGGAGCGCTTCCCAATGCAAAAAGCACGGTAGTGGCAACGTCCTTCTTGGCACGCTCATCTTTAAAAAATTCAACAAAGTTCTGAAACCCAATAAATTGAGGTTGAGATATCCCATTAGAGTCGGTCAGGCTGATTCCGATCCCCTGGGTCAATGGATATATGAAAAATAGTCCAAATAAGATGATGGCAGGCAGCGCCATAAACTTGTGCAGGTTGTTCCATAGCTTATGCAGTATTTTCATCCATCTCTCTCTCCAATCATGGCTATAGACCCGGATTAAGCCGAGTCTATAGCATTTAAGTCTATCTATTCTGTAAGAACCCAACTTAGTTGACCTTACTTATGTGTTGCTTTCCAGGCTTTATCCCAAGCCGTTTGGTATGCTTTTGCAAAATCAATCGTTTTGGCATATTTGCCTGCAAGTAAATCTTGAACCATTCTTCCTGCATCATCGCCAGAGAAGCCCGATGGTGTATCTGTGAATGGAATGTTAACGCCTGTTTTCAAAGCTTGCGAAACTTGATCTTTCAATGGACCCCAATCTGCAGATACATCTGTGAATGCTGGAGGCGATTTCAAGAATTCGCTGTATGTTTTCAAATTCTCAGGTTTGATTAGGAATTCAAGAAACTTCTTCGCTTCTGCCGGGTGCTTGGATTGGGATGTAATTGCGTATCTAGAGTCGTCTGCGGAAAGCACGACCGGTTTAGTGCCATCTTGGATGGATGGATATGGACTAAAGCCGATATCATTTTGAATATTCGGATTAATTTTAAGCAGATCGCCCAGTACCCACATACCTTGACTGATCATCGCTGCTTTACCCGTAGCAAATGCCTCTTTTTGGTTATCATAAGTAGCTGTCAAAGCGTCACCGTTCATAAGTCCCGCGCTTTTTAGCTCCAGCAGTCTTTTAGCAAATGTATCTATGGAACCATTTTCTGCGTCGAATGCCAATTTTTCGGATTCATTATTGATGAATGCTTTACGGGATCCGTTCACACCTTGGGTTTGTTTGATGATACCGTGAGGCAAGAACTCAATGAAATGACCTAGTGTCCAGGACTCTCTACCTGCGATAAAGATAGGAGCGACATCCGGTTTTTTATCTTTGATCGTCTGTAAGTTGGTTTTGAAATCGTTCCAGGTTAAAGCTTCTTTTAGTCCAAGCTCACTGAATATTTTTTTGTTGTAGAAGATACCAGCTGTCGTGACGTTCGTTGCAATTCGGAACTGCTTGCCTGTTTTCACGTCTGTGGACAATTCCTTGATCGCAGGGAGAACGCGGGACCAGAAAGCTTCACTGGAAAGATCCAGATATTTTCCTTGGTCTATATAATCCTGTTCAACGACCGTTGTGATATCTGGAATATCACCAGAAGCGAATTTCACTTTAATCACATTACTTGCGTCTTTTTGATATTCTTGTTCAACAACAATACCCGGATTTTCCGAATTGAATTTCTCAATCATCGTGTTGATCAAATCGACCGTTTCCACTTTTCCAGTGAAAAATTTCAGCTTTACAGCTTCTTTGGGTTTGCTCGTTGTTTGTGCTGGTACAGCTGTAGCTGGCACATCTTTAGGCGCTTCGGTCGTTTTTTGGCTGCATCCGGCAACGATCCCGCACAGCATGATAGAACTGAGCAGCACACTCATTTTCTTTGTGTTCATAGATATCCTCCCTTTATCGTATCCCGCTTTATTCTTGGTTACATGTTTATCATAAGGCGGATTGAATCGACGAGATACACCGCATTTTTTATATCAAGGTACGATTTTTACAGATCGTTCAAAAACAGATTGCCCTCTTCTATTTCAGCATTTACACTGAGTTCAGGGGGAGATTATATATGTATCGTTGGAAAAATTACCGTGAGTGGAGCATCAAGAAAAAACTGCTTGTCTTCTCCGCGCTATTCATTCTCGGATCCGTTTACTTGGAATCGATCCTTTCATATTCCAGATATACGAAGGATTTTGAAGCGCAGTCCTCCGATAGAGTTGGGCAAATTATTGAGCAGGTCTCTTATAATATCGATACGTACCTTGACGATCTATTTCGGCTTTCCTTGTCTCCATATATGAATGATAGTGTTATGAAAGCTATAGAAGATGATCCGAAGAACTCCGATTATGACCTTCTACAGAAACGCCGCACGATCGAGGGATATTTGGAAGAAATGATGATTTATCCCCGCAAAGATATTAATCGTGTGTTTATTTTAACGGATGATGTGTATACCAGCGGAAGAATTCCTATCAGCGTGGATACAAAAAGCCGTTTTCAAGAATTCGACTGGTATAAGCAAGCAATGATTACGCAGGATTCCATTTTCGTGCCGACGCATACCCAGCAGATGGTGAAAAACCAGGGCCCCAAAGTATTCTCCATCGTCAAACAGCTTAGAAGTACACGCAACACAGAGAAAATACTTGGCGTTATTAAAGTCGATGCGAATTACAAAGGCATTGAAATTATCTGCGATAAAGTCAACTTGGGTGCTGACGGAGGCTTGTTTATTATTGATGAGAAACGCAATGTGATTTATGGCAATACGAATCATTTGAATGCCCAGAAGTTTTATGAAGCTATACAAAAAAGCGGTAAGAACATGTTATCCGTTCAGGATAACAACACCCCTTATCTGCTGAATTCTACGCCCCTTCCTAGGTCGAATTGGACAATTCTTGCTATCAGCTCGTTGACAGAGTTAAATCATAAGGCCAAAGAAACTAGGAATTTCGGCTTTTGGATGGCACTTGCTTGTTCAGTGCTTGCATTTATTTTGCTATATTGGTTTATCCGCAAGCTTCTGGCGCCGCTCTTAACTATTGTACATTTGATGAAAGAAGTAGAGCAAAGCAATTTATCTGTTCGTTTTCCCGACTTAAGAAGAGATGAAATCGGATACTTAGGCACCTCATTTAATCGACTAGTCTCCAGAATAAGCGAGATGTTGGAAGAGAATACACAGCTCGTCAAAAAAGTGTACGAAACGGAACTGTTGCAAAAAGAAGCGCAGGTTCAAGCTTTATATAATCAGATCAGGCCTCATTTTATTTTCAATACGTTGAACATGATATCGATGTTGATGCAGACAGGCAAGCATGAAAAAGCCATAGATCATATCCACAAATTAAGCAATTTGATGCGCAGCATCACCATGTGGGACAAAGAAATCCCGCTTCAGCGTGAGATTGAGCTTCTTCAAGCTTATCTGACCATCCAAAGCAGCCGTTATGAAGGAAGACTCGACTATTCGATCCAGATTGACTCTGAGCTCTATGATCTGCTCATCCCTGCCCTGCTCTTTCAACCGATTGTAGAGAATGCAGTCATCCACGGATGTGAAACGCAGCGCGAGAGAACAACCCTGAGGGTATTCAGTGATACGAAGGAAGAAGAGTTACTCTTCACCATTCAAGATACCGGGAAAGGAATGAGTCCTGAGAAATTGGCTCAGCTCCGCCTTAAGCTGGAGCGATTAGAGATGGAGGAGCTTTTACCCGGAGAACCGGTTCGTAATGGTCTAGGTATTGGTCTTATCAATGTGAATAAGCGAATTAAGCTAAAATATGGTTCCGATTACGGGATAACCGTGGACAGCGTGCTAAATGAAGGAACAACTGTACGGATCAATTTGCCCCGTTATGGGCCGGAGAGGAGCAGCTGCAATGTATAAACTCATGATCGTTGACGATGAACCGTTGGTACGTGAATATTTGAAGCTGCATGTTAGCCAACATCATCTCGATTGGGAAGTGGCCGACGAGGCCATGGACGGTCAAGAAGCTTGGGAAAAGCTGCAGGATCAGCGGGTCGATCTCGTTATTACCGATATCAAAATGCCTGTTGTTGACGGGATAGAGCTATGCCGCAGATTATCCCAATCGGAGAATCCACCGATCATATTGATTCTCTCCGGTTTTGACGAATTCTCTATGGCGCAGGAGGCGATCCGGTATGGTGTTCATAGTTACTTGCTAAAGCCGGTGGTCAAAGATGAGCTGATCGAGGTGATCAAGCAGATTACCGATCAATTGGAGCGGATATCCCGTGAGGAGCTTGCCTTTCGGGCTATGAAGAACGTCAGCAAAGATAGTCAAAACCAAGTGGTGAAGCAATTTTTGAGAGCATTGGTATGCGATAGCAGCGTGGAGATTAAAGCGCTGTATCCGCTTGTATTTCGCATGAAGGTGCAATTGATTGAAACCGAAGGCATTATTATGGTGCTTGATTTGGACGAGGATCAACTTGCACAGAAAGGCATTCCCTACAGCGATATATCGATTTTCCGATTTATTCTGAATCAAATCGCAAGCGAATTATCCGAGGAAGACGGCGGAATGGGATATGTATTCTTGGATGAAGAGCAGAACACTTGCGTCCTAATGACCGGTGAAGACAAGAATCACATCAAGAAAAAATGTAAGTTTCTGTATGAGAGAGTATCCTCTGTGATGCTGAAGAATACAGGAGTCACCGTATCTGGCGCACTAGGTTCCTTTGAGTCCGAGTTATTTCAACTGCAAACCTCTTACCAAATCGCCAGCAAGAATCTTCACTATCGCCTTTTTGCTGAGGAGTCAACTCTATTTGATGAGCTTGCTCTCAATGGCGAGCAGCAGCGCCTTACCCTACTTGACCATACGCTGTCCTCCATCCAATTCGCTTTACTGGATCATAACGAAATCGTTTACTCTATGGCGATTAATCAGTATGTCGACAAAATGGAGGCCTTCAGCATATCCCGCATACTTAAATTTGGCATTTATTTAATACGAAGACTTGTCAAAGGAACGAATGAACATCGAGGAGAAATCTTGGAGAGAGCACTCCAGCATCTCCAGAAGAGTTGTCAACCAACGAGTGTGGAATGGACTGTTGAATCCACTCTTATCTTATTCCGCGAAACACTTGGTTTTTTTGCCTCAGGAAGAACGGAGGAACCGAACCCAGTCAATGAACAGGATATTGTCAGCCGCGTCAAAGCTTATATCTACGCCCATTACTCCGAGCCATTGAGCTTAGCCCTATTAGCTGAGAAACTAGGTATTTCTTCCGGATATTTAAGCCAAATCTTCCATAAAACCGTGCAGGAATCATACATCAAATTTCTGACACGCGTTCGAATGGAGCAAGCCGCCAAGCTGCTGAAAGCTGTTCCTCCGGAAAAAGTATATGATGTTTCTGATAAAGTCGGCTACGTCAGCGTCAAACATTTCTCCCACGTATTTAAACAGCACTATAACATGCCGCCAGGTGAATTTCAGGAAAAACACGCTGGCTCTCAACGAGCACAAAGGCTGCTGGACTAATTTATTTCCAAATCACTTCAGGTCACCGCCGTCATACATGAAAAAAGACGTGCTCCATTGAGATACACGTCTTACTGGGATAGCTACCTGATCCTATCTCCCAACTAGCTCGAATTGAACGCCGCTCGTTATCGTATCAATCTCTTGCAACTCATCCAAGCTAAGCTTTTCACCGATGACAGGCAGAGCCTCCGTAATATGTTGCGGCTTGGAAACCCCCAAAATCGCTGATGTGATTCCTTGTTTACTCAGAACCCAATTCAGCGCAAGCTGAGCGAGTGTCCAGCCTCTGCGCTCCGCGACTGGCTTTAATTGCTCCACGATGTGGAAATTACGTTCCTGTTCTAGCAGCGTCTTGAGCCGCTGCTCACCGGCTGCGCCGCGAGTTCCAACTGGCGGCTGCCCGCCGTAATTATACTTTCCTGTCAGCAGCCCGCGCCCCAGTGGACTATAAACAATAACACCAACCCCTTCAGACACTGCAAAGGGCAGTAACTCCTGTTCGATACCGCGAGCGATAATGCTGTATTCAGGCTGTACACTCTCGAAGCGTTCAAGCCTTAGCTGTGCAGAGATGCCGTGAGCCTTGGCAATTTGCCAAGCAGCATAATTCGATGCTCCGATGTATCTCACTTTCCCCTGCCGAACAAGATCGTCTAGCGCGCGAAGCGTTTCTTCAAGCGGTGTCTCTTCATCGAATCGATGCACCTGATACAAATCAATATAGTCTGTTTGCAACCTTTTCAGACTGTTTTCCACCGCGCGCTGAATGTGATATCTACTTTGACCTGCATCATTAGGTCCAAGTCCGACTCGTCCATGTACTTTGGTTGCGAGCACGATCTGGTGCCTGCGCGCGCCAAGCAGATTGCCAAGAATCGTCTCTGATTCACCGGTTTCAAGCGGATTACCCTTATCCATGCCCGAACCATAAACATCAGCTGTATCGATCAGCGTAATACCTGATTCAAGTGCCGTGTCCAGTACATCAGCAGACGCTGCCTGGTCGATCCATCGACCGAAAGCCATCGTGCCAAGGCTCACTTCCGATACTTTCAAACCCGTTCTCCCTAACCTTCTTTGTCCAATACTCATATCAACATCTCCTTTAGCCAACATCGATAATAAAGACAAAAAAGACTCCCTACTCGTTTCAAAAGAATGAGGTGGAAGTCTCCAGCTGTCCGGTTGACTTGAAATTTTAATGTCATACAGTCGTATGACTTGGATATATGGCGATCATATCACTTGATCTTCAAATTGGTCAACTTCATTTTCCAAACGTAAACACGATTAACTTACTTTGCCTACTTGTATAATCGGATTAAACCTGCTAACATGACTGCAACAGCTCATAAAGCCTATTGGTCCACCAAAGGCTCCCTTGCCGCCAGCGTTAATCACCTGGCATGCATGTGGAGTCTTCTTTTATTTTCATATTTAGTAAGGGGTGTACAGTATGAAAAAGAATACACGTCAGCTTCACTTAAACCTATTCCTTGCGAGCATGGGACATCATGAAGCCGCTTGGCGGCATCCAAATTCTAACCTGAGTGGAGTCCATGACTTCACTCATTATCAGGAGCTCGCACGTAAAGCTGAGGCCGCGAAGCTGGATTCACTTTTCCTCGCTGACCGCTATGCAACCTCTCCAACAGCGGTTCAATATGGTGCACTTGGCGGATTAGAGCCTCATACACTACTTTCTGCTCTTGCCGTTGTGACGAAACAAATCGGATTAATAGCCACCGTATCTACAAGTTTTAACGAACCATATAACGTGGCACGCCGCTTTGCATCATTGGATCATCTAAGCAACGGCCGAGCGGGCTGGAACATCATCACGTCAGGTACGGATAGTGAAGCCCAAAACTTTAATCGGGATCGTATATCCCAACACCATGAACGCTATGAACGTGCCAAGGAATTTGTCGAAGTCACGACAAAGCTTTGGGATAGTTGGGAAGATGAGGCGCTGATTCGAGATCAAAAGACTGGGATTTATGCCGACAAAGGCAAAGTACATGAGCTGAATCATAAAGGAAAATTCTTCTCGGTTCGCGGCCCTCTGAATATAGCACGTTCGCCCCAAGGACGTCCGATTCTTGTGCAAGCAGGCTCCTCCGAAGACGGCAGGGATTTTGCTGCCGAGTGGGCAGAGGCTATCTTCACGGCTCAACAAACGCTAGAAGATGCACAGGCATTCTATGCTGATGTTAAAAAGCGTGTCCTACTATACGGACGAGACCCAGCGTTCGTGAAAATTTTGCCCGGTATCTGCCCCATTATCGGTAAATCGGAAACCGAGGCCAAAGAGAAAGAAGCCGAACTCCACGAACTGACGAATCCAACGTACAGCCTTCTCCAACTGTCGAATCGAATTGGCTTCGATCTTACTGCCTATCCTCTGGACGGACCACTACCGGAACTTCCTGATTCTAACGAAATCGCCGGTCACCAAAGCCGTACACATTTGATCAAAGAGCTGGCTGGCAGAGAGAAGTTAACGATCAGACAGCTGCTGCTCAAACTAGCGGGAGGACGCGGGCATAAGACGATCGCAGGGACGTCGAAGCAAGTTGCCGATGAACTGGAGGCTTGGTTTGTCGGTCAGGCAGCCGATGGATTCAATATCATGCCTCAGCTAATGAACGGCGGATTGGATGATTTTCTCGAGCAAGTCGTACCAGAGCTGCAGCGGAGAGGGTTGTTCCGTACTGCCTATACAGGTACTACGCTTCGTGATCATTATGGCCTGCCTGCGCCAGTTAATTCATTTGCAAAAGCGAAGCTATACCATTAAAGACACCTATTTGTAGACGATGGTCGTCACCATCAGGAATGATTTTATTGGAACTTCGTTGAGATCATCCGAATTTGCTTGGTGATCTCTTCGCCTCTTCTCGAGGCTAATTCCAGTGGCAAAGCTTCCTTTTTATTAGGATTGGTATGACCTACATGTTCTTTCCAAGCTGAGCCTAATAACTGTTGACGCTGCAAAATCAATTGAAATAATTGCGATTTATCGGTTTGTTCTACGAAATCTGGCATCTGTTCCAAAGTAATATGAAATAAACGACTTAAAAGCGTTTTAGCCATCATCCAATGACCATCTGAGTTGGGATGAATACCGTCACCGGAACGATAGCCGGGGTTCATTTCGCGTTCTTGTTCTCTATGCTGAAGAAGTGGGTCGTAGATATTCACGACTTCATCAGCAGTTGAATCCAGCGTTAGCAGCCAATTCGCATAGTATCTAATGACATCATTGTAGCGTGCATATGGATTCTTGTAGCTGTAGTCTTTCTGACCATCGGGCAAAAGAACATTAGCGTTCATTGATTCGGGATCAAAGGGCGGAGGCGTCATGACGATGGCTTTTGCCCCACTTTGATGGATCATCCGAATGGCTTTAAGTATGCCATTTTGATAAGCTAGAAACCGTTCTTTAGAAAATGGCGCATAGATGCCATCATTCATTCCATATCCCACAACAACCCAATCCGGCTTACTTTCTTGAAGTGCCCTTCCTAATCGATCATGGATACAGGGCCGTGGAAATGGATGGTCAGTCTCGGTTAATCCAGAGGCAGTCTCACTGCTTATGCCAAGGTTGATGAATGTAAGAGGAATGTCGGGCATATGCTGCCCAAAATAAGTATCCAAATAAGTAATAAACGTCCCTTCATCTGTAATACTGTCCCCAAGAAAAACGATTCTTTTACTGCCAGTCAACTGTGATTCCTTTCCTTCGATTGGAGTCATCTCAACGCTCCTTTGCATCATATATCGTGCATGATAATTGTCGTAGAGGATTGCCACAATACCTCTTTGTCAGTATCCTAAAGACGTACCGCAATCAAGCGTTAAAGCAATCCCCGTGATAAAATTCGACTAGTTACTACCTGCTTTCATAAAGTGAGCATTCGTCCTTATGCGGGAATTTTCAATATGCTTGGACATGGCATCCGAGGCGCCTTTGGGATCTCGCTGCTTTAATTTCTGTAAGATTGCATTATGTTCCGACCATTCCTCATTCGTGGTATTTATATCTAAATTTAATTGGATGTAGGTTAAATATCTTTGAATCTGTTCAATATAACCCCTGACTAAATTCTGCAAATTGGTATTCTCGCAATAGGCAAGAATAGTACCATGTAAAGACATATTCATTTCCTTAATTGTCCCCAAACCGTTAGTAGATCTCGGTGATTTCTGAGTTTGAAGGGCATCCATGGTTTCTTGCAACTGCTCCAGTAAATCATCTGGTATAAGAAGGGCGGCCTTTTCAACGGCAAGTGGTTCAAGCTGCAGTCTAATTTCAAATAATTCGTCCAACTCTTTGACACTCATCATATTAACGAACATTCCTTTAAAAGGAATGACATTCAGATACCCTTCCGATTGCAATCTGGAGAGGGCCTCACGAATCGGAATGTTGCTTACTTCTAAAGCGCGCGCTAATTGATCAATGTTAATTTTTTCACCAGATTTCAATTTATGAGTTAAAATGTCTTCTTTGACAATCCGATAAATTTCTTCGGTTAAGTTAACCCGACTAATTTTACTTCCCATATGATACCCTCACCCTTTTTATACTCAATATATCATGTATGATTGAGGGTTATCAAATAATAAATGGGGCTGTCCCAAAAATGATAAATATATAAGAGGGGTATCTTCTTCATGGATACATGCATCCACCTACCAGTGATAGGCTTACACTAAAGGGAACGTAGTGACGCTAATCCGTTGTTTTTAGCTTCGAATAGCACAATTTCTATCGATTAACGCCCTCACGTTCCGCTAATTCAATTTTTAGCACATTTCATCCACTTTAGCGGCTTGTCGTTCCGTTAAGAATAACTCCGCCCCAAAAGGACCTCCCCCTATTGGGGATGTATGAATCTTTGATTTAAATGGCTGACGAAGAAAACTCGACGCAGACGAACTTAGCGGTGAATTCGGACGCCGTGCTCCACACGAAAAAAGGAGCTGTCCTCGAGTAGATTTTATCTACTTATGGGACAGCCCCATCTCAGATGCCTATGGCGTAACTCTTAGAGAATCTGTTCCCTCGTGATCATCCTGATCATCATCTCCATGTTCATCCTGATTCTCCGATTTCTTACTTGTTGTAAATGTAATTTCAGCCCCATAGCTCGTTCCCGCCGAGTTGGTCGCGTAAGCTCTGGCGTAATACGTCGTATTTGGTTTCAATTTCTTTATTTTCTCACTAAACTCGCCTAATCCAGAGCCAAGGGTAACTTTGGTTGATCCGGAGCCGGTTATTGTAGGAGTTGGTGCTGTTGAATACACAATTCCTCGCGATGTAACAGCAGTACCTCCGTCAGCCGTTACTTTCCCAGCAATTGTTGCACTTGTATTCTTGACTTTTGAGACACCAGTCGTTACGGAAGCAGTTGACGGTACCTGCGCAACCGTAAAGCTTAATTTATCCAGCAGCATATAGCTTCCTGATTTTTTCATGACTTTGATCGTGTGCAAGCTGTTTGAAAGACCGGAAGTACTGTACACCGTTTGTTGGACTAACCGCGTTGCATTATACGTATTCACCGTTTGTTTGAATACATTATCAACGAAAACGTCGATTTCACCCTGTGAAGCATCTTTTTCCGTAATAACTTCAATTCCGGTTCCTTTAAAGGTGTATTCGAAATAATCGTTATTAGTTTCAGTAAAATGCACGTCATTGTGATAATCCCCACTGAAGACGAACGTCAGATTCGTAGTTCCCACCGGCTGCGCTGCAAGGTATGCTTTCTTGATCGTTAACGTATTGCCAACTAATGTGTAATCGGTGCCTGGCACTAGTGTAGTACGGCCATTGTCAATTCGATCAAGTACATACTCACCCAGTGACAACGTTGTACTCACATCTGCCTGTGCAGCTATCTTTTTGTCAAAACTTCCTGTATCAGGACTCATCAGATCACCTACAAGTATCGTTAATTTATCCAGCAGCATATAGGATCCCGATTTTTTCATAACTTTAAGCGTATGAGAACCACTCGGCAATCCGGCAATGCTGTACACCGTTTGCTGTGCAAGTCGACTAGCATGATAAGTACTCACGGTTTCCTTGAATACATCATCAATATAAATATCAATATCGCCCTGCGAAGTATCCTTCTCAGTGATCAACGCAATGCCCGTTCCTTTGAAGACATATTCAAAATAGTCATTGTTCGTCTCGGTGTAATGAACATCGTTCTGATAATCTCCGAATACTCGATTATTGCTATATCCCCATGATCCAGAATAATGAATCGCAGCATTGTCATCATTGATGCTAGCCGTGGCGCCATTAGATGCAGGAGCCGTTTGTACGGTCATTTCCGACGCTGCCGACGGAGTCAACTGGATTGACGGAATAGATGGTACTACTTGAACCGATTGTGCCGACACCTGTCTATACACACTTCCCGTAACTGTGCTGCCCGCAGCTGATGGAGTCACGCTCAATTTATCCAACAGCATATAAGACCCTGATTTCTTCACTGCCTTAATCGTATGAGTACCGCTCGGTAGTCCTGAAATTCCGTAGACGGGTTGTTGGACTAATCGATTCGAATTATACGTGCTAATCGTTTGTTTAAATACACCATCCACGTATACATCTATATCTCCTTGAGATGAATCCATTTCTGTAATCACCTCAATGCCCGTTCCGGTAAAAGCATATTCAAAGTATTCGTTATTCCTCTCGGTGAAATGTACATCATTCAAATAATCGCCAAGCCCTCGATTCGTGCTTCGCTGCCAAGCGGCCGAATACGTAATCCCCGAATCGTCGTTATTGATGGCAATTGAACCGCCTTGAGAGGTGTTGCTTACAACAATAGCAAGCGTCTGCGGATTTCCGGCGCTGAAGGAAATAACCAGGTTCGTTGTCCCTAGTGGTTGTGTGGCTAGGTATTCCTTCTTAATCGTTAACGTGTCGCCTGATACGGTAAAGTCGGTGCCTACTACAAGCGGTGTTCCACCACTCGTTATAGTGCTCAACTGATTACCGTCCAGTGTCATCGTTGTCGTTACATCTGCCTGTAGCGTTTTGTCAAAATTCCTAGTCGATGGAAGGATCGTGCTGTTCTTAGGCGACGTGTCGCTCACTGCAATGTCCAGAATCGGTCTAGCTCCGGCACTGAAAGTGAAAGTAAGCTGCGTAGTTCCGACTGGTTGAGCAGCAAGGTAATCTTTCTTGATCGTGACCGAGTTGCCTGAAACCATATAGTCGGTGCCTAGCACCAAGTCTACACCGTCATTCGATATACCACTTAGCGTGTTTCCATTCAACGTCATCGTTGTCGTTATATCGGTCTGAGCGGTTACATTTTTATCAAAGCTCCCGGTAGACGGGCTGATGGTGCTGTTCTGTGCCAATGAGTCGATTACGGTGATCGCAAGATTCTGAGTGGCACCCAGTCCCCTGTTGCTGTTACGCTGCCAATCGCCCGTGTAGGAAATTCCCGTGTCATCATCATTGATGGAGGAAACGCCTCCTTGCGATGTAACCTTCAACAAACGAGAAGCATGAGGAGCTAAATCCACCGAACTGAAGCTGGAGCTAAATACGCCCAGTTCGCTATGACTCCATAGATCCCGAACAGAGGCAGCACCGCTTAAACCGATATCGCTCCAATTGACATTAACCGTCGCGTTCGAGCTTCCCAGGTTAAACAGTCCAACAGTATAGGTTCCATCACCGTTGTTCGCATACCATACCTGCTGCTCGGATGCGAGAGATACGGGATGTGCCGGCTTACCGGCCTGATTGACGGCGATTGCCTCATCGTTCGTCAACAGCTTAATGCCGAACTCGTCCAGGTTAGTTAAGTCATTGCCAGTATATAATTGGGCCGACGAGATAGCCCAGAAAGTCATAGCTGTCTGCCGCTCATCCGGTGTAATGCCATCCATGGCGCCGTTACCGATATTCAAGGAATCGAAATTATTCCATCCGCCCGGACCTGCGTGGCGCCACCACTCTCCAGCTCGCGGAAATAACCTTGCGATATTAGCCCAATTAGTTAATCCCGCTGTTCCACAATAACATTCAATATCCCAATCAATACGCCATCCGTTCGCGTACTTCTTCCACGTGTCAGCGTAGTTAATATCCAGCGCCCACGATAGCTCGAACCAAATGTTGTGCGGAGCAAGTGCCTGGGACCAAGCTTTGACATCACCGCGTGCGTCAATGGACGTATCATTATGTCCGGAGCCCGGGGTTACACTGTCGAACTTCACGAAATCTACACCCCAAGATGCAATTTGATCGGCAATGGAGTTGATATAGCTCTGAGCACATGGCTTAGAGAAGTCAATTTTATAACCTATATTCCAGTAATCCGACGTAGTTAACGGAAGTACCACGATGTCTTGTGCATGGCAGGAGGTACCATAAATCGGTAAGTTGGCGTCATACGCTGCCGGCGACATCCCCGGTATAAAATAGAGGCCAAACTTTTGCCCATTGTTATGTACATGATTGATAACCTCACTAAGACCATTCGGATACAAAGTGGTGCTTGGTTGTGGGCGTCCATATTCATCCATGCTCCCATTCCAGGCTGCATCTACGTTGATATAATTGTAGCCATGGGGCTGCAGAATCGCATGCATAGCATCAGATTGAGCCATAATCTGTGCGGCTGTAATCCAATTTCCGCTGTGATACACTTGCATACTGTAGCTGCTCCAGCCCATGTATGGTTTTTGCGCTAATCCATTATCAGCTGCTTGTACGAGTTGCCCCTTCGGAATAAAGACAGCAAACAAAGTGATAAAGAATATAAAAACCAAAAGCCACAATCTAGTTTTCTTAATCATATATCCCACATCATACATCCCCTTTAGCGTTAAAATTCGTAAAAAAAGCCAGGTGCTTTATTTCTAGAACAAACACCTGGCCTCTTTTTCATCGATCGTTATTTTTTTATTGCTGCAGTATCGTAAGCCTTTTGCAGAATTTCAAGGTATCTGCCCACTTTCAAGTTATCGAGACCTTTCACATAGGCATCCCAATCTTTGGTCAAGTCCTTATTTCCTGTAATAAATTGAAGCGCGCTTTGCTCAATATAGTTCTTGATGTTTGTTTGAAGAATGCTTGCTTCGTCTGTAAGTGCTGGATCAATCCAGATCGCCCACATCGGGAATAGTTCCTTCGGTTCATGTCCTTGATACAAGAGCGTCGCATCGTATAGTCTGCGTTCGTAATTCGCTGAGTCGTAAACATCCGTTCCTTGTACGAAGCTATCTCTGTATTCTTTTGGTTGGTAAAAGTGTCCCATACCACTCCATCCAGCATTACGAGGAGGCTGCCCATCTACAGCTGGAATCGTTGCAATTTGAGGGGTAACTCCCTTGCCTAGAGCCACTTCGCCATCTTTCGGTTTTCTCCAATCGATGCCTTCCATACCCGATGCTGCATTCGTTTGTCCTTCTGTCGTGAACATGTAATCAACCATTTTAATCAATGCGATTTGTGATTCTTTGCTTGCTTTGTTCGTAAGAACGAATTTCGCACCTGGAATTAAGCCGCCTCCATCATGCGTTGCGAATGAACCATGCGGTCCTGTTAGCGGAGGTACAGGATTGTAATCAGCTGAATTTTTGTTTCCTTTATCAATGTTAACGAAGATGGCTGGATGCATGCCCGCGCCTGCACCTAGGATTTGTCCGCCAGCGTTCTCGCCAATTTTCTTAAAGGCTTCGGCATTTTGCGTAAACGCACCTGGATCGATCAAGCCCTCATCGTACAAGGATTTAATATAGCTAAGTCCTTCTTTCCATTCCGGCTTATTGGCCGCAGTATCCACTTTACCGTTCACTAAGTTCAGGTAATTACGGTCGTCATTATAAATGAAGCCGTTCATCAGGAACGGAATGACACGCACACCGAAATCCTCGATCGATCCGCTAAGCGGAACTTCATCTGCTTTACCGTTGCCGTTCGGATCGTTCTTTTTGAAAGCTTGGAGCACTTTCTTGAAATCTTCGGTCGTTTTCGGCATTTCGAGGTTTAATTTCTTCAACCAGCTTGTGTTGATCCACATTTTATTCGGGTAGGAACAATGGAAACATTGCGTATAGGAGCCAAGACCGTATATTTTTCCATCTGGCGCTGTGATGAAGCTTTTGAGCGTTGGATCCTTTTCCATCGCCTTTTTAATATTAGGAGCATACTGATCAATCAAATCATTCAATGGAAGCAGAACGCCCTGCTTACCGAACTTGAGAAGATCAGCTTGTGAGAATTGGTCGATATAGGCCGTTAACATATATGCCTCAGGATAATCGCCGCTCGCTAAGGAGATTTGCCGCTTTTCCTTGGCACCGTCATAAGGGATGATTTCGAACTTAAACTTCGCATTAAATTTGCTTTCCAAATGCTTCGTGAACAGGTTCGTCTTCAAATCCATGTCGTTAGCCTGTTGAGCAAAGATGCTTATTTCTACGGGCTTAGCCGCTTGTGTTGCACTTGGCGATGCTGTTCCAGTTGAAGGTGTTGACGATGCCGAAGTCTCCTCTTTACTCGAACATGCGGCAAGAACCATACTGAACATCAAGATGAAAATCAAGCTACTAACCGATCTTCTTTTCAATTGAATCCGCTCCCTTTTTTGAATTGACTAGTTTGCTTATCGTTTAATCCTTAGCGCTATGTTTTCGTCAATCACCCCTTTCAATTCTTCAATCGGACATGTTATCCCTCTTTCCACTACCCTTTTACAGAACCTACCAACATCCCCTGAACAAAGTAACGCTGCACAAACGGGTAGATGACGAGTACTGGAAGCGTTGCCACGACAATCAGTGAATATTTCAAAAGCTCTGCCAATTGCTGTCTTTCAACCTGTTTCAAGGCATCTGTGGCATTTGAGCTGTTGTTAAGAATGATAATGCTGCGCAAAATGAGCTGAAGCGGAAAAAGGTTGGCGGTTTTGAGATAAATAAGGGCATCGAAGTATGCGTTCCATTGGCCCACAGCGTACATTAAGAACAGAACAGCTATGATCGGTTTCGATAACGGAACCACAACACTCCACATAAACCTGAGATCGCTGCATCCATCTATTTCACTCGAATCAATTAATTCATCAGGAATCGAGGATTGGAAGAACGTTCTTGCAATAATCACTTGCCATACCCATATCGCGTTAGGAATCAATAAAGCCCATCTGGTATCGATTAGCCCCATCTGCTTCACAACCAAGTAAGTAGGAATCAATCCACCGCTAAATAACAACGTGAATGTAATTAGCATCATAAGCATATTTCTTCCGAACAAAGTTTTACGTGATAAAGGATAAGCAATCATGATCGTAAGTGCTACACTGATGATCGTTCCGGCAGCCGTATAAAATAAGGAATTCGCATAGCCTGTCACAATCTTCGGATTCTCTATGAGACTGGCATATCCCTTAAGGGAAAATTCTACCGGCCAGAGCCACACACGGCCTGAAGTTACTGCCGATGGACTGCTGAACGAGCTGCTAAAAATATAAATTAGCGGATATAAGACAACAACTAATAGGAGGCTCAGTATCACGTAGATGCTAATCAAAAATAGTTTATCGCCAACCGAATCTTTGATCGTCGTTTTCATCGTATTCATCGTTTGGATCCTCCATTATTTACCAGATACTCGTATTCGATAATCGCTTTGCTACCATATTTACACCAACAAGCAGAAGTAAATTGATAACGGAATTAAACAATCCAACCGCAGTAGCAAAACTATAGTTCGCGTTCAATAAACCTATTTGATACACGTAAGTGGCAATCACTTCGGAATTTATCTTGTTCAGCGGATTTTGCAGCAGATAGATCTTTTCGAAACCCAGCGACATGACACTCCCTACATTCAAAATGAAAACGATCGTAATGGTTGGCATGATGCCGGGCAAGTCGATATGACGGATTTTCTGAAACCTTGAAGCGCCATCTACTTTGGCTGCCTCATAAAGCGAAGGATCGACTCCCGCTAACGCAGCTAAAAAGATAACTGCCGAATAGCCTGCTGTCTGCCAAATATCCGACCACACATAGATCGAGCGAAACATGCCGGGTTCTCCGAGAAAATTGATAGATCCCAGTCCGAAATGATTCATCGCGACATTCACGAAGCCTAGCCGTGGGGCTAGAAAAAGCATGATAATGGATACCATAACGACGGTAGATATAAAATAAGGAGCAAACGAAACCAATTGAACAAACCGCTTAAATTTGCCGTTGCGTATTTCATTAAGAGCTAAGGCTAACAAAATTGGAATTGGAAACCCGACGATTAGCAAATATCCGCTAATGAGGAGCGTATTTTTAATTAGCGTCCAAAAAATCGGATTATCAAAAAACAACTTAAAATGTTTGAATCCGACCCATGGGCTACCCCATATCCCTTTAGTGACGTTGTAATCCTTAAAAGCAAGGACGGCATTTAACATCGGATAGTATTTAAAAATAAGGAAAAACAAGGCTGGCGGAATCACGATAAGATACAATTGCCAGTGTTTTCTAAAACTCTTTGTCGCTGCTGTGAGGAGGCCTCCACGTTCTATTGGTGCCACTCGGCTGCGTTCGATTTCAATTCCTTTTTCCAAAATGCTCCCCCCTAAATTCCTCATGAAGTCGTGATAGCGCTTTCTATATGGCTGATTATAGGGGGCTATTGTGGTTGCCGTATAGGTACAATTGCGTCGTTTTGCGAACAAATAACCCGAATTCAGCGGGCATTTTTCCTATTCGAACGGCCATTTTTCCCGCTACAGCCATATAAGACAGAAAAAATCCTAATCGCCTAAGCGATTAGGATTTTCATTCTTGTGGAGACTGTCTGAACGAGCTTGGCGATACGCCCATAACTCGCTTGAACGCCCTTCGGAAAGAATGTGAACTGTTATAGCCGACATGCGAAGCGATTTCATCCACATTATGTTGGTTTCTTTTTAATAAGATTGCAGCATGGTCCATTCTAACTTTTTCCAAATGATCGGATAAATTCGTCCCCGTTACCTCTTTAAATAATTGGGAGATGTATTTTTCTGGACGCTCAACAATCTCAGCTATCCGGTATAAGTTTAGATCGGGATCTGAATACTTTTCGGCGATATATTCATTAATTTGCTTCACAGTTTTAATGTGTGCATCGTTCTTTTTACTCATGATGAGACCGCACATGGCTGAGATAATCTCCTTGATTTCACGCGAAATTAGCTCGATGGCTTCAGTGGCCTGGATGCTAATGATCCGATTTTTGATTTTCTCGAACATAGTGGATTCCATGAGAGCCTTCTGGTCGAGTAATTTAAGCAGCGTTCCTTTCACTTCTCCGATGAACTGATGCTTCATCTCCACAGAAAGCTCTCGATTTTCCGTATTTTGCTCGATCATCGACTTGACGATCCGCTCGGCTTCATCCACATCGCCAGCCCTAATCGTACTAATTAATCGCAGCTCCACATCGATTGGATAATAATACGTGTTACTCTCTACTCGTGTATCACTATACCAAACGATTCCTTTTCTATTCATATATACGGCGTATTCTAAGGCCTGTCTGGCTTGTTCATAGGAATGGCTGATCTCCATGACAGAGGAAAAGGGGTCGCTTAGTGCTGCAGTAATGGTAATTCGATAATCGGTAAAAGCCAGATTGGCGAGATTAGCCACGAGCTGCTCGATATCTTCCTTGCCAACTTCTTCACCTTCATCTTTTTCCCCTGACGTAAATAGGGTTACGATGCGATCTGAACCCAAATCCGTCATATGAACTTGCAGGTGGCTGCCTGAATCAATTAAAATCTGTTTCAGAATGAGTCTGGCCGCATTCAGTTCGTTGAGAATTTCAACGCTTTCCATGCCGGAGTAGCCATTGATTTGCAGAATACCCGTATAACCGGCATTCATATTAAGCCCAGTGTCAGCCTGCGCGGCAGCAGATATCAATTCATCCCTCGATTGAAACTCTCCCGCAATTAACCTTTTATAAAAGGCATCGCGAATTAATGGCAGCTGCCGATTAAGCTCAGACTCAAGGCGTTTGTTGTTGGTAATGATATTCGATATATTGCCCTGCAAGAAATCATATTCATTGCGCTCTGTCGTTGCTTCCTTGCCAAACTGCTCTTTCATCACACTAAGCAGCCTATTGATCGGGGCTGTATTTCGATAAGACAGCATAAAACCAACAAAAAGCCCAATCAGAAGAGCAACACCGGTCACCGACCAAGTGATGTACTTGATTTTATTCGCATTCTCCATTAAAACGTGCTTTGGAATTCCCGTGCTGTATACCCAACCCGTTGATTTGGATTGAATCCTTATCACGAGATCATCTGCATAGAATTGACTGACTTTCCCTTTATCGAAGCGGCTATCAGCGGATAATTGATCCATTTCCTGTTGACTGATCCCCTGCAAGCTAATGGTATGTCCTTCTGCATCGCTAATATGCGTCCAACCACCGTTCGGATCTCTTAAACCAGACAATACACTGTTGATGGTTTGTTCATCAATAATGGTGACAACCGTGGCTGGTGAAGAATCACTAAAGCTATCTAATGGGAGCGATTGCATAAAGGTGATGACTGAGGTTTGCGTTCCGTTATTCACAAACGGGCTCAGCGGCATGATTTCGCTTCTATGCGTTTTCTCTAATACTGTTTTTTTCCATTCGTCCAAGGAAAGATTGCTGTAATGCGATGTCTGGTAATAATGCTCAGGGCGAAAATAAGCATTGCCTGGCGTCACAACGACGTTAAAATTAGTCAAATAAATATAGAATTGCTTCAAAAAATCATTGGTTTGGCTGTAGGCCTTAATATCTCTCGTTATTTTCCAGACCCCATACACATTTGCTTTATCGTCCACCAATTTTTCGTTCAAAAGGACACTCAGATCTTGGTTTAAAGCTAATTGTCTCGTAAAACTTTCAACTTCGGCCATTCTTCGTTCCAGGATCTCTTGGCTCTTTTGAAGCTGCGTCACATTATTCTCAATGGAAATCGATTGCGTGACAGTGATCGAAGTACGATATGACATATAGCCTGCGATGCTGGGGATGATCAAAATAACGATATAAGAGATCAGAAACCTTCGAAATAATCTGGAATACTTGGGCACTGGCAGTTCTCCCTTCCATTTTGGAGGTTTCGGAATACGTTCTTTAACAAGTTAGCACGATTCTTCAACAAAAAAAACCCCTAGACGGGTCTTTTCTGATTTTCGTAATGACTTATACCTAAAATCGGGTCGGGTCGTAACAACTGCCTCCAACCCTCCGTTTCCTAAATAATGCTCCTTCGAAAAAGGTTGCTGCCGGACGATCGTAAATAATGGCGTGTTTGCGTGCTTGTTCTTGTGAATTCAATACTTCTACCCCCTGATTGCAATCCATGCGAAACTGTACCTTATCTATATGATAGCGCTTACTACACGACTGATTATATAGATACAGGGCATTATCGCATAGGTACAATTGGGTCGTAGACCATACAATTTTCCTTATTCCTTATGAGTCACGTTCAACTGCTTGTCGATTCTATAGACATAATCTGGTGTTAGAACGAGCGGAACGCTTTGTTCACGGTAGCGCAGAAATGTTTGACCCGCTGAGAATGCCTGAATAGTGGCTTCCATCAACTCACCGTTCTCCCAGACGATATCAACTTCTATATTTCCTTTGGCCCGCAGTCCTGAAACTTTACCTGTATGCCATTTCTTTGGCAGGGCGGGAAGTAAATTAATTTCTCCAGCATGACTTTGCAGCAGCATTTCCGCTATCGCCGCCGTCCCTCCAAAATTTCCGTCTACAACAAATATGTTTTTCTCCGCTCCGGCAATTCCCGATTTGGAATAGGTTAATAAATTATCGAAGCTCAATTGACCGATTAAATGGGTTAAATGCTTATAGGCATGTTCGCCGTCATCTAATCGGGCAAAGCTCGCTGCAAAAGAGGCAACCGTGAACTCCACATCTTCCAACGTCTCGCTAGACATCCGATTTTCGAGTGTGGTTCTTGCAGCGGCGCTCAGTTCCGGTGTTCCTCTTAAGGTAATTTGGTTGCCTGGATATAAGCTGATTAGATGAGATAAGTGACGGTGATCGGGCTGTGCTTCTTTATAATCTTCCAGCCATTCCTGCAATTGTCCCCGGTTGCCAATACGAAGGGGTGGCAGCTTATCGATGGCTTGCTTCAGCTTGGTTTGCATATCGAAATCCATTTGCAGCGTATCGGCAGCCTCCAAGCAAAAGGCGAATAAGTCACGAACCAACACTTGATCGAGTGTTGAGCCCATCGACAATTGGTGGACGTTGTCTTCGATATAGAAGCTATTTTCCGGTGAGTTAGAAGGCCCTGTTACAAGCCACCCATATTGTGGATGCAGCGTCATGTAGTCGAGGAAAAAGGCGGCGGCTTCTTTCATCACAGGATAAGCTTGCTTCGCTAAAAACTCGCGATCTAAGCTAAATTCATAGTGCTCTCGCAACTGGCTTGCAATCCATAAGCCGCCTGTAACGTTCAGTCCCCACGAAGTTTCCCAGCCTGGAGCCGTAAACCCCCATGCATTCGAAAATACGTGTGCAACCCAACCTTCGCATCCATAAAAGTCATGCGCTGTCGTTCGGCCCGCTTGCGATAACATCTCCAAATAATTCATTAAAGGGATATGACATTCTGCCAAATTGCTGACTTCTGTTGGAAAGTAATTCATTTGTGTGTTGATGTCCAGATGGTAATCGCAGCTCCACTGCATACGGTTGGCTTCGCCATCATTCCAAATGCCCTGTAAATTAAGAGGCAAAGGAGAATCTGCACGTGAACCGGAAATCGTCAAATAGCGGCCATATTGATAAAATAAGGCGAATAATTGCGGATCATTATCGTGTCCGTTCTGCAAAAGACGGATTCTTTCGTCTGTAGGTAGGCGGGACGCGTCTGAATTACCTAAGTCAAGATTCACTCGGCCATACAAGCGATGATAATCGGATATGTGATTTTCTTTAAGCTTTGCGTAACCAATAGCTACAGCATGTTCTAATTGTCGGCCTGATTCATACCGCCAGCCTTCATCATTTTTTCCATAATCGGTATTAGTAGCAAAATAGATACATGCTTCATTTGCGTTTCTTACGACAATTTGATCTCCCTCTACATCAATGGTTCCGCCCTGTGCCACCACTTTGACCATGCCTTGACAGAAAACTCCGCACGTACCGTCACTATGCATCGTTTCCGTCGCTTGCCCTTCAAAAGTAATCGTAGCGTCCTCGGCAAACCGTTGCGTAAAATTGTCACTTAAACCTTCTATTCCTAACGTGAATGAAATGCCCCCTTTTTGTTCACTCCAAAAGCGCGAAGCCACAATATCGTTCGTGTGCGAAGCAAATATTTCCCGGGTAAAGTTTTTGCCATTTACGCTGTAAGAAGTATGAAAGATAGCGTTTTCGAGGTTTAGTACACGCTGGAGATCCACACCATGATGCTCCACATTCAGGATTAGATTACACATCTGCAAATTCGTACCGAAATTTTGCTTTTTAGGCTGCAGTACCTTCTGAGCTAGCTCTTCCCCGCGTTTGTAATCCCCTGCGAAGAAATGCTCCCGCATCTGATCAAGATCAGCTTTGCCCCTTGATTGGCTTCCGATCCTCTCCGTTTTTCCAGACCAATAAGTGACTTCCGTCATACTCCAGGTTTCCTTCTCGATCCCGCCATAGATAACGGAGCCTATTCTCCCGTTTCCTATTGGAAGCCCTTGCGACCAGTCCAGCGCAGCGCTGGTATACCATAGCTTCAGATCATTCATGCAGGATTAGCCCCCTCAATTTCATCATATACTATATATCGTGTATGATTATAATCTTATCATTTGCGATTAAACGTGTAAAGACATGGTAGTTCCTCATGAAAAAGCAGTCCAGTGTTTGAAAAAGTGGACTGCTCTCTGTTCATTGGATTTATTTTGATTAGATTACAACTGATTTTCTCCCGTGCTTTGAAAGAATTCAATGATTTCGCCATCAGGCCCTTTGCAGAAGGCAATCCGAATAGGTGTTGCTGGACTTTGACTAACGACCACATCTTTGGGCTCGACCGTGATCTCTGCGCCAGCCGCGCGTGCTGCTTCCACCGCCGCTGCGACATCATCTGTTCTAAACGCCATATGGATAATGGCACCTTCCGGCTTAGCTCCTGGTACACCACCCGCAAACACTTCCAGATAATCGCCGTCTCCCGTATCAAGAAGAACAGCTCTCCCGTCGCCTTCTCCCCAACTTAATCTTTCCGTAAAGCCAAATCCTTCTGTGTAAAATTTCACCGTTGCTTCGAAGTTGCTTGCTCGAATGGCAACATGATGAAAACCGCTTCCGCCTAATTTGTTAATTTTCCCCATATGATCTACCACCTTTCATTATTTATTAATACGTTACGGATAACGAATGATTTAGTCAAATTGTGGCAATATTAACCTTGCCTAAAAAAACAATAGATCGGAGATGTATACCATGACTGACCAACAATCCGAACAACAAAGTGCCGAAATAGAAGCCCATAATGCGGTAGCTGATGCACTAAGTGAACTGAATCAAGCACAATCGATTAGTAATAATCGCAGAAGGGCTGTTCAACAAGCACACGAACAACTTGACCAAGCACATGCACAATTAGCAGAAGCACGGACAGAACAATCTGGTAGTGCTGATGAAGATAGCCTCACGTAAATAAGGAATATCCTCATCTACAATTTACATGAAAGGGCTGTCCTCAAAAATGATAAATTCATTAGAAGGGCAGCTTTTTCATGGATACACGCATCCTTCTAGCAATGGTAGGCTTCCAATAAAGGGAACGTACAGACGCTATTTACGTGAAATATGCTCTAAACACGAAAATGAGGAACGTAAAGACGCTATTTCGTTGTTTTTAGCTTCGAATAGCACAAATTTCATCGAATAAGGCTCTCACGTTCCGCTTGTTGGTTATTTTCCTCAAAAATGCCAAAATAGCGCCCCCTCGTTCCCCCAATTCAATTTTTAGCTCATTTCATCCACTTTAGCGGCTTCTCGTTCCGTTAAGAACAACTCTGCCCAAAAAGGACCTCCCCCTATTGGCGGAAGTCCTCTCTCCTATCACTTTTTACGATCATAGTTCTGCAGCTTTTTGAGAAAGTTATCCGCGGAAATATAGGGCATGCCAACATTCAACCGAGTTATTTCTCTGCTGTCCCCCGAATTAATCCCTTCTTTTGTCGTGATAAAATAACGGAAACCTATTTCTTTCGCGTCATCCATAACGGTCTGATTATACTCCCCAAAAGGGAAACATAGCATGGAGAGCTTATTGTCTAGCTGCGTTTTTAACATGGCTTCGGCCATCCAAAGATCCTCACGTACTCTTTTTCTCCATTCTTCCTCCGTCTCCAACCGTTTTTCCTGTTCTAGGAAAAGACGATTCGTCAGAGCAGGGACGTTACCTACCCCGTCACCCCTCTTTTTCTGGTGAAGGTTATACGAATGAGAATAGAAACTGAATCCATCGTGTTTCATCTCCTGTGTTTGCTTCCAAGTCAGAAAGGGGAGAGACGGATAATCTGAATCCAGATAACTTACAACAACAAAGTTAGTTGCCGGGAACCCTTGCTTTTTCAGTAAAGGGTACGCCTTCTCATAAAAAGATCGATAGCCATCATCGAATGTAATCACAACAGCATTCGGGGGAATTGACTTTCGATGCTCTAGAAAACAGCTATAATCCTCGATCGGGATCACATTATAATGATTTTCTTTTAATACCTGGAGGTGCTGATTAAATTTAGCCGGGGAAATCGTCACAAATGACTCGTTTTCATCCAGATGGTGGTAGGTAAGAAAAATGGCTTGATTGGTATAATGAATAACCTTCGTATCAACTTCCGATCTAATGATTGCGCTTTCATTTATGCTGGAGCAAACCTGATTTAGATTGTCATCCTGATTCCCCAGATTCCCCCAAGGCGCTAAAGCTAGCATTAAGTAGAAGATCCATACATTCATTATCTGTGACTCCTCCCCCTTAGAAAAATAAAGACAACCAGCCCGCACTTTGTCATTAGATAAATAATACATATAATTTTCTGTGCAAACTTATGCTTCTATAAAGCAAAAATAGCCACCTCAACAGGTGGCTATTCTTCCTTTTTACTGTTATAAGATTCGTGCCGTAAACATTGATCTAGCAACTCTAGTGCCGTTCGTCCTGATTTCCATATCAATCTTGCAAAATCTGCGGCTCATCTCCACGATGGAGGGTACGATTTCGATGACGTCATCGATTTGCAGCGGGATTAGAAAATAGCTGGAAGAACTATCCAGAATAAGATCACCTTTCTTGTGTTCCTGAACCGTGCGGTAAGCCGCACGAATCATAATCGTTGTCAGTATACCCTCGGAGACTAATCCTTCAAAATTCGTCATTTGCGGTGTAACCGTTCCTTGGAAATACAGCTTGCCTTCCTCATCTCGAAGCTCGTCGATCCCCGAATAGATTTGCACCTCGAACGTTTCTGCGTTCTGAGGCTGCCTTTGCATATGCTGCATCGCTTTCATAACATCCTTACGGCTAATGACACCGATCATTTTGCGATCGGTATCGATGACGGGCAGAAGCTCAATACCTTCCCACACCATGGTATGTCCAGCTGATGCTACCGACGTTTTCAAGTTAATCATCAACGGATTAGGAGTCATCAAGGTGCCAATGAGCTGATTCGGCTTCGCGCCCATGATGTCCTTGGTCGTAATCATGCCAATCGGCACTTGATTGTCATCGATGACTGGATACCGAGTATGCGTCGTTTCCTCAACCAGCTTTTGCATGTCTTTGACCGTGTTAGCAGCGAACAGCGAATAAATAGGGCTGTCTTTGCGCACGATGTCATCGACGATCATAATCTTTTTCTTAATGAGGCGATCTTCCATGGCACGGTTAATCATCGTAGCAACCGTGAATGTATCGAATGAGCTGCCTATAATAGGCAGCTGCAGTTCATCAGCAAGCTCTTTTACTTCTGGCGTGGTATCAAATCCACCGGTAATCAAAACGCCAGCGCCCTGACCTAGTGCACACATGTGTGCTTGTACACGATTGCCCACAATAAGCAAATTGCCTGCTTCAATATACTTCAGCATGGCCTCCAGCTGCATCGCGCCAATCACGAATTTGTTCAGGGACTTATGTATACCCGAAGAACCACCCAGCACAACGCCTTCCACCACATTCACGATTTCAGCGAACGTTAATTTATCAATGACAGGTTCTTCTTTCTTCTCCATGCGAATCGTGCCGATCCGCCGTTTGGTGCTCACTAGACCGATATTTTCCGCTTCCTTGATGGCACGATAAGCCGTTCCCTCACTCACATCCAGATCTTGAGCGATTTGCCGAACGGACAGCTTGGTGCCTACAGCCAAAGATTCAATATATTTCGTAATTTGTTCATGCTTCGTATGAAGCTCCGAATGGCCCGTGCTCATGGTTGACACCTCGCTGAACTGTTCTATAACATTGAAATAATTATAGTATATTCAAATAAAAAAAGACAGAAGCCTCCTAAAGGCCCTGTCTCAAATTACTTCAATTACAAATATCGATAACCTTGTTCGGTTAAAAAAGCTTCAAATTCAGGAGAAACCGTCATCTGGGTAAAAAGAACATTTGCTTGATCAAACTTCATTTGCTGGAATGTCTCATCCCCAAGCTTTTCTTTGATCTTTGCCATCTCTTCAACTTGAATCTGTTGAAATAATTCTGCCGTTACTTTGCGCCCGTCATCCAAAATTCCTAGTGGATGGTGGATCCACTGCCAAAGCTGCGCACGTGATATTTCCGCAGTGGCCACGTCTTCCATCAAGTTGTTGATCGGTACAGCACCGAAACCACGCAGCCAAGCTTCCAAATACTGAATGCCGACGCTGACGTTCGTCCGTATCCCATTCTCTGTTATCGGCCCCTGCGGCACCTCTAACAATTGTTCAGCGGTAATTTTGGTATCAGAAAGCTGCTTGTCAATTTGATTAGCTGACGGCATATACTCATCGAATATCGCTTTTGCCACGGGGACTAATCCGGGATGAGCCACCCATGTGCCGTCGTGACCATTTCTCACCTCGCGCAGCTTATCTGAACTTACTTTCGCCATCGCTTCTTCATTCGCCTCCGGATCATTCCTCACCGGAATTTGGGCGGCCATGCCTCCGATGCAAGGCGCATTCCGCTTATGACAGGTCTGGATGGCGAGCAGCGAATAAGCTTTCATGAAGGGCGATTCCATCGTAACGAGCGCTCGATCGGGAACGATGACGTGCGGCTGCTTCTGCAGCTTTTTAATAAAACTGAAGATATAATCCCACCGTCCGCAGTTCAAGCCTGCGCTGTGCTCGCGAAGTTCATACAAAATTTCGTCCATTTCAAAGGCAGCGACGATCGTCTCAATGAGCACCGTGGCTTTAATCGTACCTTGCGGAATGCCAAGCTCCTGCTGAGCAAATAGGAACACCTCATTCCAAAGACGCGCCTCAATATGGCTCTCAAGCTTAGGCAAGTAAAAATAAGGTCCGCTTCCTTGCTGAATCTGTGTCTTTGCATTATGGAAAAAGAATAGGCCAAAATCAAATAACGAACCTGAAACAGAGTGCCCATCAACCTGCATATGTTTCTCTTCCAAGTGCCAACCGCGAGGACGAACTTTGAGCACTGCCGTCTGGGCTTGAAGATTGTAGCTTTTCCCTTCCGGACTGGTGAAAGCGATCGTTCGACGAACAGCATCGTACAAATTCACTTGACCGTCGATCGTATTGTTCCACGTTGGCGAGTTAGCATCCTCGAAGTCTGCCATGTAGACGTAAGCGCCAGAATTGAACGCGTTAATGACCATCTTACGGTCACCTGCTGGACCTGTTATCTCAACTCGTCTGTCTTGCAAATCCGCAGGGATCGGTGCTATGGTCCAATCGCTGCTGCGTATCCTTGCAGTTACTGGCAAAAAGCCCGGCAGCTCACCTGCATCAATACGACTCTGCCTCAGGTTGCGCTCCTGCAACAGCTCTAGGCGTTTTGCTCCAAATGTACGCTCAAGATGTGCTACGAATGCCAGTGCTTCCGGCGTGAGAATCTTCTGCCCCTCCGTAGAAGTCGGTTCGATTTCAATTCCCCTTAGCATGGTTTGATCGATCAATATCCTCATCTCCTTGCATTGCTATTAAGAAGCAAATTGTTCCTCTTCTGTGGAGCCGGAAAGCGCAGTAGTGGAAGAAGTACCGCTTGTAATAACTTGGGAAACTTCATCGAAATAGCCCGTTCCTACTTCGCGCTGATGGCGTGTCGCTTCATAACCGCGAGATTCACTAGCGAATTCCGTTTGTTGGAACTGAGAATAAGCAGCCATACCACGATCTCTATAATCGTGAGCGAGTTCAAACATGCTGTGATTCAAAGCATGGAAGCCTGCCAATGTCACGAACTGGAACTTATAACCGATCTTACCTAGCTCTTGCTGAAATTTTGCAATCGTAGGTTCATCTAATTTCTTCTTCCAGTTAAATGAGGGAGAGCAGTTATAAGCAAGCAGTTTGCCTGGAAATTTCTCATGAATCGCTTCGGCAAAACGTCTTGCTTCCTCCAAGTTTGGCTCCGAGGTTTCACACCAGACCATATCCGCATATGGCGCATAAGCCAGACCGCGTGAGATCGCTTGATCCAAGCCTGCATGTACATAAAAGAATCCTTCGGGTGAGCGTTCGCCAGTTAGAAAAGGTCGATCATTCTCGTCAATGTCGCTCGTCAGAAGACTTGCTGCATTCGCATCTGTTCGAGCGATTAGCACCGTCTCCACACCCATCACATCGGCCGCCAGCCTTGCTGCGATAAGATTCTTTACGGCTTGCTGCGTTGGCAGCAGCACTTTACCGCCCAAATGGCCGCATTTCTTTTCGGAAGAGAGCTGATCCTCGAAATGGACAGCTGCGGCTCCTGCCTCAATCATGCCCTTCATCAACTCGAACACGTTAAGTGGTCCTCCGAAGCCAGCTTCCGCGTCTGCCACAATAGGGAGATAGAAGTCAATGCTTCCCTTGCCTTCCGCATGCTGGATCTGATCGGCGCGCTGCAGCGCCTGATTAATTCTTTTCACAACGCTAGGAACGCTGTTAGCTGGGTAAAGACTTTGATCGGGATACATATGACCGGATAAGTTCGCATCGGCGGCAACTTGCCAACCGCTCAAATAAATCGCTTTAAGTCCTGCTTTTGCTTGCTGCACTGCTTGATTTCCCGTTAGAGCGCCAAGTGCAGGTACAAAGTCTTCTTCGTTGACCCGTTTCCAGAATTTGCGAGCTCCCTGCTCAGCCAGTGTCTGTTCAATGATTACGGAGCCACGAAGGCGAAGCACATCCTCAACCGAATAAGGTCGAGACACCCCTTCGAATCGCTTGGAATTCCAGCTTGCTTGCAGTTGTTCACTTTGACTTTGTTTGCTCATGATCCTATGCACTCCTTTATTGGGTTTTGTTTTTTAAAAGGATACGTCTAGAAATCCGCTGCCGCCGCAAATCGGACAAGTGTTGGGCCAGAGTACACGATCCTGACCAAAATGGATGGACGATCCCTCTTTGTGAAAGTGCTCATCTGTGCTTCTCATTTCCTCTAAATCTCCATTACCTTGGCATGTTGGACAATCCATTGTTGTTTCCTCCTCTAATGTATTAATACAGTTTTGTTTTTGTTATATAATATATAACACATTACAGAATAATGTTCAATACTGTTTTATAAAATTAGTTATTTTTATTAATTTACTATAACAATAAAAAAACCCACCGAAAACTCGGTAGGCTTTCATTTCATTATATAAGTTGCGCAGTCCGCCAATTATCCCACTTCCACATCATTATCAAAGGCATAGTACAGTGTCAAAGACAATGGAGACAATGGATACAGAGCAGTTCCACCGCATTCATCATGTTCCTTATGAACTTCTTGTTTTGCAACAGACCGCTGAAAATCATAAGCGCGAAGGTTTGTTATTTTCCTTCTTTCAAACTCCATCGACGATGCCAAACTACTCATAACCATCTCTCCCTTCAACATATGAACAATTGTATCAATACAGTATGTGTTTATATATTATATTGTATAATAAAATAAAACATTTATGCAATAACAATTTTTAAATATTTTTAATGTTATATAACACACTTCATGAAACACTCTAAAACAGCAATTACCGGTAAACAAAAAAATGATGTGGCAAGATTAGACCTTGCCCCATCATTTTTTGTTACTTCTTATAAACAACCGGAAAATCATCTCCGGTCAATAGTTCGCCTGGTTGAACATGAACATGCTTATTCATGGGATGATTGCCTACAGGCTCATAACGAATATGTCCTGGCATATAATGGACCGCAATTGCACGCCGTTTCATCTGCGATCGATTCGGCAGTGAGCCGTGCCATGTCATGCAGTGATGATAGCCAACCTGACCCTTCTTGATCTCGAACGGAACCGGCTTAATCTCCACACCTTCAGGCAGCAGTTCAGGACGCTTATGCTGCGGCATATGGTCAGCGCCGTGAAGCAAATGCCGCTGGTGATCTCCCCATTGATGACTGCCGGGTACCATCCACATGCAGCCGTTCTCAACAACAGCATCGTCCAGCGCCACCCATGCGCTTATTAGTTCTGCAGGCTTGATGATCGGCCACAGCGGATGGTCCTGATGCCATTTCGTAGGCCCGCCTGTGACGGGCGGCTTGTATTGAATTTGATCGTGCCATATACGTAATGTGTCCGTACCGGCGAGCTGCGCAACATCCTCGCATAATGCGAGGTTAGCTGCATGCTGCAAGTAGACATCGCTGGCCATCCAGATGTTAACAACCTGAACAATTGTTTCACTGGCTTCCATGCTCATGCCATATTCACTGCTCTCTGATGCCAAGTTGCGATTCAGTATCGGTTTCTTAACGGTCTTCCCTTCCAGTACAAGATCCAGCTCACGACGCAGAATCTCAACTTCCTCGTCATTCAGCACAACATCGCCCTTAACAAAACCATCACGTTCAAACAACTTTACCTGCTCCGCTGTCAGCATGCCTAATCCCCCGTCCGCTAATTGTCGAAGCCGATGTTTCGGCTTACAAGATCAAGTGTATCAGCATACGGTTCGCTAGTCGTTGCCGCAAAGATTAGAACTAGTTGTACTTTTCAAAGGTTTTTGGCCAAGAGCAGCGAAGTAGCATAGAATAACAAATCGACGAAGGAGCACGCCAGATGGAACCTTCTCACCCGCTCGGACCGATAGCCTTATTACTCCCTACAGTGAACTATGCAAATGTGGAAAAAGATGTTTCGGCAGGCTTCGTTTTCGGCCCCCGTACGATCCCTGATTGCCAACTTGTTTACGTTGTGTCCGGTCGAATGGATTTGTGGATAGGCGCCAATATGTACTCGCTACTTCCCGGCGAATGTGCTTATTATGGATCGGGAACGCCACATATGTTAGCCGTACATCTGAGTAAAGCAACAACGTTCATCAGCCTGCACTTCGATTGGCACCGAGTGTCTCCAGAGCCTGTTCACCCTGGCGCTAAGCTGGAACGCTTTGCAGGCGGACCGCCATTTGACTCGCCGCTGCCATACACGGTTGAAGTCGAAGGTTATGGCAGTGTAACCATTCCTGATCATTTCAGGCTAGTCACGGGAGAACGGTTGCTGTATCAGATTGTTCAGGAATACAAAGAGCAGGAGCCCGGCTGTTCGCTCGTTTTAAGAAGTCTTCTGATGCAAGTATTAGCTGAAATTGTTCGTCAAGAATTAAAAATTCCAGCGCTTCATAGCTCCAAGCGAAACATGATTGGACCAGCGCTGCAGATGATTAGGGAGCATCCAGAACATCCGTGGACCTTATCAGAGCTAGCTCAGCAGTGCGGTTATCACCATGCCTATTTTGCCCAATTATTTAAGGAAGTGATGGGCGTCTCACCGAAGCCCTATATGATTCGTAAACGGATTCAACTGGCGAAGAAGCTTCTGCTGGAGGAAGAAAAAGTAGAGGTTGTTGCCAGCAAACTCGGCTACGCTTCCGTCCATTACTTTAGTCGGCACTTTAAATCAATTACCGGTATGTCTCCGTCTTCTTTTCGACTTTACGGTGGCGAGGGACGCCCTATGGCTTAATAGCTGTAGAAGTGGATTGAAAGAAAAGGGCTAACACATTGTCATAGACGTTGCATTAGCCCTTTTATCATTACTCTTAACGCTTATAATATCGATCTAAAGCTGATTTCTGGATCTGAATGGCACGATCAATTTTGGAGGCTTTAATTTTACTCACATAGGTGTCAAAAACGTCCAATGGCTCCGCGCCAAATATGATTTTTAGCGACATCTCGTCGACAAGCGTCATGACATCGATCATGATGGAAGAAAGCTCCGCGCTTTCTAGCTCTGTCTTCGGCATTTGCGGGAGTATATGACTGTCAACATCGGTATTTGCCCAAACTTGAATGGCATCCATTTGCTGGGGAAGCGTGTAATATTGCTCCATATAACGAACGTCCTGGACAAATGGACCGAAATAACTAGCTCGGTTATACATCGAAAGGGCTTGAGATGGCGCTAGTTTATTGGGATTTCGCAAAATTAAATCCGTATATCTCGGATATCCGCCTTCCATGTTATAACTAATTCCCTCGATCCCAAAATTGAAAAGCATATGACCTTCCGCGCTATATCCGTAATCTAGCAGCTTCGCAGCTGCTTCAGCGTTCTTGCTTTTGCTTGAAATGGCAACCCCGCCTGTCCCCACATACGCATAACTCCGCTGACCGAACTTAGGCTTATCGCCTTTTATCAATACCGGATAAGGTGCAGGCCCTAACAATGCTGCCTTTTCTTTGTCCTGAACGATGGGCTGCCATTTCCCAATTCCTGCGCCAGCATTCCATATTGTTGCCCCGCTTCTTCCTGAAATCATATTGGCATCCAACGTTTTGGTATCAACTGTAGCGATATTTTTATCAATCAACCCTTCTGCATACCATTTGCGAAAAGTAGAGAGAAACTGTTTATAGCCCTCTTCCATCGGCCCAAACTTCACTTGGCCGTTATCCAAGTAGAACCCTTTTTTAATCCCATAGGCACCCACGAAAGCACCGCCCTCAATGCCGAATAACGGATTGGGGACCCCTAAGAATGTCAATGGAGCAGTAATCCCCTTCTTTTCTTTAAAAGCTTTTAAAACCGTGTACCATTCATCGATTGTCGTTGGCGTCTGGAGACCAAGCTCTTGAAGCCAATCCAGACGGATAATAGGCCCCTGATAGGTTTGAAGTAATTCGTCACCCCGTATGAATGGGAACACATAATAACTGCCGTTGTCCGTTTTGACCTGTTTATCGATTTCCGGGTGTTCACTTAAGTATTTTTTTAGATTCGGTGCATGCTTATCTATGAGATCATTCAATTTCAAAATATAACCGTCTTTAATCGCCTTCTCCGGTCCTCCAGGATGGTTATCCCATTCATATTCCATCATATCAGGCAAATCGCCTGATGCTAATAAGACATTCATCGCTTCTTTCGCTTGATTAGCTGGCGGTTGTATGAAAGTCAGCTGTACCCCTGTCCGCTTCTGCCATTCTTGGAAGAACGGTATGTCCTGAATGTTCGGTTTTACACTCGCCGCATTGCCGTTAAGTTCAGACCAATAGGAAAGCATCTTTTTGGCCTGATCAGGTTGCTCTACCTTGGAAGTGTCTTTATTCGGCTCCTCTGCGGGCTTTGCTGAGTTATTTCCAGAGGTACAAGCCGATAACAACAGGGTAATTACCCACATGAACAATAGGATTGAGGTACTTATACGTCTTTTACTCATCTGGTAACCCTCCATTGCCTTAATACTTAGCGTGAATCAGTTCATTTCCTTGAATTTCCCGGGAGTAATCCCCTCGTACTTTTTGAACACTCGAATAAACGTCGCAACCTCATTGTAACCCACATAATTGGCAATATCGGATATGGAGTCTTGCTTATAACTGATCATGCGTTTGGCTTGCTGAATGCGAACCTTTGTGATGTAATCGAACAGTCCCTCACCCGTTTGATCCTTAAACAATTTAGAGATATAACTACCTTTTAATTCAAAGCGTTCACCGATTGTATTCACATTTAAATTAGAATCCTGATAATACTCGTCGATGTAAAGAGTCACCTTGGAGATAAGCTCACGCAGCGTCTCTGCACGCTCTTTGGACAAGTTCGTCTCCATTTTCACAGCTGCAAATGCACAAACTTCTTTGAGCAAGGTTTGGAGTTCATGCTGCATTTCCAGTATCGTATCACAGGCGATGATCTTATCCATCCACAATGGATTATCTCCTAAAATACGGCTATCACCGTCTCCTAGTTCATTGATCGCCTTCACCATCGTACCGACAAGATTGAAAATGAGACATCTCGCCAAGGTTAGTGACACGAGGGGCTTATTGAAATTCCGCTCCATAATTTCGTTCATACACGAACTTACCTGTTCAAAATCGCCAATTTTTATCAGATTTATAATCTGCTGCTCGACCTGAAGCGGATAATAATAGCCCAGCTGTTGCTGATCCGTGGAATCGATTCGAATCTCATCGTAGGTGATGATCTCTCTTTTTCCTCGAACCATCTTATATTCCATGGCATCCAATGCCTCACTATATGCCTCGGCGACTCCAAACAAGGAGCCATGGATGCCGCCGATGGATACCGTAAGATCCATGTTGAATCGGATTAAAAACCGCTGTGCTTCTGTGGCAATCCAAAGAAGGTCCTGCTTCATTTCGGCAGCTTCGATATCTGCAAAGTTCACAAGACAAACCATCATATCGTCTACTTCTGCCACACAACCTGCATGCCCATGCTGACCAACAAGCTCTTCCACGACATTGGTTATAATGAACTGTATGAGTTTCCTTCTATCATTCATATCCATTCCTGGCAAATTGGAGGAAAGGCTGTCCTGATTCTCAACAGCAAATAAAATGACGGCAAAATCATTAGAGATTAAATCAATATGGAACGATTTGAAAGCTTCCTCATATGGAATCAGTGTATCCATCTTCCCTTTTAGGAGCCGATTCAACATATTGGAACGCAGCACGTGGTGATGAGATTGCAATTGTAAAGCAATTTTATCTTTTTCATTTCTTGTTTGTGAAATTGCTCTTTGGATGAAGTTGAGTTCATTTCCATCTGGCCGTTCCTGGGTGGAATTCTTATCAGAAAGCGACTGAACCAGCCGCTGAATAGGCGAATAATTGCGGCGCATAAAAAACCATGTCAATACGCCTGCTCCCATTAAACTTATTAAAATGCTAATATAGGTGAATTTACGGACATATTCCGCTTTCTCCCAATAAATACGACTAGGAATAACCAAAACATATTTTAAATCAGACACAGCAGATTGCATATAAAATAGCTCTGAATCCCCATTCTGCGCCGGCTTATACATCACATCATCCCTATCCAACAATTGCTCCAAAATAAGGTTCTTATTGACCGACACAGGTAAATTGGAAAGAAGAACTTGATTATCATAATTAAGAATTAATATCTGTCCGCCACTAAACCCTGAGATTGTTTCCATCGCTTTCTGAAATCTTTCCATGTCTGCCATGACGACGACGGTCCCGGTTTGTTTGCCGTTCAAATCCTTTGGCAGGTGTGCAATATAAGCGATTGAGTTTAGAGGATTCGCCGCATCCGTACGAGGCAATAAGAGAAATTGGTTATTTGCGGCATTATGTATCGTATCTAGCCATTGCTCGTATCGAAGCGTTCCTGTGTTGTGAATCGTATCAAAAGCAGTCTTCAGGTCCCTGACGTTTCCCGGACGGAGGATCGAGGATTCCTGATCCCAAGTAACATAAAATTCATCGATCGTTGCATAAGACGTTTGGTACATCCTAAATTCTTTCACCAATTGAAACGCGAGGAACTGATCGTCGTTTGATCGTAGATTGGAGTACATTAAGCTTTGAAGCTTTGCATTCCAAGTGATCTCCATATTCAATCGTTTCATTAAATCGATTTGATTGTCTATCGTATATCGGACTTGTTTCAATAAAGAATCATTCGCACGATGAATCTCACTCTTAAGTGCTTCACTGGATTGCATATATATAATCCAGCTCATCAGCATGGGTACGAACAACACCGCGCTATATGAAATTAACCAAGTAAAAATAATGCTTTTTCGCTTCTGCCAAAGAAATCGGAATTTCACATGGATCTCCCTCCCATTGAATGGTGGATGAATGTCTGGAGGGATTGTCTCCACTTACCTCTATTATACCTCTGATTGCAAGGGGAGGAATGTCCAAAATGACAAAACCGATTGACAAAAGCTCTATTCAAGCCATTTTACACAGATTTAACCCTTCAAAGAACCGACCATAACCCCTTTTACAAAGTAACGTTGAACAAAAGGATAGATACAAAGTACAGGTACTGTTGCTACGATTATTGTCGCATATTTAATTGTTTCACCTATTTGATGTCGATCTCCCGCATCTGCCCCTACTGACATTCCGTCTGTAGAATTCGAGATTAATATCTCACGGAGTACAAGTTGTAAGGGGAACAGGTCTCTGCTCTTAATAAATACAGAAGCGTAGAACCAAGCGTTCCATTTATCAACCGCATAATAGAGAATCATAACCGCAATGACAGGCATGGAAAGCGGAATAATGATTTTGAACAAGATGGTAAAATGGTTCGCTCCATCGATTTTAGCTGATTCTTCCAAACTATCGGGTACTGACATGAAGGCTGTACGCATGATGATGAGATTAAAGGTACCGATCGCAAATGGAATAATCGTTGCCCACAACGAGTCCAGAAGGCCAACATTCTTCACAACTAGATATAAAGGAATTAAGCCCCCGTGAAAAAACATGGTGAACACGATGATCAGCATAAAGGCTTTATTCCAAATGACGTTTTTCCGTGAAAGCACGTAAGCACCCAAGGCTGTCATCAAAATATTCACTAAAATACCGAACACAACGATAAATAGCGTATTGCGGTATCCAATTAGAATACCTGGGTTTTTCATGACACCTTTGTACGCTTCCAGACTAAAACCTAAGGACTTATATAGAATTCCCTTGTGAGCCACGAGCTGACCTGCTTCACTAAAGGATGCGAAGACGACATATAACAATGGATATAAAGTAGCAACCACTAGCACTACTAAAATGAGATGAATACCAATATCGAACAATCTTTCAACTATACTAGGTCCCTTATTCATTTGCTTCACCTCACCATAAACTGCTTTCATTTACTTTGCGGCTGATATAATTGGCTGTAACCAATAAAATAAGATTGATTACAGAGTTAAATAAGCCGACTGCTGAGCTGTAACTCCATCCGAATTCAAGTAATCCCTTACGATAAACAAAGGAAGAAATGACATCCGCTGTTTCATACGTGACTGGATTGTAAAGGAGAATAATTTTCTCGAATCCTACATTTAATAAATTCCCCATTCGCAATATGAACATGATAGCAATCGTCGGCATGATGCCTGGTAAGGTGATATGAATGATTTGCTTCCATCTGGTTGCTCCGTCCATACGCGCAGCTTCATACTGCTCGGTATCAATACCCATTAATGCCGCAATATAAATGATGGACTCCCAACCAATTCGCTGCCAAATCTCCGATAGAATATAAATAGGACGGAATAAATCAGGCTTCTGCAGCATCGCTTGGCCATCATATCCAAAAGTCATAAGGATCCTGTTGATCACACCATCGGCGTTTGTAAAATCAGTTATAATCCCACAAATAACAACAAGTGAAATAAAGTAAGGCATGTACGTAATGGTCTGAGCCACACGCTTGAACATCTTGCTGCGCACTTCATTGATTAGCAATGCCAGAATAATCGGAGCTGGGAATTCAAATACCAAGGAGTACAAACTGATAACAAGCGTATTTTTTAAAATGCGCCAAAAATAAAAACTACTGAAAAAATCTTGAAAATGCTTAAATCCTACCCACTCGCTGCCTAGGATACCTTTCATGGGCGAATATTCTTTGAACGCAATCAGTGCTCCATACATAGGGGCATAATGAAAGATAATATAATAAACAAGCACAGGAACCATCATCAGATACAAGTATTTATTCATTATGAAATCACGAACATATCGATTTATGCCCGGTTTTTTCTTTGCTAGTGCCATACTTTTGAGCGGTTGCGTAGTCTCCATCTTTTCCCTCACCTCATTTTGAATGGATGGAGAGAGCAACGCTCTCTCCACTTTGTTCCGCATTATCTTTTGTTATAACGATCCAAAGCTGCCTTTTGAATTTCAATCGCACGATCCAACTTCAAAGATTTCATTTTATCTAAGTATTTCGGATATTGATCGACGGATTCAGTTCCAAGAACGATTTTTAACGTCATTTCATCTACCAGGGTGTTGATGTCACTCATGATTTTTGCATATTCCGAACTCTCTTCCGGCGTTGGCGTAAGCGGAGGCAGACTATACTTATCTGTATCCGTTTTCTTCCAAACATTGATCGCCTCACGCTGGGTTGGCAATGTAAAAAATTGTTCGGCATATCGTTTATCTTGGATGAACGGACCGTTATAGCTGCCGCGAACATACATGGACATCGCTTGCGCCGGAGCTAATTTATCCGGATTTTTCATCAATAAATCGGTATATTTCGGATAACCGTTCTCTAAATTGTAGCTAACACCTTCTGTACCGAAGTTGAAAAACATGCGTCCAGCTTCACTATACCCATAATCCAACAGCTTCGTCGCTAACTCAGGATCTTTCGCCTTCGTCGTAATAGCCACAATGCCTCCAGAGGAATACGGTTTATCCTTTTGACCAAATTTAGGGATATCTCCTTTTTTCAATACCGGGTAAGGAGCTGCCACCAATTGTGCTTTGGGATCTTTCGCTTGGACAATCGGCTGCCATTTCCCAATACCGCCTCCAGCATTCCCAATACTTGCTCCCGTGCTAGCTGTAGAGAAGTTTCCATCCAACGCTTTCGAATCGACAGTTGCAATATTTTTATCCAACAAGCCCTCTTTATACCATTTGCTGAATAATGCCATATAATCCTTGTATCCGCTCTCAGCTGGACCGAATTTGATTTGTCCATTTTCCAAATAGAAATTGCGGTTAACCCCAAAAGCCCCTAGAAACGCGCCATTATAAGAGTCATTGAAAAAGTTCGGTTTACTGATGAAAGAAAGAGGTGCCGCTGCTCCTTTCTTTTCTTTAAACGCTTTAAGAGCAGTTGTCCATTCATCAATCGTTTCTGGTACAGGAAGACCTACCTCGTCTAGCCAATCTTTGCGAATAATTGGACCTTGGAATACTTGCAGATACTCATCTCCCCGAATGAAAGGAAATGCATAGTAGCTGCCGCCATCGGTTTTTACCATTTTGTCAATTTCGGGATTGTCTTTCAGAAATTTCTTAAGGTTAGGCGCATGCTTGTCGATCAAATCATTCAATTTAAGGATGTATCCGTCCTTAATCGCCTTCTCAGGTCCACCCGGGAAAGTAAGGAAATTATATTCGATGATATCCGGCAAATCCCCAGATGCCAACATGACATTAAGAGCCTCTTTGGCCTGACCCGTCGGTGGTGCGGAGAACTTGAGCTGCACGCCCGTCTTCTTCTGCCAATCTTGAAAGAAAGGAACTTCAGCGTGGGTTGTTTTAACACCGGTTAAATTCGGGGTCAACTCGCCCCAATAAGTAAGTGTCTTATCGGTTTTGATTGGGTATGTCGTCACAGCGTTGTTCGCAGAAGGCGACGTTTCTTTCGTTGTATTAGGTGTAGATCCCGTCTGAGAGGAGCAAGCAATCATTGTGCCCATCATCAAGACAGTCATAGTAGAAGCTAACGTTTTCTTCATTCATTGACCCTCCAGTAATTTTATGGTGAGATGCATCTCTTCCCTTAGATTAATGGAACGCCCCTGACTTAAATATGAGTAAAATGAGGAATAGCATGTTGATTTTCATTCAGAAAACTGATTATTTCTCCAAAGCAATAGACTATTTCTAAAATCATTGGCCATATTTACAAAAAAAAGAACTAGCGTAAGATCATCGCTAGTTCTTATACCCTATACTTTCTCCAAACTCTCCCGATATGCCTTCGGGCTAAAACCCGTCATTTTTTTGAAAATGCGGCTGAAATGCTCGGGGTTGAGGTATCCAATTCTTTCCGAAATATCGGAAATTTTGATCCCCAGCTCGAGCAGCTGCTTAGCCTCTTCGATACGCAGCTTGGTCAAATAGTGGATGAAATTGCAGCCTACTTCTTTGACGAACTGCTTGCTCAAGTAGCTTTCGCTCACGCCCACCATCTCACTGATGAGCGACTGATTAATTTCCTCACGATAATGCAAATCAAGGAATTTCTTTGCACTAGCAATAGAAGGACTATAGCGCGCTGCGTTCACAAGGCTATTCCCGTGAATAGCTGAATGAGCACGCTGTAATAGCTGTCTGACATACTGCTGCGTTTCCTCCAGCGTCTCCATCTGTTTGATTTCATCAAATGGATTGTGAGATGTAGGCTGAATCTCCTCCAAGCGTATGCCTTTTGCATAAAGAACAGCGCCGAGTTCCCACAACATATCAACGAAGAAAGCTCGCACCCTGTCAGGCAGCTCCTGCCTAGCATCATACATTCGCTTCTCCAATTGCTCATACTCAGGATCCCACTGACTTTCGTCAGGTTGCTTCAGAGCTTGAAGCAGTGCAAGCCTCCTAGCCTTCAATTCATCCCACAACTCGTTGCCCCCTGTGTCTTTCACACAGGATTCATGGGCCGCTGATTCCCGATAAAACAGTTTCCCCAAGCCGGCAAAATAACTTTTCGCTGTCAACTGCTTGGCCTGCTGGTATAAGCGTGGCCACTGCCTACAGCCGTTTGCCAAATCGCTAATACCAACCGAAATAGAGGCGTTCACATATTGCAGCAGGCGAGTCTGAATCATCGTCAGTGCGCTATGAATGTGGGCACGAATCGCCGATTCACTGCGATCGTGCGGGAACGCGCACAACAAGACGTATTCGCATGCTTCCCGTCGAACAATTTCATGCAAAATGGACATTTCGTGAAAAACAGTTTGGATCGTCTGTTGAATGAAACTATGCAGCTTCGTCGTGTCGATACCTCGTGCTATTTGAATGATAATCGCCATCTCGTTCGTTTCATTTAACAAACCGTTCGCAGATAAAAGCCATTGTTCGAACGACTCTGCGTCTTCCTTTGGATCGAAGTCTAGAAGCTTCTGTAATAACGCATCCTTATCCGATTGTTGGACTAGCTGCTTGTCCGCATGTTCAATCGCCTCTGTCTTCGATACGCCGCCTAACCGGACTAACTCCTCTACGGCTTTCGCGATAACTGGTACGATATGCTCCTCATCCATATCTACCTTGACGATGTAGTCGAGAGCGCCGAGAAGGAAAGCTTCCCTCACATAGCTGTAATCGCTATAGGCGCTAAGGATAATTGGAATCGGACGCTTCGTTAATGCTGGGTCATTCAATGCCTTTAATAACTCGATGCCGTTCATTCGCGGCATTTGGATATCGACTAGCAGCAAGTCGATGTCGCCACGGGCCTTAAGAAGCGAGAGACCTTCGACACCGTCACCTGCTTCGCACACGATTTCAATATGGAGAGCTTGCCAATCGATCAAATGATGCAAGGCCAAACGAACTAACGGTTCATCATCAACGATCATCATCTTGTACATGGTAGTTACCCCTCATATAGAAATTCGTCTGAAGTCTATCATTATAAAAAGTATATATTACAGAACAATACTGAGCAATTGTCGTTTGTTTCTTAGACCTAACATAGCATAGTACATTTGGAAGCGCATTCACATGATTTATTTTGAATAAAAGATGATATTTTTGGTTGAATTTAAAACATGGGGAAAAGAAATTAAGCCAGGAAAAAGTTACTCCTGGCTTAGTATCAAAACATTTCAGTCAATTAAGGAAGTTGTTGCAGCTGGAACTTCTCGTTATCACTTGCGATTGGCTCGCTCCAGGCATATCCAATGCTTTGCCGCTGTTCCGGTTCATGCTTGCAATCGATCACCTTTACGTTATGGTACTTGATTACGATAGGTCTTCCGATTATCCGTAAAAACGGAGGATAGTAAAACTACCAACCTCCTGAAGTATTCGTATTGCAAATGGGTTGCTTTTCTTTTTCTTAATGATTTTCTGATTGGTTCTGATTTCCCGATTGATTATTATTATTTCCTGACTGATCATGAGGTACTGTGACGGTTATAGAAGTAACCGTTTTGTTGCCCGCTTTGTCGGTTGCCGTGTAGGTTATGGTATAGACGCGTCCTTTTTCTGCACGCAAACTAAATGAAGTGGCCGCAGTACCGATACTAGCCCCAATGTCATCTTGTCCGCTATCCGGTTGATTGACCGTAATGGTGGTTAACACCACAGATGCAACGCCTGATGCAGCATCGCTCGAATTCAGCGTGGCATTAATCGTCACCATTTTATGATTCGCCGGCCATATCGACGTTTTATCTAATTGAACGGTTAATACCGGAGCCGTTTTGTCAATCTTGAACTCGATGGTTTTGATCGGTTCTACATTGCCTGCTAGATCCGTGCTGCGATAACCGACCCTATAGTTCCCTTCACCAAAGGCAGGAATAGAACCGGTATAGGTGATCCAACCTCCGTTATTCACTTGGTACTCTGTTTTCGCCACGCCATATACGTTGTCACTTACAGAGAAGCTTACCGTTACTTCTGACGTATACCATCCGTTGCTGCCATTAGGCGCAGCCGGACTTAAAGATGCGACACTTACGGGTGCAATCTTATCGATATTGCTTACAACAATGCTAGTTACATTGGATACGTTACCAACCGCATCCGTTCCTCTTGCATACACGGTTTCATTTGCCGAAAGGACAACAGGTGCAGTGTACGCTGCCCATGTTCCGTTTACACCCACTTTGTATTCCTTTACCGCTGCGTCAGCCGGATAGCTGATTGTTACGGTGACATCAGTGTTGGTCGGTGTTGTAATATCTGCAGTTAACGTTGCATCTGCTAGTGGTGGAATTACGTTCGTTACCTGAATGTTCGCTGCCGAGGAGGCCGCCTTCGTTTCTATCCCTTTATCATCGGACAGCGTTGCATTAGCTACAGAAATCATTCCTGTCGTCGGTTGCAGGACCTCCTTCGCTTTGAAAGTCAGCTCCAGAACCTGCGCGTTGCCTGTAACCGCGTGCTCAGCCCCTTCACTCGCTACGATAAATCGAAGCTTGCCGGCCGTTTTCGCAACAGTCTCAACGAGAATGACGCCTGTGATCAATGACTTAGCCGATATGAACTCCATGATGGTCGGATCGTAGTCAACCTCGATGTCTTGTGCATATACGCTTTGGGTTACATTGCTTAACCCTAGTTGTACCTTGAATTCCTTACCCGACTGGACACTGCTAACCGTGGATAACGTAGTTGCCGCGTTTTGCAAAACGTCCCCTTGCTGAACCGTAATTTTGCTTACTGCATTAAAGCTGCCGTTGACCGTGGTCACGATAACGTCCGCTGTTCCGGCCTTCAACCCGGTAATGATTGTCTTGCCGTCCTTGACTTCCACTTTCGCGACGGTTTCGTCGCTGCTCGACCAGGTTACATTCTTGTTCGTTGCGTTATCCGGAAGTACGGTGGCAACCAACTCTGTGGTTAGACCTTCTTTCAGGGAAACCTGCGTCTTATCTAGTTGAACACCAGTCACCGCCACATCAGTCACACTAGGTACGCTAAATACATTGATCTCCGCTGCTGAAGCAAAATTGCCTACGGCCTCGATAGCTTCAAGTTTCACATAAGATGCTGGCGTCTTCGCAAATACAATGCTTTTCTCCCTATCGTCACGAGCCCAGGTGCCGCTGGCAGCCTGTGTAAAATTGACGCCGTCGGTGCTTACATAGACGTTATATTTAGTGATCGTTCCATTCCCCGCACCCGATCTCGGCGTGTATTTGATTTGATTCACCTCATAGCTGCCGCCAAGATTCAGCGTAATCGACTCCGGCAAATGCGCAGGAGACCATTTCGTATGCCAAATCGTGGAAGAATCTCCATCGAGCGCGTTCTCTGGGTCATCGCCCGGCTGGAAGCTGGACGCAGTTGCTGTCATGCCTGACTGCGGAATAAGCACATTAGGTTCAAATACCGTAACCTTGCTTGTTGCGGATAAATGGCTGCCGTCTTTCGTCGTCGCTGTAATGGTGGCCGTACCCGATTGGAGTGCGGTTACCTTTCCAGTCTGGTCCACCGACACGACTTCAGGTTTGTCTGAGGTCCATTCCAGCGTCTTATTGAATGCATTGGCTGGTTCCACACGTGCGTTGATTTGTGCAGTATTTCCTTTATTCACAGTTACTTCCTGTTCATTCATACTTATTTTGGTTACAAGGACTCCTTCGACAGGTACGATAGGTCCTTTGTCATCGATACGAATGTTGTCAACCACTAATGTACCGCTCAATTCGGCCTGATTGTTATCAAAGTTTTTGATAATCGCTAGGTAAGCGTCTTTTGCTCCATCTGTTGGGAACGTTAAATCTAATGTGCCTCTACCTGCATTTAATTTCTGGGAAGCAAATTCGCGCACCGCTCCATTCTCATTGACGCGTAAGGCAACCGTGTACATATCTTGCGCATCCGAATTATAATCCATCGTCAAATGATACAGATTATCCTGCTTCAGTCGGAGCGTTTGCGGCAGTGTCCGCAACCATTCGCCCGTCCCCTCCTCATTTGTTTTGAGTGAATATTTATCATCCAACACGTACGATTTCACTTGATTGCCGTTCGTCTCCACCAAGTGCGTCCGCACAGGTCCTAGCTTCGAATATACGAATGGTCCCCATCCTTCATCGACGTTCTCGAAGTCTTCGAAAAATACGGAGTCTCCCTTCACCGTCTTTGTCGGATTTTCCCAAACCCTCACATCGTCAAACGATACGGTTGCATTACCTTCTGCCACATTAAGGGCTAGTGTCGCCTTATCGCTTGCCGCATCGAACGATACTTTCAACCTTTGGAAGTTCGTATTGATATACTTGTGCTGTTGCGCCAAAAACTTATGATTCGTGTCTTCCAAACTGTTAACTACCTCTTGATCGCCCTGCTTCACGCCGATTGTCGCTTTGCGTGTGCCGTCTACCTTAACCCAAACGGATGCGGTATACGTTTTACCAGGCGTAAGTCCAGTAATGACTTGCTCAATCTTAGCGTCATTCGGACCTTTCACCTGCATCATATCTTCAGCGTTGCTATTTTTTGCAAATACGATATGATCTGTATTCGGTGCTGTCGACGACTTTTTCCATACGTTGAACTTCTGGCTGTCAAAGCCCGCGTCCTTGACCGGACTGCCGTCTCCCCACACCGTCTCCGCTTCTACCGGAGCTTGATCCTTGTAGAGCACATATCCGATGCCTTTCTCCGCCGTCAATGTCACTTGACCGCCCGTCACCGGCACACTGCTTACAAGTTCTCGTCCTAAATCCGTCAGCTTATATAATTGCGCCGTCTGTACATGGCTCCAGGATGCCGGAAGCGTCCAAGTCGTTGCGCCGCCCTTCGGATTCCAATGATAGATTTTATCTTCCTTGACAGGGTCCCATGGAATGAATACGGTGCTGTCGCTAATCTCACTGCTATCTGTCATGATCGCCACATCATGGCCGTCTTTGGACAAATGAATTTTCCCGTCTTGACCGCGCACCACAGAAACATTGCTTTCAAAATCGATGCGATCATTCGTCATTTTCATAATTGGGAAGTATTGCATGTATTTCGTTGGTAAATTGTGATCAAAGAACGCTTCCGTCGTTTTGTTATAGCTGTAAAATAAAGGATTGTTTTGCCAGTATCCAACGCCAACCTGCTTATTGCCTTTCAATAGAGGATTACTCATGAATCCATCCATCACATTGTTGCGAATAAAACGAATAATCGAGCTGTTATTTCCTTGGTTTGGATAGCCCGGATCCGTACCCCAATGAACCCATGCAGCCTGCTCATGTAGTGGCCCGGCGAACTCGGTACCCAGCATCCAGCCGTTGCCGTTCACATATTCTGCGAGCTTCTTCGCATTCCAATCAACGCCAGCATATACGTCCACATAAACAAAGTCGAGATTATCTCCCGTGTCGCTTTTCAGCATATCAAGACGTCGCTTCAGTTCCCCTGACTCAACATCTTTCGTCTTATCCACATAATACGCCTGATCGAGCCAGCCCCATCCTTTGCTCAGAGGGTTCACCATGTTTTCCATTTTCGTTTGGAAAGCGTCTAGCATGTATTCCGTCGCGTTGATATGAACGCCGCCCTTGATGTTGTACTTCTTGCCTTCGCTAAGTATAAAGTTAAAGTCTTCTTTGCCCCCTTGGCGAATACCGATATGGCCTCCATAATCCGGATGGGAATCGTCATGTCCTTCGGCTTGATAGCCTTTGTGCAGGACAATCTGTCCGAAGCCGTCGGTCAAATGTGAAATTTTCTTCGCGTTATCAAACGTTCGCAAGAATGGAGATGAGGTTGTGGAACCGATGTTCATCGCTATGTACGAAATGTTATCGCGAATCATTTCGCTGCGGTAAGGTGTCCCAGCATGGTTGCGATAAGCGATTGCGCCATCCTGCCAGTCGACCATGCTGTCATTGTTCGCATCCGGCGTAATAATGATCTTAGCCCATGGCAATGGCTCCGCCGCTATTTCCGGCTTCGTACTTCCGTGATAGGTCCATGCGCCGTTCGACATCGCTGCTTTCTTCGTGCCTGTCGTATCGTTAGCCACTTTCACACGAACCTTATCGTTCCCATTCACGACGTTATTGACAATAGTCGCAGCGAGCATATCTGAGTTGAGGAACGCATACGTACGACTTCCGCTGACATCCGTCGCTCCGCTTTTGAGATCGTTATATTCCTCGTTAATGATGTTCCAACCGCCTGTCACAGATACGGCAGTCTCTTGTGCCTTAGGCTGTGTGGCTAGGACGGACACAAAGTCGTGATTCGGAAACTCGATCGTTTTTACTTTCTCTGCGCCTTTTTCCACGATGTTCGTCACATTGAAGTTCAGCACGTTGTTTTTCAGCTCGAGTTCCATTTCCAGATCTATATTGATTTCTGGAATTTGCAGCGTATAGGCGGCTGTTTCTCCTTTACTTGCTGTTGCTGCCTTCTTGACGTAGGCCGTCGCAGTCGGATAATAGGATTTTCCGTTGATTTTTAATTCATTGATCCCATCTAATTGACCATTCATCTCTGCGCCGGTACTTTTCCAAACGTACTTCTTCACCCGTGGGAATTCCTTATCGATTTCGACAGTCAATTGGTCGGATGTAATCGTATCGATAAGCGTAATCGGCTTGGGTACGGTCGTATTTCCCTTCACCTCCGTCAATTTCACATCGTCGATGAAGAAGGTCTTATTGGTATACCAGCTGCGAATTCCGATTTGTCCGGCTGCTGTCGGCAAACCTGGCAAGGTTGTGTTGAAAACACTGACACCGTCGATCCACAGCTGCACGCTGTCATTCTCATAACGAAGCTTAAACGTATATTGTTTGTCAGCTACAAATGCAGGACTGCTTGAAGCAATGTCCCCCCACGTCTCTTGGCCATTTTTCAGAACATCCCAGCCCCAACTGCTCGCATCATATTGAATAACACTATAGTTGTCTTTATCCGCATAACGGAGTACTAATCCGAATCGGGTGGGCACTTGGTTGAACTTCAGCTTGACTTCATATTCGCCATTCGCATATTTAGGCGATTCCAGATCAGCGAGAATGACAGCACCTTGTGTTACCGCTTTTACAGTGCCATTATCCGGAGTAAAAGCAGTTGTTCCTTTGGCAGCGGTCCATCCACTAATATTGCCATCGTTGTAATCCTTAGAATAAACGCCATTTTCTAAAGTTTGGGTTGTTATCGAATTTGTTAAAAAAATGCTTGCTTGATCTTGTGTTTGATCTATAGCGAATATGGTTGCTGCTGGGATGCAAGTTTGCAATCCCATGAACACGGTTAACATCATACCAGTCTGTTTGAGGTGTTTTTTCAAATGACATCTTCCTCCTGATTTTTATTGAGTTTACTCCGGAATTTTCTTGGCCAGCATCGCGAAATCATTGATTTCGATGGAGTTCATCCCACATTCATTAATGACCGTGGGATGGACCAATACGTTGTGTTATTCCAGAATCTTTGTCACTACTGATGCTAGGTCACTAATGTCTACTTTGTTGTCATGGTTAAGATCCGCTTTGTTGTACTGATTCCAATCTGGGGCTGCAGAAGTTTTTCCATAAGCCGAAGCCACAATTGCTAAGTCGCCAATAGTTATTCTGCTGTCTCCGTTCAAGTCGCCAGGAATAGTTGGAGCGATCACGGTTACCGTAACATCAACAGACGCCTGCTTGCCGCTAAATTCAGCCATAATTGTTGTATGGCCCGAACTAAGCGCTTGGATTGTACCCGTGGCGTCAATTGCAGCAACTTCCTGACTGCTGCTGCGGTACGTTACGCCATCGGTAACTGGCGTGAAATCGTTCTCGCCGTATTTCGCATTTACAATCGCGTGAACCGTATCGCCAACCTTCAACTCGCTCGGTATATGCGTCAACTCGATCGAATGAAGCGGATTCTGTGTAAACGTCAGCGTCTTCGCGAGTCCCGCCGAGTTAACTTCATTTGCAGCAACACGTACCAGTACGGTTTTGTCGCCTTTGAATACAGGTATTTGGGCCGCATTGTACTTTGTATAGTTCGCCCCGCCGTCTATCGAATATTCCATGCTTTCGTCGACACCAGCAATCACATTGTTCGTATCGTCTGCAGTTACATTCGGTGCGGCTATAGCCGGTGTATACTCAAATGCATCGATAGCTCCAATTCTATCCACTGCCGATGGGCTTTTCGTACCTTTAACAACAATTTTGATTGTATGTTCTCCAGCTGGCAGACCTGTCTTGCTGTAGACGGCAACCTGTTTGGTTGTACTGGGCGCATAACAATCGATATCCGCTTGATCCAACACCCCATCCAAATACACATCAATCTTGCCCATGTTCGTCTGCTTCATGCTTATTAATTTGATGGCTGTTCCCGTAAACGTAAATTGTGCGGAGCTGCCAGCTGTATTGCTGTATTTCTCAGAACCGCCGTAATCTTGAGATGTGCTATAAGTCGACCATGTGCCCGTATACACGACGGATGGATCCTTTTCGTCGACTTTTATGGTCTGTACGGTCCCAGTCTCATTCGTCACGGCCACTTGGGCCTTCGCATTGAAGCTTCCGTCTGCAGTCGTCGCCGTAATTTCGGCGCTGCCCGTTTTGAGACCTGTTACCATCGCTTTGCCGCCGACAACTTCAACTTTGGCTACCAACGGATCGCTGCTTGCCCAGCTGACGTTTTTGTTCGTCGCATTCGCAGGTTGAACCGTAGCCGTAAGCTGTGTCGTCTCTCCCACTTTGAGCGAAACATTCATCTTATCCAGCAGTATGCCGGTTACAGCCCCATCCTCTATAGGTGATGTAACCTTAGCGTTAGCCCAATCCGCATGATCGGAACCGTTGCCGTTTCCACCATTCGTTACGACTAGCTTAAGGACATTCACGTCTGTCATATCAAGGCTTACTGCCTTTGTTGCACTGCTTCCAGTCATGACGCCGCTATCGTAAATTTTATTGCCGTCCGCCCAAACTTGGAAAATGACGCTTCCACGGCTGCTCTCTACTTCGTCATCGACACCGATATCCGATGTAAACAGCTTGCCTTTCCCGTTTAAATAATAAGAGATCTCGGACGCTGCATGGATGCCAAGTCCTTTTGGATAGACAACCCCATTCAGCGTAATTGGCTTACCGTCACCAGCCGATGACTCTCCGTTACTCATGTTGCGTTCCACGGGTCCCCATCCATTCGTTGCACTCATCCAGGTAGCGTCGCCTAAATAAACTTCGCCTGAAGGCACGATTGGCGGAGAGGTTACATTCACTTTAGCGTCAACACTACCAGTCAAAGCTCCGAAAGCGTAAGTTACTTTGCCTGAGAGCTCATACATGCTAGTTGCCATCGTTGCAGACGGTGTAACGCCCCATTTGGTATCAACGGATTGGCCCGGTGCTACTTGCTGAATAACATTTGGAGTAACAGCTTCGACTGCCCACCCGCTCGGAGCCTGTAAAGAGATATTCGCGTTTGAAATTGCGTTCGGTCCGTCATTTTTAAAAGTTGTCGTTACTTCAAATCTTTTCCCTGGAGAAATGTAATCAGGAGCCATAACAGTCAGTTGTGTCGCAGGCATCGACGACGTGATCGCGTACTTTTGTCCCACTTCGGTATTGAACGTAATCGTATCTCCGCTAACTGTATAGTTCACCGGCGTGTTGTCCGCTGCCTTAAGCACTGTAAATTGTCCGGCATGGGTGAATGTCTTATCCTTAACTTTGGCGACATTTCCTTCCAGGGAAGTGATCGTCGCATTCCTCAATATTGTCCCATTCCAGCTCATATCCACTTCAAAATCGCCTCTTGCCTTCAAGCCCTTGACATCTCCCTTGGCCCATGCCGAAGGAAGAGCCGGTAACAAGTCAATACTTCCTGTATGACTTTGCAAAAGCATCTCTGCGATTCCGGATGTCGCCCCAAAGTTACCATCAATTTGGAATGGCGGGCCAATATTGAATAAATTCGGGTACATACTGTCGTCAAGCTGTCCTCGGAGAATCTTCTCAGCGTGATCACCGTCAAGCATACGAGCCCACAGATTCTGTTTATTCGCTCTGCTCCAACCTTCCGCTTCATCTCCACGCTGAGTAAGGGTCACCTTTGCCGCATTAAATAGATCAGGATTGGTTACCTTATTGATCAGATTGCCCGGGTATAAACCTACCAGATGAGAGATATGGCGATGCTCATCGTTCGGATCGTCGATATCCTCTTTCCATTCCTGTACTTGCCCGTATTTCCCGATTTTCGGCATAGAGAGCTTGCTTCGTTGGTCAATTAATACATTGCGGAAATTTTCATCTATACCAAGAATATTGCTGGCTTCGATACAATTCGTATATAATTGCCAAACCAGTTCTTGATCATAAGAATCCCCTATGCTTAATGAACCATGTTCCGGTGAAACACCCGGCGTAGATACCAGTGTCCCGTCCGTATCCGTAACGAGCGTTTTTGTCCAAAATTCAGCCGCTTCCTTCATAATGGGATAGAGCTTATTACGTAAGTATTCCGTATCGCCCGTAAACAAATATTTCTCCCACAGCTGCTGGGAAAGGAACGCGCCAGCGGCCGGCTGCCATCCCCAATTGCTAATATCCCAGCCTGGTGCCGTATAGCCAAAAATGCTAGTAAATGTATGAATCGTCCATCCGGAACCAGTTACACCGTGATGCTTCTGAGCTGTGACCCGGCCTGGAGCCCGCAAAGAATCGATAAAGTCAACATAAGGAATGGCCGTCTCGCTCAAATTGGTAACTTCAGAAGGCCAGTAATTCATTTCAAGATTGATATTCGTATGGTAATCGGCTCCCCATGGCGGTGTCTTGGAATTATTCCAGACGCCTTGTAAGTTGGCAGGCAACGATCCCGGACGTGAAGAAGCAATGAGCAAGTAGCGGCCATATTGGAAAAACAGAGATTCAAGCGCACTGGTGCGGGTCGTTCTGTAGTTAGTCAGAAGTTGGTCAGTTGGTACCGTGGCTTGCTGGTCATTCAGATTAAGCGATACTCGCTTAAACAGCGACTGATAATCAGCCAAATGGTTCGCCCGCAGAACATCATACGTTTTGGCGGAAGCTGCTGCTAGGTTATCAGTCACGGTTAGGTGTGGATCCGTTCCGACATAATCCGGATAATGATTGGTATAATCCGTAGCTGCAGACATGAGGATAGTTACAGAGCTAGCGCCTGCTACCGTCAGCTTTCCATTGCCGGCTGTAACCGTTCCGTCATCACTCTTAACTTGGAACTGCGATTCATAGGCCATATTATTATCAGCAAGCTTACCGCTGAGAGTCAGCGTATTGCCGTTAGCCACGATGAAAGGAGCCGTCTGCGGGCTTGTGACCCTTACATCAAAGTTCAACTGATTCGGCTGACTGCTGGAAAGCCGCATCGCCATCACTTTATCCGGATAACTCATAAAATATTCGCGTGTATACTCGACCCCATTCTGCTTGTAAGTAACACGCGCGATCCCATCCTCCAGATCAAGTTCGCGCCGATAGTCGGTAACCGTCACGGAAGCAGGTAGCGCAAAATCGAGAAAGATATCGCCGAAGTTTTGAAAATAGCCAAATTGCGGATAATCGTTTAATGTCCCTGTCAAATATTGCTCGGCAATCGAAGTGGCTCCGCCTACATCGCCGCTCGCTAGCTTCTGGCGAACATCCTCTAAATGATCGGCCGCACCATCTCTGTTGCCGTCCCTTCCGCCTCCAACCTTAGAACGCGGACCGCCTGTCCAAAGCGTCTTCTCGTTGAACTGGATATGCTCTTGATCTACACCGCCATACACCATTCCGCCCATAAATCCGTTTCCAATCGGCAGCGCTTGTGTCTGCCAATCCGTTGCTGGTTGACGATACCATAGGGCCAGATTATGAGCTGGGGGTTGTGCGGATCCCGTGTATGTGACCGCGGTTGCTGCATGCGCCAATCCTATTGGCAATAGGATTGGAATACCGGTAAAACCAGAGGAAATGCAAGCAGCTATCATTAAACTTAGTAAAGCTTCCTTCTTGTGAGGCATCTTCAACAACTTGCGCAAAACGATCACCCTTTCATCCTTTGTTTCACATCACACAGAAGTAATACTAATCGTGCAAGAAAAAAATCGACAAAATGTTACAAAATGTTTCACTGCAGACATAACAAAACAATTGAATCATTCTAGTTATACACGCATTCAGGTGAATAGCTACATTTCCCCCTTTCTTTTAAAATGCTTTATATATCAACAATACTTCAAATGAAAACGCATTCAAATGATCTATTTTGAGTTCTTATTGATCTTTTTTAAACTAACATCACCTAGTTACAGTAATGCGCAAAAAAAACTATCCCAAAGTCATTTGAGCTGCCTGGTCAACTTTCCCCTGCCTTTTGGTCGTAAAAAAGAGGCTACGCAAAAATATCGTGCAGCCCCTTGCTAATTAAGCTATTTGACATACAATTTGTGCAATACGCTGTGTTCTCCTCATACCCTTCAGTCAGTATGAAAAACTTCCTCCATAGATGCCCACCATTCGCCTTCAAGCCGCGTCTCCAACGGCTCTTGGCATGGTTCGCAAAATTCCCACCATTTTTGGGTTGTAGGATCTGCTGCCATCTTAGCCATATCCTGCTTGAAATCTTCACCGATGTACTCAAAGTAACTAAATAAATAGCCATCTTTATAATAAATGGAATAATTGCGGATATTGCACGCTTGGATCATCTTGAGAACATCTGACCAAACGTTGGCATGAAGCCTTTTATATTCTTCGAGCTTCTCGGGCTTAACCTTGATCACACTTCCAAATCGATTCACTGGTGGCACACATCCCTTTTATTCAGCTTGAATGCCATAAAATTTTGCTGCTGTTCCGCCCAATATCGCAACTTTTTCATGTTCTGCATATTCTGCAATCGCCTTATTTGTTTCTAACCATACTTTCCCGTAACCGCCCGCCAAGTTGGCCACTGGCCAATCGCTTCCAAACATGAGGCGATCCGCTCCAAAATGCTTTAACGCATAGTCGATATAGGGTCTCAAATCTTCTGAGCTCCAAGTTTGCCAATCCGCAGCAGTATTCAATCCAGATATCTTTGCATACACGTTCGGATACTGAGCCGCAGCAGCGAATTGTTCCGCCCACGCTCCCATTTGCTTTTCCTTGATGGGTGGTTTGGCGAAATGGTCAATTACCATTTTCAGATCCGGTACTTTTTCAGCCAAATACGGGATATGCTTCAAATGATTCGGGAACACCCCTACCACATCGAAGGTCAAGCCGTAGGAAGAGAGAATCTTGAGTCCTTCAATCACCGAATCACGGATGACCCAGTCTGGATCCTTCTCCTCATGAATCAGATGGCGGATCCCTTTGAAGAAAGAATTTTTGGCGTATTCCCTCAACTTTTTATCCGCCACCTCCGGAATGTTCAAGGGCACCCACCCAACAACCGCGCCTCCCCATTCTCTTTCGCCGGCTACCTTCAACATATATTCGGTATCCTCATAGGAATTCATGGCTTGCACGATGACCGTTTTGTTAATACCAGCCTCGCGAATCAATGGCTCCAATTCATCCGCTTCAATCGTCCGGCATATCGATCCGTAAGCCGGATCCATCCAAGGGTAAGCGACCTTTTCCAAATTCCAAAAATGCTGATGGGCGTCAATTATCATGGGTGCATGCTCCTTTGTACGAACTTATCTCACTCGATACTCATTAAAATACTTAGGCAATATCGTTGTCGAAGCCCCAGGCATTTGAGGAAGTACATAATGCCCATTTACTACAGTCGCAGGCTCTTCAAAAATGTGACGGATCCAAGGTATATATTCCAGCATAATGGCATTTTGTGTAGACGCTACAAGATGCTGATGAATTTGGCCCATATCACCAACATGCGGACAAATCGGAATATCGTAGGAAGCAGCTAAGCCCGCAACCTGCAGCCATTCCGTAATACCACCTACACGGGTTACATCAACTTGACAATATTCGATTGCACCTTGATGTATATAGTCTCTGAATGCATATTTGTTATAAACATGCTCCCCTAAAGCAATAGGAACGTTTAACTCGTCAGCAAGCTTTTTGTGACCCATAATATCATCAGGATTGAGCGGCTCCTCCAGCCAGAACAGATCGAATTCTTCAAGCTTTTTACCCCAAGTCATAGCGGTATTGATATTCCACTGCTGATTGACGTCGATCATGAAGATCACATCGTCGCCGATCGCCTTCCGTACCGCTTTGCAGCGATCATAATCCTCACGTGGATCTGGCTTGCCGACTTTGATTTTGACACCTGTAAAACCTGATTCTACAATCTCTGTTACATCCTTCAGCAAACGGTCTTTTGACCAGTTCAACCAGCCGCCATTCGTATTATAGGCTTTAATCGGTGTTGATTTGGCTCCGCCAAGGTACTGCCATAGCGGCTTATTGGATGCTTTCGCCATGATATCCCATATCGCTATATCCACAGCTGCAAGCGCCATGTGCGTTACGCCCGATCGGCCGATCCAGTGCATTTTGCCAAAACGCATATCATTCCATAGTTCTCTTACCATAAACGGATCTTTCCCAACCAAAAGCGGCGCATAGTATTTATCAATTGTATCAACGATCATATCATCGCCATGGGCACAAGTACCCGTGTATCCATATCCGACAAAGCCTTCGTCTGTAAAGATGCGAACTCCGGCTAATCCCCAGTGTGTAGCAACGTTAATAGCGTCTGTAATCGGTGGTGTAATCGGCACATGCAAGACAAAACTTTCTACTTTAGTAATCTTCATTTTTGGACATCTCCTTAGTTTTAGTTAATGTAAGTTATATTTAGTAACCAAGCGACGCTCCGCCATCAACGGGAAGAGCTACACCGGTTATGAAACCAGATTGAGTGCTGGCCAAGAAGAGCGCGGCTTGAGCGACTTCTTCCGAAGTAGCCGGCCGACCCAGCGCATGCATGTCATTCAATATCTGAATGGTTGCTGCCGGATCATCCTGTTCTTGAACCCATTGTTGTAAGAGCGGCGTAGAGACACCGGCTGGGCAGATACAATTTACACGAATCCCATCCGTCGCGTAGTCCAATGCTAGAGATTTCGTCATTGCGATAACTCCGCCTTTGGTTGCGGCATAAACGGGATTCATCTTTTGCCCAACTAAACCGTTTAATGAAGCCATATTAACGATTGCTCCGCGCGTTTTCCTTAATTCGGGGAGCGAATGCTTGATCATAAGGAAAACACTCTTCAAATTAATGTTGATCAGGCGATCCCACTCGTCCAATTCAATATCCTCTAGAAACTTAGGCAAAATGACGGCTGCGTTATTCACGATTACATCCAGTTGACCAAATACATTTATGGTCTCTTGGATTAGCGCTCGAACATCTGCCTCCTTCGAAACGTCTGCCTTCACTACTGCAGCGTATTGGCCGGCTGACGTTAATTCAACTGCCAATCGGGCGGCTTCCTTCACATTCCAGTCCGCGATCACAACCTTCGCGCCTTGAGCGGCAAATAAACGTACAATCGCTTCGCCAATGCCTGATCCTCCACCCGTCACGATGGCCGTTTTTCCAGTAAGCAGCATCTTGTCTTGCCTCCATTCCTTTTTATAAAGAGTCATCATTTTTATGATAAATCGTTTATCATGTATGATTATTGCTAAAAAATTAAATAAAAAAACTTCTAGTACGCACGTGCGAGTTACTCAGATGCTGCAGCAAAGCTTGTTCCGCTTCCTCAACATTCAATGCAGCCAAACAACTTACAACCAGCATGTGTTCATTCCATTCCTCTTCAATCACTTGCTGATCCATTCCTTTTTGAATAGCCGATAGATATCTCTGAATTCTCTGTATATACATCGTGATCAAGTTCTTCAAAGAATGGTTTGCACAGTAATCCAGTATTAAACCATGCAAGCTTTGGTTCATCTCAGCTATCAAATTGATTTTCTCTACAATTTCCGTCGGCTTTCTGTTAGACCATCTTTTCATGTCTGCTTTCAAATCAACCAACAATGAATCAGGTATATTGGGGGCTGCTTTTCTAATTGCCAAGCATTCTAATTCCATTCTGATTTCAAAGATTTCGTCCAACTCTTGCAGAGACATCTCCGTTGCATACATGCCTTTGAATGGCACCATATTTACCAGACCCTCAGCAGTCAATCTAGATAGTGCTTCACGAATAGGAATATTGCTGACCTCAAGTTCACGGGCTAATTGATCGATATTGATTTTATCCCCTGGAGCAATATGGTGATTGAGGATTTGTTCTTTCAATAAGGCATAAATTTCATCTGTCAGAACGTACCGGCTTAAACTTTTTTTCAAAAACTTCAGCTCCACTCAACATGCAAATCGTACACGATTTATGATATCAAAAATGTGCTGCACACACAACTTATTTATTATTCAGACATTGGAGTGATAGTTAAAACAGCCTAAGGATATCAAAAACGTGCAAGCGTGTTCATCGAGAAGAATAAACACACTTACACTTTTCCAAAGAGCATTCATGAACTACTTTTATTTTTTCTCCAAGTACTTTGTTTCAAGATTAGCTTTAAGATCATTTGTTACTTTCGTAATATCATTTTGGAACGTATCGACATTGTCCTTCGTAACGACAACAATACCACCGTCTACTGCGTATGCGCCTTGTTTCGGAGCCCATCCGTCAGCCATTTCCTTTAATAACAGCATAGACAAGTAACCTGCACCGAATGAGTTTTGTGCAATGGTTGCATCCATCGCGCCCTCTTTGATGGCTTTAACCACAATCGGATCCGTGTCAATCCCGATAGAATGAATAGCCCGCTTGTTGCCTTTACTCTTGTAATCCCCCATAACCTGAGCAATTGCAACTGTAGGAGTAAATCCAGTAGCAATAATACCGTCTACTTTATCGATATTTGCGGCAATTGCGCTATCAACCTTCTGCACAGCTTCTTCTGTACTCTTCATCCCAGAAATCTCTTGAATAATTTTTACATCCGGATGTTTCTTCACAACTTCTTCTACACCTTGTTTACGTAAAATGGTATTGGAATCTTCCATCACTTCAAGTACGTTAATAATGTTCCCTTTGCCACCCATCAACGTGATCAGCTTTTCTGTAGCGACCATTGCTGCTGCTTTAGCGTCTGTTCCAACAAAGAACGATGCTGTCGTTGGTTGAACAGTAGATGCACCAAAGTTCACAAACTTCACTCCGCGTTTCGTTAATTCTTCAAACAATCCGTTTGCTCCACTGCCGTCAGATGGATAAATGGAGAAATATTTAATGCCTTTGGCTGCTAAGGCTTGTACATTATCGGTTTCACTCGGCTGCTTCCAGTCGGGTCCGATATGTTTCTCGACTGTAATGCCGTAATCTTTCTCAAAAGCTTCAACACCTTTTTTCACTTCTTCAAAATACGGGTGCGGTGCAGAAGCATACCAACCTAATTTGTAATCTGTTTTTTTGGCAGCCGTCGCGGTAGTAGTCGGTTTCGTTGATGAAGTCGCTGCATTGTCTACTGTCTTAGATGTACCGCAACCAGCTACCAGTGCTCCTGTAAGCGATAATACCATAAGTGAAATAAGACCCTTTTTCTTTGTTTTTCCCATTTGTTTTTCCTCCTTTGGTTTTTGAAACCCTTTTCATTTATGTGTAAACAGGAAGTGTACTTGCCAACTCCCATTTAATCATCAAGCAAGCCTGTGTTAAGCTAAGTATTGACCAATCCTGCCGCTCAATTCCTCATACGAGTAAGGTCTATCATTAATATCATTCAGTTCACCCACAATTTGAAACTCTCTAAAAACGAGTATTCTTCTTGCAAGCGTACACAATTCAGGTAAGTCAGATGAAATGACGATAATCGATTTCTTCTCGACCTTCGCTAAATTCCAAATCAACTGATGAATATATTCCTTAGCCCCAACATCAACACCAACGGATGGTTCATCAATAATCAAAATATCGCAGCCTGCGGCCAGCCACTTCGCAATACTTACTTTCTGCTGATTACCACCACTCAGTCCACCAACAATATCGTCTGAACTGGTAACTTTTATTTGAAGAGCATTAATCATTTGTTGAGCTTCGGATTCCTCCGATTTCAAATTTATTTTTCGGATAATCGGTTGAACAGTTTTACTCCAGATGGTTATTCCAATATTTGTTCTTACGGTTTCCTCTAGAATCAGGCCTTCTTCCTTGCGATTCTCGGATACATACCCCAAGCGATATTTATTTAAACTGTCCGCCATACTTTTAATTGATGCTTTCTTCCCATTGATCAACACTTCACCAGAGTCCATCGTATCTTCGCCAATCAAAATCTTAGCTAATTCTGTCCTTCCAGATCCTACAAGGCCATAGAAGCCCAATATTTCACCTTCGTGCAAGTCGAGATTGATATTGTTGAATCGCCCTGCTTGCGTTACATTCTTTACCTCTAGAACTTTATTGTCTTGGTTAATATCCAACTGTCCCAAATAATTATCTTTGGTTTCTCGACCAATCATCATTTTCACAATATCTTGTTTGGTCAAATTTAGACGATCCTTGGTACCAACATACTTTCCATCGCGTAAAACTGATACTTTATCACAAAGTGATAAAACTTCCTCAAGTTTATGTGAAACAAATATGAGCACAACACCTTGTTGTCTTAGTTTAGTCACAAGTGCAAATAGTTTTAAGGCTTCATGTTTCGTTAGTGAGGAAGTTGGTTCATCCAACAGCAAAACCTTTGCATTGGAAGATATCGCTTTGGCAATTTGAATCAGTTGTTTTTGGGCTGCACTCAACCCTGCAATAATGGTTGTAGGATCCATATCCAAGCCGACCATCTTTAAATATTTGGCTGCTTCCGCATTAATCTGTTTCCAATTGATGATCCCGCCGCTAGCAAATTTGCTAATTTTATCTATAAAAATATTTTCAGCAATACTGTATTGGGGAATAATTTGTATCTCTTGGTTAACAATACTTATTTCACTTTCCAAGGCATCACGAAAACTTTCAAAATGCACTTTCTTACCGTTCAATAAAATCTCGCCTTCATCAGGCTGATACAAGCCACAGATAATTTTAATTAGCGTACTTTTCCCTGCCCCATTTTCTCCTAACAGCCCGTGTACTTCACCAGGATTGAATGTAATTGAAACATTGTCGAGCGCCTTTACTCCAGGGAAAAATTTACTAACACCCCTCAATTCCAACATGTATTCTTCCCCTCTCCTATCTTTTTCGCAGTGAACTATATTTGACTCTTAAGCTCTCTGCTGTGACTGCAAGCATAATAATGGCCCCAAGGAATGTTTGTTCATAATAGACATTGGCACCAAGCATAATTAATCCGTTATTAATCAGCGCAATCATTAACGAACTTGCAAAAAGCCCTATTGCGCTAATGGCACCTCCATTTAGAGCAGTACCCCCAATAACTGCCACAGCGAATGAGATAATCATCCAATCACTTCCAGTTGCCGGTGTAGCAGAACCCATTCTTGAGATCCATAACACACCTGCTAAAGCAGCAAAAACACCTGATAACACATTGCCCAACATAATAATTTTATCCGTTTTAATTCCCGAATAGCGCGCAGCTACCAAATTCCCCCCAGTCGCAAGAATTTGCCTTCCAATTACGGTGTACTTAAACACATACCACAACACGATTAACGTCAAGATCATAAGCCAGAATAAATAAGGCAATCCAAGAAAGCCTTCCCTACCAATAAAAGTAAACTCCTTAGGAATTTTCGTGTAAGGGAATCCTTTTGATATTCCAAAAACAAGACCCGTATAAATAAAAGAAGTCGCTAGCGTTACTACAAAGGAATTCAACTTCAATCGAATAATAACAATACCATTGATATAGCCAGCTACAGCTCCGACGATTAATGCTAAAAGGACTGCCACAGGGCCGGGTAATCCCAAAGTATGCATGGCATAACCTGCTGTAACGACAGAAAGTCCTCCAATAGCCCCCAAGGATAAATTCATACCCCCAATGACTAGCACGATGGCTTGACCTAAAGCAACGAATAAAAACAAGGAAGTGGTTCTAAAAACGTTAAACAAATTATAAGAAGATAAAAAACTGGAAGATCCAATTGCAAAAACGATAAATAGGATTAGTGTAGCAACGATCACACTTGTATCACTTCGTTTAAGGATTGATAATAGAACCCCTTTTCTTGGATTACTTGATTTGGATTCCATGATTACAGTAGAATTGCTTTTCATTCGTTTGCCCTCCAGTTGTTCTAATAGTTGCTCGATGATTAAGTTCGATATATGATGCATGTTTCATGTATGATCTATGAATAGATTAACTTGAATGCCTTCAATAGTTAATAGAGATTTCCACGATGATGGTCTAAAATTCCACTTATTCATTAAAAAAAAAACTGCCTTCCTCGAAGAGGAAAGCAGCTCTTGTTCATGTTCTCATTTGGTTTGATCCATCATTTTCGTGATTTCCTTCGCTGCAGCATCTAATCCTTCCTGCGGAGACATTTCACCTATGATAATTTTCTGCAGATACGGATATAAAATGTTTGACAACGGAATCCACTGTTTAATAAGCGGAGGTGTGCGGAAATCCTCTTTTAAAGCTTTATTTAATGTATTGTAGAAGTTCTGTCTCCGCCCATCTCCTGTCTTCGCATCACTTAATACTTGTTCCCATACCGATATACGTACAGGAGTTGCACCCAGCTTTGATTCATCCGTCATATTTTCAGCATTTGTCAAAAACTTAATAAGCGCAGCAGCTGCCTGTTTATTCTTGCTTGCTTTCGTTATCGCGAATCCGTGAACGCCACCCCAGCCTGGATGAATGCCACTCGGACCTTCTGGCGCACGAACAACGTCAAACTTACCTGCAACTTTTGAACTTTTCGGATCATCGAGCGTTGAATACCATCCAGGCCACTCGGAATAGATAGCGATTTTTCCGTTTGCAAAGTTATTTTCCACTTCATCCCACAGGAAGTTAACCACTCCTTTCGGCATTGCACCCGCTGCATATAGATCCCGTAAATATTGAGCTGCTTTCAATCCGCCTATTTTATTCAAAACAACATGGCTCTTGTCGTCAAAGAAGTCACCGCCAAATGCCTGAGTAAGTTCCATGAAACGACCTGTTAACGCTTCTTCTTTACCTGCAAATTGTGTACCTGATATTCCTTTTCCTTGCTTAGCAAAGAAAATTGAAATGTCTTTCAATTGTTCTAACGTTTGCGGAGGTGCCAGATCATACATGTATTCGGACTTAAACTTGCTTTTATTCGCCTCGTCATTAAACAGATCCGTCCTATAATAGTAAACACTAATGTCTGCTAATCGCGGAATCATGTACGGTTTCCCATCTATTTTTCCAGCATTTAATATCGAAGGAGAGAAGTCTTTGAGATCATCCTCAGTGAACCAATTATCCAATTCAACTAATGAATTCTTGTACCCTGAGAATTGATTGGAATGTGTAGATATCACATCATAGTCAATCTTATTTGCTGCAAAATCTATGTTCATCTTCTTGTCCAAATCATAATTATTCCCTTTAAATACGATTTCCACCTTTGCGCCTGTCTCCTGCTCGAACTTAGGAATAGCTTCATATAATGGTTCGTAGGTGCCTCCACCGATCAATACTGTTTTCAGTTTAACACCTTCAAAAATGTTCTTGTTTGAGGTATCAGTCACTGTACTCTTAATCACCATTGCTGGCTGTTCGGAATGGAATCCAATAACCAATAAACCTATCAACATGAGAAAAATAATAAGCCTGGCCCATTTTTTACTCATCACATCCCCCTACCTTTCACCAAAAGGAAAAAGCAGCTTTTCAATTTCATAGTTGTACATATTGTCTCTAGTTACGACTTCGGATCCTGTATCAATTTGAGGATTGATTTTCTCCCCATTCAGCAGCTGAACGGATGTCTTTACCCCTAAATAGCCCATGTTAAACGGCTTTTGCACAACAATGGATTGAATCTCATCTTCTTCAAGTTGATGAATCTCTTCAATGGAGCTTGTGAAACAGACTAGCTTCACCTTTCCAGATAATTCGAGTTCTTTCACTGCCCTAGCTGCACCTTTAGTTCCCGTTTCGTTTAAGGTAATGATACCGTCTATGGAATCTGGACCGCCCAGAAGCTGTTTAGTAAACTCGTAAGCTTCATTTTCTCCATCGAGAAAATAAGTATCCATGATTTCGATTCCCGGATACGTTGCCAATGCTCGTCTTACGCCTTCTTCCCTTTCAATTTGCATCTGGGAGCCTTTATCATAATTAATAATAGCAACTCTGGAACGCGATGGAAGCAAACGTAGCGCCTCTTCCCCAGCTTTCTTTCCTGCTGCAACTTGATCCGTGGCAATCACACTACTCGAGAGGTTTCCTTTTAACAATGTTTCAATCGTGATAAGCTGTACACCTGCTTTTTTTATTTTTTCCGCAATTGGAGTCATTTTTTCAGCATCTATGGGAGCCAAAATTATGCCTTTGGGCAATGGCCCATACTTTAAGATAGTGTCCATAATTTTTATTTGACTGTCTACATCATTTTCCAAACGTGGAGCAACGATTTCAACGTCAGCACCGAATTCCTTCGCAGCAACCTTCGCACCAGTAGCCAATGTCTGCCAAAACTCTACGCTTGGATCACTCGTCTTTGTAACTAAGATTATTTTGGGCTTGATCTTTAATGCTTGTTCTGGCGTAAAATCAATAAAACGCAGCATGAAGACGAATGCGGTGCAAAGCAGTGGTACAATGGTAAGTATGGCCATTTTTCTTGTTAGCATCATTTCGCCTTCCTTATTCTATAATGGGGATACAAATTGTAACCTCAGTACCTTCACCCGAACTCTTGAAGCTTAATCCATATGGTTCCCCGAAATAAAGCTGTATTCTCTCATTTACGTTAGTCACACCAATGCCTTTATCTTCGAAACTATGATTACTCGATAATATCTGATTCAGCTTCTCAGGTTCGATTCCTACACCGTTATCAAGCACTTTCAGCAAAATACAATCCAGTGACTTTTCGCCGATAATTCGGATAATCCCCGCTCCGCTTTTGTATTTAATCCCATGATAAATGCAATTTTCAACCAGAGGCTGTAAAATAAGTTTGAGTGTTTTGCAATGCAAAATTTCTTTATCGATGTCAATTCGAAAATCCAGTTTTGACTTGTACCGCATCTTCTGAATCGTCAAATAATTCGTGATGTGTTCGATTTCCACTTGTATCGGAATCAATTCACTGCCTTTGCCTATGCTAGCACGAAGCAAATTACTTAATGCCAAGGTCATCGTCACAACTTCTTCCATTTTCTTTCCTTCCGCCATCCAAACAATCGAACCTAAGGTATTGTATAGAAAATGCGGGTTGATTTGCGCTTGGAGCGCCTTTAGTTCGCTTTTACGTTTAAACTCCTGCTCCACCACAATTTGATTCATCAATTCACCTATTTTACCAATCATGATGTTAAAACGTTTGCTCAATTTACCAATTTCATTCGCCGATGTAATATCTGATCTAATATTGAAGTTCCCTTCTTCAATTTCCCTCATATAAGATTCCAGCCGTTTAACCGGAAGCGAAAGTCTATCTGAAATAATTACCGCACAAACTAAACCGATCACGATACAAAGAGTACCCCAGAGAAGAAACGAGCGTTTCATTGCCTCCTTATTGCTCACAAGCTCATCCAAATAAGCAACACCAACGATTTTCCATCCATACCCAGATTTTTTCGTGGTATACATCCGACTATTAGCGCCTTCTTCTGTAATAAAGCTACCATTTTCGGAGCGAAGAACTTGATCGACCATCTCAGATTTTAAATTACTATATACAATTTGCTGCTGTGGATGGTAGACAATTTCCCCCTCTTCATCAACAATAAAGATATAGCCACGCTGTCCAATGCTGATGTCGCTCAAGATGTTATTTATCACATCAAAGTCCAAATCTATGGAGAAAACACCCAAGCTTTGTTTATCATTGACACTCCGAATATCTCGGCTAAACGAGATAACCCATTGATATTCCTTAAGGAATATATTTTGAATATGCGGTGGCGAAATAACGACTAGCCCCTGTGCCTCCTTAGCTTTAACAAACCATGACTGGTTGCCTACGTTCAAATTAGGCTTCAAGTTTGCTTCAGAGCGATTGGATACAAAATAAGAGCCCGTATCGCCCGAAATAATTATAGACGTAATATCTTTGCGAGAATTCAGTATAGATTGGAAATAATCGCGAATTCGCAGCCTTGTTTCGTTGTCATTGTTCAACTTGTTATTGCTTGTTGACTGCAAGTAGGTCCTAACATCCGCATTATTAAGGGCCATTAGAGATATGTATTCCATGCTCGTAATATACGATTTAATATTCCTATCTACTTGATCGATGATTTGCGATGTATAATCCTGTGATTTTTTTCTAACTGCATCCGCCGACAAGTTATATGAACTGAAGCTCATAAGTAAAGTTGTCAATAAAATGAGACAGGAAAAAGCTACCGCGATACTCGATTGAATACGGGTAAACGCAAACCGACGCATTATACTTCACCCTTCCTCCCCGTGCTGTAGTTCTTTGCTGATTTTCTCACGAAACTCTGTTGGAGTAAGACCTACTTTTTTCTTGAATATTAAACTAAAATAATGAGGATCTCTGTAGCCTGTTTTGTCAGCGATTTCATAAGTTTTGAAATCGGTATATTTCAACAACTCCATGGCCTTCTCCATCCGGATTCGGGTAAGATATTCAATGAAGGTTTCCCCGGTGTGCGTTTTGAATATCGCACCAAAATAGCTAGGACTCATTTGAAGATGCTGGCATACATCGTTTACCGATAAGGTTTCATCTGAATAATTGCCTATGATATAGTCCTCAGCCACTACCACTTTATGCTTTGATATATTGTTTCTTTTGCCTGATATACATCCAATTACTTGTTTACAAATCTCCTTCAGCCACAGTTCGATTTCGTCTAAAGTCTTAAATGTATATATTTCAGCAAAAGGATTGATCGGATTTACAAACAACTCTAATCCTCCTAATTCATTTACCGTACTCATTAGTGTTACGCCGATTTTTTGAATATAGATTAAACACATTTGCATCGGAATTCGTGCCAGTTTTAAATTTTGCATGCAATCTTCAATAACGACATTAACTTCCTTAACCGTGCCTGTTTTCAAGACTAAAATAAGCTTTTTTTCCCACTCTACGGAAATTTCAACAGTGCTTTTATCATTTCCCTCTAGATCAGATAGGGAGATTACATTGTTTTTCCCCAATAAGAAACGATAATCTAACGCCGCAGCCGCTTTTTGATACGATATGGAAATTTCCTGTAAGGTGTTGCAAGCGGTTCCAATTCCGATAGTCACCGTAAACTTCAAGAATTTCTCCACACTTTGACGTGTTTCCTCCGAAAGGGCTTGAGCCAATGCGTATACGCTGTTCATATCATCACTAGAGAGAATAGACACGATTTTGTCGTCACGACTGCGAAAAACAATGCCGCCCTTCTTCTCACCCATAATTTCTTCTACAATATTATAGACCGCGAAGCGCATCAGTTCCTGTTCGGTTACTGTGAAGGAATTGCTTCGTTCACCAAAATCATCGACATCAATGACAACCACCAAACAACAATCTCCAGACAGTTTAATATTATAAAGGGCAAGCTTCTCATCCAACACTTCTTTCTTTAACACGCTAGTGATCATCGATTCAAGAAATCGTTCTCTTAGAAGCGGAAGGCTTTGATTGAGTTGAATTTTCAGCTTAATCAAAGCCTCTTTCTGCCTAAATTCCTCATCCATTTCCAATTTCACTTTATCCAGCACAGCCATCAACTGTTTGGAAGAAATCGGCTTCAACAAATAATCGTAAACCCTTAGCTTAATTGCCTGCTGTACATATTCGAATTCGTCAAAGCCTGTCAGCACAATTACCTTGGCGAAAGGGTATATTTCGGCAATTTGACGTGTTAGTTCAAGGCCGTCCATAAATGGCATATAAATGTCAGTCAACACCACATCAGGGATCTGCTCTTCGAATGATTCCAAAGCATCAATACCATTTTCAAAGCTACCTAAGAAATCGAACCCATGCTCTTTCCATTGAATGAGCTCTTCAATTCCTTCTCGCACTAACTCCTCATCATCGACTATGGCAATTTTGTACATAATCCCTCCACTTATCGTTTCTAAACCTATTTTATCATAAGCTCATCGTTTAAATCACTCCTATGATATATCATAAATCATGTATGATATGAAGAAAGAAGACAGGACGAAGCACAGTCGAACCTAGGCATACCCGGTATCGGATCCTTCGGCTGCAACGTGTAGACGACATCCTGCTTCGCAAGCCTCCCCATTTCTCACACCCGGTCCATAGATTAACCGGTGTGTGCATTTCATGCATAATCCGGTTATTTAATTACCGTATTCAGCTTTTTCCGTTCGTCCGGCAGCTTCGCATACTTTGCGCGGTACATGTCAAGCACCCGTCTGACCCCAAACTTTTCTAATTCTTCCTGAAAATAATTCCAATCCTTATCCATCGTAAGCTCTCCGGTCACGAATTTAATCAACTTCTCGGTCCGAAACTTATTGAGCGGTGTCATGACTTTCGTTATCTCAACCATTTCGTCTTGATTGAACGAGACGGTCGGTCCCGAGAAAAACCCAATTCGGCTCACGTTATCGTTATACATTCGCTGCCCTTCAAGCCCGACCGCCCCCCACTTTCTCGCATACTCCGCATCTTGGTCATAGGGCGGCCAGATGCCTGTGCGTCCGTCCACACCTAGCTGTTCAGGGGTTACCGTCCCCGTCGAATTCAGCTTCGTCTGCAGCTTTACGGCATATTTACGCTCCCCGTTCACCCATTTGAACGTCTCACCTTCGATGCCCCAATTCGTTAGCTCCATCATCTCATCGGAATATTGATAATCAAGCAGGCGAATGAGTTCATCGGTATGGTTTGAATGCGCATTGACGGCGATCACCCAATCTCCTTGCGAGTTTGCATACTGTACCGGTAGGAGTGCCTGCAGACCGTTCTCAGTGATGGGTGGTTGCACAGCTTTCAAGCTAAATAACGGATCTTGTTTTTTCCCTTTCTCTACCCACCCATCCATTTCTGTAAAATATTCGCCGAATAAAGCGAAGGTCTTGCCCTTCGTTATGTTTTCAAAAAATTGAGCATCAGAATCGGTTGTAAAATCGGGGTCGATCAATTTCGCTTCAAAAAATTTGTGGGCCAATTCGACCGCCTTCTTGAAATTGGGCTCAATCGGACCGAACTGAAACGTCATATCATCGTTATTGAAGTAAATGCCGCTTTGCGTATGATAAGCCATGAAGAAGTTATCGAGCAGATGATCCGGCCCCCAACGATTTGATATCGGCTTCGAATCAGGGTAAATTTGCTTGAGCCGTTTTAGCGAATCGTACAGCTCGTCGAATGTTTTGGGCAGCAGCATGCCGTTACGGTAAAAAATGTCTTCACGCAGCAAATAGCCGATGGGCATTTGCCCATACGTGTTGAAGCCGTCGATGCCGTAAAGTTTGCCATCCTCGGAGACGATGCTGTCGTAGATTTGCGGATATTTGTCCATCCATCGCTGTAAATTCGGCATTTGATTCAGATAGGGACGAAGATCGAGCAGCAGCCCCTGAGGACCGAACCGCTGAACCATTTCTTTGTTAATGACGAAAATATCCGGTTTATCTCCCGAAGTCGTGAGCAGTTGCTTGACCCGCTTCATATATTCGGTAACCGGAAACTGAATCCAATCGAACTTTATATGGGCACGACGCTCGAACTCGCGATCGATCAGCGTATCCCGTTCTCGTTCGAATGATGGGACTGCTGCTTTGACGATGATTGGCGGTGCGGATGCCGTACTGGGTGCCCGCTTGCCGAGGGTAACGGAGGCCGAAGAAAGCACCATCGCCGCACATATAGAGACGACGACAATCATCGTTCTTTTTTTATTCAGCAAGACCTATCCCCCCTTCAGCCTCGCAGCTGTAATTCACTTTGACGCCCTTGCGATATTCGTGCGGCGTCGTGCCTTCCAGCTTCTTGAACATACGGATAAAGGCGTTCGCGTTATTGAAACCGATCTGCTTGCCGATGTCATTCGCCGTGCAATCGGTACCGAGCAGCAGCTCCTTTGCTTTTTCGATGCGCAGCCGGTTAATGTAATCGGTAAACGTAACGCCTTTATGTTTCTTGAAATATTGTGAAACGTAGTTCGCATTCAGGTCGAAGCGATCAGCAATCGTTGTTAAATTCACTTCCGCCAAATTTGCCGCGATATAGTCGAGCATCCCGGTTAACGCTTGAGACGACTGTTGCAGCATCTGCACGTGCGCCGTCACTTTTCCGTATACATTGCGGCAAAGCGATTCGATCGGCAGCGGACTTTGCATCGTATTCACGCGTGCGATCATCTCACCGGCGGGCATGCCGAACATCGACTCTTCATCGATATGACGCGAATAAACAGTTTCCACGGCAAAATAGAGCAGGTCGCTCACCAATTGCCGGAATACCTTAAACGGCATTTGCTGCTTCTTCGCCCCTTCGAAGAGCTGATCCAATAAATGAGCGGCGCCCTCCACATGGCCGTTCTCCAAATATTTACGCATCGTCTCCTTTTTGTCCGCCGCAATCAGAGCGCCAGCCCCTCCCGGGTTGCTTTCCGCCTCTCCAAAGACGATGCCTCCGCTGCTCACGCTGCGCATATCAAGGATCGTACACGCATCCTTGTACGCCTTCCACGTTTGATCCAATTGCACGAAAATCGGACTAACGCCGACTGCCAGGCTTACTTCAACCCCATATTCCTCTTGATATCGCGTCAAAACGGCTTCAAGCTCCACGACCAACGCATCCACGCCGCCGGCATCCTGTTCTTGCAGAAAAAGTACACTTTCGTTCTCGGTCATATCGAGTACCGGCTTGTTTAAGGTGATCAGCTGTCGTTTATGCTCGGCTACCGCCAATTCGCTTCCTCCAGCAATACCGACTCTGACGACAGCCAGCGCGAAGAAACCCCCATCGCGGAAAAAATCGTATTTTTGCTGCAGCCGTTCAATATCTTCCTGATTTAGCTGCTGGTTCAATGCGCGGTACAGAAAGATTTGCAACAACGAAGGCAGACTTTCCTGCTGAAATTGCTGTAGCGTCGTTATATTTTCCTTGATATAGTCGTATTCGGACTTGCCGTTCTCGAAAGGTGCCTTCGCAAAACGTTTCACATAATGGACCACCTCAGCGAGCGGCGAGTAGATGCCGAACGTGAAGACGGCAGAAACGATCGTCCCGATCAACATGAACAAAGCGATAACGCCGATCGTCATGTATAGGAACTTATTGATCGGACCCGTCAGCATTTTTTCCGGTGTTACGATCAGGAAGCCAATATTGTTCCAAGATGACGGCTGAAACGACAACATATAGTTGTCTCCGTCAATCGACGCTTCCGAATCGGTTTTAACATCTTTCACATTCAAACTTAGCTCCCCGAGGTTGAACGTCCCGCCAAGCATCTTGCGGTTGGTCGCGCTTATAAGCCGGTTATGAAGCGTGTCGACGAGGTAGATGTCGCCTTTCTTCGTAATGTTCATGTTATCGATCATTTGATAAATTTTTTGCTCGTCTATGTTAACGATCATGTAGCTACGCGCATGAGCAACGCTTTCGATATTGAGGACAAGCGGGACGATTGTTTTGTACTTTTTCTCGCTCGACACACCGGTCTGCCTGTAAACGTCAGTCGCTGGAAATATGGTCGACACGATACCCTTCTCGATTTCGCCATTCCAAAACGGCTGGGAATAACCCTTATAGCGGTAATATTGGTTAAGGTAAAAAGCGGTTTCGTAGGAACCAGATCCGGCCAACACCGTATCGATGTTTTGAAAATAGATAAAGGCATCGTCCACTGTGTCATCGCTGATGTAAAGATCGTACAGCTTGCTGCTTAATGCATAGGTAGAAGAGGCGTAATTCTTTTGTGATTTGTCGGTCATGGATATCAGATTGAGATAGTTGGAATCGGACGAGATACTGTACCCCTTGTCTTTGATTTTGTTGAATAGGCCGTCAAGTGACGAAGAAACAGCGCGCAAATAATTGTGGTTCGCTTCCTTTGCGTCGTCGATCATCCTGTAATTCGAATACGCTGCGATCATGATAGACGATACCATGAGCAGCAAGGTCAGAACGAAAAAACGCAGAAAAATCGTGATCAGCGTCTTTTTATTCATACCTGTTGTAGCCTTGCGTGGAAACGATTTTATTAGTCGTCTCATGAATTCCCTCCTGAAACGAAAACTGTCATACAAACGTGAAAACGCGACGTATTGAAAGCGTATTCATATTTCTCATTGAAACGAGTATATCATGAATGCATGCTCATCCCAAAGGTAGCTAATTCCAGTTTGGAATATTCAAGCGGGGGTGTGAGCAGGAGTGGCGGCAAGCCATGTTCAGCCCTGCCGCCCATTCTCCACGCCTGCGTTAAACAAATCCTACAACATGGTAACCATACAGGACTCCCCTGCTTGCAAAAAGATTGTGAAAATGTCTTTCATTTCGCAAACGAGTTCATTTGTCTTATCGCCGATTCGAAATTGCAGTCTCTCGCTTTGGAAAACGTTCTGCACACGGAAAAAACCGCTACGTTCGGCATGCAGTTCTACATACTCAAGCCGGTTTGCACTCATTCTAGCCGAGACGAGCACGCCCATCTCCCCGCGGAAATCGCGGAACTCGACGTCATTTGCCGCCCATTCCCTGGGAATAGCCGGAAACGCACGGATCGTCTCGCCGTCCGTATGCAGCAGCATTTCCTGGAGCGCACAAATAGCGGCGAAGTTGCCTTCAAGCGTAAAAGGGCGGTAATGAAACATACAGACGCCCGCTTTTTTATAATCGCCATTCAGATGGAACCCGTTCGGCGAGCACGTGTAGTGCCACATTTGCTGCAGATGATAAATCGCCGCTTCGCCGTTGCCCTGCTGCGCGTACATGGCAGCCGCCCAAGCGAACGAATAGCCGACCCATTGGCCTTTGCCGAGCACTTCCAGATTAGCAATCGTCGCATCGGCAATCTTGCGATCCCTTTCCGAACCACGTCGGTCAAGCAGCTGCAACGGGTAAATGGCCATCATATGAGACATATGCCGGTGGCTTTCCATGAGGCACTCTTCCGGATTGACCATCAGCACGTTACGCTCGTTAACGGCAAGCTCCGGGAGTTTGGCAAGCACATCCGCCCATCTTTCTACATCGGCGGTGTAAGTGAGCCTTTCCGCCATATCGTGCAAACGCCTGAACAAATAAATAAGGAGTGCCAAATCGTAGTTGCTGATCGGCTCCAGCCATGCTTGGAGCGAATTGTCGTGAATCTCCGGCGAGCTCGATACCGGCAGCCGCAGCTTGCCGTCTTCTCCCGGCGTCAGCCATCGCTGCACGCAGTCCGCCGTTTCCTTGAAGTATACATACGTTTTGTCGCGCAAGAAATCACCGTCGCCCGTATACAGCCAATAATGGTCGAACGCCTGGCATACCCAAATGTGGTTCGTAATGCTCATGCTATACATCGGCCACCCGCCCATCGCACCGCCGGTAAGCGTCATGACAGATGGAAGGTTGATGCCCGGAGCATCGAAGAAGCTTTGCGCGAACCGCTTCGCCTCCGGCCGCAAGCCCCACAAGAAGTCGAGGAAGCTTTCCCCTTCTTCAAGATGATTCGCTTTCAAATAGTGCCAGTAGCTGAGCTGCGTATTCAAGTCATGATGATAGTCGCCTTTCCATGGGGGGAGCAGGCCTTCGTCTGCCGTCCACACCCCTTGCAGCGGCATCGGCGGAGAGCCTTTGCGCGAGCAGGATGCGAACAGGTAATTGTTCAAGTACCACATCTTCTCCGCTTCCGCGTCCGGCAAAGCGATCGAGCTCTTGCCCCAGTAGCGTTCCCACCAAGCGCAATGATCACGGAATGCGGCGTCAAACCCGGCGTCCAGCGCATCAATAACCTTCCGTTTGGCATTCTCTAACCACTGCTCGCCGTCATGGTTGGCAGCGATCGTATATACCGCTTCCCAATTGCCACTCGCCGTTTGCCTTTCGGCTACGACAATGGCATATTCGAGCTCTTGGCAAGTCCGCTGATAAAACCAGCTTACGTCTCCTTCATCATGCATCGTGGCGGCTGGGTAGCCGAGCCGGGTAAGACTCGTATGGAAAACAGGATCTGCAGAATTATGAGGCAACGTACCGGCGTAATCCGGCGGCACAATGTCCAGCCGTATTCCCTCGAAAGGAGTACCACCGATTTGGATATAGCCGAGGCCGTTCACTGCATGCAGGTAACTGTCCACCTTAACGGTACGATCACCGAAAGCCATTAGGACATGCGCGCATGCCTCGCGGATTGCGAGATGGCTCCTCACGTGATCCGCCGGCCTCCCGAAACGCAGCTCCAGCCGACCGGCCGGTAGCTTGGTTGGGTACGGATATTTTTCGTAGATGCTGTCGAATCGGCTGAGCAGCCCTTCTTGGTCACCGTGCCGAACGCATTCGATCATTTCCGCATAGGTGAACCCGGTGTCCATCACCTCAGGCGTCAGCCGCAAATCCCACAAATCGCCGCGGTCCAGGCTGAACCGAAGCGGCTCCCCGTTTCCCCACAGCAGGCATCCTGTCAATCCGTTGCCAAGCGGCAGCGCCTCGTCCCATCTTGCGATCGGCTGATCGAATATCAAATCATGCTTGTTCATCTCTATTACCTCCCCACATAAGCAGACAACTCCTTCCATGCGTTCTCACGCACGGAAGGAATTGACTGCTATAGCCTCGATTATTTTTTGACCTTATCATTCTGCAGCTTCAGAATCGACTCGTAGTCGCCCATTTTCTTAATCGTCGCCTGGAATTTGTCCCAATCGGCGAAGCTCATCTCACCTTTAATGAATTTGACGGACGATTCTTTTACGTACGTTTTGATCGGCGTCATCGTATTGGCGATACGATCGTTATCATCCTTCGTCAACATGATCTTCGGTGCGCGGTCCATCGGAGCGATCGATTCTTTGCCGCCGTATTTGTCAGACGCCATATAATAGTTTTCCATCTGCGCTTTGCCGCTGTTATAGAAGAGCACATCCGGAACTGAGGTGTACACGGCAATCCGCTCTTGCGGCGTAAACACGATACCAGGGCGGGTGCGCATCGATGCCGATACCCCAATTTTCGCCAGTTCGCCTACGAAGTCAGCCGAGCTTTTCAAAGCCGGCAGGTACTGTTTCTTGCCATCCTTCATTTCGTATGATTTGCCTTCGATTCCCCACATTAAGAGATCGATCATTTTGTCGTTGTATTGATAATCAACCATCTTCACGAGCTGCTCCGGGTTTTTGGCTTTTGCCGAAATAACAAGGCCATAGCCGTTATTCAGCCCTTTTCCTTTCGGGTCGCTTCCGTATTTCCACGATTTCCCGTATTTGGGGTTATCGGCATTCATCGAAAGCGCCCATTTGACACCGGCTTCTTTATTCGCATTGAAATCGGCCACATAACCGGACCAGATGAGCGGGTACATGAACGATTTGCCGGTCGACGCCTTCGGCTTCGCCTGATCCATCTCATCCGACCAGTAAGCCGGATCGAGCAGCTTCTCCGTATACAGCTTGTTCAGGAAAATCAGCGCCTCTTTGTAGGCTTCTTCCGTCGGCCCGTATACGTACTGTTTGCCGTTCCAGTAAATTTCGCCGTTCGTATGGTTCGCGTTCAAAATGCCGTCGTAACCCAAATACTGTTCGCTTTGCGCAATCGGATAGGAGTCCGGGTAGAGCGCTTTCAGCTTTTTAGCTGCATCGTACATTTCGTCCAGCGTAGTCGGCACCTTGATATTGTTTTTCTCGAAAATGTCGAGGCGGTATGCCGCTGCGTATTGGCTGGGCTCGATATCCGACGGATTCGAGAAGCCGTCGTAGAACGCGAACAGTTGCTTGTTTTTATTCATCAAATATTGTTCGTTATTATCTGTGGCAGTGATGAACTGCTTATAGTTGGGCATTTTGTCCATGTACTTGGAAAGGTCCAGGAACAAACCCTGCTCGCCGTATTTAATGATATTATCCTGACTGCGCACGAGCATGATATCAGGAATGTCTCCGCTTGTCAGCATCACCTGCGTTTTCTCCTTGTATTCACCCCACGGAATGCGCGTCCACTCAATTGTCACTTTGGCTCCCAAGTACTTCTCGATTTCCTTCTCGAACTCCTGCTGCACGATTGTACCTGTCGGATCGCCTCCAAAATGCGGAATAACGACCTTCAACTTCAGTTCCTTTGCATCAGAGGCGGCCTTGCTGCCGGAATCGCTTGCCAACGGCGACGCCGACGAACCACTTTTACCCGAATCGCTTACACAACCGCTTAGGAACACAGTTGTTAAGAGGATTGCTGATACTAACATCGTCATTGATTTTTTCACATAAATTCCCCCTTTGATTTGATGAACATGGATTCATATCTCAAAGCTTTTCCCGAATACGAAATCGGGAGATGCCTGTAAGATCGACTACCCTTTGATCGAGCCGAGCATAACGCCCTTGATGAAATACTTTTGCACAAAAGGATACATACACAGAATCGGCGCCATCGTGATGACGATCGCCGCCATCTGGATATTTTTCGGGTTGATTTGCCGGTTCTGGATCATATCCCTCACCTGCCCGCTCTGCCCTTCCTGCTGGGTAAAGATGATACTGCGCAAAAACATTTGCAGTGGATATTTATTCTCATCTTTCAAATAAATAAGTGCATTAAACCATTCATTCCAATGCGCCACGATCGTAAATAGCGCGAAGGTGGCGAGCAGCGCCTTGGAAAGAGGCAAGTAGATGCGGAAAAGCACGGTCAAGTCGTTGGCGCCGTCCATATAAGCCGACTCTCGAAGCTCAGATGGGATGTTTTGAAAAAACGTTCGAAAGATGATGACGTTATACGCGCTGATGCAGCCGGGAACGACCATGACCCAGAACGTATTCAGCAAGTGCAGCTCTTTCATGATCAAGTAAGTCGGGATCATCCCGCCGCTAAAAAACATCGTAACCGCAAGAAAAATGGTAATAGCCTTTTTCAATCGGAAATCGGAAACCGTGAGCGGATACGCCATCATCGATGTCAGGAAAAGTGTCAACAATGTGCCCGTCGCAGCGTACAGCACCGTGTTTTTGTAGCTGATATAGAGCATCGGGTTGTCGAAAATCACCCCATACCCTTTGACATTGAACCCTTTCGGGTACCACGAAACTTGCCCGAGCGAAATGAAATCCGCGTTGCTGAACGAAATCGCGATGACATTGAGCAGCGGATAAACCGTAACCACCACAAGCAGCAGCATGAACCCGTAATTGGCTGCGTCGAACAAGCGCGATCCTAACTTTTGTTTGTAATGCAAACGTCTCACCTACCTACCATAAACTTGTTTCCGAAAATTTGCGGGACATGCGGTTGGTCATCAGGACAAACAGGAACGACACCACGGAAAGCATCAATCCGACGGCTGCGCCATATTCGAAACGTCCGCCTTCCAAACCAATCCGGTACACATACGTGCCGATGACGTCAGCTTTTTCGTACGTACTGGGGTTGTACATGAGCAGCACCTTCATGAAATCGGTGCCAAGAATGCCGCCTACGGACAAAATGAACAAAATAATTGTCGTCGGCAAAATAGTCGGAATGGAAATGTGCTTCGTCTTCTGCCACCGGTTCGCTCCGTCGATCGATGCGACGTCGTACAAGGTCGGATCAGCATTGCTGAGCGCAGCCAAGTAAAGAATCGTTCCCCAACCAATGCCCTGCCAAATACCAGAACCGACGAACAACGTCCGGAAATAAGAGGGCTCCGTCAGATAATTAATCGGCTCCATGCCAAACAACCCGCTAATCGAATTAAACAAGCCATCAAGTGACGTAAACTCCTTAATCATCCCGATGATGATAACGGTGGAGATGAAGTGCGGGAAATACGAAACCGTTTGCAAGAATTTCCTGAATGCGATCGCCCGAATTTCATTAAGCAGCAGCGCCAAGACGATCGGCGCCGGAAACCCGAATACGAGTCCGTAAATGCCGAGCACTAGCGTATTTTTGACGGTTCGCAGAGCCATCGGATTGTTCAGAAATTCTTTGAAATATTTGAATCCGACCCAATCGCTTCCCCATATGCCTTTAGCCACGTTGTAATCTTTGAATGCGATCAGCACCCCGTACATCGGAAAATAGGCAAATATAAGCACAATCAAAAAGCCGGGCAGCACCATCAAGTACAAATACTTATGACGCCAATAGTCACGTAAAAAGCGGCTCTGTCCGCTTGTGCCGGGACGCGCTTCATGCGTTATGTTGGCTGATACCGGCTGATTCATGAGGCAATCGCCCTCCTTTTCGTTTAAAAAGCCAACCTGTACCGGGGCCCCGATGGAACAGGTTTTAGATCTCATCGCAAAGTACCCGAATTGGAAATGACTTTGCTTAATATGTCCGTCATGTAACCAACGATAGACGACACCTATTCTCCGTGCAATGGATAAATCATTAGATCATCACCATTTCGTTAGGTTTGACGATATAAAATTTGTTAGCCATACATAAAGTAAGCAGCATACCGTTCTAGCGGCAGGCTGCTTCCTTTGTTGTGCTTATATTGTAGAACCCCTGTTAACCGATCCTGAAGACCTGAAGGGTATCCGCTATTCCGTTATTTTCGACGCAATCGCCGCAAGGTCAGTGATATCAATTTTGTTGTCGCCGTTCGTATCAGCCGCTTTAATCTGCTGCCAATTCGGATCGGATGCCGTTTTTCCGTAATTGACCGCAGCCAAGGCCAGATCGCCGATGCTCACCGTCATGGGCGAGGCGGTTATCCCGTACGGGGCTATGGATAATATGGAAGTCGACTACCTTCAGATAAGGCAAGCATTCTTAATTATTTTTGGGACAACAAATATTGAGCATCCCGAAGCAAGTAGTTTGCGGCTTGGCTTGAAATATGCTTGCCGCTCTGTGCCTTCACTTCACTAGCAAAATCAGCCAAATTGTTCGCAGTCAATTTATGCTGCAAGCTATTAGCGATTCCCGCATTATCGATCCACCCCTTATTAGCAAAGTGTGTTACTAATGCCTGCAAGGAGTCGACGCTCGTCGTGGTCTGAAATAAAACAGTTTGGCTGCTTGCGTTCCCCGCCAGATCACTTGCTGTTACGATCAAAGCATGCGAACCCAAAGGCAATGTATAGAGAGGAATCGATTTCCCTTGCTGCAGCCCGTACGTATCTAGCGTCATTGTAGTTTTACTGGCGTCAACCCCTGACAGGCCATCGTTCAGTGTAATGACAGGTACAATACTCTCGGCATCGCTAAACGTACCGTACACCAATCCGGTGACGGTGATTGTCGGAGCAATCGTGTCCAGATTGAAGCTGATCGTTTTTGGCTGTTCTATGTTGCCGGCATTGTCCGTCGAACGGTAGCTCACGGTGTTCTTGCCTTCTTGGCTTAACGTCACAGGCGTACTATAACTTTGCCACGTATCACCGCCATCCAGACTGTACTCTGTTTTGGCAACGCCGGACATATTATCGGCAGCGCTAAGGCTTAGCGTTAGAGGATGAACATACCATCCGTCCAATCCATCCGGCTGTGGCGGCGTGGTATCAGCCCTCGTCGTTGGCGCTGTATGATCTGGCGAGCCAATTGTAAAACTAAGATTGCGCGGTTGCTCAACAAGTCCCGCTTGATCGGTCGAGCGATACATCAACATGTACTGGCCTTTCTCTACGAAAGTAACGGGCGCTGTATACTGCACCCATGTACTCCCGTTATCCAGACTGTACTCCGTCTTTTTCACACCTGACAAATTATCATTGACACTTGCTGTAACTGTGACAGGAGTGAAGTATTCTCCATTGGGTCCATCCGGTTGTACCGGTGACTTGGTCACTGTTGAGACTGGTGCCGTCTTGTCGATTTTAACAGTTGCCGTCTTTTGGGCTTCTGTGTTGCCTGCGCCGTCTACGCTCCAATATTTAATTGTATGAACGCCCTCTGTTGTCAGCACGACAGAGGTTCCGGTTTGCTGAGCTCCACCGTCGACGATGTAATTTGTCGTCAAAACGCCGGATACGCTACCCGTTGCGTTCAGGTTTACCGTGGTGTCTTGATTGACCCAGTTTGCCGGTGCATTATCCGTAGTCGTTAGTTCTGCAATGGGAGATGAATAAACGATATTGTCGAAATTCGTATTTGAACCAAACCAACCTCGAACACCTATTTTACCTGCAGATGTGGGCAATTGGGTCAACGAGCCGCTATAAATCTGATTTCCGTCTACCCATACTGTAATATTGGAGCCGATAAACTGGACTTTCAACCTGTAGGTAGTTCCGCTTACTAACGCTGGACCAGTGTCCGTTAACGTTCCGTACTGCCCAAGCCCATTGTCCCAAACCCAATTGTTAGTCGAATTATACCCGATACCAGCCCATGAAGAAGCGGATGCATATCTGAATATGAGCTCGACTCTTCCATTCGCATTTTGCGGCGTCACTTGAGCCTCATAAACACCGTCGGCCAGCGCGGGCGAATTGCTATCCACCGCGATCGTACTGTTTGGTGCATTAAGATTTAATACGCCCGACTGTACGGTCAATGGACCTGTGCCAATAACATCGTTCCAACCTCCAATGCCGTTGCTGAAATCCTGTGTATAGGCTCCAGTTGCACCGAGAGTGCTTCGATAAACGTTGATTTCAGCTGCAGACGCCCAACCATTGTATCCTTTCGTTGCTTCCAACTTGACAAATGCTGCGCTTGTCGATGTAAACACAACGCTTTTTTCCTTAGCGTCTGTATCCCATGTTCCGCTTGCTGCTTTTGTAAAATTAATTCCATCTGTGCTCGTATACAAATTGTAATTCGTAATCATCCCGTTTTTTCCGGATTGCCTTGGAAGATATTTAATTTGGTTTATGCTAAAAGTACCGCCAAGATTTAATGTAATAGATTGCGGAAACTGGTTGGGATTATCCCACCTGGTATGCCAAATCGTTGACTCGTCATCGTCGAGTACATTGGACGGGCCATTATCTTCATTTTCAGTTTCCGCATCTGTAGCCGTTGCAGTCATCTGTGAATGGGGAATCTTGTTAGGATCGATAGTAGACTGATCCGTCGGAATATTTTGGCTCGGATCCCCTCCAAGCGTAATAACTAGTTCATCCATGACGAAATCTGTAGCGCCCGCCTTTTTCTTAATTCCGAACCAAGATTGGCCAGATGATGAAGCTACGAAAGCTGCCTTGAATGTTTCTGGCGAACTGGCTTCCTTTAATGTAGTGGTCGATTGTATCGTCGTACTGTCGCCAATGACGAAAGCGTAATCTGACGCTGCACTTTCATATTTAAACTTCACCGTATAAGTCGTGCCAGGGATGAACCTTACCGTCTGCGGAATGGTCTGGTATAGCAGTCCCGAAGATTCCTTATACGCTTTAAGTGAATAATTTCCACTTATTACGTCGTCAATTGCCTTCCCGTTCCAGCCTTTTTGTGTATACGGAGCGTGAAGCTCTGACAGATGTGTTCTCGGGTCGTTCGTCCCTCCAGCTGGGCCTTTTACAAACGGGTACCATCCTTGGAGTGTATTTTCGAAATCCTGAACGAAGTAGGCTCCATCCGGATTCGGCGTCTTGACCATTTTTCCGATACGCACGTCGTCGAAGGTAACCGTCGATGTGCCGCTGTCTGCTTTCAAATATAGCGTCGCTGTTGTGGACCCTGCAGGGACATCTAAGAACAGGTACATCCGCTGCATATTCGTATCGCGTTTAGAATCGGCTTGAATATAGTTGCTCCATAGCGAGCTGTCTGCATAATTACTGACCTCTGGCCCACCGTAATTATTAACGCCGATGTACGCTTTACGTCCGTTGCTTGTGGACACATAAACGGATGCATAATACGTTCCTTCCGAAAGGCCGGTGATTTGCTGACTTACGGTCGCGCCGCTGCCGCTGCCAATCTTAAGTTCATATTGACCGCTAGGGTTACGCTCAACCGAGGTGTCGCTCCCTGCAACTGTCCAGGCATTCAAGTTCCCACTGTTGAATCCCGGGTCCTTAACCTGTGTGCCCTCACCCCAGTTGACAGTAGGGTTAGCCACTGCAGCTCCCTTGTAAACGACGTAGGGGGTTTTTGCAATTGCATTTATCGCAATCTGGTTATTAGAAACAGGCAGATCGCTAATCAATTGTTTTCCTTGATCTGTAAGCTGATAAAGCTTGACGGTTTGCAAACCTGCCCAGCTGGACGGCAATGTCCACGTCGTATTTCCGCCGTCTGCATTCCAGTGATAAAGTTTATCTTCTGCCTCCGGGCTCCAGGGCAGAAGATATTTATTGCCGTTAAGTACGGTTATTCCGTCCTTCGTTATAACTCTCGACCCGCTTGCATTGCTCACACTTACGTTATTTTCAAAATTGATCGTATCTCCGGTCCACTTCATGATTTTGAAATGCTGCATGTATTTGGTAGGCAGATTCGTCTCAAAGGTTACTTGAATGGCCTTGTCGTAATCTCTATTCCCTTGCCAGCCTTCAAAGTCCGTCACTTCTGCGCCACCCAATAGCGGATTCCGCGCAATCCAGGTATCCTTCTGGTGGTTGCGGATAAATCTTGCGATCTGGCTATTGAAGCCCTTGATCGTAGACCCTCCGTAGTTGTAGTCTACCGCCCAGTGATACCAGACTGAATCATCTTCAAGCACATTCGGGAACTCCGTTGTCGTTGTCCAACCTAGCGAGTTTATCTCACGTGCCAGCTTCCGTCCGTTCCACGCCTTTTCAAACCATGCATCCACGTACATGAAGTCAAGGCTTGGCACTGCATTTTTAAGCTGCTGCAGGCGGTTCAGCCTGTTATTAGACGTACCTTCGTTGCGCATCTGGGCGGTATTGAGGTCATACGCTGGATCCAACCAGTCCCATCCAGGATGATTAACATCTCCCAACGTATCGGAAAATACACTTGATTCAGGCTGCAACCCGGTAGCTCCGATATGAACGCCTACAAATCCGTTGTATTGATGTGCGGCACTGGCCATCTGTTCCAAATCGGCAGCTCCGCCCTGACGTTTGCCAACATAGCGATAATCAAATTGATTCTGGTCGTGCCCTTCCCCCTGGTAGCCCTTATGCTCAATCCATTGTCCCAAACCATCCGTATTCAGGTATACCCTCTTGGTTTCATCCAGTGTTTTCAAGAACGGATTGGTTGCTTCACTGGCGAAGTTCATGGGAATACGGAACACGGCTAGGTCCGGTACGCGGTCAGAGCCCAGCGGGACGTTCATGATACTCCTGAAAGCGATTGCCCCGTCTTGCCAGTCGACTGTTCCGTCACTGTTGGCATCGGGCGAGATGGCTACCTTTGCGCTTGGCAGCGGTTCCGGCGATACCGAACCGCTGACACTGCAAATCCATGGATAGCTCCAAAGGCCTGTCCTGTAGTAGCTTCCCTTGTTTACCGTCTGTTTCAGAATGCGCTCGTTATTGTTATCTGTCGAGTAATCGGCAACAGCATTTGTCCATAAGCTTCCTGCAAGCTGGCTTGTGTTTACAATCCCATACAGGTAGTTTACAGGTGAACTATCTGTAGTCGGAGCGCCTGTAACCGATTTAAAAGTGTCGCCAGAACCGCTTACAGCCGTATACATTCGAGACCCTGCGAATGCCGCTCCGCTTTCTGTGCTCCTTACCGAGAGCAGATTCAAGTTCGGGATTTCCAGTTTAGCAACCTTTGTCGAACCATTTTCAACTATATTCGTAACTTGATATAGAAGGGTATTCTCCACAACCTGCAATTTCATGTTGATATCAACACCAATGGGAGCAATTTCAAGCTTATAATTGGCTGTGTCCGAAGTTGAAGAAGACTCATAGGTGACAGTAGGCGTATACGAAATCCCATTTATATTGATTTGGGACATAGCGTCTTCCTGGCCATACATCACTGCACCGTTGGCTAACCATTTATACTGAATTACACTTGGAAAATTCTTATCAACCATAACGCTCATTACGTTAGAGGAAATGGCTTGTGTCTGCGACGGGTCCTGTAGCGGTTCCGTCACGGTTTGGTTTGGGCTATTGGAGGAAGCTTCACCCCCAGATGTAGCGCTTTCATTCCCAGTCGGAGAAATAGCAAGCGCCGTAGACCACGATAAAAGCAGCTGCAGCGTTAAAAAAATAGTGAAGAGTTTTCCTAAGCGTTTTCTTTGTTTGGCTATTCCCATAACGTTCATCCTTTCTAAAATAAACATTTGAAAGCTTTCACCCGAATTTCCCTTCGAAGGACGTTTGTTAATGACGAATCATTTTACATATTTCGGATAGCTACACCTCCTAGTGTCATGATTAGTCTCTTGGCTCTAATAAATAGCATAGTGCAGTTGGAAGTGCATTCACATGATATCTTTTGAAGAAAAGATGATGTTTTTTGGTTAAATGTACCATTTTACAACAGACACTATCGGTGAACTTTACTTTACAAAAAAGGAGCGCTATATGGAGATCACCAAACGGTACAAGAACGACCTTTGGACGATTACATTAAGCACTCCGAACTAGTATTCTACTCTCTCCCTAAACGATCACGATATGCTTTCGGACTATATCCAGTCATCTTCTTGAACATTCAGCGTCCCAAGTCCATGAATCGCAGAATGTGCATGCACTAGAAGCTGTTTCACATAGTACAGCATTTCTTCCAGCGTATCGTTTTGTTTAACCTCATCAAACGGATCGAAAACGCTAATCTCCTCCAACCGAATGCCTTTGGTATAAAGAACTGCTCCGAGCTCCCACAACCCATCGACGAAAAAAGCTCTCATTCTGTCTAGAAGCTCCTGCCTCACACCTTGGAATCGCTTCTCCAATTGTTTAAACACGCGTTCCCACTGACTTGCTTCAGGATGCTTCAGCGCTTGAAGCAGCGCCAATCTCCTTGATTTCAAATCGCCCCACAATTCCTCTTCTCTATCTTCTACTCAAGTCATCCCCCATTTTGAAGTTCGTCTGCCAGGAAACTAACCTTTGATGGCTCCATCCATCAAGCCTCTAAAGATGTAGCGTTGGAACACGATGTAAAACAGCATACTGGGAAGCAGCACTAGGATGATACCTGCACAAAGCGCCACCAGATCTGAGCTCCGCTGACCGACAAAAGCCATGAGAGCCGTCGGCAAAGTTGCAAGCTCCTTTTTTGGCATATATAAGTTTTGCACATAAATATCGTTCATAATGGTTACGCTCTTAAGAATCCCGAGCGTAGCGGTCGCCGGTAACAGCAGCGGGAAAATAATCGAGCGGAAAATGCGGAAATAGGATGCACCATCCATCATCGCGCTTTCATCTAGCTGCGCTGAAATTTTTTCCATAAACTGGATGTAAATATAGATTTGCATAATGTCCGTGCCTACGTAAATGAGCAGCGGAGCACCCAATGTATTGTACAGACCCATGGCGTGAATCAGCTGAAAACGTGCGATCTCCGTCGTGTATGTCGGAATGATCATCGAAACCATGAACAGCAGCAGCACCACTTTTTTCAGTTTAAAATCAAAACGATTGAGCACAAATGCCGTCATCGTGCCGAGCAGGGCATTACCAGTCATACTAACAACGACCATCACCAAGGTATTGCGCAAACCAAGCAGAATGTGACCTTCGTTGAAGGCTTTTACAAAATTCTCGAAATGCAAGAAATTGCTTGGCAGCGAGAAAGGTGATGTCGCCCCCAGTTCTGCATTTGTCTTCAGCGAGCCGAATACGACAAGTAGAACCGGAATGAACACAATCAAGCACATCGCTATAAAAAATATATAGTACAGGACATTACTGAGCAATTGGCGTTTGCTCTCGGTAAGTGTGACTTCCATTAAGACTCGCTCCTATCTTTAATGATCCAATTTTGTATAGACGAGAAGCAGATGATCAAGATCAAAAGACTGACCGCCATGGCCGAAGCAAGACCGTAATTGTTATAGGTAAACGCTGTTTGCAAGGAAAACAAACCAAAAGTAGAACTGGCTGTTCCAGGTCCACCGCCTGTCATTACATAGGGGATATCGTACTGCAGCAGCGCGCCGGAGATGTTCAGGAACAAAATGATTTCCATCACACGCCGAATGCCAGGCAAGGTAATATGGCGGAGCTGCGTCCAAAAACCAGCGCCATCCATTTTGGCAGCTTCATATAGATCAGTCGGAATCGACTGCAAGCCCGCCAGAATGAGGATGATATGAACACCGCTGAAGCGCCATAGAGATACAGCGACCAGCGAGTAATTTACGATACTCAAGTTACTTAACCAACCGGTAATGAGCGACTCCAGTCCCATCCATTTGAGCAGTTCGTTGAGCGGCCCATTCACAGGGTTATAGATGTAGCTGAACATATAAGCGACGGCAATACCGTTAATAATGTAAGGCATAAGCACCGTAAAACGAAAAAACGAACTTCCGCGTATCGTGCGATTGAGCAGCACCGCTGTCATCACTTCAATAGGAATGAACAGCAGATGGACGATAAAGTAGATGCCATTGTTACCAATAGCTTTCCAGGCATCCGGAAAATCAAAAATCAGTTTTTTATAGTTATCAAACCCGATGTACTTCAAACTCTCACTGTATCCGTCCCAATTCGTTATGCTGTAACGAAACAATTGAAGCGTGGGATAGATGAGGAACAAGAGCATGAGCGCAACCGGAATGAACAAAAACGACCAAATGATAACTTTTTTCTGTAAGCTATAACTCATCTCCACTCACCCCTAAATCTCTATTGATAGGAAAAGGGTACTATTCCGTCTCGCTCAAATAGTACCCTCTATCGTCATTACTTCGTTGAATCGATCGCTTTCTTCCATTTATCATTTAATTCTTTTTCAATCCCATCGATCGGTTTACCGGCAAAAATGCTTTGTGCGGCTTTCTTCGGATCGAATTGTGCAGCAGCGCTCACTTTTGCATAGGCCTCATCTGTTCCGTAATAAACAAACGGTTTAGAAGGATTAGCTGTTGTCCATTTGTTGAAGAACGGAAGATCCGAAGTGATGCCATTAACCGTGGAAAATTGTTGTACTTTATTGACTAAACCTGAGTAGACGTCTTTACTGAACATCCAGTCCATGAATGCTTTGGATTCTTCGACGTTTTTGGTGTTTTTGTTAATACCGATGTTCATATCGGACATCATCATCGAAGACAGATCGCTGCTTGTCGACTCGCGGAAAGGAAGTGGGAACACGCCCAGATCATCATCCGTCGTCACTTTCTCCATGTAAGAAGGATAGTACCACTGACCAAGAGCAATCATAGCTGACTTCTTCGCTTCGAAGGACTGCGTAGACTGGTCGAACGAAACAGACAGCGCATCAGGACCTGCGTATTTCTTATCAGCAATTACCTTGATCGCCTTACCTACTTTATCAAAGTTGCTGCTATCTCCAAATGGCGCAGGATTTTTGGCCAGGTTCGCCAAGTAGTTCTCATCGCCAGATAAAATATGCGGGCCGAACTCCATCAATGGATAGAATGTCCAATCATCTTTGGCACCAATGGAAATTGGTGTGTATTTGCCATTCGTTTTGATCTTATCCATTGTCGTGATAAATTCTGGAAACGTTTTCGGAATTTCCAAGCTCAACTCTTTGAAAATACTTGGATGGAAATAAACAAATTCAGAGAACGAGATGAGTGGAAGGCCTAATACTTTGCCATCAATTTTAGTCGGAAACTTGTTGTTTTTGGCCGCATTTAACTCATCCAGAGGCAGCAGCGCCTGCTTGTAAATTTGCATGTGGCTCGGCTTCAAGTACATCAAATCAGGCAAATCGTTTGCCGCCAATCTTACCTTCAAGTATTGCCCTCCGTTATCAGGCACCTTTTCCACTTCAACGGTTACATTCGGCTTAAGCTTGTTATACTCTTTCGCCTTCTCTGTCCAATACTCAAAATCAACTTTCGTGTCCCACATGGCGAGCTTCAGCTTCACCGGTTGAGCTGGCTTAGCCGTCTGCTCCGCTGCTTTAGTCGCTTCCGGCGCTGCGCTTGCCGGTGTTGATGCAGGCTTTGTACCTCCGCATCCTGTCAAAGCCGTCATGGCCACTAAACTAACCAACGCTAAAGAACTTGCCCATTTTCTCTTCTTCATCGAATTGACCCCCCACTTGATATCGATTAGGTTGTTTGTACCTTGTATTTATCATAATCGATTGTTTAACGCAGCCGAATGATCGATTTTGCCCATTCCTTGATCTATTTTGAACTAACGATTTGATTTTCTTCTTGACTTCGGATGATTGGAAGTATAATTTCCACCTTCGTGCCAGACGGTTCCAACCGCTTTATCGTTACGCCATAGTCTTGTCCGTAATGCAGTACAATGCGATGATGTACGTTAAGAATGCCCATGCCGCTGAACGTATAATCCTGGTCAGGGTCCTGCAGCTTCTCGATCTGCTCGTCCGGGATGCCTACGCCATCATCTGCGATAACAATGCAAAGCTGTTCGCCAACCTTGTGGATACCAATCGTAATCGTTCCATTCGTTTCTTTACTAACCAAACCGTGTGTAATTGCATTTTCAAGAATCGGTTGAAGCAGCAGCTTCAGAATATAGAGCGACATTGCTGTTTCATCAACTTCCCATTTCACCTCAAATTTATTGCCATAACGTGTTTCCATAATGAAAATGTACTGTTTCAAGTTCTCAACTTCATCGGCAAGCAGTGTCAAACTGCCTCCACGATTGAAGGAGGAAGATACCAAACGAATCAGCGCCTGGGTCATATTGCGGATGTTGTCAACTCGGCTAATGATCGCCATCAGTTTAATGGAATTGAGTGTATTAATCAGAAAATGCGGATTAATTTGCGATTGCATCGCAGCGAACTCCGCCTTCTGCTTCGCTTTCTCCTGCTGTTCGGTCTTATTAATAAGCAGCTTGATTTGGTCCATCATATGGTTAAACGTGAGCCCTAGCGTGACCGTTTCGGCACTGCCAGAAGCTTCGATCTTCACATTGAGATTCCCGTCCATGACGCGCGACATTTTCACCACTAACACATGGATAGGCTTCATTAAGTTATGAACAAGGTAAAAAGAAATGATCAGAAATACGACGATGACGACGAAGGTCGCGAAAAGGACCAATCGATAGATAATGCTGTAATTAGCCATTAACTCGCTGTAAGGAATTTGGTATACGATCTTCCAGTTCGCAATGTCCACCGTTGCAAAGGCAACCATCATCTTCTGCCCATTGATCGTTTCCACGAAATTACCCTCGCGCTGCGAGTTGATGCGGCTGATCAAGGAAGTATCCATCCCCTGCTCGTTTGCCGGTAAGTTATAGCTGGAGGCGATAACGTCGCCATCCGTCGTCACGATACTGAAAGCCGATGATCCGCTGATTGGATTTTGCCACAGCATTTTCTCGAAATGATCCCGACTAAACACAAAATATATGAAATCAATCCCATGCAGCATTTGAAAATAACTCGGCGAAATTGTGGTTACAATGCTCGTAGATTCTCGTGAATCGTATAGCGCGCCTTTTTGTTTGCCAATGAAATGAACGTGATCCTGTTCGGTGATCGTCGTCTTGTACCAATCCATTTTGCGTAGAATGTTGTCATCTATTGCCAAATCTTTTAAGTACGAATAGACGCCTCCGTCTTTATAAAAGAAATTGATCGACTGTACCCTGCCTGACATGGACGAGCTGTATTTCCCCAGAGCTTTCGATAAATCAATGGAATAAGGCTGCCTCTTATCCAAGGCTGATTCGTGCAGCAAAGTCGCTGTCTCCAGCACTTCCGAATCCATACCAACCGCTGCGGAAAAGTTGACGACATTGCTAATTTCCTGCTCAATCGAGTACGTCACCGCATGAAGTGTCTGGAGCGTTCGGTCGGTCGTTTGCTGCAGCAGGTCTCTTTTGTACACCTGAAGGATAGTAGTGCTAATTATCAATATCGGCAGCACGACCATCGTGAACAGCAAAATATAGAGCGTAGTAGACGTTCGCCATGGTTTTCTGAATCGGTTCATTCGTACTCGACCTCGCATCACGTTATTAGGAAGGGATTACTTCCCGAGATGTAAAATATCATAGCACAATTTGTTAGGCACGCCAGTCTTTTCTTGCATGGAAGAAAGGCGATATTTCATCCAATATGAAAAGCTAGATACACGATGTGTTATGAACCACATCATGCATCTAGCTATGTCAAACTGCTGTTAACAAACTACTTATTAGAGAATTTTACTAGCTAAATTGATTTCTTTTGTACTTCATCGTTCGCATGCAAGCAAAACCCGACCTCGTCCAAACGGACAAAGTCGGGTTCACATTTCTCAACAGTTATTAGGATTTACACTGTGCAATGGCTTGTAATAAAAGTTCCGCAAACACTGCGTCAATTTTTTTGCCGTATTGTGCGCGAATGTGGTTCTCCAGTTCCTTCCATTCGTTTTTCTTTTGATTGTCATCATCTATCCGTTGAATCTTTTCTATCATCGATAGCAAGCTGTTCAATATGCCCTGATTGGTGATCCAGCCTCGTTGATAAGCATAACGAACAGCTTCGTCCAAATGGTCGACATCCATCCGTACTTTTAGCAAGTATGCTGCAAGAGTTTCGTTTCCTGCCGTATCAACCGTTTTTACCTTCACCGCATGTTCGCCAATGCTTAGCGATAATGGACTAAACGAATATGGTTGGCTTATTTGGACACCGTCCAGCTCAAAAGACTCGCTTGCCACGCCGCTCACCGGATCGGAGATATCGAATTGCAGGCTGCCTCCATCGGTCCAATATACATCCATCGTAACGGTTGGAGCGATGTTGGGACCTACTGAATCGATTTTGATTACTGCCGTTTGGATTGCTTCTTGATTTCCGGCATTATCAATGCTGTAGAACTGGAGTTGATGTATGCCCTCATCAGAAACAACGATGTTATTCCCTTCCACAAAGGCGCCACCATCCAAACTGTAAAACGTCTTCTGCACGCCGCTGCCATCATCACTCGCCGTCAATGTAACCGATTGCGCAGTACGCTGCCAATCAGACTTCGCGTTAGTTGTCGTAACCGGCGCTGCTGTATCTTTCTTGAATGTGACAACATGCGTTTTGCCAAAAGATCCTGTGACCGTAATATTCAGCTTTAAGGAAGGCATCGTCTGCAGAACCGCAACCGTGTCATCGGCACGAACCACCGATAAGCCCGCCTTGTTCAGTTCAAGCGAAATCGTACTTTGCGTTTGCGTCGGATCGGATACAGCAACTGTCAATTCGCTGTCCGTTTCCTTCACCATCACGGATGCCGGATTTTGCGCAGAAATGAAATCAACCGTTGTCGGATTCCAGAAATTCACCGCCGTAATACCTAGCTTTTTCTCTCTGACCGCATGTACGTCCGTTGTATTGCTCAGCACCTCAACATTAGGAGCGCTGCTATAAAGCGCTGTATCCGCTGAATTTTTATGAGGCAGCATGACATAGGAATAAGATGCATTCGATGGTGTTGCCCCGTGCTCAAATGCCAAGCTTAAATAATTTCGCGTAACCGGGGTAGCCGATTGTCCGCTATTAATATCTTTCCAGGCGCCGGTTCTCGCTTCGCGCAAACCATACACATTAGTAGCTTCAGGGAAATAATAGCCGATGTCCGAACCCGGCGCATTTCCGGACAAGTGAGCCCACTTCACGTCTCCCATTGTTTCCGACCAACCGAGCTGGCTCGACTTCACGGTTCCGTTAATCGTGAGCGCGTTATCTCCCGCATCGTTCAGCTTGCGGTTATCGATAATGGTCTCTACCGCTTGCGGTCCGGCTATCGTGCTCGAAATACCGGCACCCAATGCGACGATTTCATCATCGAACATAAACCATGACTTTTTGCCCTGCAGATTGCTTCCAGTCGATTGCGCAAGCGAGAAGTCCATACCGGCTGCACCATAAAGGTTATCGATGGACGAGCCGCCAACCCATGTCTTCGGATTCATGTAACTTTTCCACTCGACGGGTGTCGTCCCTTTCCCAGATCCATCCGTTGTCGTGCCAGGCAGTCGGAACGAATCTACAGTTGGCCAAAAATCATTGCGGTACTGGGTAAGATCCTGATCATATAAAAAAGTCATTCCAATGCCCGTATACCAGCCCTTCAAATTCTCGTTATTGCCCTTCTCAAAGGCAGAGATGCGGTTTGAGAACAGACTGAGCCCGAAACCATATCCTTCACGTAAATGGACAACTCTGTCCATACCAGCAAACACTTGGTTTTTAAGCAATTCTCCTCGAGGCTGGATCGAAGCATCGTTCATCAATTTCTTGACTAGCGACAGCTCGTAAATCGGCAATCCCTCGTAATAATTGGCATATGTCGTATCCGACTGAATCCATTCTTTGGCCATTCGCTTAATCGATAAAGATACGTCCGCAGGTGCTCCCTCGGCTAAGCGAAGCAAGGTAACAATCGTGCCTCTGGCGCTTCCCGAGCTTTGTCTAGAGATCCCTCTTCCGTTCACCATATCCATAAAAAGTCCTTTATAAATGACGGGTTCAAATGTATCCGATACCCAATCGTAAACATGATTCACGTTAGGATCCGTCACTGGCCATGGTGAACCATTCAACAAGAACGTCATATCGGCCGCACGGTTGAGCCATACCGCACCGTACCCCGCTGTGTACGCGATGTTGGTGTGTTGAACAAGCGAACCATCCTTATAAACACCGTCTCCATGATCCGTGTAAACAAATTCCGGCCCAATGGAATCAAGTCCTTGCGTAATCTTCGCACTGTTGCTTCCGATCACACCACGCATCGTAACGACCAATGCTTTATCGAGCAAATTAGCTCCGGTTTCCGTCACATTGTTGAGTGTTCTCTTCTTCGGATCCGGGACGAAACGATCGACGGCTTTGATATACTTGCTTATTTGCGCCGGCGTCAAATGAGCGAACATCAACACAAGGGTATCGTTCAGAATTTGCGGCGCTCCGATTTCCCAATCCCACCAATTGCCGTACTCATTTTTGGTTTCATTGTAACGGTTCGCATACATCCAGTCCAAAGCGCTGATGATGTCATCCCGAAGCGCCGTATTCTGATACAAGCTTGAACCTTGAACAGAATAAGCGAGCGCCATAGCTTTCAGCCTGCCGAAAGCACTAGATATTTGAGCCGAATCAGTCGCACTGGACAGATCGTTCCACAAATACGAACGGCCCGCAGCTTTATTCAGCGTATCCCAATGTCCTGTCGCATTACCATTCGTGACGCTTGCAGCTAGTGAAGTAAGGTTAGCAGCAATATCCGGATCAGCCGAATTGTACTGGGTGCCGCCCGTCAATTTGCCATACCATTTCAGACGCAGCTCGCTGTACGATTGAATCGTTTCGGCAGATTCTACGTTAACAAGACATTGAGCTTTTATCGTTCCATCTGGTGTTGAGACCATAATCGTAGCTGAGCCTAACCCTTCTCCGGTTACTTTTCCATTACTGTCCACTGTCGCTACACTCGGATTGCTGGAACTCCAGACAACTGTTTTGTCCGCTGCGTTCGCCGGAGTGAATGTCGGTGTAATCGTTACCGATGCATCTTTGGCCATGGAAAAGGCGGTTTGATCTAAAGCAATTCCTGTAATCCCGTCATATTCCTCCAAACTGATATCGTCAAACCATACTTTTCCTTTGCCCGTTTCAAGGAAAGGTTCAATGACCAACTTCGTGACGCCCGCTGGTATGGTCATAAATACTTGCTGTAAAGTCCAATCCTTCGTACCTAACAACTTGGCAGATGCAGGACCGTCTCCAACTTTACTCGTGTTATAGTATTGCGTTCTGAAGTAAGCACCAGTGCCCGTTACGTTGTCGGTTTTTACCCATACTTTAAGTCTGTAAGATTTGCCGGCAGTTACCGTCGTGACGCTTTGATTCACAGATACTCGGCTTGTTGCGAAGGCATCAAACAAAATCGACTTGCTCCCTTCATGATACGTGGTTGGATCGAGCATGACGTTCACCGTTTTATTCGGAGCTTTCCCGCTCCCGGTTGGAATCCATAACCCCCAGCCAACAGGAACAGGACTTGTGACACCGCTCCAGGCAGCATCCGTTGTTGTGGTTGTCTGCTCGAAGCTTCCGTTCGTCATCTGGTTCACCGCTGAAGCCTCTACCTTAAGGATAGCGTTTTCATAAAAGGGGATGTACGATCCAACCAGACTGAAAATTAAACTGACAGCTAACAGCATACTTACTTTCCTCATTAACTTCACCTCACTAGAAATTAATATAAAAGCAATTAAAATGTAAAACATATAACGGCATTTGTATATCGACGATATTTGAACCATATCGTTTTTTTATGAAAAGTAGAGAACAAAACCCGACAACGCCAATAAAATGTCATAGTCGGGTCTGAGATGCTGAAATTACTTCTTGTTCTTTTCTTTAAAGAAGTCACTCGTTTCTTTTACGTGCTGCTGGAAGCTTGGGTCGTCTTTGTACGTTTTTACAAATTTATCCCAATCTTCTATTGAATTCTTGCCGATAATCACGTTAGTAAGCATGTCGTTAAGCTTCTTGTTCCAGTCCGCACCCTTTTCTTTAAATGGGGCTGAATTCATCAAGCCATAAGTAGGATCCGGGATGGAACTGATCGAGTCAACCAACTTTTTATTTGCCTCAAATACGTCGCTCGGGATGCCCGATACTTTCGCTCTAAGGTATTTATCAAAAGTACCCGTCACCCATTGACCGGTCGTATCGCTCGAATATCCTTTTTTCTTGCCCTCTTCCGTTTGCTCGACAAAGCCGTCAGGCTTTAATTTGTAATCAACGTCCTGAATACCGTACACAGCCAGGTTGTAACCTTCTAAAGAAGCTGTGTAATCGTAAACTTCAAGAATTTTCTTCAGCTTCGCCTCGTCCACTGATTTCTTATTGATCAGGAATTGACCGTAAAAACCGCTCGCTTGCTCGTAATAGGCTTTGCCGTCCGCCGCTTTCGGAAGCTCAAAAGCAACCAGATTTGCCTTAGGATTCGTTTTTTGCAGCTCAACATTGTATTTGTAGGCATCAACAACGTTAGCGATTGCAAGTCCTGCCTTCCCTTGCACGAGCATATCTTTGATTTGTGCTGTCTTGAGCACAGGGAAGTCAGGCAAGATGCCGCCTGTTTTGTAAACTTTGTTCCAATTGATTAGCGCCTCTTTCGCTTGCGGCGTCCACCAATATGGCGTCAGGCTGCCATTCTCTTCCTTCCACTTTGTTCCTGTTCCGAAAAGCGACAACAAATAACTAGACGGTCCAGGAGACCCAGGAAATACAGCGCCGTACGTGTCGGCAGTGCCATTGCCGTCCGGATCTTTCTTCGCGAATGCTTCAAGCACGTTATAAAGCTCATCCATTGTTTTCGGCGGCTGCAAGCCGAGCTTATCCAGCCAATCTTTGCGGATTAGCAGCGATTCATGACCGTCCAGCGGTCTGACGCGAGGCAGCGAGTAGAGCTTTCCTTTGAGCGATGCGTTCTTGTACACATTCTCCGGATATTTGGCCAAGTTCGGGTAATTTTTAACATAATCCGTTAATTCCCAGAAAGCGCCTTGATCGATAGCATTCAAGAATGCAGGCGTTGAATTGAAGTCCTCGATGAAGAGCACATCCGGCAAATCTCTGGACGCGAGCAGTGCATTTAATTTTTCCGAAATTTGAGCGGATGGAATCCAACTCAGCTTCAGGTTGACATTTAATTTCTCATTCAGCTTTTTAACCGCTTCCAGTTCGCTCGTTGGAGCTGCGGCGAAGGCCAGCGTCGTAATTGAAATATCCGTCGGTTTCGCAGGTTTGCTGCTTGTTGTGCTGCCTGCCTTTTGACCTTCATTCGATGCGCTGCCGCAAGCCGCCAAGGATGCTGTAAGTGCAGCCGCTGTCATAACAACGGCCAATTTTTTTACCATTGGTTTCATGTGTGGACCTCCCAGGAATATTATCTTTATACTTACCATTCTGCTGTGCGTTTAAGCCAGCATCACCCCTTTCAGAGTTATCACAGTTATCCTTTCACGGAACCAACCATCATGCCTTTGACAAAATATTTTTGCAAAAACGGATAGACGATGACAATCGGAAGCGAAGAAATAACGACTGCGGCCATTTTGATCACCTGCGGAGGCACCGTCTGCTCACTCTCCAGCATTGCAGCAATGGACGGATCAGCCATTTGCGAAGCAGAAACCAGCATCATTTGCAGCAGAACCTGCAGCGGTCTGAGCGTGTCTGTGTTAATGTAGAGAACTCCACTGAAGTACGTATTCCAGTAGGCTACAGCATAAAACAAGCCGAATGCCGCAAGCGCTGAAACGGACACAGGCAGCATGATACGGATAAAGACGCCGATATCCGAGCAGCCGTCGATTTTGGCCGCTTCCTCCAATTCATCCGGTATTTCCTGATAAAAGTTTTTCATTAGAAAGACATACCACGCGCTAGTCAATGCGGGCAGTATGAGCGCCCAAACCGTATCCATCAAGCCAAGACTATCCACAAGTAAATAGTTTGGAATCATACCAGGATTAAAAAGCATGGTCAGCAAAATCGCGACCAAGAAAAATTTCTTTCCTTTCAGCCTTTTACGCGATAGGACATAAGCGAGTGCACTCGTAACGATTAAGCTCAAGATAGTACCGAAGATCGCCAAAAATCCGCTAACTCCCATAGCTTTCACAAACGCGTTTGTGGAAAAAATAAATTCGTAAGCAGAGAGACTCCATGTTTGTGGAATTAATACGATTGACTTGCTCATGTACTCTGTCGGGTCTGTAAAAGATACAAGTATGACATACAGAAATGGCAGCAAAGTCACAAGCGCAAATATCGTTAGCACAGCGTAGTTGATCGCAGTAAAGAATTTCACGCCGAAGCTTCTATTCATGTTAGTAGAGTCCCTCCTCTCCGAATTTTTTGGCTACGCGGTTGGACATCACAACAAGAATTAGTCCTACCACCGATTTGAAAAGTCCGGCAACCGTCGCATAACCGAACCTTCCTTGCTGAATACCGACGCGGTACGCATAGGTATCGAAAACATCGGCCAGATGCGCGACCGGTCCACTCATCATCAAGTAAATTTGTTCAAAACCCACGTCCATAACTTGCCCCAAGCGCAGAATGAGAAGGACAATGATGGTGCTTTTAATACCGGGAAGCGTCACATTCATCGCTTGCTGCCAACGACTTGCACCGTCGATTTGCGCAGCTTCATATAGTTCCGAGTTAATGCCAGCAAGTGCGGCAAGGAAAATGATTGTCCCCCAACCGGCTTCTTTCCAGATGCTTTGTGCCGTCAGCATAGCCCAGAATAAGTTCGGTTCCGTCATGAACTCGATCTTTTGTCCCCCTGACTCGGCGATCAGTTGGTTAATGACTCCGCTGCCTTGTCCGAAAATCAGAAAGCAAATCCCAACAATTATGACCCAGGAAAGAAAGTGCGGCAAGTAAATGACCGTTTGTACGATTTTTTTGAAAGCGAGCTTACGCACCTCATTCAGCAGCAGTGCCACTACGATTGGAATCGGGAAGAAGAAAAAGATGTTCAACAGGCTGATCGCCATCGTATTTCGGAACAATTGCATAAAATCGGGATTGGTGAAAAACTCGTTGAAGTATTTCAGGCCCACCCACTCACTGTCCCAAAAGCCTAAATAAGGAGAATAGTTTTGAAAGGCTAGCAGAAGTCCCCACAATGGGAAATATTTAAATAACAGGAAAAATAATAATCCAGGCGCTGCCATTGCATATAGATATTTGTCACGCTTTATCGCGACGGCCCATTCTTGCACCCACGAGCCTTTTACTCGAATTGCCTTCTCCACTCCAGCTGGTGCCGCTGCCTGGAGCGGTTCCAATCGACTTTGCGACAACTTCCTCACCTCTCATTCATGTAATTAGCATCTCGCTGCTTTGCATGAACAGATCGTACACTGATCACAGCTTTCCGGACAATGACCAATTCTTGTAGTCTACAACGACGGAGGCAAAAAAAGAGAAACCCCGCAGTAAAGGGGTTCCTCCGAAGATTTATACACTTTTCTTGCCTTAGAACATGCCTGCGGAACAAAATATGTGCATGCTAACTATCGCTGTCGGTTCCCCGGTATTGACCCGGCGTAACGCCGATGTGCTTTTTGAATACGCGTATAAAGTTTTTCGTCTGGTAGCCGACTCTTTCGGCAATATCCGAAACTGATAAATCCGTCGTTCGCAGCAGCTCGATGGACCGCTCAATCCTGATCTTCGTCAAATATTCGATAAAGGAAACATCCATCGTCTTTTTAAACAGCTTGCTTAAATAATGGGAACTCAAACCGCAGATTTGCGCGCATTGATCAAGCGATAGATCAAAGTGGTAGTTGTCCTCAATGTAGCGGACGACCTTTTGGATTAATTGTTCATGCTCCTGGTGCTGTTTGCCTTGTACATAAGCAACAATCGGATCGACCAGTTGCACCTTGAACCATTCGTTCAATTCACGAATCGTGCTGATCTTGCGGATTTGACCGTAAGGATCGGATTCCGCTTCTCCGGACAATTGGGCCGAATCGAGACCCAACAAGTAAGCAGTACGAATAGCAGCGGTTAGCAGCCGATAATATGACATTTGTATCAGTTCAGGCTTTTGGACGTTGTCACTCATCGACTTGGCGAATTCGGCCAGCATCCGCTCCGCTTCTTCCTGATCGCCTAGCTGCAGGGAATGTTCGAAGTGGGTTTCGATTTCGAGCGGATAGCGGTAATGAAGTTCGGATGCGCCGCTACCGCCTGAGTGGGTGATCACCTGATTACCGCCAACGATGATGCGAGAGCGCACGGACAGAACCGCCTCTTCATAAAGTTCGGGCAGATCTGTGATACTTTCGCTCTGTCCACTCAAACCGATTGTCACTGGAAGTCGAAGATAATCGGACACCAGCATTCGCAGGCGTTCTGCAAACAATTTAACCTCTGTTTGCCCCTCATCTGTCTGCTCAGGGTCGCGGAACAGCCAAACGGCGACCTGGTCATTCAGCAGATTGATGATGATACCCTCCATCTCCTGCGATTGCAGCATTTCACCGACAATATTTTTCAAGGCAAAGACGATCAAATCGCGGTCATTTTCCTGAAAGCGCGAACCACTATCCTGCGGCGGGTCGCAAGTGATGACGAAAACACTATTTTCCCGCCCTGCAGGTACATCGTATCTGCGTAACATACCCTCTAACTGATCCCCAGAGTAGTGAAGAAACCGTCCCTGCAAAAGCTGCAGCGCAAAAATCTCACGAACTAGGGGTAATTGATCGCTCAGCTGCTGCTGCAGTTGATTAGCCGTGCTGCTCAGCTCACCCCATCGTTTGCGTACGAAGCCAACTTCATCCGTTTCCGAGTCGAGTGCTTGTCCGCCTTTCAAATGGGCCACGAGGTTCTCGATCGGTCGATAGACACGCCGTGTACCCCATAATGCGATTAAGATGCCCAGTACGAGACAAACTGCAATGATCGTCAGCGTAATCATGGCAATGCCTTTGGATTTGGCGTTCAATTCATTGACCGGCACCATGTTAATATACTGCCATTTGTTATAAGAGGAAGTAATTGGCGTCACCATGTAATCCGTATCTTGAAAAGTGAATGTAAACCGCTGCTCAGTTCGCTTTTGAGCAATAAGCTCGACTAAGCCTTCTGGAACGCTATTCCCGCCGCTTGAAGTCACGAGGTTGCCCGTTGCGTTTAAGATGAACATGAGCTCGCCACTATAGCTGACGAATCGGCTCATAATGTTTTGAAAGAGTGCCTCATCGATGCGTATAAACAAAAGTCCAGTCGGGTTTTTGGCTAATAAGGGCACCTTAGATATCAGTGTTACGCCGTTCAGATTATAACCGGGTAAATACGGGTAGGGTCCGGTGACCCATTTGATATGGTCTTCGGAAGCAAGTTCCTTCAGCAGCGCCTCGCGTTCTTTGTCTTCTGTGATTCTGCGGCCACCGTAGATTGGCGAAATTAAATAACCTTCGTCCGGTACGTAAATGGCGACATCGCTTACTTCTTTGTTGCCATTTTGCAACGCAGATAACTCTCGTGAAATACCGGAATAAAAGCCGGTATAGTTTGTGCTTTTCAGCTCTGTTAAATTCGAGCTAAAATAAGTGCCCAACAGCATTTGAATGGCATTGTTTTGTATACGATCCAAGGTCGAATCGATACTGGATGACACGTTATTCAAGATGCGGACATTCGATTGGTTTACTTCTCTTTGCACGACGGAAGCAGAAAACATATAGCTTCCAAATCCAACGGCTACTACCGGAATGACAGCTATGAATAAAGACAAGGTAACCATATTGCGAAAAATCGTTTTACGCTGAAATAAGCGCTTCCAACTATCCTTGAACCATCTACGCATTGCGAACACCTCATCAACAGATTCATGAGCATTGTAATCGGTTGCTGGAATAAAATCAACCGGGAAAGCCCTTTTTGATGCGGGGCAAACGCCTAACTCGCCGATCAGGAATGAAAAAAGGCGAACACGAAATCATTACGATTTCGCGTCCACCTTTTGAGAAAAGACCGATGATCACGCACTTACATTTGCGCCGACAACTACGGATTGACTCTTCTTGCGCTTCATAAGCTCAGGAAGGGCAATGCCGAACATCGTGATTCCCACGCCAAGCCATTGCAGCCAGTTGACGGACTCATTCAACACGACGTACGACATAACGACGGCCGTCGGCAGTTCAGCAGCGCTCAAGATTGTTGCTAGTCCGCCGCCAACACGCGGTACGCCAATGGCATAGAACAATGGCGGAATGACGACTCCGAAGAGAGCCAGCAGCAGCGCCCAAGGAAGCAGTGCCTCATGTAAAGATCCGTTCACAAGAAAATGCGGTGGAAACACCAGCATGACGAGAATGAAAGAGCCAGTTAGCATGATAGCGCTTCGTGTGATTGGAGCGACATGATTGGCTGTTTTCCCGCTAAACCAGATGAAGAGCGCATAAGCTACTGCAGCCAACAAGCCAAGGGCAACACCTATCCACGAAACAGCTTCATGCCCCCCGCCTAAATAGCCACTTGCCATAATAATCCCAACAAACAAAATGACAAGCGATAGAATTTTCTCCTTGCCAGGGCGTTTGCGTTCAACGATTGCCTCCAGCAAAATGCCCATCCATGTAAATTGAAACAACAAGATGATCGCGAACGAAGCGGAAATATACTGCAATGCCGCATAATATAACATTCCCACTATGCCTGTGGTCGTACCAACGGCCATGAGCGAGAGCACTTGTCGTTTTGTTACTTTAAACGTACTAGATGCCGAGGTTTGCTTGGCGGATTTCGCGGTCACGAATACCAACATCCACAACATAATCACACCGAATAGGTTTTGGCTGCCGACGACATCGCCGACATTGAAACCAGACTCATAAGCTTTCTTTACAAAAGTAGATAATAAACCGAAGCTGCATGCCCCAGCTAAAACAAATAAAATGTATTTCATGATGCCTCCCTGCGAAAAGAAAAAAGCGGACTGTGTGCCCAGTCCGCCACGTTTCGTTATTATGCCATTATATATAAATCTTATGACGAAATCGAGTCACTTCCATTTAAACTACTTTACTGAGAAAGTGTTCCAAGAAGCGCTCAGCGTCTACTTCCAAACAAACATCCATATTAGGCTCGTTTGCAGGCTTGCTTCGCAGATCACCTATTGTACGGCCTAATTATCTTATTGGTTAGTTAAGTGTTTTTAAATCTTCCTGGGTCGGCATGCCAGCTTGTGCGCCGAGCTTTGTTACGGACATCGCAGACACCTTACAGGCGAAAGCTACTGCCTCTTTCAACTGACTGCCCGCGGCCAGCGCATAGGCTAGTCCACCATTGTAGGCGTCACCAGCTCCAGTCGTATCAACAACAGGAACACGGTAAGCCGGAACTTTAACAAGTGTTTCTCCTTTACGAAGAAAGGCAGAGCCTTCCTCGCCGAGCGTCGTAATGACACAGCTCGGTCCCATCTCAAGCAGCGCTTCCATAGCTGTCTGCAGTTGATCGCCAGAAGCATCGATGCCCGTGAGCGTCGCTAGCTCTAAGCGGTTCGGCGTAATATAGTCCACGCATTTCAGCATGGCCTCCGGCAGCTCGCGCGCAGGTGCTGGATTCAGAATAACTGTCTTGCCTAACTTCTTCGCTAACTGGCAAACGGCTGAAGCCGTTTCAAGCGGAATTTCCAATTGCACGAGCACGATATCATGCTCTGCGATGACTTGCTCCACTGCTTGAATATGTTCTGGCAAACAGCTTGCGTTTGCCCCCGGAACGACTACAATCTGATTGTCTGATTCGGCAAGCATGATGGAGGCGATTCCTGTCGGGGTTCCCGCGATCCGAATGACATGATCTGTGGAAATCGCATCCTGCTGAAGCGATTCAATGAGCGATTGTCCGAACATATCGTCTCCCACGGAGCCGATCATCGTCGTCTGACCGCCTAACCTCGCAGCAGCTACGGCCTGATTCGCGCCTTTACCGCCTGGTATAAAGTGAACATGCTCGCCAGTCAGTGTTTCCCCAACACGCGGAAATCGAGACGTTTCCACTACAATGTCCATATTCAAGCTCCCGATGACCACAATACGGGGTTTATTCATCATTTCTTTTCCTTTCTGTAGAACCTCTTGGTATGAGAGTCACATCGAATAGATGTGTCTGCTCTTCTTGGATGTCGCCTTCAATCTTTTTGATCAGTAATCTCGTTGATAGCATGCCTATGTCGTAAATAGGTTGAGCAACTGTCGTAATCTCCGGTTCAACGATGAGTGTTAAATCGATGCCGTCAAAACCGACCAAAGCTACTTGGTCCGGCACTCTCACCCCCAAACGCTGAAGCTTTTTCAGCGCTCCGACCGCCATCGTGTCGTTGCCGGCAAAAATACCGTCGATATCCGGATGACGCTGCATCAAATTCTCTACAGCGGCCATCCCGCCATCAACGCGAAAGTAGCCGGGCTCTACCAGACTTGGTGAGTACCATGGAAGATGCTTCACGGATTGTTCATAGCCCATGAACCGCTCTCTTCCCGTCACCGTCTCTTGCGGACCATAAATGTGAGCGATCTTCTTGCAGCCCACATCCATCAGATGCTGCACAGCCATCTGAGCTCCCTCCAAATGCTTCGAGCTCACGATTGAGCAGGAAGCATCTCGCGGTGCTCTGTCGAGCATGACAAGCGGAATCTTTTCACTTTTAAGCGATTCGACATCATCAGAGCGAAGGTTGTAAGAGGCGAATAAAATGCCATCCACATAACGCTGCTTCAGCACCTTAATGTACGTTTGCTCCTTGTCCGCCTGATTGTCCGAGTTACACAAGATAACCGTGTACCCATACATCCGTGCCACATCTTCTACAGCTCTGGCAAGTTCAGCAAAGAATGGATTCGTAATATCGGGAAAGATAAGGGCGATCGCCCCTGTTTTCCTTCCCGCTAGCCCTCTCGCTATCGCGTTAGGCTCATACTGCAGCGTCTTAATCGCTTGCTCCACTCTTAGCTTGGTGTCTTCGTTAACATACCCATTTTTGTTGATATAACGGGAAATTGTTGCAACCGAAACCCCAGCCAATTTCGCGACATCTCTAATCGTTGCCACTTGTCCAACCCACTCCTAGTGATGCGAGCAACCTAATTCACAGACCAATTTATGGCATGTAGGGAAACGGTTACACATATCCAATATTTTAATTTATCTCTATTATTATCAATCATTATAAAGAAAATTCGCACTGGAACTCTTGATGTAACGAACAATGTGTAACCGATTACATGTTTTCTATTTTTATTATATCCTCATTTTAAAAAAAGTGTCAAGAAAAAATAGGTGATATGCGGATAGCCCTGAGAGTTGCAAAGCAAACTAGGCATAAGACGTATATGCTAAAACATGTCACTTTCTTATCTGTGTAATGTTGCATTTTTTACAACTTTAGGGCTGGTTAATCCAAGTTTTCCAAGCGAATGCTGTAAAAAATACAACATTTTCAGCTAAAAGCAGCTGTATAGTATGATAAATGGCTTAATTGTTGTACAACATACAACATCTTTAGCTTTTCAAGAAGAAATCTAGGAAATTGTTGCACGCTGTACAACTTGCCTTCCTAATTCCTCATCCCACAAAACAGAAAATAAAACACAAAAATACATAAGTCACTTACGGATTAATTTAGAGACTATCCACTATCTCACTCAGTTCAGCAAAATCCATATCTTACGTAGCTAAATAGGGGGAGCTTCGCCTTTATGTAAAAAAAGAGCCTCGCGAGTTAATCTCGCAAAGGCTTTAAATTTTCACATCATTAATTTAACTTTAAGTGTAAATTGGTATTTAATTCAGAGGTGGTAGGAGATGACATAAATTCGCTAGAACTAGCTTAAATCATACAAGCTCAATACTAGGAGCTGCTCCTTGAACTGCTGCAACGTCAGCTTTTCACTCATTCGATCGACCGCTACTCGCACCTGTTTAACGACGCCTGGGGACAGATCAAAATAATTGTCGTCGAAAGTACAATCCGCTTTAGCCAGTTCCAAGCCTACATATTTCGCAAATGTCTGCGATTGTAAGTTAACGGTATATGTTCCTTCTGACTCTTGGACATCCCAAGTAATGCCTGGAGCAGCGAAAGTAAAATGCTTAGCTTTCGTAAACAAAACCGTCCCGGAACTGACTTCACGATCGTCTATCCAGAAACTAAATTCCAAATATGTCCGTCTCTTCGCTTCCTCTAAGGCAAGCTCTTCGTTGAAGTCGAGCGTAGCGAATAAGCCAGACTGCAAGGCTTCCACTGCTGCTTCTACGGTGTCCTCCAGATGAACCCGACCGTCGTAATCTCTTAATCTCCATTGAATCCGTCCTGAGACAGGCTCCATGGTCTCGTTCGTCACGTGCAGCTCCACTCGAGTTCCTTCTTCGCAAGCAGAAAGCAGCACGGGAGCGTAAAACCGTTTGGCAAAGTAATGAAGCGCCTTCCATCGACCGTAATAGTCCAGACTTGACCATGAAGCCACCGGCCAGCAATCGTTTAGCTGCCAATAGATCGAACCCATGCACCGCCCACGATGTCTGCGCCAGTGCTCCACCCCGTATTTGATCGCTTCCGCCTGCAAAATTTGCGAAGCATACAGCATAGAGGCGAAGTCTTTCGGATATTGAAAATTCTCCGATAAATAATACAATATTTTTCCGTTCGCCGCTCCGTTCTTCTGATGCTTTTCCATCACATAGGAGAAAATATTCCGATCCTCTGGCTCTGTGAAAGTTTCCACTGTTTTGATGCTGGGAAAAGATTGAAAACCGAACTCGGAGCAAAATCGAAAATGAAATTTGCGGTATTCGGTGAACGGCTTTAAGTTATGCCACACTTCCCAATAATGCACATCGCCGTGATTTTCATCGTTCGGCCGATCGAAATGGCCACCAGAGGATGGCGATGATGGCCAATAGAAACGCTGCGGGTCGTGCTGTTTAACCAAATCGGCAAGCAATATTTCAAATAGCTTAATATAATCAGTGCGCAGCTGCGGCGTTTTGGGAAAATCCCAGCTATTCCAAGCCCATTCCATCTCATTGTTACCGCACCACAGCCCCAAACTCGCGTGATGGCGAATTCGTTTCACGTTGTCAATGACCTCATGCCGAATCGTGTCTGCAAAGGCTTCGTTCATTTCGTAAATGGCGCAGCCAAACATGAAATCCTGCCATACCACCAAACCATACTTGTCGCACAGATCATAAAATTCGTCACTCGGATATATGCCTCCGCCCCATACGCGGATACAATTGAAATTTGCGAGGACACAGTCCTGAATAAGCCGTTCCGTTCTTTGCACGGAGTAACGTGCAAGAATATGATCCTCCGGAATATAATTCGCCCCTTGGGCAAAAATGGCGATGCCGTTGACTTCAATCGCAAAGCCCTCGCCCCATTCATCCTGCTCACGTTTCACACCTAACGTTCGCAACCCAATTCGATACTGTTTCTGATCCAGTTCGCGTTCGCCCAGCATCAAACTCACCTTGACGGTATAAAGTGGCTGGCCGCCGTAGCCGTTAGGCCACCAAAGCTGTGGATTCACGATGTCCACGTCAAATTGTACGGCTGACTGCTCTCGCGATCCCATGTCAGAATGATTGATCATAACTGTCATACCCTGTGGATCCATCACCGTCAATTCTGCCCGTACGTTTTCATCCGTCCAGGTCTGCGTCTCTATGTTAACTTGCAAGTTAACTCGTTCGTGTACATGTGTTTGCCGGATATGTACATCTTCAAATCGTGCACCTTCGTAGGCTTGAATCGAGATATTGCGCCATATCCCTGCATCCGGCAGCTGTGCACCCCAGTCCCAGCCGAACATCGAGTGACCTTTTCGCAAATGCGGGAAGCCGGCGACGGCATCCGCTACACCCCACAAGGGGGTTTCATTGTGCTTTTGCTCTACATATCGCGTGGGAGAATAGAGAATAACCTGAATCGTATTCGTTCCTTCTTTCAACAAGTCACGCACATTGAATTCATAAGTGCGGTGCATATTATCGGTCAGAGCCACCTTGTGTCCATTGACGATGACCTCCGCCAGCGTGTCCAATCCCTCGCATCGGAGCACGACCTGATCACAACGCATCACATCATCTGTCACTTCGAAATCTCTTACATATACATAGTCGAATGTGGACAGTTCCAGCGCCTGATCCTGGTTATCTCGATAATAAGGGTCCTCCATGCGACCGGCGCGTAATAAATCAGAATATACGGTTCCTGGCACTGATGCTTCAATCCATGCAGAATCCTCCGCCTGTTTCATGGACCAAAGGCCGTTTAACGGAATGCTAATCATCACATCATCTCCTTGTTCTTCTAGGTTTATATCTATGGTAAGATGAAAACAACCAAAAATCGTAACCATTTTTCGGAAAGATATCCCTAATTTTCGGCAAGGAGATTTCCTTATGACCATTTATCCGTTTTACTTGACTGACTATCCGCGATTGCTTTCTTCTTTTCCTTTTACAATTGACATTCATCAAATTGACACTGTCTTCCCGTTGCATCGACACGACTTTCTCGAAATATCCTTCGTCATCGAAGGAAGAGGAACAGAAACCGTGAATGGCATCTCGCATCCGATGAAGCCAGGAACCTTGACATTGATTTTGCCCTACCAATTTCACCAGTTGCAAGCAGAGCCGGGCTACCCTTTGCGGCTGTATAACTGCATGTTTAGTGCGGAACTACTTACGGCGTCGAATGAACATCAACCAGGTTTTATGGATATTCTGCTGAGCATGCAGGATGACCGACCTTCAAGTCTTAATCTGTCCGGTCCGACCGCCGATCAGTTTACCCGCATGCTGCAGGAACTATTGGACGAATATGAGAGGAGCGACAAATGGCGGGAAACCTTGCTTAAGGCAAAGCTAACGGAGTTATTGGTAAATACAGACCGTTTGCGAAACGAATTAAAGACGGCGAAGACCGTCCAAACAACAGAAAAAGGCGGACGACCGAACATCGTTTGGACGGTTATCTATTATATGCATATTCATTATCGCGAGCATCTTACCTTATCTGCACTAGCAGAGAAGTTCCATTTTCACGAAACGTACTTAAGTGAACAAATCAAAAAGTATGCCGGGCAAAATTTCGTGCAGCTTCTCCACGATATTCGCATCCGGCACGCTTGCTCCTTGCTCGTATCAACCGAAATGACCATTGCCGACATCGCCTATGAAGTGGGATACGGTTCAGGAAAAACATTGTTTAAAGCGTTTCAGGAACGCAAGGGATTAACACCAGGCGCGTATCGAAAGACGATCCATTAATTTATCGTTTTCTGTCACTCCAGTTGCTTTAATGTATAACAAAAAGAAGCCTTTTCTTTTCATCACATTAATCACATTCCTCTCTTCATTTCAAAATCCCAATTAGCCCCAAATGAAAATTCGTCCCCTTGCAGTCCAAACGGTTTCCATGGACAACCTCCAGTTCGATATGGTGCGTTCCCTCCTTTAGCTCATCGGCTATCCAGTAGATTTGAAACCATCCTCCGTCTCCGCACCAATCCGGTCTTTGCCGGCAGGTAGTGATGGCATCTGCTCCATCCAGCCGATACCTGAACTCCGCAGACTTTTTACCGAAATCGAAAGCCAGTGCCACCCCCCTTCCTATAAATGAAAATGATAGCTTTGCTCCTATAGCCGATGTACTCAAGACCCTATCCACCCTTGGCAGAACAGCAGTCGATCGTCTAATCGTCCATGGTCCTTCCAACTGCACATCTTCAAAAGGCAGCAGTTGTGTGTTCTCCCAGTGACATGGATTGAGCGGAAGTGGCTTCTCCTTGCCGACTCTTTCTGAGCTTGGTACAGTTATCCGCTCTCTTTCCAAAAAGGAGATCACACTCTGACCGTAGCTCAAGCTGCCTCGGTGGGTAGGATGGAGGCCGTCCGGTAACCATTCGTCCCAGGTCATCCGCCCTTTCTTTACTTCGTTCCATGCATGCAGTCCCATCCAAACTGAACTGATTCCGTAATGTTCTGCCAATTGTTCAAACTCTAGGATCGAAGCAGGTACCTCGCTGTGGGACATCACATCGTACATGTCTTGGCAATACGTGTAAACGATTACGAGATTGCTTCGTCCCTCCGCCAAGAGCTTGCGGATCAACCCTTCTCTTGCCCGCATTCTCCTCTCGGAAGGAGTCCCATTGTCATTCACTGCAAATTCGATAATAACCAGATCACACGCACGATCAATCAAATCGCGGTCTGCCCGGAACACAGCAAGGTCGCTTCCCGTTGCGCCGATAGCTGCATTTTCTACCGCTATGCGAGCATGCGGGAATGATTCAACGAACCAACGCGTGACGGGCTCGGGCCAATTGTGCGCAGCTCTCCCATCCTCCGTAATGGACCCTCCGATAAAACCTATCGTCAAATGCCCCTGTTCGAGTTTATTCCATACCTTTGACAAGCCGTTTCGATGTTGGTTAATGTCCATTCCTCTCACCTTTCTCCCTCTCAAGATCGTCAAACTGATCCATGCCTTAATTCTTAGAAACAAATCGTTTTTACGTACTTTCCTTCGTACGTAAAGTTTAATGAACCATCTCATTTGATACAATGAACCTTGCTACATTTATTTGAAAAATTCTACGATTTCTATTGAATCAAAGCTATGAATTATGTCGATGTCTTTGACTTTTGAATAAGTGTTTACTTTTACAGAATCCTGAGTTATTCTCACTTCTACAAGGTACTAGGTGTAAAGGAGAAACAGAATACCATGAAACTAAGAACACTTTTGAGAGCCAAAGGCTTATTATTGAAAATGGTATTGTGGGGCAGCGCATCCGTTCTGTTGATCGTAGGTATCCTTTCTGTCGTCATTTATTTAAATGCGCAAAATTTGATGATTAACAAGGAATATGACAATAGCAAAAAAATACTGTATCAAGTCAAGTACAATACGAATCTCATGAATGAGACCATCAGCAGGCTCACGCAATCCCTTTATTTAAACAGTGATGTAAATGCCATTATGTATGCGGAAAAGGAAGATATGGTCAATGTGATCACCCGTATCAATAACGTTGGCAATTCCGTAACATCCGCTAATCAATATGTTCATTCCATAAGCATTTATAATCAAAAGCTCAATCAATTTTACAATGCAGGTTCGCCTGTTTTTTTCGATGATCCGATGTTATTCGATTTATTTCATTCCGATCGACTGATACCCATATTGAAACCAGTTTTCCGCGATATTCACAAGGTGGTGAATGGAAAAACGGAAAGTGAGCCTGTATTCTCCTATTTCATGTATGAAACAACAATGAATCAACAAATACCGAGCGGTGCAGTGGTAATCAATGTCAAACCCGCATGGCTGCTTGAAAACATCAAACAAATCAATATGATCAATAGTCAAAAGGGAGATAATATATTTATCCTCGACCAGCATGGCGATTATGTGGATGAAGGTATAGAACAAAGCGATAAATTAAATTGGTTGAAAAATGAGTTTATGCAATATAAGATTTCCCATTCTCTAGTAGAAACGGAAGGTTTCTTTAAAAGCAGCTTCAAGGAGACGCAGTTCTTGGTTACATACTCGTATATCGATAGCATCAGTATGACCTTATTGAAAATTCAACCTACCCTGGAGGTATACGGATATATAGACAGTTTTAAGACCAGTATCATGGTTATTACATTGATTTTCCTTGCGATGGCCGTTGTAATTTCTGTAAGCGTTTCCCGAAAGATCTATAGTCCAATCGGAAATTTGGTGAGCACCATTTCATCTGGACGCGCACATCAGTTCGAAAAGGAAGAAATCCGCGACGAAATATCTTACTTGGACTTTGTCTATAAGCAATCAATGGAGCAATTGAACCTCTATGATAAAGAAAGATATCAATACAGAGACGTAATGAAGCATTACTGGCTAAATCGATTGCTCACGGAAAGCTTACATATAGGAAATGTTGAAATGGCAAGTATGTTTCGTGAAATGAAAATCGCTTTACCGTTAAACCATTCCTACGCTGTCTTGTTATTAAAAATCGACAACTACAAACATTTTCAGCAAAGCTTCTCCACCAAAGATAAAGAAACCATTCGCTTCGCCATGATTAACATCGTTTCCGAATTGGTTTCCAAATCCTATATCAACGAAGGACTGGATTTAAAGGATGATCATGTCGTTATCATCGTCAGCGTACCTCCAGAAGAACAATTCGAACCTGACATGATCTCACTTTTAAAAGAAGCCCAACAATTTGTGAATCGTTTTTATAAAATTACTTTTACAGCTTCCATAAGTGCTAAAACTGACAATATCCAATCCCTACACACCGTCTACAATAAAGCACTGGATCAATCTATTTACCGATTTATTTTTGGACACCAATCGATTATCGATACCAATACCTTCCGACATAACGAGGGAAGCAGAAAAACGGGTTATTCTAAACAACTGGAGGTGCATCTACAGGAAGCCCTGCGCAAACGCGACTTGATGGTAATCGAAGAAACAATGAAATTACTGTTCAAAGAGGTCACTGAACTCAATTATTCCAATGCGCTTGTTTCGACGTTTCGGCTCGTAGAGCTGACAAAGATAACACTCGAATCCAGCACAGACTCAGTAACACCGTCGTTACTAATCGACCTCTCCTCCCTCTCGCTTCATCTGATGGAGAAAGAGACCATAAACGACATATACGAAACGATGCTCGGATCAATCAAAGACTCGTTTCAAGGTGAAGCCTCCGAATCAACGAATAAATTAAACCATTATGTCGTAGAAGCGGTTATTGACTACATTCGGACGCATTACTACGATCCATCTCTATGTCTAGCTTCGATCGCTTCGATGATGAAAATAACTTCAAGACGTCTCGGTAATCTGTTCAAAGAAGACATGTCTGTATCGGTCGCCGATTTCATCAATGAGACAAGATTGACGAAAGCTGCAGAACTGCTAGCTGAAAGCGGGATTAGCGTACGTGAAGTCGTTGAAAAAGTTGGTGTATTAAACGAAACGTATTTCTTTAGCTTATTTAAGAAACGTTTCGGAGCCACACCCAAAGAGTATGCGTTAAAAAATCAAATCAACCATTTACGCAACACCGATTGATTTCAAGTAGTCGATACTCATTTTGACACTTTCCATTGGCGGACGTTGGCAGAAATCCTGTTCGACGAAGTATATTCTATGTCTTGAAAAATTCTGACGATGGCCTCCACAAGAAAGAGAGGACATCGTCAGTGTCTTAGAAGATTTACTTATTTTGCGCTTTCCAGGCGTCTAGCTGCTTCTGCACCTCCGCTACAATTTTCTCCATTCCCGCATCCTTCAAGCGCTGCTTCATATCAGCAAGGAACTTGTCATAATCAGGCATCGAGCCTGTATTCAGAATAGGAAACATTTCGGCATATACGGCATTCACTTGTGCGGTTTCCGACTTAACTGCTTCTCCATTAAAAAGAAATCCTAACGTTGCGGAAGTTTTCGCTTCCTTGTTATTTTTCTGCATTTGTGCAAGCGACGCCGTCGTGTTCCAGTTAGAATCCCATTGATCCCATAGCGGCCCTAACCAGTTGTGCCAGATCGCCCATGTTTGCTCCGCACCGCTCTTCGCTTCGATGGAAGGATTATCTGTTCCAGCGCCCGATTTAATCGTATAGTTCTTTCCGTCTAATCCATAAGCGAGCGTATTGGAGAGCTTCTTATCTTTCCATACCAAATTGAGCAGTTGCATCGCTCTTTCCGGGTTTTTGGACGTTTTGCTTATCGCCGATGCGGCGCCCAACATATGACCGGTTCCAATGATTGGGGAATAGGCGAACGATTCCACGGTTGGATAACCAAAAAGCGCTGTAGATTTCGAGCCATCCTCCGTATAACCGCCAGAATCGCGCATGACCGCGTATTTGCCAGACTTCGCTTCAGCCGCATAATCTGTTTTGATCGCGGCGTCTTTGGCTATATAGCCTTTCTGATAATACTCGCGAATCGTTCTATAGTTGTTAATATATTGAGGAATGTCCAGTTCCCAAATAACTTTACTGTTCTTTTCATCGTAAGATATACCTTTGGTTATTAGCGTATAATCAGGAACGTACATTGCTGGAGCCAGAACCGTTTTGGTCACAAGAAGTGGGGTTATGTTCGGTTCATTCTTTTTAATCGTTTCCAGGTAAGGCGCTAAATCTTGAATGGTTTTTACCTGTTTATGATCCAGATTGTACTTGGTCGCCAAATCCTTTTTGAAAACAAAGCTGGAAGGTGTAGAGAAAGGAGATTGACTGGGAATAGCCATGATCTTCCCATTAACTGTAACCGCTTTCCAAGCTCGCTCTTCTACTTTCTTGAGAATGTCCTGTCCGTATTTCTTCAGCAAATCATCAAGCGGCAAAAAGGCGCCTTTCTGCACGTTAAGGTCAAAAGGATTGGTCCAGTTTGCTGTAAATACAATATCGTACGCTTCGCCTGAAGCTGACATCAATTTCATCTTGTCTTCCCAACTCGCATTGTCGATGAAATTCATGTGCAGATTCGCATTAATGCTGCCTTTGATGATTTTGTTGGCTTCCGCCTCAATGGCTTCCTGATCTTTCTCCGTATCGATCGGTTTGCGCATATACCAGCTCAGATTAACAAAATCTTTCGTAGAACTAGCCACTTCCGATGCTTTGGGCGTTGCTTGCGATGGACTCGCGCTTGCACCCGCCTCTTTCGTATTCGAACTGCAACCACTTAGAACAACTGTGCCGACCAGACCCATCGAAAGGATTCCATTCAGCGTTTTCCTTACTTTGCTTTTTTCATGACTCACTAATAAAACCTCCCTAAGCTGAATGTTATTATCTATATATAACAGAGACATGGATGAATAACCATGTACTGATGTTACCCTTTGACTGCGCCTACCGTCAGACCCTGTACAAAATATTTTTGGAAGAACGGAAATACCACCAACATCGGCCCGGCAGCCAGCATACACATTGCCATTCGCGCACCCAGACTCGGCACCTGCTGTCCCGGTTTAACCAGACCGTACTGCATGGCTTCTGCACTATTCAGAAACTCCAGATTTCGCAGAACGCGAATCAACAGATATTGCAGCTTCATCTTACTTTCATCATCGATATAAAGCAGAGTGAGCCACCAGTCGTTCCAATATTCCAAGACCAGAAACAATCCAAGTGTCGCAAGCGCCGGTTTGGAAAGCGGAATAACAATCCGGGTGAAGATGGTAAACTCCGATGCCCCGTCCAATTTGGCTGATTCGAATAGAGCATCCGGAAGCGATTGCAGAAATCCCTTCATCAACAAGACATGCCACCCAGTGATCAAGAACGGAAGAATAAGCGCCAGTACACTATTTTTGAGACCAAGCCAGCTCACCATCAGAATGTAAGAAGGAACCAAACCGCCCTGAAACAGCATCGTGAAAAAGATATAGAAAGAAAGCTGTTTTCGATATGGATAATCTTTTCTAGAAATAGCGAAAGCAAAACTAGTTGTAATCCACAAACCCGCCAACGTCCCAAACACTGTTGTAGAAAACGTCACTAGGTAAGATTGCAGTAAAACTGCGGGATTGTGTAAAATCACACGATACGCTGTTAGATCGAAATGCTTTGGGATGATCGAGTATCCGTAAGTAAGAATGTCATTTTCACTCTGAAATGATGTTCCTACAATGATCAAAAATGGATATAAGCAAGCTATGCACACCAAGATAAAAACACTGTGGATACTGAAACGCCCTAGGGAAAATCTTGAACGGGATGATAATGTAGAACGAGAAGAACTTGTAGAATTAGAGATCGAAGTCTGTGGTTGATTCATGTTACATTCTCCTTAAAACAATGAATTTTCAGGATTGAATTTTTTTGCCATATAATTGGTTAACAATACCAAGATAAATCCGACAGTAGATTGGAAGAAGCCTGCCGCTGAAGCCATTCCGATATCTCCCAAATCGATCAGTGACCGATATACAAAGGTGTCGATCACATCCGTGGTCGGATAAAGTTGGGAAGAATTCAGTGTCACGTTAAAGAATAAGCCGAAATCACTGTAAAAAATTCTTCCAATCTGCAGAATGACCAATATGAATATGATTGGCTTGATCATCGGAATGGAGATAGATAACGCCTGCCGCAGCTTTCCGGCACCATCTATTTTTGCCGCTTCATAGTACTCTGCGTCCACGCCCATTAAAGCCGCGTAGTAAATAACCGCACCGTACCCGAGTCCTTTCCAAATGGACACAATGACGAGAATGAACGGCCAGTACTTCGGCTCGTTGTACCACATGATCGGCGTTTCTCCCAACATCGCAAGTCCCTTGTTAACCACCCCATAGTCCATATCGAAGAGCGCGCGGAAGGCAAATCCGGTCACGACCCATGAGATGAAATAAGGAATAAATAACACGGTCTGGTAGACTCTCACAAATTTCCTGCTGATCTCCCTAAGCATTAAAGCCATTACAACAGAAACGAACGTTCCCAGCGAGATGAAGACCAGATTGTAGAGAATCGTATTGCGCAATGCTCTCTGTATGGCATTACCATTAAATAGAAACTGAAAGTTGTCTAATCCTACCCACGGACTATTCCAGATTCCCAGATCAAATCGGTAATTCTTGAATGGAAGAAGCAGTCCATATAAGGGCACATAATTAAAAATAAATATTAAAACAATCCCCGGTAAAGCAAGTAATGTAATACTGAAGCTTTTATTAAATGTTTTCATTTGCCCACTCCCTCGTTCGTTACCAGTTGCCTACTAGCATCTGCCTGATATCCACAACTTTAGCCCGTTAGCTGGCATTCGTATATTTCAAACTTTGTCGTTTTCTTCAAAAAATGACTTAGCACATAGGAGATAAGCCTTTAATTAGCGCCTTTTTATGCGATATTGGTATATGGCGAGTTCAACAAATGCAAAAAAGCCCTTGCGGTCATTAAACGACCACAAGAGCTCTATAGGATCAAGCCTACAATAATTGATAAAATCGTGCTGCATTACCTCCAAAGATAGCTGAATGATCCTCACTAGACAGGTTGGAGGGCAGTGCGTTCAGTAAAGCCAAATAAACCTCATCATAGCTGCAAGTAGTTAGACATACTGGCCAATCGCTGCCAAACATCACCCGATCTGTGCCAAACACTTCGATCACATGATGCACATAAGGAACCAGATCCATCCAGTTCCAAGCTAGCTGGTCGGCTTCTGTTACTAGTCCTGACAGCTTGCACATGACATTAGGAAATGCAGCCAGTTCGGCCATCTCCGTCTTCCACGGTTCGAAGATGCGTCCAGCGATAAAAGGCTTTGCCGCATGATCGACTACTGCCCGAAGTGTCGGAAAGCTTCGAAACGCCTCCAATATATAAGGATGATGCCGTGGTCTAAGCTGTAAATCAAGCGGAAAATCATCCTTGACCAGCTGCTTTATATTTTGCATGACTTGCGGTCGAAGTATCCATGAATCCGGCAGGTCCTGAAGCATTGGACGAAAGCCAACAAACCCTTTATACCCTCGAAACTTAGCATATTGCTCGCTAAATAGCGGTGAATCTAGATCTAGCCAACCGACCACTCCAGCTATACTTTCATACTCATCATACAAAGAGAGCAAGAATTGCGTTTCCTCCAGCGTCGGCGCAGCTTGCACGACAATCGTGCGTTCGAAGTGATAGCGCTCCAACGAATCCTGCAGCTGCTCCGGCATATAGTCTGCAAATAAAATACCCTGCTCAGCGGTCAGCCAACCATAGTCTCCGCGTTCCGTTTTCCAATAGTGCTGATGCGCATCAATTCTCATAGGTCACCCAAACAAAATATCTGTAAAGTAATAATGGGGGCCAGGTAGTGTTGTGTTAAGAATCGCCACCGGCAAGATATACACCTCTAATGGAGAACCATTCCTTAATGCCTCAACTTCAATGTCATAGCTTCCTGCAGCTAGTGTCATTTCAATCACTTGTTCTTGCGGAGCTCGATGATAAGCTGGCATGAATTCCAACGTTTCTTTACATTCAATGACGATCTGACCGTTTAGTTTCAATACGATAGGACCTCTTGCAGCTGCAATGAGACGAATCTTTCTCTCACTTGGGTTGAAGAGCTTCGTTTGAGCACGGTACAAGCCATCGTCCTCACTACCGAGTTCCTTCTCCCATTCCAAACGATTGCCTGGGAAATATACTTCCTTCCCTTCGCTGCCGTTCGGTCCCCAAATCATCCACTTTGAAGCGTTTACCAACGAAAAGGGAACCTTCTGAGCAGCCCATACGGATTGGTCATGAAATCTCGTCCAAACGAATGCAAGCTCATAACTGGACTTAGCGATCGCGGAAGCTCGTATTTCTGTATTCCATTCGATCGATTCATTAGGTTGTAGGCTTACCTCAAGTGAATTCGGCCCCTCCCAGTCCTCGGGCAATTCTAATGCTACTTTGCCTACTATCGGTACTAACGAACGGTTGGTCAGCGTGAATTGCAGCGTCTTCTTCTGATTCATTCCAATGGCTGGACCTTCCTGACCGAAATCGATCTCAAGCTCAGCATCCGGAGTGTTACGAGTTCCTTGGGGCAGCAAGTAGTGATTAGCCGTTACCTTCCTCGTCCAAAGCTCCCTTATTTTCTCTTCCGTTTCGTTCGTTACTACGGGGTGGTTCAAGGATGTCGGAAGCTCAGGATGCACCAGTATGTCCGTATCCCAAGCTGCAAGAATTTGTTTGCCCATGCGGATGGTGCGTCGAGTCAACTCGTCCAAGTTCTTAGGTGCGGGAAATCCTTTAATAGGTGGGCTAACGACGATCCGATCACCAACTGGATTTACCCATTTATCCGGCAAACCTTCTGGACCAAGCAGCATGCCTAATATAGCGCCCAGTGTAGCAGCTGTACAATCGGTATCATAACCGCAGTTGACCGCTTTCAAAATTGCATCTTCGAAATCCTCGCCATATAACCAGCCAAGTATGGTAAACGCAATATTTTGCGGGGCATCCGTAAAGTTATCGTTGCCATGATGCTCCAAAATGAGCGAACGCGCTTCGAGCCAATCCTTCCCTTCCTTATGCCAGTGGAGCAGATCTTTCAATGCTTTGGCGGTACGGCAATTTTCAGGAATATAGGTCATGCCGATCTCAATCAAGCGATCCCGATCCTTCTCGTAGAAAATAGCGCTCTCGAGAGCGGCAAAAAACATTTCCCCGTACACCCCTTCCCCGCCGGCGTGATCCACAATGGCGTCCTGATAAGCATAATGAGCCGCTGTACTTGGCGATCCAGGTGCAGCCATGGCCCAGATTTCGGAACGAATGGGCGAACCCATACACTCATTGAACGGATTGTTGAATGATCCGGCAACGGGTGCAAGAAGACCTCTTCTCAGATTCGTAAGCGCGTAACCATACTCATCGAATGGGAAAAAGATATGCTCCAACCATTCCTGCCCAAGCTCGATCGCAGTCAATCCCGGACCGTATTGCTCCAAAGCATGCAGCCACACCAATTGTAAGTCCAAATCATCGTTCTCCAAAGGACCGTCCGGCAGCTCCGGATAAAAGGTCAATTCTAGCAGCTCCTTAATGCCCTCTACCGGTGCACCAAGTGTTCCCCCAATATTTTTCCCAAGCCATCCCCCATATACGATTCGATAGTAATCTTGTTCATTCAGAATTCGGATACCCATGATGAAACCTCCCGTAAGTTGTTATTGTGTTCATAACTTCATCATAAGACCGGTTTCATAAAGGAGCCATGTCCATAATTATGTTTTCAAAAGAATAAATATTAGAGGAAGTCATGCCCTTTGCTTTGAACAGTTATTATGAATCGGGAATACCGGATTACTTCGTCCATTAAAGTCGTTCAGCAGCTACGTGGAGTCAGATGGGCTATATGGGTTGCAATGTTGTAAATTCTACAACAATACACACGCGTAAAGGCTGTTTCATACCCTAAAGTTGCGTTTTGTACAACATTTTGAGCCCATTTGTTACGAAATGGCCTGAATAGGACCAAATTGTTGTACATTATGCAACATCGAAGGGAAAAAGGCGGGATCTAGCCAGAAATTGTTGCATTTTTTACAACATACCCACGTAGGATACTCACCTACTAAGTAACTTAACCTAGCAACCATATACGAAAAAGGCACCTCGCTTTATAGCGAAATGCCTTCTCTTTAATGCGTTGCTGCCGAAACACCATGCCAATAGGTTTCAATTGTCTTTCTCATCAACGTCCATCTCACCATTGAGCTGATTAGCATAGTTGCGCATCAAATCAAAATCCGGATTGCAGATTTCCTCCTGCATGTTGGCTGCTTCATCTACATCCTGCGTATTCACAAGATTCATGTTCTCGTTGTCCATCCTGCTCTCTCCTTCCTTCCTGAGAGTAGGTTTTCCATCCTCATACAAATTATCCCTTTTCGAAAATGACCGTAACGAGTGTCCCCTCTGGCACACCCGGATAGCGGATTAGAAGCGTTCGAGTTCCGGGTTCCCAGCTTCGTTCAACAACTTCATGACCATCCGCGATGACAAGACGGGGTTCCTCTGTCAGTTGAAGTCTTGTACTAACGGTTACTCCAGCAGGCGCCTCGGAGACGAACTGGAACTTCCCATTTGCGACGGGTTCCTCGTCACGGATTCGCGACGAACTGACGATGACAGTTGAAGTCTGTTCAGGAGCTGCCTCAAGGTCATATAGTAAACTACCCTTGCCTGGTTCGACAACCGGATTGCTTACAATAGCAAGTCTAGCATCGAAAAGGTCGATGTAGCTGCCATGAACGGTGACAGCTTGATCCGTAAGCGACTCCGTCATGACGCGTGTCGCGACATAGGGACCTCGACGGATTTGAAGATAATGGTTTTCACGCAAAGGCTCCTCATCTCCGCGCATGGCTAGTGCACGCTTTACACTTTCGCGGACCCAATTAGCGCCGTCTTCGGTTTCAGCCAGTCGGGCTGGATGTACGCGGTGGACGATAACACCGCCTTGACCTACCCGGTACTCGCCATCCTCAGGGCGGCGCCCCATCCCAATGGCCTCGAAGAGGTGATCATCTGGCCGTTCGTAGGCTCTAGCGCCTTGGTTCCACCATTCCTTGACACCGTGGTACGGGTCACTGCCGTCTCCTACATAGATTAAGCAGCCTCCTTCTCGTATCCACTGCGACAGAACTTGATGAAGACCGGCGTGCTCCGGCTTCATGAATTCATAACTGAGCAGGAGCACCCGGTAATCGTCCAAATACCCCGGGAAATGAAGCAAATTGTCCAGCTGAACCGGGCGAAGCGGTATACCATGCTTAACAAGCGGCAGCGCCAGCCCATAGAATGCCGACCAATTCAGCATCTCTTCGTGATGCTCGGAAGGAAGAATTAGCGAACTGATGGTGCCATCGTAACGAAAGTCAGCCTCATTTGACTGCGACTCAATGTCTCCCCGTTGGAACATCGCTGAGTTGGCAAGGAGGAGACCGATTCCATCCGTTTGTTCATCGGACGTGATTTCCTCGTGGCGGTGCATGTCACGAAGTACGTGCATAACGGTCAACAGCTCGGTCGCGTAATCGGGCGGGATCATTTCTTTCCCCTTGCCGTCTTCCTTCGGATAGGCAACTTCGAACACTCTTCGCGGCCAAGGGCATATCTCGTAATTGTTTACGTAAGGATGAAGCAGAGAAGCCACGACTGTATCTTCATAATTGACCTTATAGTCCGACCACGTGTAATTCGGATTGTCCTCAATTGGATCATGCAGAAACCACATATCACGGCCCGTGCCGCGAACGAGCTCTTGCATGACGCCGTATTCAAGGAATGCCGTTTCGAACGTTCGCTCCTCACGGATGCCTTTGTACACATTGCGCGTGCGAGATGTCCCCGTCCATACTTGAGCAATAAACCCGTCGCAAGCTGGCATGTTGACGAGTAGCGCTTCCGGACTCACTATCCGCCACTGCGTGTAATTGATCAGACTATGCGTCGGCACATAAAAACGGATCGCACGCCCATAATTAACTTCCGCATATTCCTTCATCTGCGCACATAAGCGATCTAGTGTACGATAGTACAGATACGCCTTCAACTTAGACGCCCGGTACTGCGCGTCCGGCGACTCATGAGGCGGTATCCACGGCTCCTGATAAAAGATGCGCCATTCCCGCTTGAAGGCTTCCGAATATCCGCCAGCTACCCAAAACTCCGGCTCCTCCAGATGAATGGCTTCGGCCCCACTATCAATTGCCCGCTTAATTCCGGCAGCAAGGTACTCGCTGAAGGAAATCGTTGGGACCATATAAGGCACGTCTTTGCCGTGCAGCAGGTGGTCGCCGGCGCGATTGGTCTGAGCTTCGTCCCAATGTTCACGGCCATCATACTCTCCGTACAAATAGTCTTGGTATTCTCCCCATGACACTCCTGTCATCAGGTGGATGATGTAGCCCTTTTCTTTCCACCCGGCGATTCGTTCCTCCAAGTCATCCGAGATGCCATACACCATGACAAAATCGCTGCGCAAATCGTACTTAGCCCCATACGGACGCGATTCTTGGAAACCCGTCCATTCCTTCCTATCCGATACCGGTCTCGACAAAGGTAATCCCTCCTCTAGGAGTTCCCACTCGGCAGAACAAGAACGGGAGAGTCATATTGCCTCTCCCGTCGTTCGCCACCAGAGCGGCCTCTTGTTAAGTTTTAGTTTGGCATTTGAAGTTTTACCACTTCTTTGCCTTTTAGATTATCATTCGTGAATTTAATCGCTTCGCGATAGCCTGTTTTTACCAACTGCCCGCGTAAATCATTGATGATTTTGAGTGCCGCCTCATCGGATTTGGCAAATATCGCTTCCTTCCAAACGTCACTGGTTTTATCCATGGATGGCTTAAGCGATTCCCATTGAGGGGCTTTCGTAATAACGTCCCAAGGATTGTAAGCTGTGATGACTTTAATGCCATTCGGGCGTAAAATTTTACGCGCTTTCTCTAAAGCTGCCATGCGATTCTGATCAGCCCAGATGTCCCCGTTACCTTTGGAATTCGTACGGTCCAGACCAGTTAAACTTTCGTAGCCGACGCCGATCCCTTCGTTCTTTTTCAACTTCCCGGTTTTGTCATTCACAAACTTATCAAACCATTCTTTTTTCGCTGTCGGTTTACCGTTCTGCATATCCCAATGAACGCCTTGAACGCCGTAGCGAGTAAGCATGAAGCCTTCATCAGAAGCTAGGAAATCCAGCAGGCGCAGGGCTGCATCCACATCCTTAGCTTGCTTCGTAATAACAGTCACATTGTTGCCTTGCACGCCTAGATCGGCCGGACGGTTGGCTTCAGCGCCTGCTCTTTCCAGTGGACCTACAGGCACATAATCGCTGCCAGGGTGAGACTGGACGTAGTCCTTGGAGGCATCAAGAATAGCTGGATAGTGAGCTGCGAGAACGGCTACGCGCCCTTGCTTTACTTTCTCATTCGCGATTGGATCCGTCTGCGTAAACGCTTCGGAATCCAGCAACCCTTGGGAAATCAGCTTCCGATAGTATAACGTGTAGTCTTCGTATGCTTTAGTAAAGAAATTATTCTCTAGGGAGCCATCTCCTTTATCGAGGAAGCCAGAACCCATAAACATCTGATCGCCGATATTAACAGCCCAACCGTTGTGAAAGCCGCCGAGTGGAATGACGGGTTGACCGCTTTCTTTGAGGCCCGCATCTTTGATCTTCTTCAAGAAATTGTAAAAGTCGTCCTTTGTTTTTACGGACTGCGGATCTACCCCTACTTTTTCAGCAATGTCCTTACGTACATAGAAACCGTATAACCAGTCCATGGCATCCTTATCCGTTGCAGGATGATTTTGATATAGCAAATACTTTTTGCCACCATAGGCGTCGATTCCTTTCTCGTAGAGCGCAGGCGGTACGTTTTCCTTAGCGATTTCTTTGGCTAGGTTGGGATAATTAGCCAGCTTGCTTGAGAGATCAACGAGTTGACCCTCTTTGGCAGCTTTGATGATACCATCCAGCTCCCCGCCCCACGCCGGTCCGGTATATATATCTGGCAAGTCCTGCGTCGCGAAGATCGTGTTAACTTTCTCCACTTCACTTCCTTTGGTGTATTCCATTTGAACCGTTACCCCGGTTTTCTCCTTGATCACTTTGGCGACGGCATTCATATCGCTCTCAGAACCGCTGGAACCATTCCAGTTGTGCAAAACTTTAAGCGTGACCTCTTTCTTGGTGTCCGTTTTGGCAGTTGCGCTTGGACTTGTGTTTGAATTTGCACTTGGGCTTGGAGACGTCTCATCCTTCTGAGTACAACCTACTAAACCACCTGCAAGTGTTAATGCTAATAAAACGGAAGCACCTCTAGACCATTTCTTTTTCATGAGAACCCTCCTTCATTTTTATATGATAAGCCCCCCAAAATCGAGGACAGCTAACCCTTAACGGAGCCTAGCAAGACGCCTTTGACAAAATACTTTTGCAGGAATGGGTAGATGCACAAAATCGGGAAGACGGTGATAACTAGGAGCGCCATCCGTAACGATTCGGGCGTTGCACCGGCTGGATTCACGCTAATTGTTTGGCCTCCTTGCTGAGCTGCCCGCTGCATCGAATTCGAGAGCGCTTCCGCTTCAGTCAGCATTTGCTGCAGCAGCGTTTGAACAGGAACCAGGTTTTTGTTAGATACGTAGTAAGCCCCAGCAAACCAATCATTCCAATGTGCGACACCAATGAACAAACTTATTGTTGCTAACACTGGACCTGATAAGGGCAGGATAATTTTCAAGAAGATTGTGAAATCGCCATATCCGTCAATGCGTGCCGACTCGTCCAGCTCTTCCGGTATCCCCTGCAGGAACGTCCGGATGATGACGATATGCATGAAGTTGAATAACATCGGAATGATATACACCCAGAAAGAGTTGATCAAATGAAGCTTTTGCAGCGTGATGAAGTAAGGAATGAAACCCGCGCTGAAGATCGTAGGCAAAAAGATATAGAAAGTGAAAAACGTTCTTCCCGGCAGTGTCTTCTTAGCCAATGCGTACGCCATAAGCGTACACAAAAGCACGTGTAGAAATGTACCGAGGATGGTTCGCATCAGCGTGATTTTGTAAGCTTGCCAGATACGAGGATTGTCGAACACTTGCACATAGTTATCAAATGTAAACTGCCGGGGCCAGAAATATAGCGCTCCCTGCATGGAGTCATTCCCATCGTTAAGTGAGTATACGAGAATGTAAATGAACGGGTAGATCATCGAGAAACCGATCAGCGCCAAGATGATATAATTTAGTGTGCTGAACAAGGAAAAATTGCGCTTCATCTCATCACTTCCTTAGCGTCTTCGTGAGCAAACTTTCTTCGTAAGCGTTTGCTTTAAAAAAGGGAAACATCGCTGTATTTCTTAGCGATTCGGTTGACAACAAGAATCATCACCAGACCTATAATGCTTTGGAACAAACCAACAGCAGCCGCATAACTTAGTCGACCTCCACTAATACCGGAAGTGATAACATGCACGTCGAGGACGCTGCCAATTCGAGCTGTTGCAGGCCCATTCAAGAGAAGCAATTGCTCGTACCCGGCGCTCATCAAGCCACCGACGGAAAGAATAAAGAGGATCACAGCAATGTTACGAATGCCGGGGAGCGTGACATGCCACATTTGCCGAAAACGATTCGCGCCGTCAATCTTCGCCGCTTCGTACAATTGCTGATCAATCCCAGCTATTGCCGCCATATAGATGATTGAGTTCCATCCAATATTTTTCCAAACATCAGACCCCAATATCATGGGATAAAACCATGTCGTATTGTACAGGAATTGAATGCGCTCCAAGCCAAGCGAGGCAAGCAGATCATTCAACGGTCCTCCATACGGAGTTAGGAGGCGCTGCATCAGCGTCACGACTACGACCCAAGATACGAAGTAAGGTAAGTAGGAAAGGGTCTGGACAACCTTTTTGAATTTCACTCTGCGAACTTCATTCAAAAGAATCGCGAGAATAATTGGCATTGGGAAACCGATGAGAAGCTTTGATAAACTGATCACAATGGTGTTGCGTATGAGTTCTGTTGATTGATAATAATCGAAGAATTGGCGAAAGTATTTCAAGCCAGCCCAAGGACTTCCTGAGAAGCCGCCGGTGAATGTAAAATTACGAAACGCCACTTGAATTCCGTATAGGGGAACGTAAGAAAAGATGAAGAACCAAATGATGCCTGGCAGCATGAATAAGTAAAATACTTTATGCTGCCAGATGCGTTTCCATAGCAAACGCTTGAATGACATCGGTTTTCGGGGCTGAACTTGAGTCATAGAATTTGTCAGTGATTCCATTGTAAGCGTTTTACCTCCTTATAGGACTTACTCATAGGTTCCATTTGATATATTTATCATATCATGCGTAAATACCCACCCGTAAGTCCAAATATTTATGATCAGGTATCACTTTCTTTGGAATTGTCATATTTTTCTGATTGTCACGTCATCTTGAGCTTTTCCCTGAATTGGGTAGGCGTCATCGCGTAGTAATCTTTGAATACCTTTGTAAAATAGCGGTAACTCTGATAACCAACCTCATCCCCAACTTGAGCTACGGTTAAGGCCGTTCGTTCAAGCAGTTCCAAGCTCTTCTCCATTCGAAGGCGAACGAGAAAGTCCACGAAGTTATAACCCTTCTCTTGCTTAAATAAGGTACTGAAATATGAAGCGCTGATGCCCACATATTCAGCAACCTCCTGAAGAGAAATATTCCGAGACAGCTTGATCTTCATGTATTCAATGCCTTTGGAAACGGGTGACAGAGAAAGGGCTTCGATGGCGATCGATTGCAGCATAAACTGAATCAACTCTTTTGCCTTCTCGGTAAGCTCAACATACGTTTCCTGACAACGGATTTCCTCTATAAACATTTCCATGACTTCGCTCGTCACAGGAAGAGATTTCACTTCCCTGAGCTGACGAAACAGATTAACGAGCATCTCGCCCACGATGAAACGTATGGAATCCTCCGATTCCCCGCTGCTGCACAAATTCCGCAGAAATTCGTTAAAGAGTCCATATCCCCCTTGTTCGTCGCCTTGCTTAAAGGCAATGATGAGTCTCTTTTCAAGCTCAGTCGGGTAGAAGCCTTCGTTTTGTCCTTGCGGTGATGGATGAAAAAGATTGACAGACCCTTTACCCGCGAAAAATTTATGCCTAAGCGCCTTGAAAGCTTGATCATATGCCTCGGGAACATTGGAAATACCCTGGAATCTTTGACTGCATCCTACTGAAAGCTGAACGTTAAATAACCGCAAATATTTGTTTAAGCTCTCTTGGAAAGCATGGCCCGCAAGAAGTGCTTTGTTATCGACCGCTCTTTCTGATCCGGCTTCAAGGAGGAAAACATAACGGTTCGGCGGCAACAGCACAGAATCTACCGCTCCGTAATTGTGAGAGATTTCATCCAAAATATTATGAACGATGAAGCGGCATAGTTTCTGGTCTTCATCGTTATAATTATCGGTGAACTTAGTGTAATCATCGAATTCCGCGACAAGCATAAGAAATGAGCCATTCACGATGTCTAATTGAGCGTCAAATTGATTGAACCACCGCTCTGGAGAGATCAGGATGTCTTTACGCGTCAGCCAGCGCTCATAGATTTGCGCTTTTTCCAACAATGCCTTCTCCTTCTGCATTTGATTGGCATATTGTATTTTCGTCGACTGCAAATGACGCTCATCCAGTCTTCGCGCGATTGTTTCGAATACTTCTGTTAATTGCTCTTTGGTCACAGGCTTCAGCAAATAATCGCGCACGTCAAGCTTAATGGCCTGCTGTGCATAATCGAATTCCCCGAAACCGCTAAGAATGACAATTTCCACAGGTTCACCCGGCAGCGATCGGATACGCTCCGTTAGTTCCAAACCATCCATATAGGGCATCCGGATATCGGTCATCACCACGTCCACTTCAGGACGTTCCTTTAGGATTTCCCACGCTTGCTGCCCATCCTCCGCAATCGCAATGACTTCAAAACCATTTTGCTCCCAATTAATAACCTTAGTGAACCATTTGCGAGTTGATAATTCGTCTTCCACAATAAGCAGCTTATACATGTTCAACCCCCTCAAGCACTGGCAGCGTTAATACAACTTCCGTTCCTTTCCCGGGCTCGGACTTAATTGACAAGCCATACTCACTGCCGAAATACATCCGAATTCGACTGTTCACGTTGTACAACCCGATGCCCTTGCTGGGCGAATGATCACTTAGTAAAGTTTCTGCTTGCGACTTCGTCATCCCCACGCCATTGTCACGAACGGTCACGATGACAGCCTGCTCTGTGAGCTCGCCTATCACGGTTACAGAGCCTGCCGCCATTCCCTTCAACCCATGCTGGATCGCATTTTCCAGGAGAGGCTGAAGGATAATTTTCAAGGTGTAGAGACTTGGTATCTGCGGATCTATCTGCCATTCGACCGTATGTCGCGCACCGAAACGGATTTCTAGAATTTTCAAATAACATTTGGCGTGATCAATTTCTTGTTCGAAACGGATGGTGTTACTTCCCTTGGATACCGATATTCGAAAGAGGTCCGCTAGGGCTACGACCATGCCAATGGCTGTCTGCTTCTCATCCATGTCAATCTCGTTCTTGATTGCATCCAATGTATTGTATAGGAAATGAGGATTAATTTGAGCTTGTAAAAAATTGAGCTCCATTTCCCTTCTTTCCAGTTTTTCCACATAGTTTTGGTGAATGAGGTCTCGTAAATTATCAAGCATGTTATCAAAATTACGATCTAGTTCATCAATCTCATCGCCTTTAACATGGACTCTGCGACTCGTAGAGAGCACCCCCCTGCCAACTCGAGATACTTTGGCGTGGAGACGTCGGATCCCGCGGGTCAGTTGACGGGTTATAAGCAAGGTCAGAAAAGAGAAAATAATCATACAAATGATACTGACTGTCAAAATGGTTTGCCGAATTTCATTCACTTTGGATTGAATCGACGCTTTGGGCACAAGTAGGTACATCGTCCAGTCAACATTCTGGAGCTTGCGGTACCACATAACATAATCGGTTCCCTGAATATGAAGGTTCAGTTCGGATTCGGAGCTTCGATCTTCACTCGTCTGTTCAACGATTTCCTGTGGAAGCGGTTTGCCAAGTTGATCGGTGTCAGGGTTAAACATGATGGTTCCCTTACTGTCTGCGATGATTAGGCTTCCGCTTGCGTCAGCTTTGTTGCCCAACGTTTCCTGCACATACGTCACGGAAGGGATCTGGATCGTTAACTTTATATAACCAATTTTCTTAAACTGCCCGATGCTGTAAATCGGCCGCACCAACGCATAATAATATTTACCGTCATACTGCTCAAGTATCCAAAACTTCGAGTCCGGTATCTCATTCAAGCCGAGAACCCTTCGAAGTCTATCCTCTGGAAAAAGGTATACGCCATCGGACATGACATCAGGTGATGTGGAGAAAAATTCGATGCTCTCGACATCGGTCGCCTGATAAGCTTGGATAAATCGGACCACACGAGAGATTTCCCGGTTCATGATAATAACGCCTTTTTCCCGGTATACTTCGGGTTCCGAAAGTACGTTTTGAACCGATTCCGACACTGTTAAATTGTCAAGAATGCTTTCATAGAATCGGATATTGTAGTAAATGCCGTTGTTGGATTGGACTAATATCTTTTGATAAGAATCAGATACGTACCGGATAATGAGGTCTGACATTTGATTAAGGAAGTAATTCGTTAACCCTACGATCGGTAGTAGAATGGTCACCAAATATACGATCATTAATTTTTTGTGCAACTTCATGCATGTCTGTCCCCCTTAGTTTAAGTAAGCGTAATCTCTTCATTTCCCTAAGGGGACAGACATTTCCTTTATGGTAATAATTAACAAATAGTTTATTGTGGAATACGCACTGACACATTATCGATCTGTACAGTCGCATTATCGTCATACCACACACGGAACTGATAGGCATGCCCCAGTACAAAATCAGCCTCCATAATAATGGACTGATACGTATCGGCGGCATTGAAATCACTGCGCAGCACGGCTTTTTCGCCGGTTACTTTGTTGCCTGTTCCGTCATAGATGTCGAGATTCAGCACCCGCTCAGAACCGCCTGCCGGATTGTCGATCTTTATGCGGAAGTCGACCTTAAGGCTTCCGGAAGGGAGATCCGCTACCCCGGGACCATGCAGCATATGACCTGCTGTATGGTCCTGCGGATTCGCATACCAACCATCTGCGGCTGCAGCTCCCGTATTATGGCCGAAGTCACGCTCCGCTTCGAAAATACGGCTCGTATAGTTCGCCGATACATGAATCGGAATCTGCACTTCAAGACCATTGTACGACGCCTTCACGATGGCATCTCCGCCTTGAAGCACCTGCAGAGCACCTCCGGCACCGATAGTGACCGTAGTTTCACCTTGCGCGACGGCCCAGGTCCCATCTACCGTCAAATTAACGTCAGGCTTTCCTTGTTCGCTCGCTTTCCCCCACAGCTGAAGCTGCTTTTGCCCTGCATCGGTTCCGAACATCAACGAGGTTACGTTCGATCCTCCGAATTTAAAATAAAGTGATTGTGTATTCGGCTTCGTTATTTCTGGCATATCCAGTCTCACGTGGTCAACTTTGACGTTCGCCTTATCTTCGAAATGCACTCGGAATTCATAAGTGCTGCCAAGCGAAAAGTCGACGTCCTCTAAACTTATATCCATGTACTGATCTTGTACGGCAAAATCCCGTAACTTCAGCTCTTTTGAAGCAATAATTTGATCAGCACTCGCATTATTAATATCAATGATAGCAATGGTATCGTCAGATCCAGTCGCACCCGAAGCCTTCATGCGGAAAGTGACATCATGCACACCTGATGGTAAATCGGCTACATAAGGTCCATATAACATATGGCCGGGTCCGTGCTGCTCGATATTTGCCAACCAGCCATCTCCGTCAAGCACCCCTGTGTTATGCCCGAAGTCGTTCTCGGCTTCATAGAGTCGCTGTGCTAAATTACGGTTCATCACGACGGTGACTCGATCGATTTTAACCTTGGCGTTGCCATCATACCAAGCTCTGAATTGATAAGAATGACCTGCCACAAAGTCGGCTTCAAGTGTCGAATTATGGTACGTGTCGGCGCTTTGGAACTCGGAGCGATGCACGGCTTTCTCAGCCACCACGACTCCAGCTGTATCGTCATAGATATCCAGATTCAGCACACGATCATTATCGCCAGTCACACGGTCAATCATGGTTTTGAATTTGATTTGGTTGCGGCCTGCAGGAATGTCCGAGGCACCTGGTCCGAAGAGCATATGTCCGGCAGCATGCTCCTGCGGATTAGCTGACCAGCCATCACCATCCAACTTCCCTGTGTTATGGCCAAAATCCGTTTCAGCCTCATACATCTTGTTGGCTACTTCCGTATCCTCTTTCGGTACGTTATTTTGGATTAGCTTCACCATTTTTTCAGGCGTTACGACTTGAACATCGCCGTGAAGTTGATCGATAACAGCCTTTACTTCGTCCATCGAGGATGACCAGGCATGAACGAGAACGAGCGAGTAGCCTGCGGCACTCTTCGGATTTCTTGGCGCCGCATTGATATGCTGGGCAACCGAATTAACATCGCTTCCAGCGATGCCATGCCATAGCATTTCACGCGGAGTGACAATAGGCTTATTGTTAGACCATTTCAAGGCCCCGTTTAACGCTTTATGGTTACTGTATTCCAAATAAATAACGCCATCGATATTCGGCTGAGCCGTATACTTATCCCACATCGCTTTTTTGTTGAAAGCATTAAAATCAATAACTTCAACAAGCGATAAGTCAGCTTTGCCCATATAAGTGTTTAACCTATTGAGATGTGTATCCAATTCCTGCTCCGGGTACATGGACGGATACATATATCCGCCGCCTGATGGACCAACGACAAAATTATCATTCTTTGTACCATCCGTATAAAAACGTTCCAGAACAGTCGGTGCCAAATCCATCATGCTGGGAGAAACAGCCCAACCCATATCGAAATTCCCACGGTTTGGGTTGCCAAACCAAGGCTTGCCCTTCTCGGCCAAATCATTTAGCATCCATTGAATATTATCACCATCTGACATGACGAATGACACATAATGCACCTGATCCTGAACTGCAGGCTGCGTCGGATCCTTCTGTTTGAGCTCTTTGATATTAAAGCTGCTTAACACTGACAAATTATAGGCATGATCAGCTGGCAGTGTATATACACCCGCTAATGAACTCGGACGTATGAAAGCGTCTTCACCACTTGACGCATCTCCCCATCCTAAAATGACAGCATCTGGCTCGGCGTCAGCAACGACGGATTGTCGGAACGCGCTGTTCCCATCATAAAAGGTGAAAGCGTTAGCCATTACAGCGTAATCTCGTAGTTTGCCGCCCATACCGGACGCCAATTCTTCGTTCGTCTCCCCTTTTTGCTCGATCAAGGTGCGATGGTTGAGCTGGTTCCAGTAGTTTTGCTTGACCCATGCTTCATCCTTCGTTGAGAGATCCATCGATTGCTTATAGCTTTTGGCTTGTTTGACATCGCCTTTTTCAATTAAGATGGCTTGCTTCAAATGGGCTAACGACGTAGCAGCATTGATGGAGCTGTTCCCCTTTTCCCATAGTAAATAGCCGTCGAACTGCTTCTTGAATTCCTTCACGAGCTTCCAAGGATCACGGATGAATTCCGTTTTCACCCCGTATTTTTGGACTAAATCGTCCAGCCATATCTTGTAATTCCCGGAATCGGGCAGTATGTAAATTTGATTAGAGGACTTATTAGCGAGCAGCCCTTGCAGCGAAGCGATCATGACACTTTCCGTTTCTGACATATCGCCCAAACGGATCACGTAAAGCTTTTTGGCTTTAACAGCAGCCTTTACGTAGTTAGCGTCCAATTGCGGCGAACCGCTTTGAGAAAGAGTTGTTTCATGATCTGACTCTGATTCATTAGCTGCAGCGGATGGAGACACAGATGTTCCTAAGAGTGAGATGACAATAGAAAAGCATACAAACAAGACGAATAAACTGGTCTTTCTCATTATAAACCTCCTCATAATTTGAATGTATGACTGGAATGACTTGTCATTCGAATTATACAATATATTATTAACATATTCTACATGTCATTTAGATCATTTAAACTTTCTATCATGGCTTCATTTAGGTCATGGTTCGACATATTAAACTCCAGATAGACTTAATGGCTGGGCCTCAGATCCTATGCAATCGATGCTTATCAATAAACAAAAAAAAAGCCAAGCCACAATGGTAACCATCGATGACTTAGCTTTTCCAATTAACTGTGTATGATTAGAGGCACAACTTTTCCTTCATTCACATCTATTAAACCAAAATCCGTTATTTTCAGTGCAGGACTGACAGGTAAAGAATGCGTGCTGATCGACATGATCGGATTATAATGGCAGTAGCCTAACAATTCCATGGCCTTGCGCAGCTGCTCAACTTCCTTGGCAACTTGCTCCAAAGGGACTTCTGTTAAAATACCTCCGACAGGCAGCTCAAGACTAGCGATCACCTTACCGTTCTCAACAACGCTGAAGCCCCCTTGATTCTTGATGACCTCATTAGCCGCGATCATCATATCGACGGGATTGTGCCCGACAACAAGCATGTTATGGTTATCGTGGGAATAAGTCGTTGCTATGGCTCCTCGCTTGATCGTATCACCGCCGATTAAACCATAAGCGCGATTCCCATTTTTCCCGTAGCGTTCAAACGTAGCAATGAGTCCACAACCGCTTTCCTGCCAGTTAAGCTTCCCATGATGAACTTCTACATCAACCTGATGCTCCTCTGTAAACGTGGAACCATCCTTTACCATCATTGCTCGGCAAGCATACCGGCCATCCGCTACTTCTGTGTTCACTGAGAAGTCCGCTTCTGTTAACGGCGACATATGAACGCTTTGATAATAGTGCGCTGGAAAGGCAGGCGCATGGACAGTTGGCTTGTATGACTCGCGAACATCATAGACTTTGCGGCCATGCTTGTACACTTGGTCGATTGTCAGCTGTTCCAGATTGGATATCAGTTGAAAATCGCCAATTTTACCGGGCGCAATAACGCCGCGATCATACATCCGCATTCTTTTGGCTGGAGAAAACGTACTGGCATAAATCGCCTGCTCAGGCTTCATTCCCATCCCAATCGCTTTACGAACAAGGTGATTCAAGTGGCCCCGGCGCTCGAAGGAGTCGGCCATCACATCATCGGTAACAAAGCAATAATGCTCGGATACCTCATGCTCCATCAAATACGCCATCACTTCAGGCGTCATCGATTTTTCTTGAATTTCAATAAACATACCCGCAGCGATCCGAGCTTCCATGCCCTCGATCGATTGATGTGTATGATCGGAATCTACCCCGCTATAGATCATTCGATGCAAATCTAGATCTAATAGTTTCGGGACATGTCCTTCTATAATGAGATGAGGATAATTGCTGCGGATATGATTTAAGATGTGATTCGTTTTGCAGTCAGGATCCGTAATGACATCTACGTAGTTCATGATTTCGCCTAAACAAATGATACGTTCCGTACGAAGCAGTTCGTCCAAATCCTCAATTTCAATCGCGCCTCCGGTCGTTTCCATCGAAGTAGCAGGAACCGAACTCGGGAGGGCGTAGAACATGTCCGCCACACAATGCTGGCTAGCTTTAATGAATTCCTTCACCCCGTCAAGTCCGAAGACATTGGCGATCTCATGAGGCTCTGGGACGATGGTTGTAACACCATTGCGAATCAGTCCGTAAGAGAACGTCTCTGGCGTGACCATCGTGCTTTCGATGTGCAGATGGATATCAATGAGGCCGGGAATCATATAACGTCCTTGTCCGTCCAAGTGCTCGGCCGCTTCGAAGCTATCGGTAGCCCGTTCCCCGATGTATAGAAACCTTCCATCCAAGATCGCTGCATTACCTTGGATGAATGTTTTAAAATAACTATTATAAATTCGTACATTTTCAATCAGTAAATCTACACGCATCTGCCTTCGCCTCCAAGTACATTACTCCACTAGAACTAATTTCTCGCTAGGAAAAAGAAGCCGGACCTCTTGACCATTCAGGTATGGAAGCTCCATTTCTTTGTTCACTGTGAAATTTCCCAGCTCCGTCTCGACAACGTATTGATAGCTTCTTCCAAGGAAGGTGCTGACCTTAACGCGACCTGTCAATCGATTCGCTCCTGCCTCGAATTCATCAGGCATTCCAATCACGACATCATCCGGACGAATAGCCCCTTGCTTACCCAGCTGTTCTCCTTTGCTGGCATGCTTCGTAACGGCGAACATATAGTCTTTTACTTTTAACGCAATCTCTTCGTCTCCATCAAACCTTGAATCGAAAGTAATAAAATTCGTAAAGCCAATAAACCTAGCCACAAACTCCGTTTTTGGGTATTTAAATATCGCCGCTGGGGCGCCAAGCTGTTCAATGATGCCTTTATTCATAATCGCAACTTGATCGGAGATGGAGAAGCACTCTTCCTGATCATGCGATACATAGACCGTAGTAATACCAAGCTCCTGCTGGATGCGGCGGATCTCCACCCGCATGTTAATACGCAGATTAGCGTCCAAATTGCTTAGCGGTTCGTCGAACAGCAGCAGTTCCGGCTCGATCACAAGCGCCCTGGCAATCGCGACCCGCTGTCTTTGGCCGCCTGAGAGCTCCTTCGGAAAACGCTTTTCGAAGCCGGACAAGCTTACGATATCGAGGATGTTCCGGACCCGCCGATCGATCTCTGCCCCACTCACTTTCCGAAGACGCAGACCGAAAGCTACATTATCATAAATGGATAAGTGTGGAAACAAAGCATAGCTCTGAAACACGAATCCGAAGTTCCGTTTGTTGACGGGAACGTGCGTATAATCTTTTCCGTTAAGTGAAAATTTGCCCGCCCTTGCCTCAATAAATCCCGCGATTAGCCGCAAGGTCGTCGTTTTCCCGCATCCACTAGGACCGAGTAGTGAGATCAGACTTCCTTTTTCAACACTTAGGTTGAAGTCCTGCAGAATATATTGCTGGTCATAGGCAACCGAAATATTTTCCAGTGATAGCAATGCCATGGATGAAAGCCTCCGTTATCGTTTGGTGAAATAGGATAAACCCATCAACCGTTCAATGATGAACATAAGTACGGCAGTGAAGAGCATTAGTAAGACAGAAATAGCGGCAATTGTAGGGTCAAAATGATTCTCCACATACGTCAGCATCTGTATGGGCAGCGTACTGACTCCGGGACCCGTCATAAAGACCGAGATGTCGACATTATTAAAAGATTCTAAAAATGCGATAAGAATGGCTGCAATAATACCGGACTTGATGTTCGGTAGGACTACTTTAAAAAAGGTTTTAAGCTGACCCGCGCCAAGGCTTAAAGCAGCTTCCTCAATCGCAAAATCGAAATTTGATAAGCTTGAAGCAATAACGCGGATAATAAATGGAAGCATAATCACGGTATGTCCAATCAGCAAAGCTGCATAGATCGGCAGGTGATAGGTGACGATAAGGTACTTGAGCATCGTAAACCCAAGCACGATACCTGGAATAAGTACTGGGGAAATAAAAATCGCATTAAGCGCCCCTTTCCCCTTAAACTCAAATCGGCTTAACGCATAAGCCGCTGGGATACCAAGCAGCAGCGCAAATAAATTACCGATCAACGATACGATAACAGAGGTACCCGCGGTCGTCATGAACATCTTGACTTCCAAAATGTTGCGGTACCATTTCAATGAGAATCCTGTCGGTGGGAATTTCAATACACTCCCTGGCTCGAATGAAGCAAATGCAATAATGACGAGCGGCCCGAGCAAGAACATGTAGACAAGAAGCGTAAATAAGGCCAGTCCTCGATTCTTCTCCCGCATACTTCTACCCCTTCGGATTTAATTTAGTAGCCAGTTTGTTCATAAGCGCGATAACCACGAAGGTGATCACGATCATAATCACGGCAATAACGGAGGCGAGATACCAATCGTTCAGAGTAATCGCATTCTGATAGAGGAATGTTGAAATGACCCGCTGCTTGCCTCCGAGCAAAGCCGGTGTCGTATAAGCTGTCAAGCTTCCGACAAAAACAAGGATACTGCCTATAATTAATCCGGGTACACTAAGCGGCACGATGACCTTGACGAAAGCCGTAAATCGGTTAGCTCCCAAGCTCTCCGCCGCTTTGATCAGATCCGGATCTATATTCTCAAGAACACCGACCAACGTAATAATGATGAGCGGTAGAAACAAATGGAGAAGACCAATCATCATCGCAGCTGGCGTGTACAAAATATCGAGTGGCTCTTGGATGATACCAATGGCCATCAAGGCATTATTGAGCAGCCCTTTTTTACCTAAAATAATCATCCAGCTGAACGACCTGACAACCGAGCTCGTAAGCAGCGGGAAAATAGCTAATGCAAGTAAGATCGCCTTTTGTCGCGGACTCTGTTTGGAGATGAAGTAAGCCACAGGAAATCCAAGCAATATGCAAAATAGGGTGGTTACCAAGCTGACACGCAGCGTCGTCCACACGATTTTGAGAAAATAAGGGTCTTTAAAGAAACTTAAGTACCCTCCAAGCGTAAATGTCCCTTTATCGAAAAAGGTTGAACCTATCGTAAGAAGGATCGGTACCACCATGAAAACCGTCAGGAACAGTAGTCCCGGTAGCAATAATAAAAATAAGTACGTTTTTTTCATGTAGCTTTACTCCTGTTCCTGGGTTCGCTAGGCACGCAGCGCGTGTATAAAAAGCTGGAGGAATTCGTCAGCCGATACATCCATACAAACATGAACATTAGCCTCTTTGGACAAGCGATTCTGGAAATCGCATACGGTTTGTCCGTCGCACAACTCACTCCGGGTTTCGACATCAACGTAATAATGGCGTGTCGTGACAAGCTGTTTATTCAGAGCCACTCCAACTGCAAGTGGATCATGAAGCGCACAGGCCCGAACCCCGTTACGCTCATAGTAACGCTTCATATAATTCGCGGTGCTTTCCTGAACATATCTGGCTATCGGAGAATCACCGAGCTCACGGATATGTTCATCGGTCAGCAGCGCTTTACGCGTCACATCCAACCCTACAAGGGTTAAGGAAGGAAAACCTGCCTGGAAAACGATCTTCGCAGCTTCCGGATCGACGTACATGTTGTACTCCGCCGTGGGTGTTACATTGCCGAAGCCTTGAACGACGCCTCCCATCACAATCACTTCCTTGACCTGATGAATCAGATCAGGATGCTTCATAACCGCCAAAGCCAGATTCGTTAACGGAGCTGTCATAACTAAAGTGACTTCTCCGACGTGCTTCCGCACTTGTTCCACGATAAAATCGGAGGCGTGTCCAGCGGTCGTCTGCATATGAACTGACATATCGCTTAAAGCGCCGCCAAGCCCGTCATTGCCGTGGACATGATGCTCAAAGTGAGAAGCTCGCATCAAAGGCTTGTCTGCTCCTTTAACGACAGGAATCTTCTCTTCCATCCCAAGCAGTTGGAGGATCTTACATGTATTCTTGGTCGCTTGGTCCAGCGAAACGTTGCCATTCACGGTTGTAATTCCGAGAACATCCATCTCTCCGCTGCGGATGGCCAAAAGAATACCTAGCGCATCATCCACACCCGTGTCTACATCTAGGATGACCTTCTTTTTCATGACTAAGCCCCCTTTAAGTCCTATTGAAGAAATCAAGGGTATATAAGCATATACCCTTGATTGGTTTTATCTATTGAGCAACTTCCTTGTTCCAACGGGCAATCCATGCTTTAAGATTCTGATTGACGAATTTCATATCCAATTTACGAAGTTTACTCACGACGTCAGCGCCATAGGTAATCCCTGTAGCTTCTTCAGCCGAAAGCTGAAGTGTCGTGTTTACAGGTGAATCTACTTTCGCTTTTGCTGATTTCTCCTGTACTTCCTTACTCAAATGCCAGTTGATGAAATCCTCAGCCAGCTGCTTATTTTTGCTTCCTTTAATCACGTTGACCGTGTTCATAACGGCGTATGCTCCTTCTTGCGGGGAGACGAACTTCGTTTCTGGCACAGCCGCTTTCAAATCCTTCACATACATTTCCATGATAGGTCCAGCAGCAATTTCCCCTTGCGAGAACATGTTAACGAATTCGGAAGTTTGGCCGTAGTATTTAACGACACCTTTGTTCAGTTCCTTAACTTTTGCGAAAGCTTGATCCTCATTAAACGTCGTGCTACCAGCGACCACAGATGCTGCATCCAAGACCATTGGGCCTGTTGTTGCTGTGATGTTAGGAAGTGTCAGCTTCTTGGAAAGCTCTGGACTCCAGAGGTCACTCCATGACTTGATCTCTTTGGTGGTTGCTTTCGGATTGTAGGCAATGCCTAGTCGACCTACTGTGTAGGCAGGGCCGTAATCTTCGCCTAGAGGCGCCTTGGCCAAATCATAGATGTCTTTCAAATTCGGAATACGACTGCGGTCGATCTTATCGAACAGTCCAGCTTCAATGCCTTGTTGTGCATAATAGTCAGATAAATAAATGAGATCCACACTCGAGCTGCCTTGTTTCACTTTGTTCAAACGTTCTGCGTTATTGCCTATTTCTAGAACGATCTTAGCATTATGCTCTTTCTCAAACGGCGCGTACACTTCTTTCTTAAAGAAATCATCCGCAAAACCCCAGGTGGAAATGATTAATGTTGTAGGTTCCCCTTTGGATGCCGCCGTTGCAGCTGCTGTGGGTGCTGTTGTAGCTCCACTTGTATTGCCCTGATCCTTCGCAGGCGCTGTGCCGCAACCTGTTAAGGCTAGTCCTACTACAGATAAAGAAATTAAACCACGAACCATTTTTTGTCTCATCATTTCATCGTCCTCCCAAGTTTTATCATGTATGATTTTAATGCGTGAATCCCCTGTTAAATTTTTACTAGTATTCTTCAAGACCCCAGATATATATCCAGCTATACAAAAAAAAGAAAAGTACCCTTGATAGAAAGAAGCTTCTAATCAAGAGCACTCTTCATTGTAAACAATGTAAAGTGACATCTATTGGTATACATGTGGTTTCCTCTTAAGATAAATCAAAAGAGAACACCGCCCGACTAAACTATTCGGTTTGTTTAAGAATAATGTTCGTTATTGCCCATTGCGTCGGCGGGTCATAGTCCCTTAATACCGCATCCATAGATAAGCCAAGTTCTTGCTCCAGCCTGTCCCGGATTCTCTTCTTGTATATAGAGGACATATAAAAATCGACTTCGTGTTTGAGCGTTGGCGCCTCGCCCTCTAATGCGGTTGAACGTGGTGAGCGGCGGTGCTTGGCATGAAAAGTAATAATGTTTTGATCAATGGAAACCTTCAGCAGTGTTGTGCCAAACCCGAACAACTCTTTGGAGATTTCGTTATAGAGGTGACACAGCTTCTTCTTGTATTCATTAGAATCTAGTTGTGGCATGGAATCACCTTCAAGATCAATTATCAACCCTTATGCGTTAAAATCTATCTTAATAATACATAGGATTTCAGAATTAATCAAGAGAATCGTTCGTCTTTCTCACTGAAAAAGGGCATTATTTACTTACAACACATCTAAATGATCCAATTTTCCGAATGTCTTACAAATATTGCTTGATATTAGTGACGAATACACGTTAAAAAATCTCGGGCAGCATAAATCTAACTTGGTTAACACAATCAAGGGCTGCTTAAGGCACACCTTTAATACTAGTACTTTATTCCTAGTAAAAAGAGTGCTATAATTTAATAAATGAATAGTAATTCTTCTGCTAAACGATAAGAGCAAAGCTAATGAAAATTAGTGACGCAAAGCTAAAGGAGCTAAGGCGAAATACTTCGCTATGCTTGCCAGTTACCGAAGGAAGGGACATATCCACAACTCCCCTTATTCTTCTTATAAGGGGAGTTTTCCTTATGTAACGAATTATAGCAGCCATCAATAACAGTAAATAAGCTAGGTAGAAAGTCCCCCTGAAAGGTGATAATTAAAATGGCGAGACTAATGGTTGTAGATGATTCTATCTTTATGCGATTGATGATTAAGAATATCCTTTTAGAATTGGGGCATGAAATTGTAGCCGAAGCATCGAATGGACTTGAGGCCATCTCTCTGTTTTTACAGCATTCACCTGACATGATTACGTTGGATATTACAATGCCCGAGATGGATGGTATTACGGCATTAAAGGAAATTAAAAGTTATAAGAGCGATTCAAAAATCATTATGGTATCCGCAATGGGGCAACAATCCTTTGTTATTGAAGCTATTACCCTTGGCGCTAGAGATTTTATTGTGAAGCCTTTTGATAAAGACAGGGTAGCTGAAGCTGTAAAAAAGGTACTGAATACGTGAATGCCCACTAAGCTCTTCACCTGAATGCCTCGCCATTCCACTTTTTGGACCTCTACATTAGGAGATCTATTTTTTCAGAGCTAATAATATAAGTTTACATTTCGATCCACATATAGCTGATTTGTTTTACTAGGATATTAAATAGAGAATAATAAGCTAGGTTAAACTTGTCGAAAGTGTCTGAAGCCGAAAATCGACTTCTCACCAGAACCGTCCCGCGCTTCCGTGCTGATTAAGCTCGGAAAACGCGCTTAATCAGGTGCCCCCGAACAAATAGGCGCGATTACCGCGCTTACAGCGCCAGCTCCGCGAGCAGATGCTTCCTAAAAACAATAGTTCGGGTGACATTCCATTGCATTCGACAGAAAACAAAAAATGAGAAAGCAAGAACCTTGCCATCTCATTTTTTTCTATGCCCCAAAGCTAATTTTCACTTATGGGGACAGCCCCTTACTTATTTAATTCCGGACGTCGCTATACCTTCAACAATATAACGCTGAAAGAACAAGAAGATTAAAAATACCGGAATAATGGAAACCACCGACATGGCGAATAGCGACCCGAGAGCTGCCTCACCGCCAGCATCGGTAAACATGCGAAGCGCAAGTGTTACGGTATATTTTTTCACGCCACTAAGGTAAAGAAGCTGGCTAAAGAAGTCATTCCATGTCCAAATAAATGTGAAAATCGTTGTAGTTACAATGGCTGGAGTCGTCAAAGGCAGAATAATCCGAGTATAGATGGTGATTGGACCACATCCGTCGACAGTTGCTGCTTTATCTAGCTCGCGCGGTAACGTTCGTATAAATTGAACAGTTAAGTAAATAAAGAATCCTTCTACTGCAAAAAATTTCGGTACGACGATCGGCAGAATGGTGTTTACCCATTCCAATTTATTGAAAACGATGTACTGCGGAACAATAAGCACATGCATTGGAATCATCATTGTCATTAGCATTAAGGCAAACATGATTTTTTTCCCTTTAAACTCCAATCTTGCGAATGCATAAGCCGTTAACGAGCAAGATACGATGTTACCAATTACAGCCAACCCGACCATGAGCAGCGAATTCAAATAAAACGTGCTAAACGTTGTTCCCGATGTACCTTTCCACCCTTTAAAATAGTTCATGAGCGTCAAATTTTTCGGTATAAGACTGTTATCCGTCAAAATCGTTTCCGTTGGTTTAAACGAACTGATGATCATCCATAATACGGGGTACATCATGAGTACGATACCTGCGATAATAAGTGCGTGAAGCAGTAATTTATGAACTTGAACCTTCATTGCCATCCCCTCACCCCCTAATCCCCATAATGAACCCATTTTTTTGATGTCAAAAAGACCAACCCTGTAAAACAAGCAATGACAATGAGCAGTACCCAGGCCATAGCAGAAGCATAGCCCATCTGAAAGTTGCCAAAACCGTTCTGGTACAAATAAAGCGTATAAAATAGGGTAGAATTCACAGGTCCGCCTGTACCGTTACTGATAATATAAGCGGGTGTGAACGCCTGAAACGAACTGATAATCTGCATGATCGCGTTAAACAAAACAATCGGAGACAGAATCGGCAGGGTGACATGGAGAAATTGCTTCCATTTGCCAGCACCGTCCAGTGATGATGCTTCGTAGTAATCCTGCGGAATTTGCTTGAGTCCAGCTAGGAAGATGACCATCGGTGAACCAAACTGCCAAACCTTTAGCAAAATAATCGACCAGATGGCATAGTCAGGAGTTCCCACCCAACTCGGCATATCGATTCCGATAGTTCCAAGCACTTGATTAACAATGCCGTGCTCTCCAAACACCTGCTGCCATAAAATTGCAATGGCTACGCTTCCACCAATTAACGATGGCACATAATAAATGGCACGGTAAATGCCTAGCCCCCGAATCCCTTTGTTTAACATCAGCGCCAGAAAGAGAGCAAAGGCTAACTCCAGTGGAACAGCAATGAGAACGTAGGTAAACGTAACCTTCATTGCTTGCAAGTATTGAGGATCCGAGGTGAACATGGTTACATAGTTTTTTAATCCAATCCAGTTAGGACTGTTTACAAAATTATAATTCGTAAAGGAAAGGTACAATGAGCTGAGAATCGGAATGGTGCTGAACAACAACAGACCAATCAGCCAGGGCGCTAGGAAAAGGTATGGGATGATCCATAACAATCGTTTGCGGTTCAATAATGTCGACATGACATGAACTCCTCTGTGTGAACAAGGGCTCCAGATTTGCTTCTTGAGCCCCTGCCCTTAGTAAATGACTTATCGGTTCAGAATTTGATTCGCTTGTGCAAAAAATTCGTCTACTGCCTGCGGAATGGTTTTTTTGCCGAATGCGATCGCTTCATTGTTGGAAAGCAGCAGCTTCTGCACAGATGTACTGCCGCCCGGCATCGTTGGATATGGTTTCGTGGAAGACAGCATGTCATTTACAAATGCGTATTCCTTTCCTTCTGGAGCGCCGAGTAATGGTTTAATCACTTCTTGCATTTTCTTGGAAGCTTGCGGACCATGCTCACCTAGAAAAATTTGAGCCGCTTCTGGATCATTAGCGACGAAATCGATGAGCATAGCCGATTCCTTTGGATGTTTGGTTTTCGCAGTAATTCCGAGCGATGCTACGATCAGCGGAATCTTTTTATCGCCTTTCGGATCCATCGGATAACTTACGATGCCAAGCTCGTCTTTGGCGCTGCCCTGATAGATCTTAAGCTGATTGGAGCTTTTGCTGATCATAGCCACCTTGCCACGCGCAAGCATCGACTGTTCCTGCGTTTTATCGCCTTGTTCAGCTTGAATCGCTGGAGGCGGGGTTAAACCGTCTTTACGCATCTTATCCCAAAAGGTGAACCAATCCGTCAGATCCTGCTTCTCGATGCCAAGACCCTTCTCTTTGAACACGGATTTGCCTCTTTGTTGGGCGAATAGCTCTAGCCCCCGATACACGCCACCTTCGTCCTCAGTCGCCCATGCATCACTGCCTAATGATTTTTGCACGGTTTTCGCTGAAGCGACGTAGTCGTCCCAAGACCAATTATTTTTGGGCTGTTCCAATCCCGCTTTTTTGAACATGGCTGTATTATAGAGAACACCCGTGATATTGTGTCCAAGACTAATCGCATACAGCTTGTCGTTAACTTTACCGCCGCCTACATCGATTGGATCGAAATCCTTCGTATTCAAGGCCCCTGATGAAACAAGCGGGGTCAAATCAAGCATCATATTTCGTGTCACAAAATCGAACTGGAAGAAGCTGCTCGTTTGTATGACATCAGGCGCATTGCCACCCGCCGCTTGCGTCGTGAATTTCTCTGCATATTGATTCTCTGTTGTAAATTCACGCGAAACCTTGATGTTCGGATGTTTTTGTTCGAACAGATCGAATAGTTTATTCATCTTGTCATGACGGGCTTGACCTCCCCACCATGCTACGCGAAGATCTACTTTCTCCCCTGCAGCAGGTGCAGCAGTTGCGGCGGGCGTAGTCGATGCCCCATTATTCGTTTCTTTCGTACTGCAAGCGGAAACTCCCAAAACCAACATGATGGACATGATGGAATAAATAATTGTTTTATGATTCATAAACTTCTCCTCCATTGGATCGTTTATTGTGAAAGTTTTCCACTTCAATTCTGTTTGGCATCGCTGGTTGAGCACCCAACTTTGTAACTGACAGTGCTGCTACTTTTTGAGCAAATTGTACCGCTTCTTCAAGTGAACCGCCTTCGGCGAGATAGACGCCAAGCCCTGCATTAAATGAATCGCCAGCCCCTGTGGTATCCACGACTTCCATTTTATGCGCTTTCAAATGTTGAATGGTTCCATCTGCGGAGTAAGCAGCCCCATCGCCGCCAAGGGTCATGACGACACATTTGACACCCTTATCGATAAGCGTTGAAATGATTTCTTCAACACTGGCATCACCGTCCGCCCGTCCGGTAAGGATAAGCTTGCCTTCCGTTTCATTCGGAGTCAGGATATCCACTTGCTTCAGAAGTGCTTCCGATAGTTGGTTCGCAGGAGCAGGATTCAGTATTACCGGAACCTGATGGCGGTTCGCAATTGTAACGGCTTCTTCTACGGTCTCCATTGGAATTTCCAATTGAATTAAGAGTAGATCAGATGCGCTAATGACCGACTCCGCTTGTCGAACATGATCAGGTGTCATCCGGGCATTGGCACCCGAAGAGACAACGATGCTATTTTCTCCGGATTCATTAACCGTAATCATGGCCACTCCGCTCGATATGCCAGCAAGCGTTGAAACATAATCTGTCTCTATTTTCTCATGGTTTAAATGCGCGAGCAGTTCTTGACCAAATCCATCATCACCCACACAGCCAACCATGTGCACCTTTGCGCCAAGCCGACTGGCGGCCACCGCCTGGTTGGCGCCCTTTCCACCAGGCATGGTGGAAAACTGCCCGCCTAGGATTGTCTCTCCTTCAAGAGCTATCCGTGGCGCCACGACGACCAAATCCATATTCAGACTTCCGACAACAACAATTCTTGCTGGTTGCGCCATATTAACCTCCAGTGAATTCAGCATCTTTACTCGGACACCACTGGATTCAGCGGTGTATACTGGCGCTCCATCTCGTGCAATTTTTCAACTCTTCTACGGAACTCCTCTGCCGTGCTGAATTCCGCTTTCAAGAAGCTTTGGAGCAGTTCCACTACAATTACAGGCCCGATAATTTGTGCGCCTACACACATAACATTGACGTCATCGTGTTCAACACACTGATGTGCAGAATAAATGTCGTGGCAAACGGATGCGCGAATACCCGGAATTTTATTCGCTGCGATGCACGCACCCACACCTGTTCCGCATACCATTATTGCTCGTTCCGCTTCACCAGAGAGCACTGCTGCGCATACCGTGCGGGTAATATCAGGGAAATCGACAGGATTGCTATCATACGACCCATAATCCGTCACCTCGTGCCCCAAAGCTTTTAAAGCGTTTACAACAGTCTCCTTTAATGGAAAGCCTGCATGGTCTCCTCCAACTGCTATTTTCATGTTCGTTTCCTCCAAGTTGTTTTTTTATTTTTAAAATTAGATGCGATCACATTCAGTAAAAATTTACTTTAATACTTAATTATGAGCATTTTTTCGGTTAATCGATTAAATGATTACTATAAAGAATTGAAAATTATGCGATGATTCCACATATCGGGTTTACGACAGCTGCTCTTAAGAGCTTCTCTCTTCTGTTCGAAAACCCTATTGGTCTTATTCACCTGTGCAGCCACAGGATCGTCGGATAATCAATGTCGTATCCATATACATGATTTCACGCTTCACTTGCTTTTCATTTATTCTAGCCAACATTAAGTTCGCCGCGTGCACACCCAATTGATAGGCTGGCTGCCTGACCGTCGTTATTGGCGGTTCCACGATATCTGCCCAATCGGGGTCGTCATATCCGAGAACCGCGATCTGGTCGGGAATTCGAATTCCCGCTTCCTTCAAGTATTTGTACGCCCCTAGTGTCATCGAATTGTTGGAAATAAACACGGCATCCGGTTTCGAATCCTGCTCCATCAGTTCTTTCATCTTGTCGTAACCGCTCTGGATGGTGAAAAGTCCTTCTTTCACAAGCGGATCCGATAAGGCAACACCGTAATCCTCAAGCGCTCTCTTATAGCCAATCAACCTATCTTTGCCCGTACTAATGGAAGAAGGCCCTGTAATAATTGCGATTTTACCGTAACCATGTCGAATCAGATGTTCGGTAGCGGAATAAGCCCCCTGAATATTATTTGTCATAATAACATCGGAATTCATGAATTCCGGGCACCTGTTCAGGAATACAATGGGAACACCCGTCTTATCCAGTGAGCGGAAATAATCGCCTGTGTTACCGGCAGAGGAGACAACCAAACCATCTACCCTTTTGCCAATCATCACTTCGAGATACTTTCGCTCTTTCTCCACAGAAGAATCCGTGTTGCAGAGTAGAATGCTATAGTTGCTTTTGGATAATTCTTCTTCTATTCCTCTTACAACAATAGAGAAAAATGGATTAGCTACATCCGAGATTAGCACGCCAATGATGCGAGATTCCTGCACCCGCAGGCTTTTGGCGACAATATTAGGCTGATAATTCAGCTCTTCAATTGCTCTATTAATCTTGTCTTTGACTTCTTCACTTACGTATTTCGTTTCATTTAGTGCATTGGATACGGTAGCCGTAGATACACCAGCTAGTTTAGCTACCTCTTTGAGTGTCGACCTCTTCAATTAGTCGTTTCACCTCCTCGTTTAATCGATTAACTGAATTATAAGGCTGGAATATCTTTCATGTCAACATAAATGTCTGCGCATTCTTTTAAAGCAGCAAATCTTATCATTTTTCCTTGCTGCACCTCATTTATTCAAATACAACGACTCTTTTTTCCTGACTGCTTTTTTTAACTAACTCAATCACCTTTATGGTATTCATTGCATCATTTGCACTTACGGGTACTGGTTTGTTATCAACAATTGCCTGATATATACCTAGATAATAAGATTCATAAGCGCCTGCTTTGGTCTCAATTTTCCCTTTTAGCGTACGATCACCTACACCTATCGTTAACTCCCCATAGTATTCTTCTTGATCCTTGCCCCAATGAGCATCGCCTGGCACCTTACCTTGCTTCAATGCATCCTCTTGTGAATCCAACCCATACTTAATAAAACTGCCTTTATCCCCATGTATCTGAAATTTAGGTCCAGCACTTTTGACGATCGAACCAGAGTCTAAAATGACCCTCAATCTTCCATATCCTAGTATAATATGAAAAAAGTCATCAACCTCAGAATTTTTTCTTTGAGCAAACACATCGCCATAAATCGTTTCAGGAAGTCCAAAAAGATGAATGGCTTGATCGATCAAATGTGAACCGAGATCATAAAGCATACCAGAGCCCTCGATGTTTTGCTCTCTCCATCGATTGGTTACTTCAGGACGATATCGATCATAATGTGCCTCATAGGAATAAATTTCTCCCAAAACGCCAGATTCCACACTTGTCTTGACAGTCAGGAAATCGTTGTCCCATCTTCTGTTATGAAAAACACTTATTATTTTATTATGCCTAGTTGCAATTTCGATCAATTCGTGAGCTTCTTTAGAGTGAATGACAAATGGTTTTTCTACTACTACATGTTTACCTGATAATAAAGCTTGCTTTGCAAAAGGATAATGGGTTGTGTTGGGTGTAGTTATGACAATAAGATCAATAGAAGGATCGGCATATAGCTGCTCAACATCTGAAACGACCTCTGCATCAGGACACGTTTCTTTTACTTTTTGGGGATTTGATGAAACGATTTTGGTTATTTCTAGCCCTTTAATTGTTTGTATAATCGGTACATGAAACGTTTTTCCAGAAAAACCATAGCCAATAATGCCAACCTTCACTTTTTCCATAAAATCACTCCATTTCGATAACTTTTGATAATGAATTTCTGCACCCATCATAAGTCAAAAAATGAAATGCTTCAAGTAAAATTTAAGTTTAATCATTATGTTTTAAGTTTTATACTTATTTCCCGAGGCAATACCCTTGAATTATTTAGGTAATAAACTTATAATTAGACATATACTTGATCTGGAAGAGGTAACATAATGAATCAGGATGAAAGAACCCAAGCCATAATTCAATATCTAAAAGCAAACCATAAAATTCAGCTTGAGGATATTTGTGAGCTGTATGGGGTTTCACGCGATACCGCGAGACGTGACTTAGTAAAACTTGAAGAAGATGGAGCTATTATTCGAGTTCGAGGCGGAGCCATGCTATCAACCTTGACGAAGGATATTAAGAGCTATAAAGAACGATTACATGATTCTGCAAATAAGAGGAGCATTGGCCATATGGCCGCTTCGCTAATAAAAGATGGGGACTTCATCTTAATGGACACAGCAACAACCATTCAATATACAGCTGAATACATGTCGACGAAAAATAATGTTGTTGTAACGAATTCCATAGATATAGCAAGTATTTTGTGTGATAAACCTCATATAACCACACATCTGCTAGGCGGCGAATTAAATTCGTGGAATCGGAATGTCTTTGGTCCTCGTACTTTAGAAATGTTAGCTGATATCAAAGTAGATAAATTAATTCTTAGCGCTTGCGGCATTACTTCCGATGGATTAACAGCACCTTCTGTTGACGAGGCCTATGTAAAATTAGAGATGATAAAAAGAGCTGATCAAGTCATTGTATTAGCGGATTCATCCAAATTCGGAAAAAGCCTTTTCTATCGGATTTGTGATCTTGGAAAGATTAATGTCCTTATTACGGATCAAGAGCCTGACAGTAAAATGAAGGAAATGTTAATCAATAATGAAGTAGAATTAATCGTAGTCCCTTCGGATAATTTAAATAACAGTTTGTGACTTCTCTAATCGGCATTTTTTAACAAATATTAGCATACTTAAATGAATTCAGTTCTATCATGCTGCAAAAAGAATAAAGGGGATCGAATAGGTGTTTTCAACCCATTCGATCCCTTATATTTCGCTTATTCTAGTTGTCTACTTTCTTTCCAGATCAACACCAACTTTGCCGTCTTGCACATTCACCGTATACGTTTTCACCCAAATCTTATCGCTGAATAAAGATTTGCCTGTTCGAATATCGAATTCCCAGCCATGCCAAGGGCAGCGGATGATTTCACCCTTTTTACCGTACTCGTATTCATACACGTCCGAAGGAAGCGTAGTTCCAGAAACGATTCCTGCGCACATCGGCGCCCCCTGGTGGGGGCAATAATTGTTTAATGCGTAAAATTCATCGTTTATCCGGTAAATGCCGATGCTCTTCCCCTCGATTGTGACGATGGCATGACCGCCTTCAGAGACAGCGTCCGCATCCAGCACATAATGTACCGTCATAAGGTCCTCCGTGAGTTAAAGGTTATATAGGCTTTTGGCATTTTCGTAAAAGATTTTACGCTTCGCCTCCGGCTTTAGTCTCCGCAGAATCATACTTGGTGAATCGAAGTCCCAATGTGGATAATCACTCGAATACAGAATCATATTCTCGGCATCAATCATATTGAACAAATCGATCAAATGCTGCGGATTGTCCGGCTCCTCAATGGGCTGTGTAGTTAAATAGCAATGCTCTCGAATGTACTGACTAGGCAGCTTCTTCAGCCAAGGGACGGTGGAGCGGAGCGCTTTATAGTTCTTATCCAGCCTCCACATCAGGTGCGGCAGCCAAGCAATACCACCCTCCGTAAGCACTACTTTCAACCGCGGGAACTTCTCGAAAACTCCCTCACATACCATGCTGACGAGATGAGCCATGAACATTTGCGACAAGCATGTATGCCACTCGATGTAACGGGACGGATACCCAGCAGCGGTAGGTGCCGTGGAACTGCCCCCTCCTTCCGCGCCCGGATGAATCGCAATAGGTAAACCATTCCGCTCCGCAGCTTCATAGATAGGATGATACATTCGCTGGCCGAGGGGAGCACGAGCCGCACTAGAAATCATGACTTCGACAATATCGGGATGGCCCCCGACACGGTCGATCTCTTTAGCGGCAAGATACGGGTCCTGCGTGGCGACAGCCATGGCGCCCTTGAACGCCTTGTGTTTACCAAGCCATTCGCCAATCAAAAAGTCGTTGTAGGCAGAGCAAATCACAGCTGCGTAATCAGGGTCGTGCGTCGTTGAAATATTGTACACAACCCCGGTCAACACACAGTATTCAACATTGTAGCCCTCAAGCAGCTGCTTGATCATGAGGTCTGGGTCCGAGCCAGCTTTGCCGCCGCTGGCCGGAATGGCGTCCTTCTTCATTACACCTACAGGCGAATAGTAACCGGAGCCAGCATACCCGATTCCGGTATTCGCTACGCGTGACCGCCATGGTTCGGCCAGATACGGCAGCAAGTCGGCGTCATTCTGTTCATTGTGAACATCTGCATCAATGACCTTGAAATCTTCGGCCATACGAATCCCTCCATTCCGGAGTATGTGTTACATTTCCCACATTGCATGCACAATTGGATTACTTCTTGCCATAGGTGCGAGTATAAGCGGAATTGTACATATCCAGCAGTTCGTCAGACCCGAGCTTCTTCGCCTGGTCGATAAATTCTTGATACGTCTTATCGTTGATCGGCGTCTTGCCTGCTACGAATTCAGTCAGCTTCTGCTCGAGGAATTTGTTCAGGTTGTTCAGCTTCGATTTTTCCAGCTCCAGCTCTTCCTTCGTCTTGACGATCTGCTTCGGCGCCGGAATAATGAACGGTTCGTATCTCTTGTTAATGTCCTTGCTCTTGTCGCTTAATCCGCGCTCCCATACCTCGCGGGATTTGGCATTATCAAGCGTAACCATGTCGTACCAAACGCCCCAATCCTTACGCAGTGTCGTGAATGGCGAAGCGCCGAAATCCTTGTTGTAGACAGGCTTGCCGTTTTCCTTCGTATACGTTTTGCCCTCGATACCAAGCGATAAGTAGTTGGAGCCTTCTTCTCCCAGTAAGTAGTCAAGAAATTGAACCGCTCTGTCCTTGTCTTTCACCTTAGCCGAGATCGCGCGGCCGGAAGCGCCGACAACCGGACGGGAGAACTGGTAGTTCTTGATGCCGTCTGCAGCGAACTGTGGGATTGCATCGAGTGTGTAATCCGCAATACCCGCTTTACGGCCTTTATCCATGAGCGTCTCTAAGTCAGCCTTCCAGAAAAACGTCACGAGCGATTTGCCTTTAAGAATCCGTTCTTCCCATTGCGCTTGCGTAATCATCGAGAATTCAGGATCCAGCAGCTTCTCGTTAAACAATTTATTCAAGTAAACAAGTGAGTCCTTATATCCTTTATGATATGGTGCGAACGCGTATTTGTCGGTGGCCGGATCGACGTTATAGAAGCCGTGTATGCCGGTGAACGCTCTTCCGAATGTCGTAAATAACCCTGTGTCGCCGACAATGGCATTATTAATGAGCGGATAGGTATCCGGCTGTTTTTCTTTGAGCGTTTTGAGGAACTGGTAAAATTCATCCACGGAAGTCGGCGCCTTCAGTCCGTACTTATCCATGATGTCCTTGCGTGTATACCAGACGAAGTTAAAGCCTTTCCCTTCTGCGTCGCCCTCGATGACAGGAACGGTATAAATACCACCGTCAGCGCCAGTTGCGACTGCTCTAGCCTCTGGGTATTTGTCGTAGAACGCCTTTAGGTTCGGTGCTTTATCCAAGTAATCTTTTAAGTTCAAAAACACTTTATCCGGACCATGCTGTCTTCCCTCTAACGTATCTACCTGGATGAAGTCTGTAACTGAGTTCGTCGCAATCATAATTTGCTTCTTTTCCTTCAAACCTTCCTGACTGACCACTTGAAACTCGATCTTTACGCCGGTCTTTGTTTCGATTTCCTTGAAGATGTCCCAGTCCTGGCGCACTTTTCCTTCTGGACGATCATAGGCCAGCCACGTGAATGTGATCGGCTTCTTGGACTCGTCTGGTTTCTTCGTTTCTCCGGCTGCAGGAGTAACATTCGGTTGACTCGAACAGGCTGCTGCGACCAAACTGATGAGCATAACCGTAGTCAATCCTGTTGCGACAGTTCTTTTTTTCATATGAAACCCTCCCTATCGTGGTAAAAAAGTATCCCTCTATAGCGTTAGATTCCGGGGAATCTAGAACTATCCTTTAATGCCGCCGATCATAGTTCCCTGCACGAAGTATTTCTGGATGAACGGGTAAACACATAGGATCGGGAGCGTGGCGATCATGATGATGGCGTACTTCATCGTTTGGAGCAGGCTCAGATCGCCTTCAGCCTGAATCGTAGTACCGGCCACAAGAATGTTCCGAAGCATAATTTGCAGCGGATACATTGAGCGGTCGTTCAAGTAAATGAGTGCATCGAAAAAAGCGTTCCACTGATTCACTGCTGTGAATAAACCGATTGTCGCCAATACCGGCATCGATAGGGGAAGCACGATGCGCAGCAGCACTTGTAAGGAAGAGCAGCCGTCGATCGTCGCCGCATCTTCAAGCTCCTCCGGCAATGCCTCAAAGAACGTTCGCATAATGAACAAGTACCACGTGCTGATCAGGGAAGGTAGAACGATTGCCCATATCGAGTTCAACATCCCCAGCTTTTGCACAACGAGAAACGTTGGGATCATACCGCCGCTAAACAGCAGCGTAAAAGCAGCCATCATCAGAATGATTCTGCGGCCGGGCAGCCATTTCTTTGCCAGCGGATACGCCATAGCTGAGGTTACTAGCAAGGTTAGTATCACATGAACGATCGTATAACGGATCGTATTCCAGTAACTGATCCATAGATCCGGATTGCTCACCAACTGCTTATAGGCAATAAGCGTTACCCCCTTAGGAAAGATGAGCACATCCCCGCTCGATACGAGGGCGTTATCACTGATCGAAGCGCTGAATACATAAACCAGCGGGTAAACCATAACGATCATCAGAAGGATCATGATCACATAGTTGAAGGTATCAAATACCCTTGAAGCCATCGATTGTTTGATTCTCAAAAGGGTTCCTCCTTTACCACAAGCTCGTTTCTGAATATTTTCTAGCGATCCGGTTAGCGGCGATGACGAGGATAAGGCCGATCACCGACTGAAATAACCCGACGGCTGTGGCGAAGCTGAAATCCGCATCCAAGATACCACGCCTATACACGAATGTGTTGATGACATCCGATGTTTCATAGTTCATGGAATTGTAAAGCAGCAATATTTTTTGGAATCCGGTCTCCATAAAATGGCCAAGCGTAAGGACGAACAGGATGATCATGACGGGCACCATGCCAACGAACGTAATATGGCGCATCTGGTGATAGCGGTTCGCCCCATCCATTTTAGCGGCTTCATAAAGAGTCGGATCGATGCCGGCAATCGCAGCCAGATACAGAATCGTCCCCCAGCCGATTTTTTGCCAAACTTCGGAGCTGACGTAGATCGTCCGAAACCAATTCGGCAGTCCTAGGAATAGGATCGGCTCCATCCCAAACATTTTGACAAGAATGAAATTGATAATCCCGGTTTGCGGTGAAAGAAATGTGACTAGAATGCCGGCGATGACAACGGTTGATAAGAAGTGCGGCATGTAGCTGATGCTTTGTACAATTCGTTTAAACGTTTTGTTCTTAAGCTCGTGAAACAGAATGGCCAAAATGATCGGTGCCGGAAAATGAAACAGCAAATCGTACACGTTGAGCATGACGGTATTGCGAATCAGCTTCCAGGAATCCGGATTTACATAGAAGAATTCGATAAAATGCTTCAAGCCTACAAATTTACTGCCTAAAATGCCTTTACCGATCGAATAGTCTTGAAACGCGATGATGACACCATACATGGGTACATATTTGAAAATGATGTAATACAAAATTCCCGGCAGCATTAATAGATACAGCGCTCTATGTTTCTTCAACATGTACCACATAACATTTCGCTGTGGCATCTCATCCACCCCCTCACCTTGATAACGCTTACAACTCTGAGTTGATGGCCTAACTATACATAGCCATGACTGCCCCGTAAAGATCGCATAATTACGGGAAGTCTCTTTTTTTGCAGACGCAGGTTTCCAAGGGATTCCAGGTCATTTAAGGAGATCGGATGAAAAAAAAGAGACTTCGGAAAAAATGAAGTCTCTGTTAGTTCAATGGTTAATCGTGCGATACTTCGCTGGCGTAATCCCTTCATATTTACGAAACGTTCGGATAAACGAGTTACGTCCCCAGTAACCTACCTTCTCCGCAATGTCATCGATTTTCATGTCCGTCTCCAGCAAAAATTGCTTCGCCTTCATCAGTCGGTATTTCGCAATATACTCCACATACTTCTCGCCAACCTCTTCTTTGAAGGTACGACTGAAGTGGCCGTTCGACATGTTCAAGAGCCCGGCAAAATATTCGATCGACAGCTCCTCATTATAATGCGCATGAATATAGTCCAAAATCTCTGAAAACTGCTTTGCACGCTGATCAGGCTCCTCTGTCCGAAATAAGACACTGTGAATGTCCTGGAAACAGACTTTCAGTTCATCCCATGTCATACAACGATTGAGCCGCTCGAACAAGTCTGAAAAGAACGGCACGTTAAAATCGTTTTGTTCGGTTTCTACTGCGCGGATCCATGTGTTGAGAACGTCGGTACATAAATATTTAGCCTGGATGGCAGTGGCATTCTTGCGTATTCCCACTTCGAGCATTTCGAAAGCAGATTGCAGCAGCTTATCATATTCCCGCGTCTTGAATTGGTTGAAGATACGGTTGACATCCTGAACAGATAAGAAGCTTTCCCACTGCGTTCGATCCCATACATTCGGTCCACGACATATCTCCACATCGGAATCAAGTCCGCGATTCTGCAGCACGGACAACGCGAGCTTATACGACTCATGCAGCTCTTCGGTAGCGTTCACCGTCTTCCCAATTCCAATCGTCGCTTTAAAGTATTCGCTGTACTGTTCCAGCAAGAGGCTCACAATGTTCGCGGCCTCCTCGGCTCCGAAGTGCAGAAACGGGTCATGCATCACCACGCACGCCATCACGTCCGGCTTCGTTTGACAGAGCCAGACCAGCGATGGCGACGATTTGACTATGCGTTCTTTGAGTTCCATGAATAGGAAAGACTTCGACGTCTCCGACAGCTGTTCATAGGCGGGCGAATTGTAGTGAAACGCAATGCAGAGAACCGTGCGCATCGCGTTCTTGTTATAGGTAAACTCGATTTCCTTCGCATAATATTCGATGGACAGCGCGTCCCGATATTCACCCAGCAGAATCTTGGTTACGAAAAGCTCCTGCAGGACGGGGAACATCCCGCTCACCCTTTGAGACAGCTCTTTATTTTCTTCCGTAATTTCCTTTATCGGACGATAGACGCGACGGCTTAAATAGTAAGAGACGAAGCTGCCCACCACGAGGAAAAAAACGAGAAACGCCCAACTAATCACCCGTGTGATGTTCGCTGGCTTCATCAGGGTACGCAGATCCGCGATGGTCACGTAATACCACGAATCGTCGAAGCTAGATTTCACAAATGACATGGCGACTTCGTTCGTAATGAGAAATTGAGACCCCTTGGAATTTGCGTGTGTATGCTCCAGCACCGCCATCGCTTCCTTATCTGTCAAACCAACTTGATTCATGATGAGCCCTTGGCTGCTCGCAATTGCCGTTCCCGTTACCCATTTTTCCGGAATGCTGATCTGCTCCTTGACCTTGTCCTCAGCGAAATCGACGACCAAATACACATCTGGGTTATCGCTGTTAAACGGATAGCTCATTAAGGCGGACATGCCGATTGTACTCGGATCGGTAAAGTCCATCATTTTTTTGCCGGTAAAATGGGACAGGTACGCTTTTCTCTGTTGCTCGTCAAGCGGATAACAAAAATCAAAGTAATACGCTTTGTCCGTATAAATATCGATATCGACAACGAGATCGTGATTCACAAAATATAAGAATACCTTTGAAACCAATTTATCGGATTGAAGCTTCATCAACTGCTCTCTGAGAGAGTGAAGCTGCTCCGTACGCTGTTGGTTTTCACGCGAATCGTCGACTGTACGGAGCAGACTCGTTAAATTGGAAGAGCTGAGCATGTTAATCATATTTGTCTTGAGCGAATCTAATGCGGTGTCCGTCTGCTTGGAAAAGTGGCTTATGATGACATCGTTGAGCTTCTCAGCATCCTTCTCGATCGTACGGACCACCAGAACATGAGCCATAATGCTGGCAACAATAACCGGAATGAGAATAACGATGAAATAGGTGGTAAAAAGCCGCCAAAAAAGGGCTAATCGGAACTTATGTAACTTAGATTTGCTCACACGATCGCCTCCCGCCCCCTGTAAACGTTCGCAGTGATGGCATTACGAATAACTTCTTATCGCGTTCTCTTAATATAGATGATACTGCTGTTTCATCTGTGCGAATTCCCGACTTTCGTTCCGAAATTGTTCTAACAACACCGAAACATCTAATGGATCTTCACGATATACCTTATCCCCGCATAATAAATCAATAAAAGGCCTGGATCCCACTTTAAAAGGTGGCAGGAAAGAAAATTGTTCATAGTTATGCTTAATGGTATACATCAGTGTGATAGCTATCTCCAAAGGACGAATCGCTCGGGTATCAAGTATATGAAGCTGCACGCCACTGCATGACTCTCCCTGAAATTTGGAAAAGGTCGGTTTAAAATAGACCGGACGGAAAACGACTCCAGGCAGTTTCTTACTGTTCATCTCATCCGCCAGTTGTTGAGCATTGATGAACGGGGCTCCTACAATTTCAAAAGGAACTGTGGTCCCTCTCCCTTCAGACATGTTGGTGCCTTCAAATATACAGGTGCCTGGATACAACAATGCCGTTTCAAACCGGGGAATCCCCAAGGAGGGCAGCACCCAGTGTCGACCGGTATCAGCGAACTGCATCTTCCTATCCCAGCCCTCAGCACGTATCACATGCAGATCACAATGCCAGTTCATCTGATCGTTAGCCATCGTGGCCACCTCACCGGCAGTCAGACCGTAACGCACACAAAGCGGATAATTACCAACAAAAGATTGATAGTCCTGCTTTAAAATGTTACCTTCTACCGTCACCCCATCCAATGGATTGATCCGGTCCAAAATGACAAATGGCTTGCCTGCTTTCGCACAGTCTTCCAGAGCATACAGCATCGTATAAATAAAAGTGTAGTATCGTGTGCCCACGTCCTGAATATCATAGACGACCATATCTACCTCATCCAGCATTTCCTGACTCATACGCTTGGAATCCTTACGGTACAAGCTATATACCGGCACCTGTGTGATCGGATCCAGATACGTTTCTACCAGGGCGCCTGCTGCTTGATCACCACGCACACCGTGTTCCGGTGAAAACAGAGCTGTCAGATTGAAATTCTCATGCAAAATTTGAATGGTGGAAACGAAGTCATTGGTTAAGCCGGTAGGTGCCGTAATTAGTCCCAATCGTTTCCCTTTAAATAGATGAGTGTACTGCCCAATGCAATCGATACCGTTTCTGATCATAGCTGCCTCCCAAATTTTGTTTGATAAAAGAAAAACGCAATTACATCTTCGCTTTACCCAAACGCAAAGTTAAGAAAACCTCTATCAAGGCGCCATTCAAGAATGAGCGGCCGCGTTTAGAGGTTGGTTTTTGTAGGTTATAATTCAGTTTTGAGAACACGCATATTTTCTTCTGGAATCATGAAGGTTTGTGCATATTCCTTTCTGGCTTCAATCCCGCGGACACGCATTAAATGCTTGTAGTATTCCAGGTACTGGAAGGATTTGCTGCCTGTTACGAACCAATGTGTAGAGACGGCCTTCACCCATAGGTCGAAGGCTTCTTGGTCGTAGTCGACATACACATACGGACGATAGTCGACGGCGTCCTCCCAGTTCTCGGCATAATACAATCTCTGCGCAAAATGTGCAGGAAGCCCCCGCTCAAACGTCGGCAAGGCGGCAAAATAGCGGGCATCATTGACGATGCGGTGCGTTGTCATATGATCCTTGTGCATGCTGTTCTTCCAATGCGTAATAATGACGTTGGGACGAACTTGACGAATGACATCGCATACGCGAAAACGCATTTCTTGGTTATCCTGCAGCTCGCCGTCAGGAATATCGTCGAATACGAACGCTTCGCCGCCCAGCATCTCGGCAAAGGTTTTCGCCTCATTCACTTTCTGCACGCGATATTCGGCCATATCTTGTCCTGCCGGAACTCCGCGTTCGCCTGCTGTCAGCGCTAGGGTCGCAATGCGGTCCCCCTTCAAAGAGTGACTTGCCAATACGCCCCCTGCCGTTAATTCGGCGTCACCAACATGACCACCGATGGCTAGAATCGTTAACTTTTGCTCACTCATTCACACAAACTCCCTTCTCATGACAGAAAATTGTTTGACGGTTGTAAAGCCTGCCTTCTCGTAGATGCGGATAGCCGGATTCATACTGCCCGTATAGAGCGACATATAGTCGGTCCCAATCGAACGAAAAGCTTCGCACAGCTTAAAGAAAAGGATACTGCCCAGACCGTGTCCCTCGTGCTCGGGAGTGACGCCGATTCCGGCGAAATAGCCCCGGCCGTTGTCTTGACGAATGACCGGACCGGCAAATCCGATGACCTTGCCTTTATATGCAGCAATCACAACTGGCACACCCTCTGCCGTGCTTTGCCCGATTTCCCTCTGCCATAAAAGATTATTAAATCCATTCAGCATTTCATCCACGCCGTCATGCTTTTCTTGGTCGAACAATTCCACTGTGTAACCACCCGATGCAGCCTTGCTTTCCTTGGCTCTGATATCCTCTGGTATGGTGAAGCCGTCCAGCTTCAAATACATGGCGCACTCTTTGGCGCGTTCCACATACCCTGCCTGCAGCAAAAACGTATACAATTTACTTTCGATTGGCACGCCCGGCGCATTGTTATGCTCATGCTTCGGTGTCCCCGGTATATACCATGGCAATAACATCGGATTAAAAAATAAGACATCGCCTTGCTTTTTTCCCAGCTGCTGAAAGCGATGCTCCAAAGCGTCTAGCATGCCTTGATAGCTCTCATCTGTTTTGAACTCATCAGCTAAAATGATGCAGGTGATGTATCCCGCCACTTCCCCAAGCGGCAGATCATCCCCTATGCAGCCGCAGGCAAAGCCTTTGACTTCATTTTGTTCCAGTAACACAAAAGCATTTTGACTATCAAAATAAGGGTTGGCCGTGAAGATACGCTCAAAGGTTTGTTCAGTTAGCTCCTTGTAGCCCTCATTAACGGCTTCTTCATTCCATAAGTCAATAACCGCTTGACGATATTGTTGATCCCAAGACACAATCATGCTGAAGTAATACCTCCCCCACGCGCGGCTTGTATTAGCCCTTCACCGCACCAACCGTTACACCTTCTAAGAAGTACTTTTGCAAGCTGAAGAAAAGAATAAACATCGGCAGTGCAGAGATCGTAGCACCCGCCATCATCGGCGCGATAAACGTCGTATTGGCGAAACGGAAGTTTTTCAATCCGACTTGAATCGTCTGCATATCCATCGTATTTGTGACAAGAAGCGGCCAGAAGAATGTGTTCCAGCTATCCATAAACGTTAGAATCGCCATGACAGCAAGCACGGTTTTGGACAACGGCAGAATGATTCTCCAATAGATCGTGAACTGACTGCACCCTTCGATCTTGGCGCTTTCCATAATCTCATTCGGGATGCTGCTCATAAACTGTTTAGCCAGAAAAATATTATATACAGTAACGATACCCGGCATAATTAGCGCGCTGTACGTATTTTGCAGTTCGAACACGTTAACAACCAGAATATACAAAGGAACTTGCGTAACTTGGTAAGGAATCATCATGGAGACAAGCAGCACAGCAAACAACACGCCTCTCCCTTTAAAACGAAGTTTAGAAAATGCATACCCAGCCATGCTCGCAAAAATAACATTGGACACCATCACGGTAGACGCCACGATCAGCGAGTTCAAAATCCAACGATACGAATACTCACTGTAATCAAAGAAAAATTTAAAGGAAGCGAATGTAAACTTGCTTGGTAAAATGGAGTAGCTCACCGCTCCTGCCTCAACTGGATCAGCAAAGGATGAAATGACCATGAAATAGATCGGAAATATCGTCGCCAAAGCAAAAAGTAGAAGGGCGATAAAAATGATTGAATTTCGAATGGTTTTTACTCTAGGTTTTCCTGCATGATTGCTGTATAAAGCCATTTTTTATCCTCCCTCTCTTAATACTCGACGTCTTTTCCTGCATATTTAAACTGAATAACCGAAATTCCCGCGATAATAACAGCTAGAATCAGCGATTGCGCCGCGGCTTTACCGAATTCAAAATAAGTAAATGCATTATTGAAAATCAGTAGCCCAACCATGGTAGTCGCATTGTTCGGACCGCCACCGGTCATCAGGTATGCGTTTTGGAACACTTGGAAAGAACCGATAACACCCGTCACCAAAAGAAATAATGTAGCTGGTTTCAAAGAAGGAACAACGATGTGCCACAGCTTCTGAAAAAAGTTCGCTCCGTCCATTTCCGCTGCCTCGTAATACGTATCATCAATGCCGAGTAATCCGGCCAGGTAGATGATAATGCTTGTGCCATGACTGGACAACCAGGACATTAGAACCAAAGAAAACATCGCCGTTTTGCTTGAGCCCAGCCAATTCTGATTGGTAATGCCAAAGAAATGAATCAACTGATTTAAAATTCCGCCTTCCATCGGATCGAAGATCCAAAGCCATACGACGGATAAAGCAACACCTGAAGCAACAACAGGCAAGTAATAAACACCTTTGAAAAAGCCCTGCGTTTTTTTCCTGAGCGGCAGAATCATAATCGCGATCACCATGGACAAGATCAAGTTAACAGGCACTGTCAAAAGCGTATAGACGACGGTATTGCGCATTGCTTGCCAAAATAAAGCATCTTTCACCGTAGCGACATAATTGTCGAATCCAACATATGTGGAACCGAGAGGCTTATATTGTTGGAGACTAATGATAAAGGCGCTAACGACCGGATATGCGGTGAACATCGCAAAAACAACCAAAGCGACGGCAATGAATGCATATCCCCAAGCACCTTCTCCTTTGATTCCTTTTCTTTTCATCGGTTTAGCGATATTCGTTGCCATTCTGTCTAACCCCCAAACCTCGTTTCAAAAAACTCGGATTAAAATAGTTCGGATAGCCGCGCAACAAGCATCACGACTATCCGAGGTTTACAACTTATGATTAATCTTTCACAACGCCGTCTGCGCCAAATGCAGCAATCGCAGCGGTTTTCACAGCTTCATACATCGCTTCAGGAGTAATTTCACCTGCGATTAGACCTTGGAACTTAGGTACGATAACTTCTGTTTCCAATTTAATTGCTTTAGCACCCAGTTCTGTCGGGATATCCGAACGAGCCGGTGTTGCATTTTTCAGCATGTAGTCAACAGCAGCGATGTTCTCAGGGCTTCTGTCAATTTTCATGCTTTCAGCCGCTTTTTTACCGCTTTGCGTAATGTGAGCAGAGAACAGATCACTGTTTGTTGCAGCAGCATTTTTACCGCTAGCTAAGAAGTAAGCAGCTTTTACAACATTCGCTTTGTGCTCAGCCGTAGGTTCCTTTTTACCACGGAACGTCATGTAACCGTCAACGACAGTAGCGAATGATGGTTTTGCACCTTGGAAAGTCGGAGCCGGCAATACAACATAATCAACTGGGATAGAGTCTTTTACAGCACTTGCATCAGCTGCTTTCAGCTTCGCATTATTAGTCTTAGCGGAATTTTCAAACACCGCAAGTCCTTTACCAGTGATCATCGTTTGACCTGTTAAGAACATGTTCCAACGTTTACCTGCATCTACGGAGCTAAGCTCTTTCGGCATGGAACCGTCATCAATCAGCTGACGAAGATCTTTGAGCAATCCTAGGTAGTTTTTGCTAGTGTACGCATATTTCAAATCTTTATTAAACGCATGAGGCATGCCGGCATTTTTCGCCATGATACCCAAATAGTCAACGGCTGCAACGCCTTTAACAGCGAACACGAAACCATAGCGTGTTTTGCCGTTTTCAGTTACGACGCCCTTTTTGACCGCTTGACGGAATTCATCGTACGTCCAACCGCTCGTTTGTACTTTCTTCCAATCGATGCCGGCCTTTTCCAGGTACGCTTTGTTGCCGCCCAGTGCGTGAACTTCCATGTACGCTGGGAAACCGTAAAGTCCTTTGCCGTTCTTCATGTATTCAAGCGGAGCTTTATCATAATCGTTAATCATCTCAGGAGTTGCTGAATCTGTAATGTCCATGAGCAAACCTTGCTGCAGATACTTAGGGATGCCGTCAGAGCCTCCGAACGCAATATCCGGCGGGCTGCCCGCATTCACTTGCGTATCCAATTTCTGCTTCATATCTTCCCAGCTTGCCGGTTCGATTTTCAAAGTCAGATTCGGGTACAATGCCGTAAAGTCTTTGGACATTTGTTCGAAAGTCTTTTGGTAGTTCGGTGAAACTGGCGGCAGCAAAGCAGTAATGGTGTCTTTAGCTGTTGAGGCGCCGGCAGTAGCCGCTGGAGCAGGAGTGCCTGCTGGTGTAGTTGTTGCTTTCGTACCGGAAGTACCACCACAAGCTGTTAAAGCCATGGTTAAAGCTACGACGGATGCTAATACGGGCATTTTTCTTTTCATGGAAATTGACCTCCTAATATAGGGATCTTTGAGCGCAGCTCAAAGTCTCTCCTTTTTATATTGAGTTTTTCATACAACTTTGCTAAAAGTACGTATGGCTGTTTTCAAACGGCCGTCACATTGATTCAATGCTCGTTCTGCCTCCGCTGCATCCAAACCGGTTTTTATCATCATAATCGCCAATTTACAATTCATGGAAGCGCTTTCCAAATGGGCAATAGCGCACTTTTCATCTACCCCTGTTGCTGCTCTAATGATACGAACAGAACGATCATACAATTTGATATTACTTGCCTTCATGTCAACCATGAGGTTGTTATACGTCTTTCCAAGCTTCACCATCGTACAGGTCGTCAGCATGTTAAGAACCAGCTTCTGTGCTGTCCCCGCTTTCAGTCGGGTAGATCCCATAATCGCTTCCGGCCCAACCACTGGCGCAATACACACATCACAGACAGGCTCTAGTTTGGAATTTTTGTTATTCACTACGCCTATCGTTGCTGCACCAATTTCCTTTGCTTTTTTCAAACTAGCAATGACGAATTGTGCGCTTCCACTGGCCGTAATTCCGATAACAGCATCCTTGTCTGTCACACCGCACCGTTCAATGAGTGCGATCCCCTCCTCCGCGTTATCCTCAAAACCTTCAACTGCAATTCTTAGTGCCCCATCGCCACCGGCGATATGACCTTGCACCAGCATGGGGTCAATACCAAAAGTAGGAGGACATTCAGAAGCGTCGAGCACACCGAGTCTGCCAGAAGATCCAGCCCCTACGTAGAACATTCTGCCACCGTTTTTTAGAACATGATGTAAAATATCAACCGCTTTCATAATTTGCGGTATTTCTGCTCCCACTGCGGCGGGAACCTCAGCATCCTGCTCATTCATTAAACGCAGCATTTGTTCCGTTGTACATTCATCCATAATCAGTGTTTTCTCGTTAATCTCTTCCGTAGTCAACCCCGACAGATACTCATCCATAGCCTTCCTCCTATCCTGTTTGTTACAATTTCTAATTTCATACTAGCGAAAAATTTCATGATGGTCAATAGTTTTTGAAATTTTATTTCTTATTACAATAAACATTTGATTTTTTATTTTATTTTACAACAAAAAAAAGACAGCGACTTGATCTTGCTAAGGCGTTGTCTTTGTCTTTTATTTACGATGCTTGCTGCTGGCTATAATATCGTGCGTTTTAGCTAAATATTTCTTCACTTTCTTGTATTCCGCACTGGCTACACCCGCAAAAAGAATATCAATTACCGTCAGCATGGCAATTCGCGATCCCATGGCACCGCTTCTGATGGTTACCTCTGGTGTTGAAATGCTCAAGACGATATTCGCCTTATCTGCTAACTCGCTTTTATTATATTTGGTAATGGCAATAATACATGCGCCATTTTTTTTGGCTATTTCTAGCGAATCGAGAATTTCCACCGTACTGCCGGAATTCGAAATAAAGATGGCTACATCACTTTTGTCCATCAGCGTAGCTGCCGTGAGCTGGCTGTGCCCGTCCGTGTAGGTATGACACATCTTGTTAATCCGTGAAAATTTCTGCTCCGCATCGATACCGACCAGACCGGAAGCACCGATTCCAAAAAATGCAATACGGTTGCTTTCACGCAGGACTTTTACAGCACGGGCTATTTCATTTTTATCAATGACACTGAGGGTGTCTTCAATAGATTTACTATTATTGCGAGAAATGTTAGAGATAATGACGGATAGATCATCCCCTGGTTGTATATCGGTGTACTGGTCCTTCTCATCATCATCCATAGATCCAATTGAAGCTGAGATACTTACAATAAAGTTCCGGTAACCTTTATACCCCATCGTTTTACAGAAACGAAGAACGGATGCGTCACTGGTCTTCGTCAGCCCGGCAAGGCTCTTAATCGAAAGATGCGGGATTTCCTCTAAATTCTCCAAAATGTACTCGGCTACCAACTTCTCTACAGGAGTTAGGCTTTCTTTCATATCACGAATCTTTATCAAAATATTATCATTAATTGACATATATATTATCTGTTCACCCTATTTTCTCTGAGCTAAAATTTTAATCTCATCATACGTATAATTGCTCAAAAAAACAAGATTAATATCTAAAATAGTACACAATTTTGAATATTAAGTTAAGAAATTTATTTTCAAAATTAACCATTCAAAGTAAAATTAAATTCCAGTTTATATTGCAGCGTTTCTGAATGCGATGCTATAATAGCAGCGAGATTGAGCTGAATAGGAAGGGTGAATGCATGGATGAGTAAAAAATTGAAAATAGCGATTATTGGATCAGGAAGCACCTACACCCCAGAATTGATTGAAGGAATGATAAAGCGAAAAGACGTATTACCAATAGATGAACTAGTACTCATGGATATTGATACAAGAAAGCTAGAAATTGTAGGCAAACTCTGTGAACGCATGATACAGGCAGCCAATATTCCTTGTCGAGTCATCTTAACCGAAAATTTGGATGAAGCGCTGCTGGATGCGGATTTTGTGTTATCACAAATTCGTGTGGGTAAGCTGCCTGCCCGCGTACTCGACGAGACCATTCCTCTCAAATACGATTTAATCGGGCAAGAAACCTGCGGAATCGGTGGATTTTTTAAAGCCATGCGCACCATTCCCGTTATGCTTCATATTGCCGACCGTATGCAAGAACTGTGTCCGGATGCTTGGCTCATCAATTTCTCCAATCCAGCCGGCATCATTACAGAAGCGCTGCTTAACCATTCCAAGGTGAAGATGCTTGGTCTGTGCAATGTCCCTTTCAACATGTTCAAGAGCATTCGTGAAACCTTGCAATTAGAGCATGCTAGCTTTACCTATGTTGGACTTAACCATTTAAGCTGGATTACGTCTATTGAGCAAGATGGTAAGGATTTTGTGAAAACAGCACTTGATATGGGGCTTAACAGTGAAGCGATGAAGAATATTCCTTCAAGCGGATTTAGTAAAGAGGTCGTTCAGATGGTGGGAGCCATACCTTCTTCTTATTTGGAATATTACTACTTCAAAGAGAAGAAGCTAAAATTGCTGAAAGACAGCGAACTAACACGCGGCGAGAAATGTATCCAGATCGAAGAGGAGCTGCTAAACATCTACTTGGATTCTGAACTGCATTCAAAGCCGGAGCTGCTTTCTACTCGCGGCGGAGCCAATTATTCGGAAGTAGCCATCAGTTTAGTCGATGCCATCTATAACGATAAACAAGAGGTACATGTGGTCAACCTTCTTAACAATGGGGCACTAGATTTCATGGAGGACTCCGATGCCGTTGAAGTATGTGCTGTTATTGGTAAAAATGGCGCAACACCGCTCAAAGTTAACGATTTTAATAATCAACATATCATTGATTATATGCGTATGGTCAAAGCCTATGAGCGTGAAACTGTAGCTGCCGCTGTGAACGGCAACGAAGATGCCGCTATGCGCGCCCTATTGATGAATCCATTGGTCGGTGACTATGATGCCGCGCATAACTGCTTCAATGAGTTGAAGGAAGCCCACAGAGACTACCTACCGCAGTTTTTCGCTAAAGAGAAGTAGTCATGATCGATAAAAAATACATTATCGGTGTTGACGGCGGAAATAGTAAAACGGACTACTTTCTATTTGATATCCAGGGGAACTTTGTAGACCATATTCACACAGGTACATGTAGTCACGAACAGTTCCCCGACGCATACCAGAGCTCATTCAGAATCATGAATGAAAATATTCAGCATATGCTGACGCGGAATCAGTTAACCATGGATCATATTGCAGCAGGAGCTTTCGGATTAGCTGGCGCTGACATTCCATCCCAGAAGGAAAATTTATGCAAAGTCATCGAGCGTATCGGCTTTACTCACTATGCCATGGACAACGACTCATTCTTGGGTGTTAAAGCTGGCAGTGAAAAGGGCTTCGGTATTTGCTCCATTAATGGTTCGGGCTCCTCTACAGGAGGGATTTCTCCAAGTGGGAAGCGCCTTCAAGTAGGCGGTGTTGGCAGTGAGCTATCTGGCGATGAAGCTGGGGGGTTCTTTCTAGCCAGAAAAGTACTACGGGCTGTATATGACTTTTTCTACCGTATGGGGCCGGAAACCGGGATGACTGAACCCGTCATGAAGCTGCTGCAGATACCCAGTAAAGAATTGTTCATTGAATACACCTTGAACGGCATACAAAAGCGAACAAGTCCCACCACCAAGCTGGTACAAATCCTGTTCTCCGCGGCAGATAACGGAGATTCCGTAGCTCTGAATATTCTAGATAACACGGCCAAGCAACTGGCCTACTCCACGGTTGGCTGCATGCACAATCTGGATTTTGACCATGAAGTCGATATCATTCTGGCAGGCTCGGTTTGGGTCAAAGCTGAAAGTCCTCTGCTGCTCCAAAACTTCAAAAATCATATTGCAAGCTTGACCAATCACAGCTGCAATTACATCCTTCTACAAGTCCCGCCCGCAACTGGCGCAGTCCTATGGGCACTGGAACTTGCCTATGGTCATCCAGTGAATTTGGATACTCGTCTGAAAGTGATTGAGGCCGTAGAACAACACGAAAGTTTATAGTGTAATAAAGTCTCGCTATCGGATGGCTTTCCCATGCAAACGATAGAAAACAAAAAATGAGATGGCAAGAATAACCTTGCCATCTCATTTTTTTCTGTGCCCCTAAGTCAATTACTTTAGGGACAGATCCTTATTCAGCTTTAAAACCGCGCCATGCCTTGCACCCTTGGGCACATGCACTTGGTCTGTAATATTGTTCCAGGTCACCAGATCTGTAGAACGGTAACAACAGCATCTATCATAACATGATCGGACAAGGTCATGTACCTCATAAAGCCTCCAACAACCGTTGCCGATCATTCGATCCCATCGCTAAATGAATAAGGTGAGCCACCAATTTTTTCTGTTCTGGATTTAATCGGGCAAACACTCTTGGTTCTAGTTGACACATTTCCCTGATCACAGATTCCAGCTCTTCTTTTCTGGTATTGTCCTCAGGTTCATCTTTAAAAGTAGGAAATGCCTTGGATTCCGCAAAGTCCTCAATAACATGATCTGCTAATAATCCCAAGTAGGGCTTCCTTTTTTGCTTAATAAACGTGTTGATTTCTTCAAGTAAAAATTGAAAGGCCTCGCTTCTTCTGCTTGCTCCAAAAGATAATTCCAGTTGTCCACCGTTGTCTTCACTATCAAAATCAAAATGATCAAATCCTTGACTTTGAATATAAACACTATGATAGAAGGAATCACCTTTATTATTAAAAGTTGTCGGCTGCTTATGCTTCTCCGCTAAATTCGAATCGATAAAGTAAAGCTTGGAATATTCATGATTGATTCGGTCATTCCAACGAACATATTTGATTTGGAACTCCGTTTGTGTATGCTCATGAATGATTTTAAAACTTTCTCTTTCGGCTATAACGCACGAATAGTCTAAGGATACGCCATCCAATCTAACATCGAAATGTTTTTCAGAATGAAGTTCTAGGAACCACCCAAATTCCTTACATAAAAAAGTCAACAAATCCTCATATACAAAGTCTTTTATGATATTATGAAAAGTTACCGTCGTCCCTGAATCTTCATCTGTTAGTATGTTATTCGTAGCTTCATAAGTATCCAAATTTTTCGAATGAATACGAATGATATACGTATTTTTAAGAAGGCCGTCTACATATGTCGTTTTCCATGTTGCATCTGATGCAAAGTGGTGGAAGGTTAATCGACCGATTCCATTCTTTCCATGCATGGCAGAAGTCGTTCTGGCTCGCTTTTCAGGATCAACTTGCTTCTCTGATTCAAAAAAAGGCGTAAACTTCCGATCTAATTCTCTCCTGTCTATGCCATAACCATTATCAGCAATGACAATTTGATCTATACCGCCTAGAACATTCTTATGTAGCTTAACATCTACAACAGTAGCTTGAGCATCGAATCCATTCCAAATATATTCAGAGATTGCTTGCAAATAATCAAACTTACGAAGAGTTTTTTCGATACCTTTTGAGGATATTTCTATTTTGCTTTTGCCCAAAACGATCAACCCCTTCAATGAGTAATTAATCACTCCAATATCTACAAATCTATCATATTCCAAATCTTTCATTCCGTATGTCGATTCATGCTTGCTAGGTGCAAATCTTTTTCGACAAAAAGGGGCTGATCTCGCTAGGTCCATTGACCTTTTGAGAGAGCCCCTTTTTTTTGGTTTGGAGAAGGACAAGCTGTTCTAATAACATGGCGCAATCAATTCTGCATAAAGCGCAGCTAATCTCATCATTTTCGCCGATTTGGTAGTTTATGGGGCTGTCACAAAATGATAAATACATTTAGAAGGGCAGCAGCTTTATGGATTCATGCATCCAATGGTCGGCTCCCACTAAAGAGAACGTAGAGACGCTATTTACGTGAAATATGCCAAATTTAAGTAATTGAGGAACGTAGAGACGCAATTCCTTGTTTTTAGCTTCGAATAGCACAATTTTCATCAAATAAAGCCCTCTCGTTCCGCTAATTCAATTTTCAGCTCATTTCATCGGTAGCGGCTTGTCGTTCCGTTAAGAACAACGCTGTCCCAAAAGGACCTCCCCTATTGGCGGAAGTCCTCATTTTTCATGTAACTATCTTCAAAGTGGATACCCCTCAAGGTCTATAACTCTTTTGTAACAACCCATCAATCACTTTTTGATTTCTTCCAATGGAGAATGATGTCCATAAAACGTTTTTTCTCTTATAACCGGGGCTGTCCATTTTACAGCATTGGCGATCACGCGCTGAACATCTTTGTTGTGATAGGTAGGATAAGTCTCATGTCCTGGACGGAAATAGAAAATTCGGCCTTGACCGCGACGGTAGGTGCAGCCGCTGCGGAACACCTCGCCCCCCTCAAACCAACTGACGAAGATTAATTCATCAGGTACGGGAATATCAAAATGCTCTCCGTACATCTCCTCTTCCGCCAAATCGATAAAAGGACCTATTCCTTCTACGATTGGATGCGATGGATCTACAACCCAAAGCCGCTCTTTCTCGTCTGCTTCTCTCCAAAGCAGATCGCAGGATGTCCCCATTAGCTTGCGGAACATCTTGGAATGGTGGCCCGAATGCAGGACGACCAGGCCCATCCCCTTATGTACACGGTCACAAATACGATCAACGACATCATCCTGAAAGCCCTTGTGATCGACGTGCCCCCAATATATGAGAACATCGGTAGCATCCAGCTTTTCTTGGGTTAGTCCGTGCTCAGGCTCATTAAAGGTTGCAAAGCTAATATCAAATCCATCCTGCCTGATACCATCAGCAATGGCTCCATGCATCCTTTGGGATATATCCGGGCTACCTCTTCTTTTCTTTGTTCTTGCAGAAATTCATTAAATATCGTTACTTTAATCATACAACTCGCTCCTTTTCTTACAATGAATGCAGTTATATGGTTCTCGTTACTCCGTCTTTAGCTGAATCTATGATCGCTTGCAGCACTTGTTGATTACGATATCCGTCTATAATTGTAGGGAGTAATGGAGAGTTAGCCTGTTCCAAATAATCCACAAAATCCTGAAGCATGGGCTTCATCGTTTTCTCGTCCAAATGAATTACTTTTTCTGTTAGCTCCAGCTTTTCGCCTTCTCTAACCGTCAAATGAACTTCATTCGGTTGTTCAACTGAAATCCTGACGGTACCTAGATCGCCAAACAACGTAACATGAAATTGATTTTTGGTTCCAATTGCATTTTTATGGGTATAAAACGTGCCCATGACCCCGCCTTCAAGCACACACTGGAATCCGGTAAAGTCATCCACGTCTACTTCAACGAGTTGATGCGTCCGCGGGTCCGTTCGGTGATCGATAAACGTGCTCATAATACCGGTCACTTGCGTAAATTCTCCTACAAAAAAGCGTGCCGCATCCACCATATGAGAGCCAATATCCGCTAATATACCTGACCCTGCCATTTCCTTGTTAAATCGCCAGGTGTACTCCTTGTTAAACATAGGCGCGTTTTCCTCTTGCAAGTAGTGAGCGGCAATATGCCGAATACGCCCTAAAGTCCCTTGTTCTACAAGCTGTTTAACGTATTGAAAGCAAGGTCTGTAGCGATAGGAAAATCCAATCATGCAAGGTATCGGATTCTTTTCATACAAGCTTAATAATTCATCAGCCTCTTCCATCGTTCGCGTGAAAGGTTTTTCAGAAAATATCGGTTTACCGCATTCAATCGCATATTTTAAGATGTCAAAATGGAATTTATTCGAGACACCGGATATGATAAAGTCAACATCGGTATCAGCAATAATGGCATTATAATCGCTATAGCGCTTCTCAGCTGATAAGTTCAATCGATCACCGACCTCTTCAACGGCCTTCGTATTCACATCACAAATGGCTGCAACTCGCGTATTCGCGATTCTCGAAAGATGGTTCATGTGATAATCGCCAATTCCTCCAAGGCCAATGATGCCTACGTTCCATGTTTCTTTGTTCATCCTGCTGCCCTCCCGATATTGTCTTCAACTACTTATCCAATCGTCAGACAAGAATTTCTTTCTATAATTTTGCTTTCAATAATCATATTTTCCGAGAAATCCCCTTGCAGAACGCCTAATTGGTGCATTAACAAACGGACAGATTGAGCCCCTAATTCCGAAGGCTGCAAATCCATGCTAGTCAAAGACGGGTTCGATTGAACCATCATAGAGAGATCTCCGCATATGACAAACAAAGATACATCTTCAGGTACCCTGAGATTCAAATCCTTGAGTGCATTAAGGACACTGAATGCCGTGCGATCGTCATCTGCAATAATCGCGGTCACTTTCTTCTTCTGGTTACCAAGGATTTCAATTGTCTCTGCATAGCCATAGTCCATGTATTCACTTGTATTTAAGGCAGGCTTATGATGAATCATGTGATCTTCCACATCAAGCTGATGATCATTCATCGCCTTGATAAAGCCAGCTTTCCTATCGATGGACACGGTCATAAGCTCATTTGCATTTAAAAACATAATGTCTTTATGACCCTTGTTGATCAAATACTTGCATATGCTGTCAATAATCTTGTGATTGTCGTTATCCACGCTGAAAGATTTATGAATATTGGTATTCATGACTCTACCGACAGTAACAAAGGGGATTTGTTCACCATGCATGAGGTTGATACGGTCATCATCGGTCGTTGGGCTCATCACAACAGCACCATCAATCGGATAACTCGACAGGAATGGTGTTTTTACCTTTTGCACAGGAATCATATCAAGCAGAACCCTGTATCCATAAAAGGAAGCTTCCAAAATAACACCATTGATGAACTGTGTATGAAATGCGCTAAAAAAGAAGCTGCCATGCGGGATTGTCAACCCGATCGCCATGGTTTTCTTCGTAGCCAAGCTTCGCGCAATATGATTAGGCACATAATTTAATTGTCTGGAGACCGTCATTACTCTCTCTTTTACTTCGTCGCTTGTGGGTCTTTTTTGGCTAAAAACATTCGACACTGTCCCTTTAGAGACTTTCGCTAATTTTGCTACTTCATCAATTTTAGCCATATATAATCAAACATCCCTTCAGAAAACCATCCATTTATCTTAATTCTTCATTGAGTTTTTCCACTAAATCGATTAATTCCAACGGATGGTTGATCGTATAGTCGGGTATTTCACTTTCGTCTGCGTGCAATTTCGGGTACCTGGGCGTCCAGCTAAGGAAGACACTCGTAATCCCCAGAGCATTGGCTCCTTTAACATCGCGGCTCAGGTTGTTGCCAACCATGACAATACGGGAGCAATCCTGCTCACTGAGATCCAATGCTCCAATCGCGGCTTTAAACATACGTGGACTTGGTTTAGAAGCTTTAATGGTCTCTGAATAAATCATCGTTGTAAAATAATCATACAATCCATTTTGCGTTAAAATATTTTTGAACGATTGCGCCCTACCGTCGGCTACGATGGCCAGTATATATCCACGTTCGGCAAGCGTCTTCACCATAATATCGGCCCCTGGAATCACATTAGCCTGAATGACAATATCATGGTCATCTCTAATTTCGGTTCCTTCATCAATGATGGTATCTCCGCAGTCCAGAAAAACAATAAGCTTCTTAGCATTCGGATCAATCGTAGTCGTATCATTCGTTGTCTTATGACTCATGGATTACACCTCTTAAGTTTAATTGATTCGCATAGTGGCAGGAAGCATAATGATTTTCGCCGACGGGCTGCAGCTCTGGTTCTTCCTGTATACATTTATCGGTCTTATACGTACACCTTGGATGAAAGTGACATCCGCTTGGAGGATTAGCTGGATTAGGAACTTCTCCTTCGAGAATAATTCGATCCTTCTTATAATTCGGGTCTGGCTCTGGTACAGCCGACAATAGTGCCTCCGTATAGGGATGCTTGGGATGATCAAATAACGAATCCACCGGCGCCAATTCTACTATTTTCCCTAAGTGCATAACAGCTACTCTGTCGGAGATGTTTTGAACGATGGATAAATCATGAGAGATGAAAATATAAGTGATCTGCAGCTGCTCTTGCAGGTCCTTCAGCAGATTAATGATTTGTGCTTTAATTGATACGTCTAACGCCGAAACAGCTTCATCACAAACAATTAGTCTCGGTTGAGAAATAAGTGATCTCGCAATAGCGATACGTTGTCTTTGCCCTCCGGAAAAGGCATGAGGATATCGTTTGAGATAGCTGACATTTAATCCGGTCTTCTCTGCGATTTGGGTAACTTTGTCATCCAATTGTGATTTCGTCAACTTAAAGTTGGCGAGCAGCGGCTCAGCAATAATATCGTATACGCTCATTCTCGGACTCAATGATGAATAGGGATCCTGAAAAATCATCTGAATATCTTTTCTATATTTCTTGAATTCTTTGCCTCGCAGCCCTAAAAAATCAACTTGCTCTTCACCTTCAGGCTGATACATCACTTGACCTGAAGTGGCATCCATCCCTCTCACGATACATCGGCCTAACGTCGTTTTTCCACAGCCTGATTCGCCGACAATGCTTAGGGTCTCCCCTTCCAACAGCTCAAAAGAGACGTTGTTCAAAACGCGAATGGATGAAGGCTTGCTAAACAGCTTATTCTTGGATTTTACTTGAAAATCCTTATTTAGATTATTTACTTTCAGTATAGGTTTAGACATCCCTTATTCTCCTTCGCCTTCATCCTTATAAAGAAAACATCTAACCATATGGCTATCGGATACTCGAGTTTTCGGCACGGCCTGTTTATTGCATACACCTTCAATCCTATCCTTACAACGATCATAAAAGCCGCACATTGGAGGCATATTGAATGCCATCGGAACTGTTCCTTCAATCGATTCTAGACGTGTATGTCTATTTCCGCCTAATCTTGGCATCGATTTGAGCAGACCTTTCGTATACGGGTGTTTAGGATTATTGAAAATTTCTTCTACTGTCGATTGCTCAACAATTTTCCCCAGATACATGACGGCCACTTCGTCGCACATTTCTGCTATGATCCCAAGATCATGAGTCACCAGCAGAATGGCCATTCCAAATTCCTGTTGGAGTCCCTTCATAAGCTCTAACACTTGTGCTTGAATGGTTACATCCAGCGCAGTCGTGGGCTCATCGGCAATTAATAGTTCCGGATTGCAGGACAAAGCCATTGAGATCATCGCACGCTGGCGCATGCCGCCGGAAAACTCATGCGGAAATTGGTCAAACCGCTTCTCTTGATCGGAAATCCCAACTTTACTGAGCATTTCTAGCGCTATCTTCTTGGCCTCTTTTTTATTTTTGGTGCGGTGGATCAAAATGGACTCCATGATCTGATTCCCAATCGTATACATCGGTGAAAATGCCGTCATGGGTTCTTGAAATATCATAGCAATTTTGCGACCTCGAATCGATCGAATCTGTTTACCTCGCGAATCTAGAGATAACAAATCCAAATCGTTTAGCGCCTTCTCAGAGGTGGAGTGATAAACAATCTTCCCTGAGGTTTCACATTCTTTGGGATTAATACTGATGATAGCGCGACTGGTCAGACTTTTTCCGCAGCCGGATTCGCCTACAAGGCCCAATGTTTTACCCTTTTTTATTTCAAAATCAACGCCATCAACAGCCTTCATTTCCCCATTATCCATTTGAATTCGAATTTTGAGGTCTTGAACGGATAGCAGGGGTTGTTCGGATTGTGAAACAGAAGCTTGAGATGTCATAATATCTCCTCGCCTTACGCTAATATGGATTATTTCTTGTATGGATCGGCAGCATCGCGCAATCCGTCTCCCAGAAAGTTAAAGGTTAATACGGTAACGATGACAAATCCTAAGGGGATTAGCTTCCATGGATATAAAGCGACATTCTCGATCTGTTGCGCTTCCTGAAGCAGAACACCCCAGCTGGTAGCAGGAGAGCGTATACCAAGTCCAAGAAAGCTCATTGCTGTCTCGCCTAGAATCATGCCGGGTATGGCTAATGTCGTTGCCACAACCAAGTAGCTGATAAAACCAGGCAAAAGATGTTTAATAATGATTTTAGCATCGCTAACGCCGGCTATTTTGGCCGCTAGCACATATTCTTCATTTTTCAACGAAATAAACTTTCCTCTTGCTACCCTAGCCAGTTCCGTCCAACCAATAAAGGCGAAGATAATGACGATATAGATATACATCGTTACTACGGGCACACGCGGTGGTATGGCAGCCGATAGTGCCATCCATAGTGGAAGCGTTGGAAATGAACGAATAATTTCAATGAAACGCTGAATGACCGAATCGATCCATCCTCCGAAATACCCCGATACACCCCCGATAAACAAACCTAAGACAAAGCTGATCGTTACGCCAATGAGAGGGATACTTAATGAAATCTGACTTCCCATCACAGTTCGCGATAATAAGTCTCTGCCCATCCCGTCCGTACCGAAAATAAATACACGACCAGGTTGATCTACGCCAAATAGATGTCTATTCGTTGGAATCAAGCCAAGGAATTTATAGCTTTCACCTTTGACAAAAAAGCGGATCGAATGGCGAACCTTCTCATCCGGAACAAAGACTTTACGAAGTGTAACCGGGTCTCTGGCTGACTTTAGGTCATATACAAACGGTCTAAATCGAAACTTTCCCTCGGCATCTATGAAGCTCACTTTAGCTGGAGGCGCATTCACATATTTACTGTCGTAGCTCTCCAACCCGTAAGGTGCTATAAACTGAGCAAAGATGGCGGCTATGTAGAACAAGGATAAAATCACTAAGCTGATACGGGCTAATTTATGCTTCTTTAACCTGTGATACATAAGACGCCATTGTGAACTGTAATAGACATCGCTGTTTTTTTGTGGCTTGATCACGTTTAATTTCTGTTTCCCTGCTATCGGAATTGTTTTCATAGGTTATGTACCTCTGAACTCTGTGCGAATTTTTGGATCGAGCCATGCCAATAAAATATCCGAAATCAATGTCCCTATAACCGTTAACACAGCCATAAACAATAACCAGGTGCCTGCCAAATACATATCCTGGGCTAATAATGCGTTATACATAACGGGACCTTGAATGGGTAAATTTAATACGATTGCCGTAATTGTAGAACCTGTGAAAATGGAGGTTAGTGACCATCCAATGGTACTCACGATCGGATTCATTGCAGCGCGTGTCGGATATTTAAGCAATATTTTCGTTTCCGATAAGCCTTTTGATCTAGCTGTCACTACATTCGGCTTATTCAATTCGTCCAGCATTTGACCTCTCATGACTCGAATCAGCTCTGCCGTGTTCGCTAAGCCAATCACAAGAACAGGGATAATCATATGCTTCAGCAAATCAAGAATCTTGTCCATCGACCATCCTGCATTAACGAATTCATTCGAAAATAGCCCTAGCAGGGGATCGCCAAAATATACATAAGAGAGGTACATTAAAATAATAGCCATTAAGAAGTGAGGGGTAGCCATGCCTAGAAAGCCAATTGCTGAAAAAATATAATCACCTATCGAATATTGTCTTACCGCACAGTAAATACCGATTGGGATCGCTACCGCATAGGTAAAGGCCATCGTTACCAGAGAGACGATGATCGTTAACCCCATGTACTGCGCTATGACGTCCATAACAGGCCTGTTATAGCTGAATGAATAACCGAAGTCGAAATTAAAAACAATATTTTTCATCCACGCTAGGTATTGCATAAACCAAGGTTGATCCAATCTTAAGCTTGCTCTCATTTCATCCATATCTTGCTGCGTCATGACATCGCCTGCCACAGACATCTTAGCCGCATAAGTCGATACATAGTCTCCGGGCGGCAGTTGAATGATGTAGAAGACGATCATGGAAATAAAAATAACGACGGGTATTACCAATATGATTCTTCTTAAAATATATTGGAGCATCTCTATCCAATCCTCTCCGCTTAATTCGAAGATGCTGCTGAAGACAATAAGGGGAAGCTAAGCTCCCCCTATTGGTTACAGGTTTAACTTATGGTTTGATATAAAATTGCGATGGATGACCATGCCCTAAGCTGCGGAATTCATCCGAGAAAACCAAATCTTTCGGAACGTTACCCATTTTATTTGAGGCGACAACCAGCGTTGGCGTTGGACCGGCATAACCAATAATCCATTGATTCTTTTGATGAAGCTTAATGATCTCATTACCCCATTTATTGATTTCCTCTTTACTTGTAGATGATTTCACTTTGTTCCAGTAGTCCAGAATTAAGGCTACATCACCTTCTGGTTTGACGCCTTCTTTGCCATTGGATGAAGTAAACAATCCGTAATGTCCGAACCATGGGGTCAGCACTCTCAGTGGAACAAGTGTATCAGGTCGGAAGGCTACATTGACTAACGAAATGTTTTCCGTGGTCGCTGGGATCTTATTCGAGTACTTGAGTTCCTGCTGAGTTCCTGCATCCACAACCTTAACGTCCATCTTAATCCCGACTGCTTGATAATACTTTTTAACTAATTCTAGAAAAGTTGCCGTGTTCGTGCTGCCTTCAATAACCGTTATCGTTAAATCCGAGCCGTCTGCATTCAAACGGAAATTATTTTTATCCCGTTTCGTCAAACCTAACTCATCCAATAATTGATTGGCACGATTCACATCGAATTTGCTCCACTGGTCCGACCAGCCTTTTTGGAAACCAACTAAGCCCTCCGGAACCGATGCTTGCACAGGAGCACCTAAACCATTTGTAACGATCTCGGAAATTTCTTTACGATCAACTGCAACGGACAGTGCTTCTCTAAATCGAATATCCTGAAACAGCTTGCGCAGGTTAGGGTCTGGCGTAGTCTGATTGAGTTGAATGCCAGCACTTGACCAAGTCGGCGTGGTCCAAGGCATCACCCGGAACCCTGCTTTCTTCTCATTTTCTTTCAATACGGTGAAATCTTTAAAATCAAAGGTAAGAAGATTATAATCTCCCGCTAGTGAACCAAGAACTCTTTGAGCGGGGTCTTGAACTTTGGTAGCGACAATGCGGTCCATATAGGGTAGTTGGTTGCCTTCGCTATCCACTTTCCAATAGTAGGGATTTCGTTCCATAATAAATTGATCACTATTCGGATCGTTTTTAGCGACCCAAGCTCTTAAAGTCGGGATTTGTGGGTTTACCCAATAATAATAGCCCGTTGCTACCAAGAAAGACTTAACATCCTCAAAGCCCCATTTTTTAGCGATCTCAAGAGCTTTCTCTTGGCCTACAAATTCAGGCAGTATCGTTTTTTGGAAATGTGCCGGTGCAAAGAACCATTTGTTATCAATGGCAACGCGCTCCAGGAACAGCACACTTGGATACTTATGTACAACTTTAAAGCTGTAATCATCAATTTTCGTAACTTTAGCTAAAGCTTTTTCCCCTGTCACAGGATCGACGGAGTAATAAGCGTCATATATTTTTTTGCCGAAGGTTTCTTTCGTTAGCATGTGCTCCCAGTAGAACAGGACATCATCCGCTGTGAATGGCATGCCGTCTGACCACTTCATACCCTTCCTTAAATAAATGGTGAATTCGGTTGAATCTTTATTCACGTCAAAACCTTTGGCTACATTAGGTTCAACTGCGCTTCCATCCTTGTTAAACCGGAAAAGCGCCTCCTCTGTCGGTTGACCGACTGCCCAACGATCATTAGGCCCGGACCAGGGCATTTTCCAGTCGCCGCCGTATTTGCCGATCTCTTCAGTTACTTTTTCCACCATGATATCTTCCTTAACCGGCATACGTTCAATCACAGGTTTCAACGTGCCTGCACCGACGAGCTTAGTTAACATCGGGGCTTCTTTGAAGCCGTCAGCCTTCACTGGTGCAGATGCAACAGGAGCTTTCGTTGCCTGAACGGCTGAACTTGGCTTTGGATCACCTTCACTCTCACATGCTGCAAAAACAACGGCAAAGATCAACATCATCCCTACAAAAAACAACTTATTCTTGTTCAAACCTATCCCCTCCATGATTATACTGGTACTTCAATCTTCTTCATCAAGCTCTGAAAATTGTTTCCCTTCACCTCCTAGGTAGATCGCGCATTAAACCGGTTTAATACAGCAGATAAATGAGCAGTATGTAGGTCGTAAATCAAGTTAGTATATATGGAGTTAAACCGGTTTAATTGAATTTACAAAAAATATTGTAGGCGCTTAATAATCTATGAGTTAGAGGGGACATAATCCATCCTCTTTAAACCGGTTTAATACAGGAACAGCATACGTGTAAGCGCTTTATCTTTTGTAATATCGTACATCGGATTTAAGTCTATTGCAACACTTTTTTTGGAAGAAATTAGGGTTCAATAAAAGGCAGTCAGCGATTTTCCCGGAGCCAGTGAGAAAACCTCTATCGAGGCCAATCAGGGATGTGCGACCGCGTTTAGAGGTAGGTTTTATCGCCAATAAGAAAGCGGTTTTCGGGATCCGAAAACTTATACTTTCTTATGTGGTAACAAAGAGCCCTGGGGATACAATCCCAGAGCTTTTCTACTACAATTCTTCTTAAATTCTCCAAATGATTTTTATATCCCAAGCATCGGCACGCGAACACCGCGCTCCTTAGCCGTCTCTATAGCAAGCTCATAACCAGCGTCGGCATGACGGATAACACCCATTCCAGGGTCCGTATTCAAGACGCGGGAAAGTCTTTCATCCGCTTCTTTGGAACCATCCGCCACCACAACCATGCCCGCATGCAGGGAATATCCCATGCCTACGCCGCCGCCGTGATGGACGGAAACCCAGCTCGCACCGGAAGCCGTATTCACAAGCGCGTTCAATATCGCCCAGTCGCCGACTACATCGCTGCCATCCTTCATGGACTCCGTTTCACGGTTAGGCGAAGCCACGGAACCGCAATCCAAATGATCGCGCCCGATGACGATCGGTGCGGAAAGTTCTCCACTTCGTACCATTTCATTGATCGCAAGCCCTAATTTCACGCGTTCCCCGTAACCCAACCAGCAAATGCGGGCAGGCAAGCCTTGGAACGCAACTTTATCCTTCGCCAATTGCATCCAACGATGCAACGGTTCATTATCTGGGAACAGCTTCAGCACGAGCTCATCCGTCTTGTAAATATCCTCCGGATCGCCGGAAAGCGCTACCCAACGGAAAGGACCTTTGCCTTCGCAAAACAGCTGTCGGATGTAAGCTGGTACAAAGCCTGGGAAGCTAAATGCGTCTGTTACCCCTTCATCAAGAGCCACCTGTCGGATGTTATTCCCGTAATCGAATACAACCGAACCCAATCGCTGCAGGTCAAGCATGGCTCGAACATGAGCGGCCATCGACTTCTTGGACAGCTTCACGTATTCAGCCGGATTACTATTGCGCAGCTCGGCTGCCGCTTGGAGCGAATACCCGCTAGGCACGTAGCCGTTCAGCGGATCGTGGGCGGACGTTTGATCCGTCACGAAATCAGGAACAATACCGCGTGCTACGAGCTCCGGGAAAATCTCAGCCGCGTTCCCAACGAGTCCGATTGAGAGCGCCTTGCCCTGCTCCTGAGCTTCGTTAGCCAGCTTCAAGGCTTCATTTAATTCATAAATCATGACATCACAATAACGGGTATCGATTCTTCGTTGAATCCGAGACGGGTCGACGTCCACGCCGATGACAACGCCATCGTTCATCGTGACAGCTAACGTCTGAGCTCCGCCCATCCCGCCAAGTCCGGCTGTTAATGTCAGCGTGCCTTTCAGCGTGCCATCGGAGTGCTGCCGGGCAGCCTCGGCAAACGTTTCATACGTCCCCTGCAAAATACCTTGGCTGCCGATGTAAATCCAGCTGCCCGCCGTCATTTGGCCGTACATCATTAAGCCCTTTTTATCCAACTCGTGGAATGTTTCCCAATTAGCAAAAGCTGGAACGAGGACGGAATTCGAGATAAGAACCCTAGGCGATAGAGGATGTGTCTTAAATACACCAACCGGTTTACCAGATTGAACAAGCAGCGTTTCGTCATCCTCCAGCTCGGTTAAACATTCCACGATCTTATCGAAGCATTCCCAATTTCGCGCTGCTTTGCCGATGCCCCCGTAAACGACGAGATCCTCAGGACGCTCTGCCACATCGGGATCCAAGTTGTTCATCAGCATCCGGAGTACCGCTTCCTGCTGCCATCCTTTTGCCGTAAGTTTCGTTCCATGGGATGCGCGGATCGTACGACCAATTGTATTTTCCATGCATTTATCTCCCTTAATGACCAAGATACGCCTTCTTGACGTTATCCTGCGTACGCAAATTGTGTGCGGTATCGTGAAACCTGATTTCCCCATGCTCCATCACATACCCGCGATCAGCCACGGATAAAGCCATGGAGGCATTTTGCTCGATCAATAGCGTTGTTAATCCTTGCTTCTTGATAATGCGGATTGTCTCAAAAATATCTTTGACCACAATTGGTGCCAGACCCATGGACGGCTCGTCTAAAATAAGCAGCTTAGGCTTCGCCATTAACGCACGACCGATGGCAAGCATTTGCTGCTCGCCCCCGCTCATCGTACCTGCAAATTGACTTTTTCGTTCGGCTAATCGTGGAAATAATCCAAATACGAAATCAATGTCTTGCGTAAGTTCCGCCTTCGATGCTTTTCGTGAAAAAGCTCCCATCAGTAGGTTTTGGACTACGGAAAGCTTGGGAAATACCTTTCTGCCTTCGGGGACCATAACGATCCCATCCTTCACAATGTCATGGGTGGACCTGCCATTCAGTTCTTTGCCGTTGTATTGAATAGACCCCTGGGAAGAAATGGTTCCGCATATCGCGTTCACCGTCGTCGATTTGCCTGCTCCGTTCGACCCGATTAATGTGACAACTTCACCAGCGCCAACCTGAAGGGAAAGACCGCGAACCGCATGAATGCTTCCGTAAGACACGTTAAGATCACGAATTTGCAGCAATGGGATTCACCTCCTCTTCAGACTCGTCAGTCTCGTCGATCTCGTCAGTCTTTCCGATATACGCTTCGATGACTTTCGGATGAGCAATGACCTGCTCCGGTTTGCCGTCCGCAATTTTCTCGCCATGATCCAGAACGACAAGGCGGTCGCACAGACCAACCACCATTCCGACGTTATGCTCGATAAGAATGACCGTTGTTCCATTCTTCCTGATTTTCCGAACTAGATCGTCCACTTCTTTGGTTTCCTGTGCGTTCATCCCAGCTGTAGGTTCATCGAGCAGCAGCAGTTTAGGATTCGCAACAAGGGCTCGGGCGATTTCCACCCGCCGTTGATTGCCGTACGATAAGCTCCCCGCCAGCTCCTGCTCGAATCCATTCAAACCTACAAGTTCAATAGCCTTCAGGCTCAAATCTGCCACCTGCTCCTCTTCAACCCTGGAAGCGCGCATGCCGAGAATTGCTGACCACAGACCGGATTTTGTTCGGCCGAACATGCCGACTTTGACATTTTCCAGCACCGTTTCATCCTTCAGCAGCCGTATATTTTGGAAGGTTCTGGACATCCCGCTCTTCGCGATGCGAAACGGCGCAAGTCCTTGAATCGGCTTGTTTTCGAAATCAATCGTGCCCTCATCCGCTTTATAAATACCGGTCAATATATTGAAGAACGTCGTTTTACCAGCTCCATTCGGACCGATCAGACCGACAATCTCTCCTTGCTTTACTTCAAAATCAACCGCGTGGACGGCCGTGAGTCCTCCAAAACATTTCGTGATCCCTTTCACTTTAAGCATGGCTGTCACCGTCCTTTGGTGTTCCCGCTTTGTGCGGCTGCAAGGACTTGAGTTTGGCTCCCGTCTTGCCGAAAATTCCTTTCGGACGATAACGCACCACGAAAACCATCAACAGCCCGTAAATAATCATTTTATACATATCCAAATACTTCATATCGATAAAATCAAATTTGAACAAACGGAACATTTCAGGGAGCAAATACAAGAGGCTGACGCCGAATAACGTACCGCGAATACTCCCCAAACCGCCGATTACCACCATGCTGAGCACAGTTGCCGAGACGGAGAAGCCGAAGGAATCCGCTCCGATAAAGGACACTTTATGAGCGAACAACGCTCCTGCAGCACCGGCGTAAGCCCCACCGATCGCGAACACAAGAACTTTATAGTAAGTCGTGTTAATCCCCATAGCCTTGGCAACGGTTTCATCTTCCCGAATAACCATCCATGCCCTGCCGATACGGGAGCCGGTCATTTTTTTTAGCGCATAAATACCGACTACCATGACAACTAGTACAAGCAGCAGGTATCCCGAGTTATCCAGCTTCCAGCCGAACAAGGAAGGCGTGGGAATGGAATCAATCCCGTAAGCCCCTCCGGTAATTTCAGAGTTTTTGAAGAACGATTGAATAATCAATCCGAGCCCGAGCGTCGTAATGGCCAGAAAATCTTCCCTTACCCGCAGACTGGGCAGCCCCAATATAGCGCTGAATACGAAGGTGATCACAACCGCCAAAATCATCGATAGCCATGTATCCAGCCCACCTTTCACCGATAATATAGCGGAAGCATAGGCTCCGATTCCGAAGAAAGCAGCATGTCCGAGCGATACTTGACCAGCGTAGCCCGTAATCAAATTTAGTCCCAATCCCAATAAAATATAGATGACTAGAAAAACGACGATATCAACGTAATAAGGATTCAGTACACTGTCCATACAAGATCACCTATACCTTCTCGATGTTTTTGCCAAAGAGTCCAGATGGTTTTACCAGAAGGATAAGAATCAAAATGATAAACGCAATCGCATCTTTATCTACAACCATCCCTGTCATAAATCCGTCGCTTAGCGATTCTACAATCCCCAAGATGAGACCGCCGATAATCGTTCCAGGTATGGAACCGAGACCTCCAAGTACGACGACGCAGAATGCTTTCAAGCCGGGTATCGAGCCCATCGTCGGATACATTGAGTTGAAGTTCAATGCGACCAGTATCCCCGCAGCGGCAGCGAGTGCCGATCCAAGCATAAAGGTAACAGCCACAACACGGTTGACGTTTACTCCCATCAAAGAGGCTGCGCGCAAATCCTGGGATGTTGCTTGAATCGCCAGACCCATTTTCGTAAATTTAAGAAACGCGTACAAAGAACCTAGCCCGACAATGCCAGCAGCAATAATGATAAGTTTCATATTCGTAATCGTAATCGACTCCGTCAGTTGAATGATGGAGATTTCGATTCCCGTCTCCGGGAATGCTCTTGTGTCCGATGAGAACATCACTTGATAAACATTTTCCAACACGATGGCTATGCCGATACCACTGATTAAGGTTGTAATCGGATGCGCCCCCCGCAAAGGGCGATAAGCAAATCTTTCGATGAGTATGCCCATCACGCCAGATATGACCATGGCGAACAGAAACGCCACGAGAAAATGCATGTGTAAATACGTCATACCGACCATGGCTGAGAAAGCTCCGACCATATAAATCGTGCCGTGGGCAAAGTGAAGCAGCTTAAGCACCCCATATACCATCGTGAGTCCAACCGCAATCAATATATAAATGAATCCGATGGAGATGCCGTTAATCAACTGCTGAATAAATACCAAGGGGATCCATCCTTTCCGCTTGCTGATTGTTAGTTATAGGTTTTGGATTTGATGAACTGGAACTTCCCGTCTTTGACAGTCATGAATATAACAGGTTTAATGACTTCGTGATCTTTGCCGAACGTAATTTTCCCCGACGTACCTTCCAAGTCTTTCGTATCATTGATGGCCTGCTTCAGCTTTTCCTTATCAGTCCCGACTTTTTGTATGGCCTCCATAATAACCATTGCGGCATCATAGCTCTGTGAGGAAAGCATATCCGGGATATCCTTAAATTTATCCTGCCATTGATTAACGAATATTTTCACGACAGATCGGTCATCTGAAGCATAAAAAGAAGTCGTGAAAGTCGATCCTTCTGTATTGGTTTTCCCCAGCTCCAAATATTTCGGTGAATCGAACCCATCAACACCAAGCAGCTGAGCGCTAATTCCCGCTTCTTTCGCTTGCTTAACGATAGCCGCAGCTTCATTGTAATAACCAACTACGTACAAGCCATCCGGATTGGCGGCTTTGACTGCGGTCAGGATCGAGCTGAAATCCTTGTCGCCCATCTTAAAGGGACGTTCAATCGCAATATTCGCACCTAGCTTGCCGGCCTCTTCCTTAAATGCGGTATAAATCGATTTCCCGTAGTCGATATCGACGTAGAGTACGGCGATGTTCTTCTTCTTCAAATCGTTCACAGCATAATCGGCCATCGCTTTTCCTTGCAATGGACCCGTATAGATGACGCGATTCACATAATCGCCGCCTTTGGTCGCATCTGGATGTACAGCGTAGGCAATAACCATTGGAACTTTGAGCTCCTGAATTTTGGTGGCAATCGTTTTCGTCGGGCCACTGTAAGCGCCTCCAACAATAGCTACAACTTTATCGTTATTAACTAGTTTCTGAACACCTTTTAACGCTTCTTCAGGTTTTCCTTGGTCGTCTTCCGCTACCAACTCAACCTTCTTGCCTTGGATACCTCCGGCTTTATTATATTGCTCTATCGCTAGTAACGCAGCATCTCTGCTGTGTGTCCCGTCCGTCGCAGTCGGCCCCGTTAGTGGACCTATCCAACCAAGCTTGACCGTATCGCCGGCTTTATTAACAGTACTATCTTTTTTCACTGAGTCACTCGGCTTTGCTGCGCAACCCGAAACCATTAGAGATACAGAAATCACACCAGCTGCAATCATAGACAACTTTTTCAATTTATAACCCCCTATTTGATTTATGACTTCATCTTACTTTAAAAGCGCTTTCATGAATCTAGTCAAACTTGCGGAACACTAGCACAATTTTGCTGCGCGGTACTCTGACGGACTGCAGCTCATATAGAGTTTAAATTTTCGAGTAAAGTAATTGGGATCCGGGAATCCAACCTGAGCTGCAATGTTTTGAACGGGTAAATCAGTCGTTTCTAGAAAGTGAACAGCCTTTTCAATGCGGAGTTTATTCAGGAAATCGACGAAGCTTAAGCCTACTTCTCTCTTAAACAAATGCGCGAAATGATACGTACTTAGATAACAATAACGTGCTATTTCCCCCAAAGTAATTTTCTCTTGCAAATGCTCTTTCATATATTCGATGGCCGAACGAATGACGGGGGATGCCTCCCGCGCATGTGCTTCCGCTACCTGCCTTGCCAGCTTCCGCCAATAATCGCACACCTTCAGAACGTATTTATCATAACGGATTGTATTGTTTAAATCTTGAATGACTCTGGCGCTTCCCGACAACAGCTCAGACGCATCTCCTCCCACATCAAGCACTAGTCTTGATACGGTCATAATAAGGTCGAAAGTTTCCGATTTGAACATGTCAATATTATGCTTGTACGCTTGCGCTAGCCGCTCCAGCAAAATTTTCAGATAAACGATAGAACCTTCTTCATCACCGATCCTTACACGTCCGAGCAGCTCCATTTTCTCCTCATGGGTGATGACCTGAACCCATTTCTTCTCATTCCTTCTTCTCTTTTCATATTGAAAAATAAGCCGATTTCCTTGAAAAAATCGATCGATCATAGACTCCTTGGCTTCCTCATAGGAATAATGCAGCATATATGGGTTATCATAATAGGTACCGATTCCGGCAGAAACAGAAAAACCTTGCTGGTCCATAATATTCTGAGTTTCGTAAACCATTTGCAGCGTAAGTCCCAAATAAGCTTCTTTCGATATGATGTCAGTCTTGAGCTCCAAGAGCGCAGCTAATACGCCTTCGGATACCCACACCCATAGGAACGGTACGGTTATGGCTTTATAAAGCGCTTTAACAAGCTTATGCCCAATGTCCGCTCGCCAAATAAAGGGTTGTCCTATGGCATAATCGTAATAGCGGTCGATGGAGAAAACAATTACAACGTGCGGAGATATTTCAATGCCTAGACGATTTTGAATTTCGTTGAAGCTAGCCTCGTGCACTAACGTCCCGGAAATCAGCATCTGCGAAAATGCAGCTTGCGATGCGTTTAATTTCACTAAAAGATTCCTCCTAACAGAAGTCATACTATTATATAACCGCTTTCATTGATTTCACAATGGGAATAAAATAACAGCATTGGCGGCGGGAAGCGCGTTCTTGACGAATCCAATCCGCTTCAAAGAACTAAAAACGGTGACGTGCTGATTAGCACTTTATTGACCTTCGCACGAATGGGCTTTCAACTAAAAAAAACAGCCGACGAATTAAACATCCATCCCATAACATTGCGCTACCGATTGGATCGCGCGATTTCATTTCTTCCTTGGTTTGATCCAACTTATCAAAGAAAGAAGTAACGTAGCACCCTTCTATTCCTACAAATACCGGGCTGGCAATAGCCCGGTATTTGTTTATTTTGAAAACATCATGCATAGAAATAATAGTAGAAAGGAACTGACGATGAGACTCGATCACAGAATTGAAAACGATTCAAAAGAAATATAATTCCGCATATACAACGAATGACAATGGAAAAGTACATTGTTTAAACAATTCATCGACTCTGAAGAGCAGTATTTGAAGTCTTTTCAATTAATGCATCTGCAACTGCGCTTTCAACGATGGCAACAGAGCTTCAGAACCTATGAAGTAAATTAAAAGTATAGAATGTCATACTTTAAAGTAGGGAAAGCTAGTGTAATCTAAATATAGGTAGGGAGAGAAACCATGGAACGGGAACTAGCGTTGGAAATTGTTCGAGTAACGGAGTTGGCTGCATTAGCTTCAGCTCCTTGGATGGGCAGAGGAGATAAAAATAGTGCGGATGGAGCTGCAACTTCAGCCATGCGAGCTATGTTCGACTCGGTATCGATTCGGGGAACTGTCGTTATCGGAGAAGGTGAAATGGATGAGGCACCCATGCTCTATATTGGTGAACAAGTAGGAAGTATGAACGGGCCGGAGGTAGACATCGCGGTTGATCCCCTCGAGGGAACCGATATTGTAGCTAAAGGCTTGAACAACGCGCTTTCGGTAATTGCCGTAGCAGGAAAAGGGAATTTGCTTCATGCGCCTGATATGTATATGGAGAAGTTAGCTGTTGGCCCGGCACTAGTTGGCATACTAAGTCTAAATGATCCTATGGAAATAACACTCGCGAAAGCAGCGGAGGTCCTTAATAAGCAAGTTTCAGATCTTACGGTTATGATACTTGACCGAGTTCGTCATGAATCGCTTGTTAAAACTTTGCGAACTGTTGGAGTCAGGATTAAATTTCTTTCGGATGGTGACGTTGCTGGCGCGATGGCTCCGGCTTTTCCTGAAGCAGGGATCGATCTTTATGTTGGTTCGGGTGGGGCGCCAGAAGGCGTGCTTGCTGCAGCAGCGTTAAAATGTCTAGGTGGAGAGCTACAAGGTCGTTTGATGCCTGCGGACAGCAACGAATACGACCGTTGTATTGAAATGGGCATTAAAGATCCTAATAGAATCTTGACGATGGATGATATGGTGGGTACGGAAGATGTTATTTTCGCTGCGACAGGTGTAACGCCTGGCGAGTTCTTGGAAGGCGTGCGATATTTGCCAGATCAGCGAGCTGAAACACATTCCATTGTCATGCGCGCAAAAACCAAAACAATACGTAATATCCGTACTTTACACTATTTGCCGAATAAACCGTTGCTGAAGAAATGATACTTCCTGAAATAAAGAGACTATACGGGAATGAATAAGACTAATCAAAAACGCTAAGCCTTCGAATTTGAAGGGCTTGGCGTTTTTTTGCTGAGCGAGAGAGGTTGTGGATGCAGGCCTATTCCTTCGGGCAACGGAGTTGATTTTTGAGCTATTTCCTTCAAGTGCATTTGGGCTGCGTTAATCAGTAGTATTCCCCGAATTAATGGCACCATACTTTATCTAACATCCTAAACACCTCTTATAAGAGTAGTCCCTTTGATGCGGGACAAAATAAGTTTTTAACTTAGGAGGTACCTCTTTGTAACTCACTTCGAAGGGTACTTTTTAGTGCCTATATACCTTAAAAGTACCTATAGTACTTAAAAGTACGTACTTATCAAAAACAACTTAATGGTTTTATAATAGCACTTGTGAAGCGAAAGTAAAGCTAACAGCTGTTCAAAATATATCTAATTAGGAGGCAAACATGAACCATTCATTATCACAATCTGCAGCACAATATAAAGTGAGGCAAAAAACAGGAACATGGGCGCTTCTTGCCCTTGCCATCAGCGCATTTGGAATCGGAACAACCGAGTTTGTTCCAGTTGGCCTGCTCGCGTCCATCGCGAATGACTTGAACATTGGCATTACGCTAGCTGGCCTTCTTATTTCTGGTTATGCGATTGGCGTCGCGGTCGGAGCCCCGATCCTCACCGCGCTCACCAATCGGATGAGCCGGAAATCCTTGCTCATGTCGCTGATGGTTGTTTTCATCATCGGTAACGCTATCGCTGCACTTTCACCGTCATTTGAAATACTGCTTATTGCACGTTTCATCACAGCATTTTCCCATGGTGTCTTTTTCTCCATTGGAGCGACCATTGCTGTTCAGCTGGTATCTCCAGAGAAAAAGGGTAGCGCCATTGCCCTCATGTTCACTGGACTTACCATCGCCATTGTTACCGGTGTTCCCTTGGGGACATTTATCGGGCAAGCTTTCGGCTGGAGAGCGACTTTCTGGGGCGTTGCCTTACTGGGTGTAATTGCGATCATTTCCAGTGCCGCACTCATCCCTAAAAATCTCAAGCAATCTCCACCTGCTAAATTTTCAGATATGTTCCGTTTGCTCACCAATGGCCGTTTGGTCCTGGGCTTTCTTATCACGGCATTCGGTTATGGTGGGACGTTTGTTGCTTTCACTTATTTAACTCCACTCCTGCACGATGTGACTGGCATAAGTTCAGGCATGATTAACATTATCTTGATCATTTATGGTGTTGCTGTTGCATTCGGTAACTCTGTTGGTGGCAAATTAGCAAATAAGAACCCTTTACGCGCACTATTTTGGATGTTTATTATTCATGCAGCTGTTCTAATCCTTTTAACATTCCTTGCTCCATTTAAAGTGGCTGGCGTGATTGGTGTTATCTTAATGGGCTTGCTTGCTTTCATGAATGTGCCTGGTCTTCAATTATATGTCGTCCAACTGGCTGAAAAGTATGTACCTTCAGCTGTCGATGTTGCATCTGCGATCAATATTGCAGCGTTCAACGTTGGTATTGCTATTGGCTCGATCGTCGGTGGGGTTGTTATTGACTCCATGGGTCTTGTTCATACCCCATGGGTTGGTGCTTTAATGGTTCTCGTTGCCATCCTACTCACTGGTATTTCTGCTAAGCTGGAACGGAAATCATAATAGGAGGCATTTATATGTTTGAGCATCATCAAACTTATCAAAGGATGTACAAAGAAGGCGAGTTAACGCTTGGCCTCCACATTCCATTAGAAAACTTTCAATCGAAAACACCTACGATGGCTAATCAGGTTGATCTTGCTCAAGCTGCTGAAGGATATGGATTTACAACTCTCTGGCTCCGAGACGTTATTTTGGAAGATCCCCAATTTGGGGATCCGGCTGTCGGTCAAATTTATGACAGTCTAATTTTCGCTACTCACCTGCTTAGTCAGACAAAACAAATTGCGATTGGAACATCCGCACTGGTTCTTCCGCTTCGCCATCCACTCAGGATGGCGAAAGAAGTTGCTACCATCGAAGCCCTCTTTCCTGAAAGGTTCATCATGGGGATTTCATCCGGAGATAGACGAGCTGACTTCAAAGGACTTGGCGTAGATCATTCTAGCCGCGGCAGCCAGTTCCGAGAAGCCTTTTCCTATCTAGAAAAAGCGCTTTATGAACACTATTCTAGGATTGACTCCAGTTATGGTCATATCGAGCAAGCGACACTCGTGCCAAAACTGAAGCATAGAATTCCTACTATGGTTACCGGTTTTGCACAGCAAGATCTCGATTGGCTTGGACAGAACGGCGATGGATGGATGTACTATCCACAAGGACCAACGCGGCAGCTAGAAGCCATAACGGCATGGCGAGAGTCTGCTGCCCGCCATAACCATACGGAGTTTCGTCCATTCTCTATGCCTATGCATCTCGATTTAGCGGAAAATCCAGATGAACAAGCAACACCCATTCGGCTTGGTTTTCGAATAGGAAGGAATAAACTAATCGAATTAATTGAAGTTTACAAAACTATTGGTGTTAATCATCTCTTCTTTGCTCTCTTTGACAGCGATCGACCAGCTGGCGAGGTCATACATGAGCTTGGAGAATACGTGCTTCCGCATTTCCCACCGCATCCAAACCATCTTTTATCAAATAAACAGTAACGGGTGGACATTATTTTTCACCCCAATATTAGGAGGATAATCAAATGAAAAACTTACAAGATACAATTCAATTAAATCATGGTAAAGCTTTTCCTTGGCTAGGTCTAGGCGTTTTCCAGGTGGAGGATGGTGATACCGTCATTGCTGCCGTTGAAGAAGCCATTGTCGTTGGCTACCGTCATATTGATACTGCAGCTATTTATCAGAACGAAGAAGGCGTTGGAGAAGGTATTCGGCGTGGCTTGAAACGGACCGGCCTTCAACGTGAAGATTTGTTTATCACCTCGAAATTATGGAATGCAGACCAAGGCTACGATAGCACTATAGCAGCTTATGAGAAAAGCTTAAAAAATCTAGGTTTAGAATCCCTTGATTTATACCTTATACACTGGCCTGTTGAAAATAAATATCTAGAAAGCTGGAAAGCGCTCGAGTTCCTGTATAGTGAAGGGCGTGTCGGGGCTATTGGAGTTAGCAACTTTAACATCCACCACCTTGAAAATCTGCTCAAACAAGCAACTGTGAAGCCGGCTATTAACCAAGTGGAACGCCATCCGCGACTCGTTCAGAATGAACTTAAATCTTTTTTAGATAAAAACGAGATTCAAGCCGTCGCTTGGGCACCTCTGATGCAGGGAGAGATCTTGCATGAACCCGTCATCCAAGCCATCGCAGATCGTGTAGGAAAATCAGTTGCCCAAATCGTCCTGCGTTGGCAGTTGCAAAGCGGTTGGGCAACGATTCCGAAATCCACTCAAGCTAAACGCATTCAGTCCAATGCGGAAATCTTTGATTTCTCATTAAATGATACAGATATGGCAGCTATTTCTGCCCTTGATCAGCATCGCAGGGTGGGTCCAGACCCTGATAATTTTGATTTTTAAGTTTATATAAGATTTAACAAAAGAGGCTGTCCCAAAGATCATTTTGGGACAGCCTCTTTAAGAGCTTCTATCATCATTCTTTATTTTGGCACTGGTCAATCTCTGCTATTTTCGGCGAACCATGAAAGCCTTTCTCTTAAATGAACGACGTCACCAACCAGGATGATAGCCGGGTTGGGCATATTTTGTTCCTGTAGTGCTTTCTCTAATTTATTTAACGAACTTATTATTGTCCTTTGATCCTCGGTTGTCCCCCAAGATACGACTGCAACCGGCGTCTCAGGGTTCCTACCATAGTGAATAAGCTGGTTACACAGATAAGTGCTATTTCCCATTCCCATATAAAATGCAATAGTATCAATGCCGGTAGCAAGCGCCTTCCACTTGTCAGGTGATATCGTGTCGTCTTGACACAAATGCCCGGTTACCATGGCAAACGTTGAAGCAACCTTACGATGTGTAACAGGTATGCCTGCATAAGCGGGCGCAGCGATTCCAGCAGTAATCCCGGGTATGATTTCAAATGCTACTCCATGCTCAACTAATTTCTCCGCTTCTTCTCCGACACGTCCGAAAACACAAGGATCTCCACCTTTTAGACGAGTAACTATCTTTCCTTCAAGAGCTTTTAGAGCAATGATTTCATTGATTTCCTCTTGCTGAATCGAGTGATGGTTCGGCTGCTTTCCACAATAAATGAACTCCGCATCTTTACGGGCCATATTTAATAACTCCGGATTGGCAAGGCGGTCATACACGATCACATCAGAGGATTGAATACATTTTAAACCTTTGACAGTAATTAACTCGGGATCTCCCGGCCCAGCTCCAACAAAAAATACTTTGCCTTTATTTTTTTCCATCTATTTGTCACCTCAATAACAAAAGTTATTATTCCTTATCCTTCTGGCTGGATTACCGGTGATTGTCCATGTGCAAATACATATCTCCGCTCGCGTCGTCGATCTCCACCTGGAAGGACGTTACACAGCCCTCATCCGGCGCTTGAACAAGCCCGTCATGCAGGTCGATTTTCCAATCATGCAGAGGACAAAATACGTGATGATCACAAACGATTCCTTCAGAAAGCTTACCTGCTTTGTGTGGGCAGCGATTCTCAATAGCTTTGACTGCACCATCCGAAAGCTTAAACATCGCGATTTCCAAGGATCCAATCCGAACAACCCTCGACCTTTTTTCAGCAATTTCTGAAATATTCCCAACGTGAACCCGTTTCATATGTGTCATCCCCCCCTATTTTAAACTAATTCTGCCGCTGACTGCTCTTCCATCGGTACGAACGTCTCGCGCAGCATTTGCTGTTCAATGATTTCTTTCCAAGGATCTTTCATCAGATCCAGCGTTTTCTCAATGCGTTCCACAAGTGCAGTGCGATCTTCTTTGGTTTCTAGCGCCTCTTTGATCGTATCTAAACCGACGCGTTCCACCCACTCGGCAGTCCGTTCGTTGTATTTCCCTGTTTCGCGATAGTATTGCAGGTAAGCACCGGACCATTCAAGCACTTCTTCTTCGCTCTTTACTTTGCACAGTAAATCGGTTCCGCGAAGTTTTGTCCCCCCGTTACCTCCGACATGCAGTTCCCAACCTCCGTCAATGGCCACAACGCCAAAGTCCTTAATTGTTGCTTCTGCACAGTTCCGCGGACAGCCTGATACAGCCATTTTCACTTTTGCCGGTGTATTCAGACCCTCGAATCTCTTCTCAAGCTGAATACCCATGCCGATAGCATCTTGAGTTCCGAAGCGGCAGAACGTTGAACCTACGCACGTTTTCACTGTACGCAGCGATTTGCCGTACGCATAGCCTGAAGGCATATCCAGATCAGCCCACATACCGGGTAAGTCTTCCTTCTTGACGCCTAGTAGGTCGATGCGCTGTCCGCCTGTCATTTTCACAAGAGGCACTTCATATTTCTCGGCGATTTCCGCGATTTTCTTCAAATCCTTCGGTGTCGTTACACCGCCGTACATTCTAGGAACGACCGAGTACGTACCGTCCTTCTGGATGTTCGCATGATTGCGCTCATTCACAAAACGCGACTCTCTTTCGTCCTCATGCTCTTCCGGCCATACCATACCGAGATAGTAATTCAGTGCTGGGCGGCACTTGGAGCAACCTTCCACGTTGGACCATTCGAGTACGTTCATAACTTCCTTCGTGGTGGTCAATCTCATGCTGCGAATCGCTTCTACGACTTCGTCGCGTCCAAGTGTCGTACAACCGCAAATGCCTTCCTTTACAGTTTTTACACCGTCTTCTCCAAGGACATAAGTGAGCACATCGGCCACTAGCGGTTTACAACCTCCACAGGAAGCAGACGCTTTGGTACATGTTTTGATATCGTTGACGCTAGAGCAGCCTTTCTCCTGAACCGCCTGCACGATCGCACCTTTGGAAACTCCGTTACAGCCGCATACGATCTCGTCCTCGCTCATGGCAGCAACCATCTCTACTCCGGATTTGGCCTTGCCTCCACCATCACCTAAGAGTACCGTCTTTTCTTTACCTGTTACGTCTTCGCCATTACGAATCATTGCAAACAAGCGGGAGCCGTCACTGATGTCTCCGAACAGTACCGCACCGATGACTTTGCCTTCTCTGATGACGACCTTCTTATAAATCCCTTCGAAATCGTCCTGCACGCGAACAGCGCGTGTATCTGGCTTATCCGCATATTCGCCCGCTGAAAATACATCCACACCCGATACTTTCAGCTTGGTTGATACGACGGAGCCTTGATAGCCTGCTGTTTCTACGCCGGCAAGTCGTTTGGCAAGCACAGCGCCTTGCTCATAGAGCGGGGCGACCAAACCGTAGGCTACACCGCGATGCTCAGCACACTCGCCGATGGAGTAGACGTTCGGCACATTCGTTTCCAAAAAGTCATTGACGACGATACCTCGATTAATAACGATGCCACTGCTTTTCGGAAGCGCAATATTAGGACGAATTCCAACAGCCATAACAATGAGGTCGGCTTCGACTTCCGATCCATCAGTAAAACGAAGACCCGTTACACGCTTTTTACCAAGAATCAATTCGCTATTTTTCTTAAGCAAGAATTTCATACCTTGGCGTTCCAGCTCTTGCTGCAGCAAGAAAGATGCTGTTCTATCGAGCTGGAGGTTCATCAAGTATTCATTAATGTGAACGACCGACACTTCCATATTCAGGTTCAATAGTCCACGAGCTGCTTCCAGCCCGAGCAGACCGCCTCCGATGACGACCGCTTTTTTGTAGTTTTTGGCAGTATCGATCATCTTCTCGCAATCTTTGATATCCCGGAAGGCAATGACACCTTCTTTGTCCGCACCCTGCAGTGGAAGAATGAATGGCAGAGATCCTGTCGCGATGATCAATTCATCATAGGGTACGGTTATCCCGCCGTCTGTGCTGACGAGCTTGCGCTCCGTATCAATTTTGTTAACTGTTTGGCCTGTGTGCAATGTAATGTGATTCTCTTCGTACCAGGACCAGTCGTTGATGACAATGTCTTTCATATCCGCATCTCCGGCTAAAACCGATGAGAGTAGGATACGATTATAGTTTGGATGGGGTTCGCTTCCGAAGATCGTAATTTCGTAGCGGTTCGGTGCAATCTTTAGCAATTGCTCAATGCAGCTGACTCCAGCCATTCCATTTCCTACTAAAACAATTTTTTTCTTCATCGTGATTCACTCTCCTAGTCCGGAAATAAAGTAACATTTAATGTTATATAATTACTAAAATAATCAATTTTTCGAGCTTTCCAAATAATGCACGTCATATTATCTAACATACGAATATTAATTACTAATGTACATCAAGACTTCGTATTTATCAACAATAATTTGTAATTCCCTCAGTGTTAATTACAATAATGCCTATATTAATCGAACTATTTATTTGTTTTTTCAATCGATCGTTCGGTTTATATTCCGTTTTCATAAACATTTCATATAATTATCCGAATAATCACGTTATATTTAATTACATGCATTTAACGATATATCCTCCAAAACAAAGAGGTTGTCCCTCAGTCTCTGAAGACTAATGGGAACAACCTCTTTATTGCATTATTGAGCCATATTCAATTCTATCCTATCTTTTAATTTGTTTCCCCTGTCCTTTAATCAACATAACAAGAAAAAGAATGGCCGGTATGACTCCAATGAATATCTTATTTAACATAAACTGCTCCCCGACGATTTTCCCAATCTCCAGATGCAACTGCCAGCTTGACGGGAGAAGGGAAGTTATAAAAATAATGACTCCAACAGGAAGCGCAAACCTTCGATAGTCTGTTTGAAACAGCTGAGATAACCCAAGTACGGCAGCCAAAAACCATAATGTTGCCTTGATAAAAATCCCAGCATAAAAAAGTAAGATCACAAATGCGTCAAAACGCTCGAATACTTCGGCGATCTGAATCAACTGAACAGCTTGTAATAAAGGTACAGTACTAATTTTAAGTAGTTGCGGACCCAGAACGATCAGATTCATTATGTTCGAGAAAAGGATAACCAGCCCGGATATAAAAAAAGATCGAACCGACGTTTTAGCCAACTCTTTCTTCTCGTTTAAATAACGCCAGAACATGAGAAAAATCATCATTTGGCCAAATGGAAACCAGACAGTGCTAGATATACTTTCTTTTAAAACTGGTTGAATGCCATTTTCCAAAATCGGAAGAAGATAATCAAAATGAACAACACCCGATACAAAGTGCATGATAAGCAAAATTAAATAAAAAGTCAGCACCCCAACTACGATAAATTCAGCCAACCGAAAGAAGACCTCTATTCCCTTGTATATGGCATAGATCGACAAAGTTATCATAATCAGCATTATAAGGGAAATGGGACCTCGCGGAAGAATGGTCAAGAGGGTAAGATCCCCAAAGTCTCGCACATTTCGCATGGCTTCGTAAGAAAACATCAGGACATAAAGTAATAAGACAAACTTCCCCACAAATGACCCGAAATATTGAATCAAAAGCTGACTCAAATTTTTTTCAGGTTCCCTTCGTTGGATCATCAAAAAAAGAAAAAGCAGCATGAATCCTAACAGCACGCTAGTAATGACCACCAACCAGGCGTCTTGACCAGCTTTGATTCCTAATTCAAATAAAGGTGTGCTTCCTATTTGAAATAGGATAATCATCGCACCCAATTGATATTTGCTGATCCGCTCCATTAGAAGCCCCTTTTCTCATTCTTTTTTACCGGATATCTTGGAAAAAGAATCATCAATCATTCCAGTTCGTCGGATCGTTACATGAACTTTAACGTCCATTCTTATTTCTGCGAACTCATTCTCCCAGTTCTTGCTTAGTTTTTTCCAGTCCTGTGGGTAAGATTTGTGGAATGCGTCCCCGAAGCCCAATGTGTCTGTTTTCATTTTTTTCAGAGCTTGAAAGGAATTTTCTGCTTCAATTATTATTTGCTCCTGGATATGTTTTTCCAGTTTTTTCAAGGTTTTCGACTGTTTCAGATCCAGATTACATGCCGTTTCGATCAAGTTTCCCTTGGCTTCAATTTCTACAGACATGAACAAATTACCATTCGAAATGTTTGGTTTTAATTTTGCGTGGGATTTTTCTACTAAAAAGGAGGATAGCTGTTCGCTTCGGCTCTCCCCTTCACAAGAAAATACGATGGTTGTTCTTTGTAAGTGATTTGTTATCCAGGGAATGCCGAGGCTTTCTTTCCGACTTAACCAACCTACTAATTTATCCTGCTTAAATACCCCGACTCTATCCAATTTTAATACGGCGGATTTTCGAGTTTTTTTCAGTGCTTCTAAAGAGTCTTGTGCCTCTTGCTCACCCGTGATTTTGATTTCCGGCAATGTAGAGCTAGCGGAAGGATTGGTCATTGTGGAAATTAAATCGATTAACTTGGACTGAACTAAGTTGGTTTGTTTATTTCCCTCTCCACTGATCAAATTGGAAATCGCGTTTCCAGGAATGTTTTCTAATGGCGTAAGGATTTCTAACACTTTCTTCGCGTCTCCATTTGTAATGAGAACATCCGTAGTTTCTCTTGATTCGTAACTTCTCAAGTAAGCGTCCAATATTTGGTTGACTCCATATTTAGCAACACGTTGACTAATAATAATAACACGAGTATGAGAAAAAAAGAGCTGGCGAGGTGTCTCTAAATCACTCTTTTGAATCGCCTCCTGTAGGGTCTTTCCTTTCGATGAAAAGACGATAACCGGAGCTTGGGAACCGCCACCACCGGATTTAGTCTGGGTTGACTTCGGTATGATGATTTGAAAGGTCAATACCCATTGATTGCTTTCATCTAAATCAAAGGCGATTGCGCTGATGATCCCCAATTTGTTTAGTTCGATATGGTTCGAACAACCACTATTAACTAATAACATGTTGATGATCAACAGCAGGTTTATCCCTCGCTTCATGTCCTAATCCCCTTTTGATGTCCATTTTCGTGTTGTATGAATGACAGAAGATTACTTTTCCTTTTCCTTGTCGGAAGGTTTAGGATGTGCGTTTACGTTTTGGCGCACATAATTATTCTTAGCGAAAAGACGCGGTCTGGTGACCATCATCCACCAAGGCACCCTTACAACAGTATCTTTTAAGTTACTTGGCACAAAAGGTGCTATTGGTGTCATGTAAGGAACTCCGAAAGAGCGTAGAGACAACATGTGGATCAAGAGAAAAAAGAGCCCCGACATAATCCCGAACAAACCTAGTGCAGCGGCAAGAATCATTAGTATGAACCGAATCAATCGGGCAGCAATCGAGATGTTAAACGCCGGAACGACGAAGCTGGAGATCGCCGTAAAGGCTACCACGATCACCATAGCTGCCGATACAAGACCTGCTTCAACTGCTGCCTGTCCCAGAACAAGAGCTCCAACGATGGAAATTGCGGAACCGATGGCTCTAGGCATTCGAACCCCCGCTTCCCTTAACACCTCAAATGTGATTTCCATCAATAATGCTTCGAAGAATGCTGGAAAAGGAATTCCTTCCCTTTGTGCAGCAAGACTGACCAAAAGGGTCGTGGGTATCATTTCTTGATGAAAAGTCGTAATTGCAATATATAAGGAAGGCAGAATCATAGAAATGGTAAACGCAAAGAAACGCAAAAGACGCAAAAACGAAGAGATATCGAATCTCTGGTAATAGTCCTCGCTGGCGATGAAGAACTTGAAAAAAGTAATAGGCAGCACAAGAGCAAATGGTGTTCCATCCATCAAAACGGCAACCTGTCCCTCCAAGATGGAGGCCGCAACTGTGTCAGGACGTTCCGTGTTTATGAGGGTGGGAAATGGAGTAAAGGTTTGGTCCTGAATAAATTCTTCCAAATAGCCACTTTCCAATATGCTGTCTATATCAATACGATCCAGCCTTTGAAGCACTTCGTTCACAACTAAATCATTGGCCGTCCCTTTAAGATACATAACACTAACGTCCGTTTGTGTCACCCGCCCGATTTTCCGGTCGATTTTCCATAGATTCGGACTTTTGATTCTACGCCGGAGCAGCGCTATATTCGTGCTTATATTTTCGGTGAATCCATCTTTGGGTCCGCGAATAACAGATTGAGACGAGGGCTCCTCTACGGCTCTTTGCATCCATTTGGCAGAACTTGCAGTAATGCCTTGATTCCAGCCCTCTGCGAGAATAATAGTATCTCCGCTGTATAAAGCCGACATGAAGTCATCAATGTAACTCACTGTATTTGTGGAACTAACCGTAAGAATCTTATCTTTAATCACCGTAAAAGATTCGGATACTGTCCTTTGCCCAGCTGTGTTAACTTCTGCATCGGACATGATCGGATTCATGATGTTATCGTTAATGACCGTGGTATCGGTTAAACCGTTAATATAAACAATAGCCATAGGTAAACTATTGGCCCCTTGAAACGCACGAATGGAAATATCTGAACTGTTACCAGTTAACTCAGAAATTTTCTTAATATTTTGCTGAAGGCTATCTGAAAGTGTATCGGTTTGTTTGATGTTTGCTTGAGAGTCTTGTTGCGCGCCCTCATTATATTTCCGGGCAAAACGCTGCAGAAATTTGTTCATCGATAGCATCCACCTAGTTCTACCAAGTAATAACTTTCATTTTCGCCTTGCCTTTCAAGAGTTATACTCCTGAATGCTTTTAGGCTAAGTTATATAGTGTAATTCATTACTTTTGATAATAAAAAGACGGGGACATAGGGAAAAATGGGTTAGCTAATCATTTTGCGTGGCGCGCAAAAGATGAGCCACAGCGATGAAAAACATCGCTAACTCGCGCCCGCGGACGAGCAACCCCCTCATAAGGATGAAAAACATCCTTATGAGGGGTGAAAACCACGCGGGGCGCGCGAAAGATGAGTCATAGCGATGAAAAACATCGCTAACTCGCGCCCACGGCCGAGCAACCCCGCCATAAGGATGAAAAACATCCTTATGAAGGGTGAAAACCACGCTTGGGCGCCGAAAGATGAGCCACAGCGATGAAAAACATCGCTATCTCGGGCCCGCGGACGAGCAACCCCACCATAAGAATGAAAAACATCCTTATGAGGGGTGAAACCCACGCGTGGGCGCCGAATGATGAGCCATAGCGATGAAAAACATCGCTAACTCGCGCCCACGGACGAGCAACCCCACCATAAGGATGAAAAACATCGCTATCTCGCGCCCACGGCCGAGCAACCCCGCCATAAGGATGAAAAACATCCTTATGAGGGGTGAAAACCACGCGTGGCGCGCGAAAGATGAGCCATAGCGATGAAAAACATCACTATCTCGGGCCCACGGCCAAGCAACCCCGCCATAAGGATGAAAAACATCCTTATGAGGGGTGAAACGCACGCGTGGCGCGCGAATGATGAGCCATAGCGATGAAAAACATCGCTAACTCGCGCCCGTGGCCAAGCAACCCCGCCATAAGGATGAAAAACATCCTTATGGGTTGTTAAACGCAAACAAACCTAATCCGTTCAGCCTTTGCTGAACGGATTAGGTTTACGAGCCCAGGTGCCTTAGCAATCTCCCACTACGTATGTTATTCATTTTTGTTTATGCACTAAAATTGTTCTCCCCGATCTTATTCTCACAGATCATCATGATCCCGATCCTTTAGCACTATACAGCTGTTTGAATTCAGATGGTGTCATGCCTGTATGTTTTTTAAACAGTTCACTGAAATGCGGCCTGTCTTCATATCCGAGCGCTTGGGCGATTTCTTGAACTTGTTTTCCTTCTACCAGCATAATCTTAGCCTGCTCCATCCGTTCTGTTGTCACAAACTGTACAACGGTCATACCCGTTACCTTCTTGAACAAATTGGCAAAATAACTGCCGCTCAAATAAACCAGCTTGGCATAATCATTAACCGTCAAATTAGAGGCCACATTTTGACGTATGTGCGCAATAACTTGTTCCACGACTTGGTTCGTATCTTCCACATGACGTTTCTGAATCAACACACAACCCATCCTGCACAGTTCCTTGATGTTTCCTTGGAGCTCCTTCAGCTTATAGGATGAAAGATTTTTGATGTACAAAAAATGACGTTCGATCTGTTTCATTTCTTCATGAGTCAGTTTCTCCGAGAAAACACGATTGATCAGAAAAGCCAGCTCATCACAGAAACCCTTAACTACCTCGGGAGCTGGAGGCACGGGTACCGTAATTGTTTCCTCGAATAGCTCATCCACAATGGCATATGCTTTATGCAAGTTTCCAGAACGCAGGCAATAAAAAAGTTCTTTTTCCTTTTCTGGAGAGTAGCGCGGCGCTGTCTGATGGACTGGGCTCATATTTCGATAACTGTACACGGTATTGCCGCCCGTATAAAAACTATAAGAAAGGGCAGCGAGCGCCTGCGAGTAAGAGTACGAAATTTGATGTATTGCCTTTACTTCTTCCCCAAGACCTAGGGATATGGTGTATCTGGAATACTTTTCAACATTTTCACGGCACTGCTCCGAAATAGCTTCCACGCTCAGGGAATCCGGCGGATTGAATATGACCACAAACCGGTTCGTGTTATCACGGAATACAAAACCTTTGGTGAACCGCCTTAAACTTTCTTCCAAAATGTTTTGGACGGTAAACCTGATCAGCTCTACCTCTTGCACAGGCAGAGTCTCGGTTTGTTCAGCGAACTGATCGATTTCCGTGAGCATAACAACAAAGCGCTCCCGCTCCAATCCGATGTTCAAGAAGTCCCAACGTCTGGCCGCTTGTTCGGGGGTCGTTCGGAATTGCAGCAGCAGTTGAAAATATTCCTGCCTTAAATACGGCAAACTTTCCCGCAGCTTTCTTTCCATCTCATGATAGCGCTGAGTTTCCCCCATTTCCTCTTCAATCGACTTTTTCGCTTTTAAGACCACTTCAATAATTTTTTGCGGCGTATACGGTTTGACAATATAATCGAATGCACCGAGCTGAACGGCCTGCTGTGCATACTCAAAATCGGTATAGCCGCTTAAAAAAACAATTCTCGTACGTGGAAACTTTTTCAATACCTGCTTGGTCATCTCTAAACCGTTTATTTTTGGCATCCGAATATCTGTTAGTACGATGTGGGGCTCAGTTTCGTGGATGAGTTCAATACCTTTCTCACCGTTGCTCGCTGTTCCTACAATGCGAATGCCATGAGTCTCCCAATTTATTTGGTTCGAGATCCCTTGCACCACGGTCTTGATATCATCAATTACGCACATCCTAAGTTCTGTCGTCATCGTTATATCCCTCACCCGCTAGTGGTATTGTTAATGTGACCGAGGTAGATACATGGGGTTCGCTGCTCAAGTCGATATCAGCTTCACTTCCGTAATGCAGCTTCAATCGACCATAAACATTACGGAGGGCATAGCTTTTTTTCAAAGATTGTTCGATCCGCATGTCCGCCCTAACTGTTTGAACATCCATACCGGCACCGTTATCCTCCACACGTAACCGAAGACTATCGCTCAGACATGTAATGGAGATCCGAATTATTCCCATTCCCTCCATTTCTTTAAAGCCGTGCAGAATGGAGTTTTCCACCAAGGGCTGCAAGATAATTTTCAATATCGGTTTCTCCAGCAGCGAGTCATCCTCAAGCTCAATCGTATAATCGAACAGACCTTCATAGCATTTTTGCTGAAGAATTAAATACTGCCTAACATGATCAATTTCCTTTGCCAGTGTCGTCATCTCGTTTCCGCCGTTAAGACCTAGCTGGAACAGTAGCGACAATGAGGTGATCATCTCCGTGACATCTTGGTTCTGAGACGCTTCTGACTTCCAAATGATCGTGTTCAATGTGTTATACAAAAAATGGGGATCTATTTGAGCCTGCAGCGCTTTGACCTCCATTTTACGTTTATCATACTCAGCTTCCTTGACGTCCTCAATGAGCGAAGAGATTTCCTCCAGCATACGGTTAAACTTTAATCCGACCTGTGTAACCTCATCCTCATACTTGCTGGTAAACCGTACATCGAGGTTATTTTGCTCAACTTTCTTCATCAGCCCCTGCAGTTTGTGTAGAGGCTTCAGTAATAAGCTCGAAATGACATTAGACAGGACGAAAGCCAATGCAACGCAGCACAACATGATCCATAATGTGGTCGTTTTGATACGGTTCACCTGACGAAGCAAATCCGACTGTGTCTGAGCGCTGACCATCGTCCAATTGTCCACCATGGTTAGCCTTGAATAGTTAACTAAATAAGGGTTACCCCCCTTGTTGTATTTGAAAAATCCTCGGTCTTGGCCCTGCAGCAACTTCATGAAAGCAGGGTCTCTTTGAAATGAAGATGCCTGGATACTAAGCGGCAGCACGGCTTCGCCGCTATGCGATATTAGAAAATAGTTATCTGCACGATCGAGTAAGTCGTCGGTGACGACTTTCTGAATCGCATCTTCCTTTACATTGACCACAACATAAACATCTTGCACATTAACCTCTGTGATCGGCTTCATAATCAAGGAAATGACCCTCTGATTTCCTGAAAAAAGCGGATCCTCGTGATCTTCCACCCAAATGACACGCTCGGGGCTATTCAGATAACGCGAAAAAATTGTCTCCTTGAATCGTGTCTGGCTGTTACGAAGATCGGTTGTAGCATACAGTTCACCTACAGGCGTATAGATCAAGACGGATTGGATAGAAGGCTCGATCAATTTCATTTGCCCAAGAGGCGTTTGCAGTGAAGACAGCCTTGTATAATAGGATCCCGAACGATTCGAGTATACGTCCTCCATAGCCAACTTAAACGAATCACTGAGCATCATGGTTGAGGTCGTCACAATGATGTGCCGAAGCTTTTCATCCAGCACGCGCGCTGATTTGTTCAGCGTATTCTGACTGGAAATAAACGCCTCCTTTTCTGTCGATCGAAAGGCAATCCAATAGGACATCGTACCCGTTAGCGCGATAGATAGGACAGTCAGTATCAGAAACGAAATCCACAACCGGCGACGGAGCGAAAGCCGATAATACCATTTTTTCAAGCTGCCCCCACCTTTTCTAAATAGAAGAGACGCGCTGCTTTGGCTGCGCGCCCCTTCCCGTATTTGAACTTACTTTGCAAGACTGCCTTGCAGCTTATTCGGATCGAAGCTCGGATTCGCTTTCGTCTTCGTATCGCCCGCAGCTCTTGCTTTCTCAAGACCCGCGTTGTAGCGTGCTGTCAAGTCATTCAACATTTTCTCAACATCTCCGCCTTCCATCATATATTTGAGGACGGCGTTACCCAACTTATTTCCTTCCACCTTTGCCTCCGTCACGGAAATCGGAGATGGGGCGTACAGCGCGTCGAATTTACTTGGCAAGAAGCCTTCGATCCCCGGAATGGATGGTTTTTTAGCAGCGGCGTTAACATCCGGCACAATCGAGATCCCAAACCCTTTCTCGTGGTATTCCTTTTGGAAATTCAGATTATAGATATACTCCAAGAACTTCCAAGCCTTATCTTTATTTGTTGTGTTTTTGCTTATGCCAATGTAGTTGCCGGCAATGACGGATACAGTTCCCTGTTGACTGCCATCAATGGTAGGGGGCAATGCCGCGCTCCAGTTAACCTTTGTCGGGAATTGACTTTGGTACACACCCGGCTCGCCAGAATGGTTAAAATACATGCCGATTTTCCCAGCGGCGAACTGTGCACGGAGCGGATCGATGTCAAGGGATTCAACGCCCGGCAGCATGCTGCCGTCCTGCTTCATCTGGCGAAGCGCCTCGGCGATAGGCTTATACACCGAGAAATCGAACTGGCCTGATTTATAATTGTAGCCATCCACCACGGAAGTTCCGCTGAGTGATCCGATCGGATTGGCAATCCTACCGAAGGCGGATCCGGGATTTTTAAAGTTTTCCGCGAAGCCATATGCTCCAATATCTTTGCCGGCTTCTGTAATTTTTTTGGCATCCTCTACCAATTCTTTAACCGTTTTCGGCGGTGCGGTGATTCCTGCTTTTTGGAAGAGATCAACGTTATAAATCAATCTCCAATATTGCCCTGTATGCGGCAGCGAATATATTTTGCCATCCATCATATTCAGCTCTTCCACCAACAAATTGCTGTACCGCTTTTTCATATCATCCGTCATCATATCGTTGATCGGTTGTAAATAGCCCTTCTTTACAAACCCGGAGAAATCATTTGTCCTAAAAATGTCAGGCGCTTGATTGCTTGCAAAAGCGATATCGATCGATTGGTTAAAATTATCGGCAAGAACCGTCATTTCAACTTCAATATTGTCCTTATTCGTTTCGTTGAACTTCTTGATGACATCCTTCATGTAATCGGCATCGTGACGGTCAATGGTCCAATAAGACAGCTTCGTCTTCGCTTCTCCTGCTGCAGCGGAAGTAGAAGTAGCTGTACCCTTCGGCTGATCAGTTTGTCCACCGCAAGCCGCAAGTGAAGCGACCATCGTAACGCCAATCAGTGTGCTTAGCACCACTTTTTTCTTCATGTAGTAAAACCCTCCTAGTTTAGTTTACCTTAAGACTTGCTTTATACCAAAATGTAACTGCTTTCATCATAATTCCTCAACACTTGGAACCGTGAAGGACAAATCAACTTTTGAGGGGGGGAAAAAACACTTTCCTGGTATCCACAATGTCCGTTATCCTTTTACACTCCCTGCTGTCACCTGTATGAATGACTTATTCGCCAAAACGTAAACAACAAGGATCGGAAGGAAGGAAAGACACGCGCCCGCCATCATAAGGTGCGACTCCGCAGCGGCGCCAATCCCGTAACGTAAATTCGCCAGTCCCACCGTCAGCGTTTGTAGTTTCGGATTCGTCATAGTGAACACAAGGGGCAAGATGTATTCGTTCCAAGCGCCACGGAACGTGAACAAGGCAGTGACGCCAAGAGCGGGACTCAGCAGCGGAAGAATAATCCGCCAGTAAACCGTATAGAAATTGCATCCATCGATGTATGCAGCCTCGTCCAGATCTTTGGGAATCGCCTTAAAAAAGCCGATCAGCATAAAGTAGACAGTGGCATGAGCGCTGATCAAGATGATGATGACCCCCCATAGCGATTTATTCAGGCCAAGTTTGACCATGAGATCGAACTGTGGCCTCAGTACTACTGCACCAATAGAAATGAACATCGTACTAGCTTGCAGGATTACGTACAATCGTTTGCCAGGGAATCTCGTGCGATCGACAGCATAAGCGGACATAGAGGCGATAAGCAGCGTGCCAATCGTCACAATTGTGCTGATAAAGAGGCTGTTCCACGTAAACCGGGCAAAATTCGCCTGCTTCCAAGCTGTTGCGTAATTGGAGAACTTCCATACCAAGGGCAACAGGGTTGCTCCCGTTGTCAACTCTGCATTCGTTTTAAATGAACCCAAAATCGCCATAACGATTGGAAATAGCGTAAAGAAGGCTATGGCGAGCAAAAATATCCATTTCAAGGTTTTTCCGGTGAAATGTCCGCTTCGGATAACGCCTGATTTCGTACTTGTCTGCATCATATAGTCAGTCCCCCTTTTTAATCCCGATTCAGCCGTTTGGACATATAGAAATAAACAATCGTAATCACCCCGACAATCAAAGCTGTTACAAACCCCGCTGCGCTGCCGTAGCCGATTTGTTGTACGCTCGCTGTAGAAGCGGAAACAGGGAAAAACAATTTGTACACGTAAAGGTACATGACTTCGGTTTTACCGAAGGGCCCACCCTCGGTCAGGACCATAATGCTCTCATAACCTTTTAGCGCCGTGATGATGGCGAGCATAATAATCATTTGAAGGACGGGACCCAGCATAGGAATAGTAATGCTCCAAAATTTTTGCGCCGCATTCGCTCCATCGATAGATGCACTCTCATACAGATCATCGGGAATGCCTTGCAGCCCAGCGATGAAAAGCAGCATATAGTTGCCGATCGCACCCCATATAGCCGTAATAATCACAGTCAGCATAGCGTAATTCGGTCCCAACCAATCAATCGCTTTGGAGATCACGCCATACTTGATCAGAAATTGATTAAGTAATCCGTTATACGAATTAAAAATGGTGAAAAACACGATCGACATCACCGATGTACTGATAATAGTTGGCATAAAATAGACGGCGCGCAGAAATACTTTGCCTTTCAGTCCCTTATTTAAAATGACAGCAAGTACAAGTGAAATCGGCAGGACAATGATAATTTTTCCACCCGCGTATATGAAGGTGTTATACACAGAGTGCCAAAACTCCTGATCGCGCATTAATCTCGAAAAATTATCGAGTCCAATAAATGTATTAGCGCCGAACCCCTGATAATCGTAAAACATATAGCGAAGCGCCCATACAATTGGATAGACCCCTAGCGCCAAAGTCAAAAATAGACTGGGAAAAATGAATACATAAGAATTGAAAAGAGAAATCCTTTTTCGCATCGTACATCTGCTCCTTTGGGTTGTTGTATTCCAAGCATAGTACAACCCCACTCCGGTACGGGAGCGGCAATTCAACTGTATCCGTAGGACAAATCAACTGTTTTTAATCATGAAATATGGATATCAACATTCAACTGCAAACGGAAACAAGCCGCAAAGCTATCTCAGCGGCTTGTTTCCAAGAATATCAAATTATACTAGCGAATATGAATGATAAACGTTTTGATCTCGTAAGAGTTCAGCTGAACATCAATCAATGATTCGTACTTACAATCCCCAAGAGGCCTTTCGAGCAGATCGCATTCCTGCCAGGACTTGACCCGAGCATCGCTCGAAATTTGCGTTTGGCCGCTGATGCCTGCAAACTCGTGAATTCGGAGAATAATCGCGTCGTGATCCTCTGCTTTTTTTACCGCATCGATCATAACATGATCACTCGATAGACGGAACAAACTGAACGAGTCTTCGGTAGACTTGCCGAGCGCAAACGTTAACGGATTGTTAAGCGACCAAGCGGACTGCACCGTTCCACCGTTATACCAGTCGCTGGCATGTGGGAAGAGTGAATACGTAAATTCATGCTCTCCTTGATCGGCCGTCGGGTCTGGAACCATTGCGGACTTGATCAGGGTAAGACGCATCACATGGTCTTTTACATCATAACCGTATTTACAATCGTTCAAGAGACTGACACCATACCCGCGTTCGGATAAATCGGCCCACTGATGGCCAACCGTCTCAAACCGGGCATAGTCCCAGCTTGTATTCCAATGGGTCGGACGCTTCACGTTGCCAAATTGAATATCGTAAGTCGCCTCCGTCGCCCGGATTCGCAGCGGAAAGGCTACTTTCAGCAGTTTGCGCTGTTCATTCCAATTAACGTGGGTCTGGAAATCGATTCTGCGACTGTACGCATAGAGCACCATATCCTGCACTACGGTTGAATCCATATAGGACCACTCGAAACGGACTACCACAGCCAAAGGACCGCTGTCTGTCACTTCGACCCGGGTTAGAATATTCACTTCCTGCTTTTTCTCCGTGTAAAAGATGTCAATGTCCCACGCTTCGTGCCGGCCTTTCGGCTTATCTTCGAACACTTCGAAACGATTCCCTGTTTCGCCTGCGGCGAGTATTTCCCGGCGCTCAATTCGATCGTAAAGACGGACAATCTGACCAAAGTCATTCCATTCTATTTCATAATAAGGCGTCATAAATCCATGATCCAACTTTATGAATTTATTCTCTGCTATAGCCTGTACGGGCTGCTCGACCCGTTCCTTATGATGGATAACAGCAAATCCCATCGGAGAGATTCTTTCTACGTTTACCCACCAGTCTCCACCAACAAGCTGAGCCTCCAGTGGTCGATCCGAAGCATCAAACCACCCTCCTCCGGCTTCCTCCGTTTGCTCTTCGGCAATGCAAACGAGATCTGTTCTCTCCCACGGAGAACCGTTAAACACCGTCACTTCGCTTCCCTTTACCCTACCCGCTGTCAAAAGCAAAGCTGACTGATCCCACACCTTTTGACCTATCGTTAACGCCTCTTCGTATTCGGCTCTGCTGTCCTCATACACCTCGTGGATCGACGATCCAGGGATAATATCGTGGAATTGGTTGCGCAAAATAATTTTCCAGCCTTCGTGCAGGGCAAGGGAAGTTTCTGCTGCCGCCGCATGACCATTTGCATTAAAAATATAGCTCATGACCTGCACCCATTCCGTTTCCCGATACAGCAGCTCCAGCTTGCGATTCATCCGTTTGTTATAAGCCTGACTCGTATAAGTACCTCGGTGCAGCTCCAAATACAACTCGCCGTCCCACGTGTGCACGTATGAATTGGTGTTGCTGATGCTAGCCTGCAATTCGTTAAAATACTCATCAGCACGCCCCGTCTTCACATGAGGAATGCCTGGAATATCGTCTAGCCTGCGTCGCATCTCTAGCATTTCACGATTGACACCTCCGCCACCGTCGCCGAACCCGTAAGCAAGCAGTAAATTCGTATTGAGCGTCTTATCACGGTAGCTTTCCCAGATCCCCTGTACCGATGATGGCGTCACTTTCCCGTTGTACGTATAATAAAAGGCCCCTTCGCTCGAACCGGGATCCGGCGTCGTAATAAAATGGGTCAGTACTTCCGTCCCGTCAATGCCCCGCCATTTAAAAGTGTCATGAGGCATCCGGTTATATTGGTTCCAGCTGATTTTGGTTGTCATAAACGATTCGATGCCAGATTTGCGTAAAATTTGCGGCAGCGCCCAGCTGTAGCCAAACACGTCAGGCAGCCATAAATACTTGCATTCCACTCCGAATTCCTCACGAAAAAATCGGGTTCCGTACAACAACTGCCGCACCAGAGATTCCCCAGAGGCTAAGTTGCAATCCGCCTCCAGCCACATCGCTCCACCGGCTTCCCAGCGACCTTCCTTGATGCGTTCCTTAATACGCTCGTAAATTTGTGGATAATCAGACTTGATATATTCATACAGCTGCGGCTGTGTTTGCAAAAAGATATACTCCGGAAACTGCTCCATCAAACGCAGTACGGTTGAAAACGATCTCGCTGCCTTTTCCCTCGTATGCTTCAGCTGCCACAACCAAGCCACATCAATATGCGTATGTCCGATACACTGTACCACAACAGAGTGAAGCTTGGGCATCGACGACAAAGTCTGCCGGAGTTGTTCGCGTGCCTTTTCGACTGAGTTGTAAAAGTCTTCGCTTCCTGGCTTGGACCAGTCGAGTATTAAAAAGGCCTGATCTAACATAGAAAGCAGATGATGCCGCTCCGGACGATTTTCGTCTAGTATACGGACCGTTTCCAGCAGCGCTTTGGCCGTATAGTATAAATCGTCCGCGTATTCATCCAACCAACAAACAGAAGCCAGCTCCAACCGGCTCTCCATCTCGCGGTGGCTCTCATATCCCCCTAGCCCTGACCACAAGCGGAAGCGTAGCTGAGCAGTATGACCGATCACAGCTTCAGGCATAAAAACTTCCTCATGATTCGAGTCTACTCCTTGATACGGCTCTCCGTTCAGAAATAACAGCGATTCGAATCCGCTGTTCGTTCCACCTCCAGTTTGTCCGAGGCAGAACCGGCCAAGTACTTTTCTTCCTTCCCACTCAGCGGGAACCATCACATCTGCAGCCAGCCAGTAGTATACATCACGGCCTTTCCAGCGGTCACCTATACGTATGTCCATCCACTCGCCGTCTTCCGACGGATACGCTCCAATTGTGCAATCCTCATCCAGTTTGATGCGAAACTTATCTATGTGCCGTTCATCGCGATAGCGGTACGACTCCAACTCATTTATGCGAGCTTGTAATTTCTCCACGGTCCAAAACATCCAATTTCTCCTCCTTATTCTTACTAGTATGTCTATTGTAATGGATGCGAAGCTCCTTATGTGATAGGTAATTTGATGATACTGAGGGGGTAAAATCATTAAATATGATTCTTATTGGGCTCAAGATAGACGAAATAGGAGAAAAAGTAAAAGACTGCCACCAGGCAGCCCTTTTGATAGTAAGCACTAATGAGGTTTCGTATTCACTTCAAATATCCATACATTTCCCCGCTTGTCGATGCCAAAATCGTAACCGAGCATTCCAATGCCTGGATAGCGAGATTCAAGCAGCTTCGTACATGTTCGGGCCACTCCACACATCGTGTCAATTTTGGATTTGACTAGCGAAGCTGGGAAAGTCCGCCGCAGCGCTTGAGCCCCTTTAAGTAACGTGCCGCCCCGGCAAATGTTTGTAACGAACAGTCCAGGGCGCGCCAACCGGCCGACAACGGCTCGGATGACCCAAGAGCGACCTGCTTTTTTCAATTTGACGCGATAATCTACGGGCCTACCGTCAATAGTAGCTAAGTCAATGCCCTGCTGCAGCATAAACGGGCGATTTTTACGAATCTGGTTTAACGTAGAAAATAGCTCGTTCCACGTGCGATATGTTCTTTGTGTTCCGCAGTTGTGCAGTAAATAACCATTACCCGTTTTTTTGATTTTTACTACACTGCTTCCCCCGGTTCCAATGATCGGCTTTGCCACAACAAATGCATATTGTCGCAGCATGGCCTGCAGGTTCGAAGCGCTAAAACGGCGCATGTTAGGAATATGCTTGGCAACGCCGGCATGCCCCAATAAAACAGAGAACTTCGACCATTTATTAGCAACCAAACGCATGAGGGATTCCTCCTTCCGTACAAGGCTTCCTCTATGCTAGAGTATTCCTCGTCCGTCAGAAGGGATAGGGACAATCAAATAAGTGAATAACTTATTTTTTCATATTCTTCATAAAATCCCAGCCGCCCGTATTCGTATTCGTGGCCTTCCCATCTGGTCCTACGGCTGTGTATTTAAAGTTAATCGCTCCATAATTCAACTCAATGTTTTCATCTAAATTATATAAGTTATATTTACTAACGCTAATCTTTTCTAAATCAATAGTTACGATCGGTATCCTTTGTTCGCCAGTCTTAACGAAGACAAGTTGGCCTTTCTCAATGGTTTTTCCCATGACCATATCCATAAACAAAGGTACGGAAGAAAGATCAAAACTTTTACTGAAAGCCATCGGTTTCCGAACCGCTTTACCTGCACCAGATCCGGTGGTTGAACTGCTGTTTAATGTAGAACTATTTTCGAATTCAAATGAAACATCTTGAAGCTGGATCCACTTTTCATATCCTTTCGTAACAGATTCACCCGAAATTCCGTCTAATTTCAGATAAACATCGAAATCACTACTTTCCGCAGCTGCGGGAACAACACCGAAAGCTAGCACAAACAAGCAAATAGTGAAGAAGACTATCGAATTTCTGATCCTTCTCAAGCATATCACTCCTCTTCTTGTCCGATACATTTCGTATCAATTGACCTAAATATATCCGATAATTTTCCTTTTGTAAATGAGGCTTTAGTCAATTTTTGGGTAACTTAATGTCCTTTCCTACAAACTCGTCACCAAGTGAATGACCGATTTTTATCGAGCAGTCCAACTTAAATAGGATTATAATGATTAAAAAAGAGAGAAAAGAGAGAAATGATATGTTTAATAAGAACAATCAGCTTTGGCTAATCACAGCCGTAGGCCTTGGAGTGCTCTTAAATCCGCTGAATACGTCGATGATTTCAGTTGCATTCTCACGGCTGCAGACCGAATTTCATGTCACTTATAGTGCTATCTCTTGGCTGATCGCGACATATTATGTGGCCAGCGCTATTGCTCAACCAATTATGGGCAAAATAAGCGATATCTTCGGTCGCAAGCGTATCTTCTTAGTTGGACTTGCTCTCGTTACGGTATCTTCCTTGTTAGCTCCGCTGTCACCGAGCATTGGCTGGCTTATTGGCTTTCGTGTCATTCAAGCGATAGGAACATCTTCGCTGTACCCAGCGGGAATGGGGATAATTCGCAGCAGTATCACGGATAATCAAGCAAGGGCACTTAGCGTGATGTCGATTTTTTCTTCCACGTCGGCGGCCCTCGGTCCGTCTATTGGCGGGTTTTTGATCCAGTATGGAGATTGGCCAGCTATTTTCATTGTCAACTTTCCAGTTATCCTCATTGCTTTTCTGCTTGCTGTCAAAATTCTTCCGAAAGACGGCCCGCGCAATTCACTCGCCAAAGGTGGACTGGATTTGTGGGGCATTGCCTTTTTTGCAGCACTTATCATCAGTTGGCTATTTTTCTTTCTTTCCTTCGAAAAGAGGGTCAACTTCTGGTTTCTTTTAACCAGTTTAGTGCTGAGTTATGTTTTCTATAAATTCGAGTTAAAGCGCGCCCAGCCGTTTATTGATGTGATCTTTTTGAAAAAAAATATCAACGTTTGTTTGGTCTATATCCAGTTTATTTGTGTCAACATCGTATTCTACTCGATCATGTTCAGCATTCCTACTTATTTACAGCAAGTCCGGCAATTCGATGCGCAGCAGGTTGGTATAATGATGCTGGCCTTATCAGGATTAGGGATTTTCACTACGCCACTGGTTGGCAGATGGATTGACAATTTCGGCTCCAAAACACCACTAATCACAGGCTCTCTTATCGTTATAGCGGGTTCACTGCTCATACTGCTGATTCATGAACATTCTTCTTCCTTGGCGATATTTGCAGTCCTATCCGTTTTCGGCTTGAGCAGCGGGTTCCAAAATCTCGGATTGCAGACGGCTTTATACTCCTATGTATCCGCAGCGGAGACAGGGATTGCTTCGGGCTTGTTCATGACCTCCAGATTTATGGGGACGATCCTCTCCTCCAGTTTACTTGGAGCCATCTTTAGCCATGAAATCACCACGCAGCGGCTGCACGGTATGGCCATCGTATGCGCAGTAATCAGCTTAGCCACACTCACATTATCGATATTAATGCCAAGTAATTCCGTCCGCACAAAAGCAGTTCAAAGCAGATGAACACCTTATCTAAAGTAAGTGCCCCTTGAGGCGCTATTATCTCTTTCCGTGAGGGAAGAAAACACCAAAGGCTGTCTCAAAAGTAGATTCTACTTGGGACAGCCTTCTTTGGCCTAAAATTGAAAAGACTGCTGAGCTGCAGGGTTATAATGCCCAACTGTCCTCGTTTTCTGTATTCGGCCGCTTTCTTTCGCGGACTATTGCCACCTTAACGCTAGTTCGCGGAACGTAGATGCGCTATTTTGGAAAATCTGCGCTTTAAATTGAATTCGGGGAACGTGAGGGCGCTATTTGCATGAAATTGAACGATCCGGCGGCGAAAAACGCAAAATAACGCCTCTACGTTCCTCTTCCCCAGGGTTTTGCGTGATTTCACTCAAATAACGCCTCCTCGTTCCGCTTCCTCATGATTTCGGGTGTTTCTTCGCTCCTCGGGCAAACTCTGGTTACCTTAGCATTGCCCGAGACTTGGTTACTCTTTAACAGACCCCAACGTAATCCCATGAATAAAAAATCTCTGTAGAAACGGATAAATGATAAGAACAGGAATCATAGCAATAAAGATTTTAGCCGCGTTCAAGGTCTGATTAGAAAGCTCACTCATCTTCTGTATTTGTTCCGCGGTCATGGTATTGGCATCCACAATAACGACCAATTGCTGAATGTAGGTTTGCAGCGGGTAATGATCCGCATTCGACATCAACACTAGACCATTAAAAAACTCATTCCAATGATAGACGATGCTGAACAAGGTTACTGTTGCCAACACGGGAACCGCCAGCGGGATGAAAATCTTAACAAGCATATACCAAGGCCCCGCACCGTCTACAAGTGCCGCCTCCTCTAATTCCTTAGGCAAATTGCGGAAATAGTTAATAACTAGAATCACACTAAAAATCGGGACACTGTTCCCTAGGACAAGCGCCCAAATATTATTGATCAAGCCTAATGATTTAACCGTTTGATACCAAGGGATTAACCCTCCGTTAAATAACATCGTAAACACCAAAATCCACATCAGCACATTTCGAAACGGTAAGTCCTTCGCATTTTTGGATAAAGGGTAACCCATCAGAATAATAATCACGAAGTTAAGACTCGATCCCAACACGACTCGCTGAATCGAAATCCAAAATGAGTTGAAAAACTTACTGTCGCCCATTATTTCATGATAAGAATTAAAATTAAATCCCACCGGCCATAAGCCAACTTGCCCCGAGGAAGCTGCCGCGTTATCACTTAACGAGACAGCAAGGGTATACCATAAAGGAAGAACACATAATAGCGCTATGCCAACCAGCAGCACGATAAGAAAAAGATCAAATGCTCTGGAGCCGATTGTTGTTTCTTTGACCATTTTCATGCTCCTTTATATTAAAAAATACGATAATTTGCAAACTTAGCAGCTAGGAAATAGGAAGTTGTAATTAGAAGAAAACTGATGACTGATTTTAATAGTCCCATTGCCGTTGCCAATCCATACTGGAGGTTCAATAAACCTGTCCGATAGACCCATGTGTCAATAATATCTCCGCTTGAATAGACAAGTGGATTATAGAGGTTGAAAATTTGGTCAAATCCAGCATTTAAGACATTGCCCAGGCTGAGCACTGAAAGTAAGATAACCGTAGTTATAATTCCAGGAAGTGTGACATGAACTAAACGCTGCCAGCGAGTGGCGCCGTCAATCGCAGCCGCTTCGTATAGAGACGGATTGATTCCCGTTAAAGCCGCCAAAAATATAATCGTGTTAAATCCGAATTCCTTCCACACGTCACTTCCCACGATGATAAAAGGAAACAATTCCGCCTTGGCAAAAAACAAAGTAGGACTTATACCGAAAATGCCCAAGATCCCGTTAACGGGTCCTTTATAAGACAATACATCCAACAAAATACCCGAAAGAATGACCCATGATAAAAAGTGCGGTAAATAAACAATAGTCTGTACCCATCTTTTTAAAAACGCAATGCGTAATTCATTCAGTAATAAAGCGAAGATAAGCGGTACAATCATATTCGCGATAATCTTCATAACGGCAATAAATAACGTATTAAAAAACACCGTTTTACTATCGTTAAGCGTGAACATATATTTGAAATTTTCCAATCCGACCCATTCGGAATGAAACATGCCTAGACCTGGATTAAAATCTTGAAAAGCAATGACAATCCCGAACATTGGAACGATACTAAACAGCGTCAACCAGATAAATCCAGGAAGAAGCATGAGATAGTAATGTTTGGCAAACCCCTTCGTAACCATCCTACCGATCACTTCCATTCTCTCTATTGTAAGGGAAAGGCGCCAGAGTTCTCTGACGCCTCCATGCTTTCTTACTGTTTGATACTCTCATCGATTTCAGCCAGAATTTGATCTCCGCCTTGCTTTTTCCAATCTTGTACGAACTTATCAAAGGAATCCAGCGGCGCAGCGCCCATGATAATTTTGAGGAACGTTTCCTTCTCTAACTTATCCAGTGAAGCCCATTTGCTTTCCATGGATTTCGTCTGCGAATAGGTTACGCTATAGGTTTTCTTGAACGGCTGCTGCAGCGGGGAAATCCCTACGAATGTGGAATACATACGCTTCCATGTCCCTAAATCCGCATTAGGATCCCAGTATTGAATATCATTCTTGTCATAAGGCTCGAGTTTTACTTTTTTCACTTTTTCAGCATCGGCTTTCAGTAATTTATATCCTGGAATATCTAGATCCTCCGGCTTTTTAGTGCCTGCAAGAACCTCTTTCATCATCTTGTAAGTGACATCCATCTCATCCATTGGGGCAAAAACGATACGCAGCGGATAGTTTCCAATATTGACTTTCACATCGAATTTCGATTCATCACGAAGCAACAGATTTTCCATTTGAATAGCGGCTTCCGGATGCTCGTAACCTTTTCGAACAACCAGATATTGATTGGACGGGTTCCCCATGTGCGGTGTAAATTCACCATTCACATCCAAAGGTGCCGTATACGCTTGCCAATTTGCCTTCGGATTATTCTTAATCGCATCAGCTAATGGACCATACCCGCCAGCCCACCATAGTCCAAAATAAATGCCTGAAGTTCCATTCTTGATCAGTTCCTGCGCATCCTTCCGAATGGTCATTTCCTTATCAATCAAGCCTTTGGAATAAAGATCACGCAGTTTCGAGAGAGCTTGCTTCGTTTCTGGTTGAAGGGAGCCATAAGTTGTTTTACCATCAGCACCTTTTAACCAAAATCCTGGATAGGAATGATACGAAGAAAAGATAGGGTCGAAACCATAGTTATTATTATTGGGATTGATAAAATCAGCATTCAGTAAACCGCCTAATTGCGGGCCTGATATACCGATGGTATCGGCTTTTCCATTTCCGTCAGGATCTTGTTCAATAAAAGCTTTTGCCACTTTCTCTAGTTCGTCCATGGTTTTAGGCGGTTGAAGACCTAATTTGTCCAACCAATCCTTGCGAATCCACATCATGTGAACCATATCTGATTCAGTCGTGACGTTAGGAAGGGCATACATTTTCCCATCCACGGTAACCGACTTAAGCGCAAGCCCTTTCGTCGTTTCAATGATATGTTTGATCGCAGGTGAAGCATATTTATTATAAACTTCGGTTAGATCCGCGAGTTGACCGCTTTTAACCATTTGTCTGAACTGCGTATCTTTCACAACCAACGCATCCGGTAAATCGTTACTGGCTATGGATAAATTAACTTTTTGGTCGTAATCCTTACCACTAGCAGCTTGCCAAACAACTTTTGTATCGATATTCAAGTTTTCTTTTATATAACGGGTATACGGGTTGCTCTCAGGGGAGTCTCCCGCTGGCAAGCTCTTATCGGAGGCATCTACATCTTTACCAATTTTTATCGTAATCGGTTTGGCTGATTTGGCGAATGGACCCGCCTCATTTGGCGCTGCTGCTGATTGTGCTGCTCCCGTTTGCGCAGGCGTAGCCTCCACTGTAGGTGATTGCTTCTCTGAGCATGCGGATAATACGACTAGCATCCCAGCAAGTAACAGCAGCATGCTTTTTTTAGATCTTCTCATTTAATGCCCCTTCTTTCGCTTTTAGAATTTATCTACACCCTAAAAGTATCACGAAACATCACGCTGCTAGGATGGAAAACGGTTACAGGTTTAGAGGGGTAAATGACCGAGAATTCGCCGCTAATCCCCTTTTTCTTATGAATTTGCAGCATTTGACCCTCTAATTTTCGGACATTTCTCTACCTGTTACACTCTTCAGACGATACTCGCTTGGTAAAAGGCCTGTTTGCTCCCGAAAGGTGCGGCTAAAATACTTTTCATCCATATATCCAACGTTCTCAGCAATCCAGAGAATCGTTTTGTTCGTATAAAGTAGATACTCCTTTGCTTTCTCTATCCGCTTGTGGCGTAAATGCTCACTAAAATTAATGCCTACAATTTCTTTAAAGCACTGGCTGAAGTAGCTTCTACTCATATTTACCCGCTTCGCAATGCTCGAGGCCGTAATCTGCTCTTTCATCTCTTCATTAGCGATGTAAACAGCTTTCATCACACATTCTACAACCTCTTGTGAAAAAGAAGGTTTATCAATTGCCTTGCGAATCATTTCACGAGTAGTCATCAACCATTCCTCAACCTGATGCCAGCTTTCAAATGAATCCGGCAATTGGATTTTCGCCAAATCAACAGGATGAAATAAAAGATTCCACTTGTCGATTAGTGCATATAACAATCCGATCAGCTTCGTTTGAGGTAAACGCAGCTGCTTCAAATCATGGATATGAGATGTAAAGAGGCTATCTTGATAGACCCATTCGTGACCCGACCATTGCTCCTTCACTAGGTGTAAGTCTTTTTGAGCTGCCTCCAGTTGGTCATTGTCAACTTCAAGAGCTGTAGAAGCTACGCCATGAGAGGACTCATTATCATAGAAGGTATCATGTGGATTAGGAGCATGCTTCTGCTCCTCCATAATCCGCTTGTAGATCCGCTCCAGCACTTCCTCAAAGCGCTCCTTTTCAAGCTGAACCTTGGCAATATAATCAATAGCCCCAAGTCTCAATGCCTCTTGGATATATTCAAAATCCTGATGGAAGGTTAGCACGACGGTGTAAATGCTTGGATATTGCTTTCTCACTATTTTCAGTAATTCGATCCCCGACATAACAGGCATCGCCAAATCAGTCAGCAATAAATCTATCGCGTTCGCTGCTATAAATTCCAAGGCTTTCTCACCATTACTTGCTTCCCCGACAACCTCCATGTCAAAATCGTGCCAAGGCATGGCTGATATAAGCCCTTTGCGAACCAATTTATCATCATCGACAATCATCACTTTAATCATGCCGGGATTTCACCTCCATAATAGGTAAGGAAACAAGGATGGTTGTCCCTTTTCCGATAACACTCTTGATACTCAGGTCCGCCTGATCGCCATATTGGGATTCAAGCATTCGCTTAACATAATTTAAGCCAATCCCCATACCAACTTTTTTGTTTTCAACTTCCGAATTGTGTAATAGGTTATGAATCGTTTCTTCCGACATTCCTGAACCGTTATCATGAATCGAGATCTGAATCGCATTCGTTAAACTGACATCTACCTTAATGTAACCGTCATCACTTAACCCATGATAAAGCGAATTTTCTACAAGCGGCTGGAGAATAAAGCGAGGAATCGGCATGTTCCATACCCCTTCATCGACATTCATCTGCACATCAAACTTAAAATCATAGCGAATTTGCTGTAAAATCAAATATTGTTTTAAAGCTTCTATTTCTTCATAAATGGTTGAGGCCTGTCCCAGCTTGCCTAAATTATAATGCAGCAGCTTATTTAGTGAGGATACAAGTCGATCGATCTCATTCTGTCCGTTCATGACGGCTAACCAATGCACCGTATCCAGCGTATTCATTAAAAAATGAGGATTAATTTGATAAAGCAGCTTTTCTACCTCAAGATCCACTCTTCGCTTCTCTTTTCGTTCAACTTCCGCAAACAAATTCCAAATCTGTTCTCTCATTTGCCTAAATTGATGCAGTAGAAAATCAAATTCCGGTATTTTTGTTCGTACTGTAACGGTCTGGACTCTGTTTTGTGCCATCAGCTTGATTTCTCTATTAAAGCCATTCAAAGGGAGATATACCATCTTCCATAGGAGCCAAGCCATAAGGAGACTCATCCCTAGAAAAAGGAGTGAAAACAGCAAAATTTGAACAAACCACTGATTCATTTCTCTGTTGTAATCCGCTTTTGGAATGACAGACACGATACTCCAGCCTTGATTGCTTGCCTGCCTAAACCAGTAAAATTCATTATATGTGCCAAAGGTTATTTCTTTAGAAAAGTTGGGGAATATCGTATCTTTCACAAACGAATCTGGAAGCTCACTAAACGCGATTCTGCCGTTATTATCTAGGAAAACATGGAAATTTGTTCCTCCGAATTGATCATTATTCAGAATGTTTTGCGTGAGATGAAACCCCGTTTCAATGTAGACATAGACATCATCACGAAGTGGTAAATCCACTTTCCTTCGTGCAGATAAAACAAAATTATTATCAAATTGATTGTTGCTTAAGTGAGGACCGTAATAAGAAATTCCCGAGTATTCTGCAAGCAATGGTAACTTTTCAGGGGAAAAATTTTCCTTTACGCCCGAATTTTCGAGATCATACGTATGGTCATTTTGAAAATAGTATAAGGTTAAACCAATATTGGGATTGGTAAAGGTAACTAAGCTTAATTCATCTTTTAATTCACTTATCATTTGCGAGCGTTCGAAAGATTGACTTGCTGGAAGCGATAACATTTGATCCAACTTCTTACCCACACTTCCTGCAAAAGCAAGCTGTTGGGAGACATGATTCAAATTGCTTATCGTGCTTTCTAAGGAAAGCTCTACTTGTTTTAAATTACTTTGAATACCGCTCTGAATTTTGTTTGTAAGAATGGAATAAATCGTGTAATACGAGATAAGAACGATGCAAATAAATGGAATCAATGTACTGCATAAGAAAATGATAAAAATCCTCTTTTTCAATGTTAAGTAATCGTACAGAAATGACTTCACATTCTCCTGCATCTTAACAAACATCTACAATCACTCCCCGCGATCAGGCTAGATTCAACTAGAACCAATGATTCGTCAATATCAACCCAATTCCTCACTTGTCCTTAATCTTTTTCGATATTCAGAAGGTGTATAACCAAAATGCGTTTTAAACACACCTATAAAATAACTCAAGGTATTGAAACCGACATCAAGCGAAATCTCTGTAATCTTCTTGTTGGTATCTTTAAGCATTAAAGCCGCTCTTTGCGCCCGCACCTGGTTTAAGTATTCCAGTGGGCTTTTTCCTGTAAAACCTTTGAAATATCGGCAGAAATAAGACTCGCTAAAAGAAACGATCGCCGCGAGGTCCTCCAATCGAATTGGACTGCTATAGTTTACTTGCATATATTCAATAATTAGCTTTAATCGATCTATATGCGTAGGGTTGACGGAAAGCGGAAGCTCACGAAAAGCAGGACCGCCCAGCATAATTAGCTTTGAAATGATCAATTGCAGCAAAGCTTTTGTAGAAAGTTCATATAGAGGCCTTTCATTTAAATTCAAATCGAACACTTGCAGCAACAAAGCCAATAGCTCCCTTTCCTCTGCTGAATGACGGCTGATATGGGCAGGAGTGACAAATTTCTGCTGGATTAGCGGGTTAATATATTTCTCACGGACAAGGTCAAACCGCTCGCCTCCCAAAATATCCGAATGAAATACCACGGCGGTGAAGCAACATTCTTCGTTTGCGGATATAAGACCAGAATGAAGCTGACCAGAATTCACGAAAATCGCTTCCCCTGCTTCCAATTCATAGTCATCCATAGAAACACGGAATACCGCCTTACCCTTAGTAAGCATGAGAAACTCCAACTCATCATGCCAATGGAGTTCAAGTAGTTCTTCCCCTGGCTGGCAGCAGATTTCATACACTCGGATTGGATAAAGCGGATCACCGTGAATGCGGTCCTCTTTTAAATTGGCTTGCTGCATGGCGGTCGTTCCCCCTTTAGAGAATTTCAAATCGAATGTCAAAATACTGATATTATTTAATAATATAACGAAAGGAATGGAGCTTTTAAATCAATATAATTATAATACAACACTTTGGAGGGATGATGGCAATGAAATTTTCTAACGGTTATTGGATGGCAAAAGAAGGATACAACGTCCTTAATCCTGTCGATGTCCGCGATGTACATCAAGCAGATAACAGTCTGACTATATATGCTGCCGCACGGAAGATTCAGCGAAAAGGGGATACCTTAAATGGCGCGATGCTGACTTGTGAATTGAGCTCGCCCCTTCCCGATATTATCCGTGTACGCTGGACTCATCACACAGGCAAACGTTCGCAAGGACCCGCTTTTGAATTATTCGAAAATCCGCAGACTCCAGTTTCAATCGATGACAGCAACGATCATGTGACCATGATATCCGGCGGATTAAGCGTAAAAGCCAACAAACATAGTACGTGGGGAGCTGAATTCTCTTTCGAAGGCCGTCGTTTAACTGGTACCAACAGCAAAGGTGCGGGACATATTACGACAGCTAACAAAGAAATTTACTTTCGTGAGCAGCTTGAGCTTGGCATTGGCGAGCATATTTACGGACTTGGAGAACGGTTTACAAATGTAGTGAAAAACGGGCAGACGGTAGATATTTGGAACGAAGATGGCGGCACGAGCAGTGAACAAGCCTACAAAAATGTACCCTTTTACTTATCCAGTAAAGGATACGGTGTATTCGTCAATCATCCCGAGCACGTATCATTCGAAGTCGGGTCTGAGGTTGTGTCCAAAGTCCAGTTCAGCGTACCAGGCGAAGGTGTTGAGTATTTCATTATTGGCGGCAAAACGCTAAAAGATGTTCTGAATAATTACACGAAGCTTACCGGTAAACCCGCTTTGCCGCCGGCATGGTCGTTCGGTCTGTGGTTAACAACCTCTTTCACAACGGATTATGATGAAGCTACCGTGAACAGTTTCATTGACGGCATGTTTGAACGAGACCTTCCGCTGCATGTGTTCCATTTTGATTGTTTCTGGATGAAGGAATATCAATGGACCAATTTTGAGTGGGATGCCGATATGTTCCCCGATCCGATAGGTATGCTGGGACGGCTTAAGGATAAGGGTCTCAAAATATGTGTCTGGATCAATTCGTACATTGGCCAGAAATCGCCGCTCTTTCAAGAAGGCATGGACAAGGGATATTTGGTCAAAACCTTGGATGATCACGTTTGGCAGTGGGATCTCTGGCAGGCTGGCATGGGACTTGTCGATTTCACCAATCCGGAAGCCACGGAGTGGTACAAAGGTCATTTAAGACGGCTGATCGATATGGGCGTGGATAGCTTCAAAACAGATTTCGGCGAGCGCATCCCGACCGATGTTAAATACCACGACGGTTCGGATCCACTCAAAATGCATAACTACTATACATTCCTATACAATAAGGCCGTATTTGAAGTGCTGGAAGAAAAACTTGGCAAGAACGAGGCCATGTTATTTGCCCGCTCCGCAACGGCCGGAGGACAGCAATTCCCCGTACACTGGGGCGGCGACTGCTCTGCCAATTACGACTCCATGGCGGAGTCGCTTCGCGGAGGCCTTTCACTCGGTTTATCCGGTTTCGGATTCTGGAGCCATGACATCAGCGGTTTTGAAAAAACGGCCCCGCCCGATATTTATAAACGCTGGGTAGCCTTTGGCCTGCTGTCCTCTCACAGCCGTCTGCACGGCAATGAATCTTACCGTGTTCCATGGCTGTTTGACGAAGAAGCGGTCGATGTACTCCGACATTTTACAAAGCTAAAAAGCACGTTAATGCCCTATCTGTTTGCAAGTGCTATCCAATCCACAGAAATGGGGATTCCGATGATGCGCGCAATGGTGCTGGATTTCCCATCAGATCCGTCCACTCATCACCTGGATACGCAATACATGTTGGGTGACAACCTGCTCGTTGCCCCCATCTTTAACGATCAAGGAACTGTGATGTACTATGTTCCCGAAGGACGTTGGACCGATTTCTTCAGTGGACGAGTTATTGAAGGTGGTAAATGGCAGGAAGAAACGCATGGCTATATGACGCTGCCCTTGTTAGTTAAACCTAATTCGCTGCTTGCCATAGGGGCAAATGAGCAGAAGCCCGATTACGATTATGCGGACGGAGTGTCACTTCATTTGTTTGAACTGGAGGATGGAGGAGCCGCGGAAACATCAATTTATGACGTGCAGGTTAATTTGCAATTAACTGTAAAAGCAGTCCGAATGAATGAGTTGATCGACATCTCTGTTCAAGGCGGAACGAAACCTTTCACCATCGTACTAAGAGGCTTTAATCAAATCTCATCCGTAGAAGGAGCATCCTGGACAAGATCAGCAATCGGTATCGTGCTAACCCCCGAATCCGGCATATCGATGATAACTGTAAGATTGTAATAAATAAACGGCTGGCCCTGTTATTCATACAGGGCCAGCCGTTTCCACATTTTTAGGGTATAATATAAAAGGAATTCACATTCCGGTTACTAACAAGACATACGACAAGGAGATTGCAGATGCCAATAAGGGGTTCAGATTTATCAACGCCAAGCAATCGAAAAGATGCCAATCAGAATACACTAAAAGTCCTAACAGCTGCTTATAAAGTTTTCGCTATGAAAGGCTATGACGCCACCATCGAAGAAATTGCGAATGAAGCAGGTGTAGGCGTAGGAACTGTCCATCGGCGATTTTCCAATAAAACCGTTTTGGCCACTGCTGTAGTCACCGACATTTTCCAAAAAATTAAAGAGAAGCAACTACAGGTTGTCAAAATGGACATGCCAGCTGATCAAAAAATCCGACTTTTATTTGAAATCTTCTCAGCTTCTCACTTACAATATGGAAAAATACATAGTATGGGGCTTCATTTGGCAACAATAGGCGAATTAGGCGATGAAATGAGCGCCTCCCTATTAACCGCTCTAGAAGGCAGCGTTCTAGATATTATTCTACAAGGCCAAGAAGAAGGAATATTTAGAGAAGGCGATCCGAAACTGCTGGAACTGCTCATTATCAACATGATTAACCCCCATCTCATTCTAAAATTAAAAGAGCATGTTCCCGTGGAGAAGATTACAGAAACGGTTTCTGACATGATTCTATTAGGGCTTGTAAAGAAATAAGGACTTCCACCATTAGGGGGAGGTCCTTATGGGTCAGCGTTGTTCTTAACGGAACGACAAGCCGCTAAAGTGGATGAAATGAGCTGAAAATTGAATTAGCGGAACGAGAGGGCGTTATTCGATGAAATTTGTGCTATTCGAAGCTAAAAACAACGGAATAACATCACTACGTTCCTCGTTTGCTTGAATGCGTGCTTATTCCTTGTAAATAGCGCCTCTACGTTCCCTTACTGGAAGTCTACAATTGATAGATGGAAGTATGTGCCCACGAAGAAGCTGCCCCTCTAATGTAAGATTCTACTTTGGGATGAGCATTAATAACTAGCATTTTATTCATTTGAATAAACCCACAGAAATAATTGCCAAAAGCCAAATAAGCGTTAGATTTCTATCGGTCATTATCTTTTTATAATGCAAGATTGCGGAAATCAGAAATATAACAATAATTATGATTATTATCATAAGAGTCCTAATCCTTATTTATATTCTTTACTAGATTAACATTGGTATACTCCTCCATGAATGATAATTATATACAAAAGAAATCAACATTCCGGATTACATCTTGATAATATCATACGTCATGTTTGACCGTCAACAAAACGGAATATATATTCCGTATTAACCAAATCAACTATGGCTTTCATCAAAAAAAAGCATACACAACAATGATTTTCTCACTGTTAAGTATGCTTCTTACCTTATACCATGCGAACGGGCAATCCCGATTCCGCTGATTTGAGCGCAGCAACAGTCACCTGTTGTGTCTTAAACGCATCCTCATAATCCGAAAGAATACGCACGGTATCCCCTGTTTTCAGCGCATGGATGAAGGCTTCATTTTCTACGAGATAGGGATTAACCATTTTTTTAATTTCAGAGGTAGCATGGGCTTCGATCAATTTCAATCGTTCCGTATCCCACTCCAGCATGCCCTCCTGCGTATAGCAGGTAATACCCACCTTGCCCAAACCATTTGGCAGCACGCACGTATTAGAAATATTAGCTATGACACCGCTGCGAAATTTTAAAGTAACCGTACCCACATCAGCTGCCGTTACACCATCAAAATGCTTGTGCATCACTTGATTGCCATACAAAGCATAGACTTCGTCAATCTCTCCTACACAGTAACGCAGAATATCGACCAGATGTGTGCTTTGTTCAATGAATTGTCCGCCTGACCTATCTTGATCTCTCCACCATGCAACCTGAGGCATACTGCCCATCCAATTGCCTGTAATCATGCCAACATTTTGCCCACTCAACAATTGTTTCATCTGACTTACTGTATCTGTATAACGAAAATGATAGCCTACGGACGTAATTAAGGGGTTCTTGCGTAATTCGGTTAAAATCTGATAGGGCTGCTCGGTATCTACACCAAGTGGCTTTTCCACAAAAAAAGGAATGCCTCTTTCAATAAGCTGCAATTCAAATTCCCCATGTGACATTGGCGGTACTAGAATATATACAGCATTCAAGTGCTCGGCATCCAACATCTCACTAACACTCTCATAGCTGGAGGGAATGCTGTATGCCGAGGCGAACTCCTCTGCCTTTGCCTTACTCGTCCCGCATACCGCTTGGATTTGCACGTCTTCCATCTCAGATAAAATTTTTGCGTGCATCTTACTGAAGCCACCTGTACCGATAATGCCGATATGTAACATGATTACTAGCTCCTGTTCTTATCATATTTTTGCTAGTCTTATTATAGCATCATTCATAAATACAAAGTCAGTGTTCGTCTAGCATTCGAATAGAAATAAATAAGAGAGCTAGTTCTTCGGTCGTTCGAAGAACTAGCTCTCTTAATATATAAGAATAGCCTCAATCAATTATAGAATTAAGCGTATGAATCGATAAGGATTTTACCTTAACGCTCCCATCTTTCGCATACAGTTTTATGCCTGTTGACGAACATGATGGGAAAATCTGATCCGTCATGACGAGTTTTCCGTCATTCGCAAAAGCTTCGATGGACGATCGGTCCACGAAAATATGCAGCTTAATGTTCCCATTCTCCGCTTTCAATAAAGCGCTGTGCTTGCAAGCAAAATCACTATGAAAATCGATAGCTCCTGAACGACTGCGATCAATAAACAGCAGTTGCTCATGAGTGTTATAACCAACGATTGTTTCCTCTGTTTCGGAGGCTCTCAGCTTCAAACCAAATTCTAAATCATCGTGAAACTCAAATTCAGCGATGATTTCAAGCAAATCGCCATTCGTTACCGTTAATTCTGAATTGTTCAGCTCAAAAGCTGCCCAATTCTGTTCACTCCGCCTTTGAGCCTGGAGCTCACGAATTGGTTTCTGTAGGAGCCGGACTCCCTCCATTTCCGCCGTAAGTGTAAGCTCTCTAGGAAGCGTCATCGCTCCTCTCCAATTGGAGGTTGGAATCACATTGGCATATTTCCAATTGTTCATCCACCCGATAAATAGACGCCTTCCCTGCTGTTCAGGTACGTCTGACCACGTGACGCCCGCGTAGTTATCTCTCCCGTGATCCAACCAAAGAAGTGGAGCCGGGGAATCCTCTGGAACAAAAGTATCCCCATTGAAAGAACCAATGAAATACTGCGTGCGTGATCCTTCCCGATAGTTGGCATCTTCCCCAATGCTAACAATAAGCACCCATCTCCTGTTGATGGTATCGCCATCTACAGGCAATTCGAATAAATCTGGACATTCCCAAACGCCGTCATGAGAGCCTTGTCCATACCCAAATTCACCAGAATGGGTCCAATCTTTCAAATTCGGTGATTTGTAAAATCGAATGGCGTCGCCCGCAGCAATGACCATCACCCAGCTTTGCTGAGGATTGAACCAAAATACTTTGGGATCACGGAAATCAGGCAGTGCTTCTTCTATAAGCACAGGGTTGTTTGCGTATTTTGTCCAGGTTCGCCCACGATCCATGCTGTAAGCAAGACTTTGTCTTTGCCTAGTTAGATCAGTATCCGGTTTCGTATCATGATGTGTGAAAATAGCAACTAGACCTGACTTACCACCAAAAAAGCCGCTCGTATCGTGTTTATCTACCACTACGCTTCCTGAAAAAATAGCACCGTGTTCATCAGGCGCAAGCGCTATGGGAAGATGCTCCCAGTGAACCAGATCCTGACTGACAGCGTGACCCCAATGCATAGGTCCCCAAACCGTACTTTCGGGGTGGTATTGATAGAAAAGATGATACTCCCCTTCATAAAATACCATCCCATTCGGATCATTCATCCACTGATCTTTCGGTGTGAAATGAAGCTGCGGCCGGAATTTTGTTTGATTGTTAGCTGTTATCATGATGCTTCGTCACCTTTCGTATCTCTTCTAGGCTCGGCATCGCCGGTATGGCTCCTCTTCGGGTTGTTGCTAAGGCACCTGCTGCATTGGCGAAGCTGATCATACTTCGAATTTCAGTTTCACTCATGGTGTGAATGGCTTGATTAGTATCAGAATCCATCCAACTGTTAAGGAAACCTCCGAAGAACGCATCCCCTGCACCTGTAGCGTCTATGGCATCTACTGCATAACCACTAACGCTCCCCGTTACTTGACCGAAACGGTAAAAAGCACCTTTTTCGGCCAGCGTAATTAATATGACGGAAGGGCCAAAGGCTTCATACAGCATGCGTGATCCCTCTTCAAGATCCGTAGCGCCCGTTAGGAATATGAGTTCTTCTTCGGATATTTTCACGATGTCAGCATGCGCCAAGCCATATTCCATCATACGTTTAGCATGCTCCAAATCGTCCCAAAGTGGAACTCGCAAATTGGGATCGAACGATATCGTGCAGCCATTTTCTTTGGCGAACAGGAGTGCTTTCCTTGTCGCGGAAGCCGATGGCTCATTCGTCATGGACAACGAGCCAAAGTGAAATATCTTCGACCGGGCGATCATATCGAGGAGCACCTCATTTTCCGTAAGCAAGGTGTCGGCTCCTGGTTTACGATAAAAGCTAAAGGAGCGGTCACCACTCGCATCCAATTGAACAAACGCCAGCGTCGTATTTGCTTCGCTGCTCATCACTACGCCCTGCGTATCAATGCCGCACTTTCTCAACGTATCCACTAGATAATGTCCGTGAATATCTGATCCAACCTTGCTGATAAAGCCAGTCCGCTTGCCCCACTTGGCTAAGGCAGCCAGCACATTGGCTGGCGCGCCCCCAGGATTGCGTTCAAATAAAGCATAACCTAACTCTGAGTTTCCAGCTGGTGTGAAGTCGATTAACACTTCACCTAATGCTACGATATCATACATCGCTCTCTCTACCTCCCGATATTGTTCATCCGCTTTTTCTCTACACCGACACCTGAAATGCCGGTTTTATCTCCCATATTCGCATGGACGTGATTCGAATGTCTCGATCCCCGTGTAAAAGTAACCCTAGCGCGTCCAGTCTAGATGGGTAGGCTCGTGTCGTTAAGCTTTTTAGACCGTTGGCGTAGACCTCGATCAATGAACGATCTACGAACACCCGCAATTGCAGCGGTTCACCGTGAAGCTCAAGCAGCCCCTCTTGAATGCCAATCGTTCGTTCACGCGTATCTAGCGTTGATTTATTTCGATTCACGCCCAGCAGCTCACGATCCTGATCATAGAAGAGAACGGTCTCCTCTTCTCCATCTGGTGATCGTCTTAATGAGATTCCATATTGGTGCTCTGCCCCTGAACCAAATGTTAGCTCAATCTCAAACGTATCACTCCGTATGTGCTGCAAGCTCGCATTCGCTTCCTTCAAACTAAGATCCAGTACGTTCAGAAGCTCCATCCCCCGGAGTTGACACATCTCCTCAATGGGTTCGATCCCGAGCAGCCCATCCTCCCTTAGAGTCAAACTGATCGGCATGCCAGCACCGTGCGACCACCCGCAGTCGTAATCGATTTCAGGTGTACGCTCACCTTGTGCAATCGAAAATAGAAGCGATCTTCCTGTTAAGGGATCAATCATGCCGCTCGGACCTGTGAAATGGAAATCACCTACATCAATGAGTCCCGGCTCTTCATGATCCGGAGTGAAACGGTAACGAGCAACATCCCATGTCCCGATCCAATAATTCACTTCTACTTTAGCCTCAGGCCCCCATGGGCTAATCAGCAAAATATGTTTGCCTGTTTCCTCACCATTGCGCTTTAACGGCAGGAGTACTGGCAGTTCCCAAACAACGCCAAGGAATGGATATTCCTCATAATTACTCACATACAGCGGGCCTTCGCACGTCCAGTCGATCAAGTTCACAGAGCGGTAAACCATCGCGGTTCCGCCTTGTCCCTCTATCCCCGTGCCAACTAGCATGATCCATTCTTCATTTTCTTTCCAGACATAGGGATCACGGAATTCACCAAAGTATCCAACATCAGGCTCCTGAACTACGATTGGCTCGGGATGCTTCATCCAAGTCTTCAAATCTAAGTCTCCATCCCGGAGATAAGTGGTTCGAGCCAGACCCACCGATTGATTTGGAGAACATGCGTAATTCCCTATTGTATAAAATAAAGCCGGATAACCGTGTTCATCATAAGCTGCACTTCCTGACCAGATTCCATCCGGATCAAGGCCGGGTTCGGGCGCCAAAGCCGCTGGAAGATCGCGCCAATGAACTAAATCTTCACTCACCCAATGTCCCCAATGGATGTAATGCCAAAATGGGCCGTTTGGGTTGAATTGGTAGAACAAATGATACTGTCCATTGAAATAAATCGGCGCATGCGGTTCGTTCATCCAGTGCCCCGGTGAAGTTAAATGATACACCGGACGATGCCGATCCTGAACAAAGTTAGCTCTAGATATGGCTAGGTCTTCGTAAGGAATAGCGGGTGCAGCTCCGCCGTGTTCGGTTAAATAATCCCGGTAAGTTCTCGCAATGTCCTCCTCAGACATCGCGAGATCATATAGACAAAGTTCATCCATCAAACCGTCGAACATATTCATCGTGAAGGCTTCTGCTAAAATAACACCCTTGTTATTGCGCCCGATTATCAAATCTTCCTTAGTAGGAGTAATCAAAGTATCCTTCTGCGAATGCTGCTTAACCGCTACCTCACAACCGTTTACATATAACTTCAGCCGTCCAGTTACCGATTCGAAAGTTGCGCAGACGAAGGACCACGCTCCCTTAGGGAGCGGATGATCATAGCACCAAACCTCCACCCACTCTTCTTCTAACGCAAGCTGGAGTGACCAAGACCCATGACGGGATAATCCAAATACATAACCCTCGCAGCGTTCTCTGTCATGTTGATTGACGATGGCGGCGAGTCGCCGTTCATCTCCGAAGTCATAGCTGCGGGGAGCAATCCAAGCGGTAATCGTTAATGCTCCCGACAAGCTAGGGCATTGGTCTGCTGGGCGCTGCAGCCATGTAGAATAACCATCAAACAACAGCGCACATCCACGAATCCCTTTACGCCAAACCGGATCTTGCGGCGGCTGAAAACGACCTTTCGTAAGGGCATATTGAATAGAATCCCCATTACCCGAATACGGATCATGCGCTATGCGCCCCTGCCCCTCATCGAAGGACCAATAGGCAATAGGTTCCATGCTCGATACCTCCTGCTTTCCATTACTTGGCCGCTTTATTGTAGCGGTCCAATGCATCCTGATAGATTTTCAATAAGTCATCTAATCCCATTTTCTTCAGTGTGGTTAAATACGTATCCCATTCCTTCTCAACGCCGCCTTCCATCAACCATTTGGAGCGTTTTTCATTGGTCAGCTTGGCAATATCGGGTTTGATTTTGCTGATTTTATCCAGCTCTTCCGGCGTAAAGAAAATACTCGGGTAGTTCTCTTTTTCCATTTGCGGTACAAAAGTATCCTTGATCCGATTCATTCTTTCCAAAGCGCGAGGCTCAGGAGCGACGAGGTTTTGGAAATCTTCCGCCAAGATGACACCTGTCATGTTCGGCGCTACTTTTTGACGGAATTCGCCTGCTGCGACGCCTGCATCAAGCGGTTTCTGCACCAGTTTGCCGTCTTTTTCATCGAATACGACGCCAATCGGTCCCCAATGAAGCTGAGCGGCCATCTTTGGCTCATATTGCAAATCTAACCATCTGGCTGTGATTTCCGGATTTTTGTTCACTTTCGTAATGACAGGACCCCCACGACTCCAAGGAGAGCCATTGTTGTATTTCACGACCATGTCCTTGAAAGGCGGAACAAGTGCATAATCCTTGGCGCGATCCGGTCCAACGATTTCCGTCTCTTCCCACCAGAGGTAGGAACCTAGCGTAACATCCTTCGTTTTTCCTTTTGCAAAGTAAGGTGCCGGATTGTTATTGAAGGTAAATGAATCCTTATCAATGAGGCCCTCTTCGACCCATTTGTGGAAATAGGAAACTGCATCTTTATATTTCGGATCGATTGCGGCGTAATTCACCTTGCCATCTTTCACATTCAAGTGTTCGATAAACGAGTTATCACCAGGCTGATAGGTTTTGTCTGGGACGCCGAAAGCTCCGAACAAGTAACCGATATCGCCGGTCCAGAAGGTATTCATGAAGGACATCGGTACTTCATCGGCCTTGCCGTTACCATTAGGGTCTTTCGTTTTAAAAGCGGTAAGCACGTTATGCAGCTCTTCAATGGTTGTAGGCATCTTCAAACTCAACTTATCCAGCCATGCTTTGTTCAAGAAGAGAAAATCCGGATTCGAGCCAATACCGGCTTGCCCTTTACCCAGCTCTTCCGCCACAGGAAGCGAATAAATTTTCCCGTCAGGCGCGGTAACGAACGCTTTCAGCTCCGGTCTTTTTTCAAACAGTTTCTTCACGTTAGGCATATACTTGTCGATGAGGTCATTCAGAGGGATGATCGTACCGTCTTTGCTGTATTTCACCAAATCGTTATCTGTGAAACGAGCACCATAGAAGACATCCGGTAGGTTAGAGCTAGCAAGCAGTATGTTCTTCTTATCGTTATAGTTCGCCTCTGGGACATTATCCCAATCAACATGTACGTTTGTCTGTTCTTCTAGACGTTTGAATATTTCCATTTCGCCATAATTAGGTGCAAGCGGCGCTTTGGGCGATACCATTTTCAGCGTAACTTTATCCTTTACAATCGGGTAACCGCTTTCGTTGAAGCTTTTGGAGGCTGCTTTCTCGCTACTTTGCGGGGATGCAGATGCGGCATCTTTCGCTGCCGGTGCTTTGTCACTGCATGCTGCCAATACCAAACTTAAGCTCATCGTTACCATAGTTAATGTCGTTAGTCCTTTTTTCATTTGTCGATACCCTCCTCTTTGTATGTAACCCATTACGCTCATGTCTGATCCATGGATGCAATTCTTGGTATCACCCTAAGACCACAACCACCACCCTTCATATTTACCTTCCGTTTTCTAACCTTTTACAGATCCAATCAGAACACCTTTAACGAAATAACGCTGTAAAAATGGATATAAAATGAGAAGTGGTGCCGCTGCAATGAGGATGACCCCATATTTGATCAACTCAGAGACCCTTTGTTTCGCTAAAAGAGAGTCAATATCCGATACCATGTCGCCGATAGGCTGGCTCTGGATCAAAATATTACGGAGGACCAGCTGCAGCGGATACAGCTTTTCATTCTCCAAATAAATTAACGCATCGAAGAATCCGTTCCACTGGCGAACAACCGCAAACAGCACAAGAACCGCAATAATGGGTTTGGATAATGGAATTACAACACTCCATAGAAAGCGCGTGTTTCTGCAGCCATCAATGAAAGCCGCCTCCCGGAGCTCATCGGGTATCGTTGATTGGAAGAATGTCCGGGCAATAATAATCCCAAAAGCATCGACTGCTGATGGCAGGATAACGGACCAAATCGTATTCACCATGCCCAGATTTTTGACCAATAAGTATGTTGGAATTAAGCCGCCGGAGAAAAACATCGTAAATACAAAGAACAGCATGAACATATTGCGTCCATAAAAATCCTTACGGGAAAGCGGATAGGCCGCTCCGATCGTTAAGGAAACACTGATTAGGGCACTTGCAGCTGCGTACAGGAACGAATTTCCATAACCAGACCAGATCTGAGGATCTGATAAAATTCTTCTATAACCTTCGAGTGTAAACCCTTCGGGCCATAGCCACACATTTCCGGCATAGATTTGATCTGGTTCGCTGATGGAAGCAATAACGACGAAATAAAGTGGATATAGAATCAACAATGCAAAGCCACTCAACACAAGGATGTTTAAAGCATCGAACCATTTATCAGCGGTACTCTTAGCTGTAATCATTGGGCGAATGCCTCCTCTCTTTTAAAATAGGCCACTGCCATTTATTTTTTTGACGATGCGATTAACGGATAGCAGTAGAACGAAATTGATCAAGGAATTGAATAAACCTACTGCTGCAGAGAAGCTGTATTCTGCTCGCTGCAAACCGATTTTGTACACGTACGTAGCGATAATCTCAGACGAACTGGCGTTCAGGTCATTTTGCATGAGAAAAGCTTTTTCAAAGCCAACATTCATGAGATTCCCAATAGCCAATATGAACAAAATGAGAATCGTCGGTTGAATGCCAGGAATATCGATATGCCAGATCCGATGCCATTTCGTAGCTCCATCCACAACCGCCGCCTCGTGAAGATGCGGATCGATACCGGCTAACGCCGCTAGATAGATAACCGAGGCGAAGCCGGTTTCTTGCCATACACCGGAGAACACATAGAGGCTTTTGAACCATTCAGCCTTCGATAAAAAGTAGATCGGCTCGCCTCCAAAAAGTTGAACGATGTGATTGATTAGTCCACTGCCCGGCGATAAGAACACATATAACATACCAACGAGGACGACTGTTGAGATGAAATACGGAGCATAAATGACAGTCTGGATAAATCGTTTGTACCTTTCATGGAGCAGCTGATTGAGCATCAACGCGATGAGAATCGGCACAGGAAATGAAACCACTAAAGAGAAAACACTAAGTCCTAACGTATTCTGAATGACGGTCCAGAAGTTGAAAGAATCGAAGAACCGCTGAAAATGCTCCATACCTACCCAAGGACTACCCCAGAAACCTTTGGAAGCGATAAAATCCTTAAATGCGATTTGAACCCCATACATAGGCCAATATTTAAAAATGATAAAATAGATCACTGTGGGCAAAATGAGAAGATATAACTCATAGTTGGTTCTGATCTGTTTAAGTGGCTCCCTGAATTTGTTCATTAGTTGTGATGCAGCCCCTTTCTTTTTCGGGAAATCGTTTACGTAAACGTTTTTCTGATGTTCAAAAAAAAGCTGGAACAGCTTTTTAACAGGAATCTCGCAGAATTAACGAGGTTGGCAGTCTGTATTCTTCGCTTATTGTGCTTGGCTTCTCGATCCGTTCTAACATAATCTCTGCTGCTTTCACACCAATCTCGTAAGAAGGCTGCCGGATGACCGACAAAGGCGGACACGTAATTTGTGTCCAATCATAATCGTCAAAACCAATAATAGCCAGCTCGGCTGGAATTTGAATCCGTCGTTCTTGTATGTATTTCATGGCGCCCATTGTCAATACGTTATTAGCAATGAACAACGCTGTAATATCCTGCTCGGCAAGCAGCGCTTTGACGCTCTCGTAGCCGCTTCCAAAGTTAGATTCCGCCATCCTCACAATGGATGAATCAAATGGAATATCGTGATCTGCTAATGCTTTTTTGTACCCATCAAAGCGCTCATTACTCGTTGTAATACCGAGTTCTCCGGTTAACAGCCCAATTCGGCGATGACCTTTCAGGATGAGCGTTTTTACTGCTTCGTAAGCGCCTCCAATTCCGTCGGCTAACACACAATCCCCGTTATAACCCGTCGGCTTGCGATCGATGAATACAACAGGATAATGAGAACGCACGATATCGTTTAAATAACTGACATCTTCAGCGATTGATGCAATAAATAAGCCGTCAATTAACTTCGAATTAAACAATTTAATCTGTTCTTTCTCATCTTCAATTTGTTCTGTTGTATTGTTGCTCAGCAGCAAATGATAGCCATGCTGCTTCAATGTATACTGAATACCTTGTGCTACCATCATAAAGAAGAAATTAGAGGTATCTGATGGGAGAACTGGCACGATGAGGCCAATTGTATTAGACTTCTGGCTGCGCAAGCTCCTGGCTGCTGAATTTGGGCGGTAGTCGAGTTCTTCCATCGCTTCATAAACTTTGCGCTTAACTTCATCCGACACATAACGGGTGTTATTAATAACATGTGACACTGATGCTATCGAAACGCCCGCTTGCTCGGCTACCTGCTTAATTCCCGATCGCATAACATTCGACCCTCTTCTCTCAAGAAAACGTTTACGTAACCGTTTTCTTTTATTATATGGTCGAATTCTTTGAGTTGTCAATGACTTTTTATGGTCACTGCTCGATTTTTGATATTGGCTCACCTTCAAATTCATGGCCTGTTATCTTCTCTCTAACAATAGTAACTTTGCCCCCACTGTTCATCAGGGTCGTTTTAACCTCACCTATTTTACAATCTTCACAGACCCAACTGTTTCCTGACTTCCTAAACCCATTCGTCGTACCGCATTGTTCGCAAGTAATCATTCATCATCAACTCCTATTCTTCATAATAAAGGCTGCTTATAATGTACTACCTATCAAATTTGTTTTCTGTGATCAATCTCACTGCCTTGTTTTATTAAAAGGAATACACTTTGTGTAAAACTCTACATAGGAGGTTCAAAACATGGGGTACTATTCACATACTTCCGCTAGTAATGAAATAGCCAATTACATGCATTGGCACTGGATGATGGATAATCAGTTTCGGTTATTACATAAACTTCACTCAGATATCGATCAAAAATTAAAGATTATCAATGGACTTGCAAGTAACATAGAATCCGAAATAACTTCGGTAACGCGGATAAATTTCATCAAAAAAATGGTTGAAGAAGTCAGAGGATTATTGGATGAACTTTCTCTCCTTGAAAAAAAAGAGGGGGATATGCTTTTACTTACGTCTGTTCCTTTTGCTAAAATGAATATAGAAACGAACGAATCGTGCGAGTCAGAAGTTGAGTATCTTCTTACCGTGTTAAGAATGTTCTATCAAAAGACTCTACGTATGACCCCATTGCCAAACAAAAAAGAAGCCAAGGAGTTAAGCCGATGCTTAAGGTTGACTATTCAACCTATTGAAAATCACATGGATCGAATAGAAAAAGAATGGTACCCAGCTATATTGGAAAGGCTTTAGGTAAATCTAAGGAAGAACAAAAAAATGAGGAAGCAAGAACCTTGCTACCTCATTTTTTTCTGTGTCCTTACCTTCTAAAAACCGAAATGGACTTTATAAACCAATTGCGCCGCAATGTCAGCTGATCTGAGAATCGTACCATGCTCTGAACTTATTAAGCTAGTATGTTCTTCTCCCCTTAAGGGTATGGCCAGAAATTGATGTTCATTCATATACATTTGCATATAATCTTGGCCTTCGGAAATGCGTATCTTCTCAAGTTTCATTTTTTGTGGAGATGCCACAGGGTCGAGTCCTGCCTGATCCTCAATGTGCACTTCAATCTGTGAGCCAAGCCAACGTGATAATTTTTCTTCCCATTTCATACATGTACCTCCTTCTTTAAGCGGCAGCAGCCTGCATCTGCTTTTGGCGAGACCTTCACCTGATACCCATGAAGATGATTCCAGCAATCGTATTCAGAAGTCAAATCGGACTGGGCGGAATCTTCGATATAGCGAAGAACCTCATCTTCACTTTCCCAAATCGCCATCCCTTTGACTTCGGCAACAGCGATATCAAGCCCCTCTTCTTCTCTCAAATCCATATACCAAGTTCCTTTTCCAGCGAAAAGTTCATTCAATTGTCTTTCGATTATCGTATAAAAGGGAGACTCTGTATGTTCACGAATAAAGCATAAATCCAAAGTAAACTCACTCGGCATGGTTCATCTTCCCTCCTACTTAAAGCCTCTTTGTTTGGTAATATCGCTAAACATTCCCGAATAATAGACGACATCCCCGGCATCATTCTTGACTGCGCTTATCGTGAGCCATTCCAGATACACATCGCCATTCTTCTTACGATTCCAAATCTCACCTTGCCAGAAGCCCTGACCGCGAATTTTATCCCACATGGTATCGTAAAAAGCACGATCCTGTTTCCCTGATTTCAATACACTAGGCGTCAAACCCATTACTTCATTGGCTTCATAGCCTGTCAGCTCTGTAAAGGCAGCATTTACGGAACGAATCGTTCCCTTTGTATCGGTCACCATGATGCCTTCTACCGTATTTTCAATAATCTTAGCTGATAGACCTAATTTCTCCTGATAAAACATCCAAACAATGAGAATCAAGCTGGCCAAAGCCACCTGTGATAAGGCCATGAATCCAATCGCATAATGACCTGTCAGCTTGAATAGGAAGGTAAGCAGCAGCGGCGGAAAAAATCCACCTAAACCACCCATCGCTGAAATAATACCATTCGCAATACCAGCTTGCTTGGTGAAATACATAGGAACCAATTTAAAGATGGTACCATTGCCCGTTCCGGCGCACAGTGCAATGGTTAAGCAACCTACTGTGTACCAAGTCATCGATGGTGCAAAAGAGAGTAGGATACCAGAAACCGTCAAGCCTGCAAAAACAAACATAAGAATTTTGAAAGGGTTAAATTTATCCCCTAAGTAGCCCCCAATAGGCCTCATAGCTGTCGCCAGCACGATAAAGCCACCCGTACGCATCCCCGCATCTACTTTGGACAGATGAAAGTTGGTGACCATAAAGTTTGGTAAATAAACCGTGAAAGCAACAAAAGAACCGAAAGTAAGAAAGTAGAATAAGCATAAGAACCATAGCTTGGAATTCCCGGAAACGCCTTTAATTTGCTCGACAAGGGATGTTTGTACAGGAGGCTCTTTGCGATCCCCGGCAAAAAAGTTCAAAACCGCCATAACAATGAGCAAAATGCTGTAAAGCATAACGGTTTTGGACCAACCTATTTGATTCGCTATGACGGGTGCTCCAAAGGTGGAAAGTGCTGTTCCGAGATTACCGATCCCGTAGATCCCATTAACGAAACCATGTCGTTCTTTGGGATAATATTTAGGCAAAGAGGTCACTCCCACGGAGAACACAGCGCCACCAATCCCCAGGAAAAATCCCCCAATAATCAGATCCTCGAAGGAATTAGCTTGACTAACCCAGTAAACAGGCGCAAGCAATAGAATAAAACTGATAGCAAATAGCTTTCTTGCCCCATATCGATTCGTCCAATACCCTACAGGTACACGCATCACGGAACCGAACAAGATAGGAATAGCGGTTACCCACGTGAGTTGCGAGGGGGTTAACTTAATCGTCTCTTTAATAAATGGCATTAACGAAGATAGGATTACCCATACCATGAAACCTAGGACAAGACTGACGGTTTGAAGAGGCAATTGTACTTTTTTGATATTCATTTGACATCACGCTCCCGACGATAGATCCAAGCTGCAACAGGGAATAACAAACCGTTCAACACAGCATAAACAATAACTGTACGGTAATGATCGAAATAGTAAGCATTCACTGCCTTTTGTGTACAAACGATGTTAAGAAATAAGACTATACATAACAAAATAACGCCGACGTAGCTACGCTTCATATCGTTTCACTCCCGTCGCATAAATCGCGCCTTGTTCCTTCTTCAAGAGAACCTCTGGCAAAGGTCTCTTTGGTGGCCCTGCTGTGGGCGATCCGGTTCTGGCATCGAAAATACCGTGGTGGCAAGGACACACCATCTCATCCTTCTCTTTGCTCCAAAACACGGGACATTTGAGGTGCGTACACGCATTTTGATAAGCCTTGTACTCGTTCTCGCCAAGTCGAATTAGTAGAGCCGAATCGTGTTCACCCGGATAAGCGAACTCAACCGCATCTCCAACCGCAAGCGAGCTGATGTCCGTGATTTTCAGCTGGGGATAGGATTTTTTCGTTAGTCCCGTCAATTCTTTTGCCGCGAGCGCCCCCCACGGCAGAGTCGATACAGCGAACACTCCGGCAGCCCCAACCAGCGTCTTCATAAAACCGCGGCGATCCAATTTTCTTTCATCATTTTTTCTTATATTGTGGGTATAATTATCTTCTTTAAAAGGACTATGATTATTGCCTTGCTTGTTGTCCTGTTCCATACAGGCTCACCCCATCACAAGTAGATTAGAACAATTTTTGTTTCCCTTGCAGAATGCCTGGTAGGCTGATCTTCACATTCGTTTCACCCTCTAGCGGATCGAAAGGTTGATGACTTGCCGTCCATTTTCCCAGCTTAATCTTCGCTTTCTTCGCTGCTAGTTCTTCCTCTGTCACCCATTGAAGTGTATTCGTCGGGCAAACGGATGCACACATGGGAGGGATGCCCTCTTTGGTACGATCGTAGCAAAGATCACATTTATACATCAGATTCTGCTCTTCATCGAATTTAGGGATACCATAAGGGCATGCAATGGTACAATTTTGACAGCCGATACATTTCTCAACTAATGCTGAAAGCACGGCACCTTCTTCGGTGATCTGAATGGCTTGGGCCGGACAGCTTCTCGCGCAGGCTGGATTCACACAATGAAGACACATCAAAGGAATCGTTTGGCGGGTTACAAGCGGATTAACGTCGTATACATAATTGCGATTTCGTTCATCGTGGCCTCCGCATTGTGTACAAGCAGCCAAACAGCTTCGACAGCCGATGCAATTATCCATTTCAATGTATAAATGTTGTTTCATCGGATGTTCATCCTCTCAGGTTGCTTTGCGATCTGGGCTGCGCAAGTCTTAAACTCCGGCATTTTGGACATGGGGTCCAGCGCCGCTATCGTAAGCAGATTAATCGACTGCTCGTGGCCGAAATGATAAGGAACGAAGACGGTATCTTTACGAATCGCTTCTATGATTTTCACTTTATAGAAGGCTTCCCCGCGACGTGTATACAACCTGATGACTTCGTCATGTGTGATGTTATATCGCTCCGCTGTTTCCGGATGTACTTCGACGTAAGGCTCCGGACACATGTCACGCAGGAAAGGAATTCTTCTTGTTTGATTTCCGGATAAGTAATGATAGACAACTCGGCCTGTCGTAAGACGAAGCGGATATTGTTCGCAAGGCTCCTCGGCAGACGGTCTGTAAGGGAGCGCGCATAGCTTCGCTCTGCCGTCCGCATGGTAGAACTTGTGATCAAGGAACATATGCGGCGTACCCGGATCTGCTTCATCGCGGCAAGGCCAGAATACACCGTCCTGTTTGTCGATCTTCTCCCAAGTGGCTCCGTAATAGTCCGCATACCCGCCTTTGGAGGCAAGCCGGAATTCGTCCGCTACATCCCTGGCTGTCTTTAAATGGCCGAAATACTGCCCTCTGCCTAGTCGCTCCGCGAGCTCTACTTGAATCAGCCAGTCAGGTTTCGATTCGCCAACAGGCTCTTGCGCTTTATTAATCTTGATGATCCGTCCTTCTAGATTCGTCACTGTACCTTCATCTTCTGACCAGGTTACGGATGGCAGTACAACATCGGCAAACTCGGCAGATTCGGATAAGTACATATCTGAGCAGACCATGAAGTCCAGATTTTTTAAAGATGAGCGGACGAAGTTTAGGTTTGGCGCAGAAACAGCTGGATTTGAACAAAGAAGGTACAAGCCACGAATTGTCTTGTCTTGCATTAGCTCAAACATTTCATAAGCCGATACACCGGGCTGTGGCATTTCTTCAGGTTTAATTCCCCACACGCTGCACACTTCTTCTACATGCTTCGGATTTGTTATTTTGCGGTACCCTGGAAGGGCATCGGCTTTTTGTCCGTGCTCTCTTCCGCCTTGACCATTTCCTTGCCCGGTAAAGGTGGCTACACCTGACTTTGGACGGCCGATCTTCCCAGTCACCAAGCACATATTCGTGTAGGCGGATACGTTATCAGATCCTTTAATTTGTTGTTCAATGCCGCGAGCGAACATAACGATGGCATTAGGAGCTTTACCATAAATCTCAGCGGCCCGAATCAATTTCTCAGGAGAAACTCCCGTGATTTCGCTCGTATATTCAGGTGTGAATTCCTTCACAACCTCTTTCATTTCATCAAAGCCGTTGGTGTGATTGGCGACAAATTCAGTATCAACGTGACCATTTTGAATCAGTAAATTGATCATGCAATTGGCAAGCGCCAAGTCCGTACCTGGACGTAAATCGAGATGAACATCTGCCCGCCTGGCGATAGGCGTTTCCCGGGGATCTGCTACAATCAAATAACCGCCGCGGTTCTGCACTTCCCATATCCGAAACATCGAAGTAGGGTGACACTCGGCTGTATTGCTGCCGGCGATGAACAAGCAATCCGTCTCATGCAAATCGGTCCACGGTAATGTGGATCCTCTGTCGACGCCAAAGCTGCGAAGGAAACCAGCCGCTGCGCTTGACATACAGAATCGGCCATTGTAATCAATGTAACGAGTCTGCAGCGCGACTCGGGCGAACTTCCCTGTCAGATAACATTTCTCATTCGTCATCGATACACCGCTGAATACAGAAAGCGAGTCCTTGCCGTAATTGCCTTGCATCTCTTGAAATCTTTGAACGATCAATGCGTAGGCCTCTTCCCAACTGGCTTCACGGAAGCCTTCCTTCGTTCCTTTGAGCGATGCATCGTCACGGATTAACGGACGCAGTAGGCGATCATCGTGATTCGTTTGCTGATAGGCCGTCACACCTTTGGGACACATCTTCCCTAATGTCACAGGCCAATCATATCGCGGCTCGACGCCGATAATTTTATTTGAAGAAGTATCCACCCGCAAATTCATCCCACACTGCATGCCACAGTAAGAGCAATGTGTTTTAACCAATTTTTCGTTCAGGTGGGTCTTATTCGCGATGACTTTAAAGAATTTATCCTTTTGCATGTTGGTTGCTCTCCTTTACACGAATCTGATGGGTCGGTATTCCTGTAAATCGAGACATTCTGTATTTCCGGCGGCATGGCAGGCAAAGCTCGGCCAAGTGGAAGCCTTCCTCTGTTTTGAATTCAATCTCATTCACTTTAAGCACAGCGATGACATCATTGGATTGCTCGACAGATACAAAGCCCGTTCCACAAACCTTACAGCTTTTCATCTCTTGCTCTGCGTAATGTTCTCTGTAGTTCCGCGCAAACACACTCATAGGACGAAACGGTATGTGAGCCAGTTTTCCAAAAGGTATATAAATCAGTGTCACAATAACGGACCATTGGTGGACTAATGTGACAACCGAATGTCCATAGCCGTGAAGGAATATATTGCAAAAGGTAAGCAGCAATCCTGTCAAGCTGACCAATAACAGCATATATAGCGGAAGAAAATCATAGATAAATGTTTGTTCCGCACGAGCCTGCATATTTTTAAGCCTGCGATATAAGGCCATGCATACTCCGCCAATCACCATGAAGGCCGTAATATTCAACGCATTGTAAAATAAAAATCCGAGAAGTCCATCCGCCTTTATATTCATGAGGTCGATCCCGAATCCAACAACCGTGTATGTTCCGTTCTCCGCCATTGTGAAGTACATCCAGCCGAACACCAGCGGAAAAGTAACGAAGGCGGATAAGATACATCCCCAACCAAGAAGAACGTGCTGTGTCCAGCGATACCACCCGCGATTCCAGATAAAGCGGTACGTGAGTAGATGCTCAGTGGTTGTCTGAGGTGTGCTTTTTCGAAATAACAGCCTTATGCCTTTTTTCAAAATAATTTTCGTAGGCGGGCGTTCTCCCCAAGCAATAAAGCGATAAAAGAATCCGCAAATGAAAACGACCGTTCCTACCATATACCCATATAAAGCCAAGTCAATATGTGTAAAAAACCTCGAACCAACTCCCATAAGAATGAATAACCCACTAACAACTAAGAAGACACATTTGGCGAATTTTGACGCGAACGCTCGATCCATATTTATCATTGCCCCTTCACTTGTGAATCTCATATTTATATCTAATCATGAATCGGCCCTTCTGCACTGTGAGAAAAATCACTCTGAACCCACTTGATCTCAAACACATTCTTTCGGATGTCACGAGTTGGACAAAAAAACGGCCTTCCTTCAGATCTACTTAGATCTAAGGGAATGCCGCAGTCTTACCGTGTGAAACATGGACGATTAAACAAAATATTGTTCTCCAAATGGATGTGATTGAACATATCCTATCCGCTTCCAATTCCTCCAGCTTCAAGTAGGTGAGCTGAAACGTTGTGCAGGCATCCTCTGTATCTAAGCCTTTGCATGAATATTTTTAAGCATTTGGTTCGCAACCGGGAAAAACATCTCTTCCTCGGACAGCAGATGCTCCGATAATACAGAGCAGGCCACACTAAGCAGCGAAATCGCCTTTTTCAGCCTTATGCTATCGGCACCTTTGCATTGCTCCGCATATTCAAGAAATGAGCGAACAAATCGTTCCGCTTGTTTATGATCCTCTTCCAGAACCCAAGTTGAGGTCAAAAAAGTTGGCTCCATCCCCTGATTCGCATACCCGGCAAGGAGGGGTAAAACTTCATCTTCCTCCCAGTGCTCGTGAGCCTCCAACTGCTGCATGAAGGTTTCCATTTGTTTACGAATCTCTTGAAGTAAACGCCTTGACTCTTCCGAGCCAAGTATGCCGACCATATGACTTGTCATATCCTGAACATGGTCAAGCTCTTTCTTTAACTCGCCATGTTCGTTCTTTAATCGCTCCAGAATCTGTTGAAGACTCTGAGCGTCATCTAACGGCATCCCAAGATCAATAACCATACATGATTCCTCCTTTTAATGCTGTAATCACATTGTATACCTTTATTTCAGCTTTCTCTGTGAGGAGAATCACAACGTTGGTTTCTGTTTCGTGACTTTAATCACTGCGGCAAATTGAAGCTAGGTTTACATTAGAAGAAAAGGAATTGATTGCGTAATGGAGGTAATCGTCGTGGGTAGAGAAGACAATGCGGCTTCGAATACGTTTATGTTAAACGCTAAGTTTCTGCTCATTTTGTTTGTGGTCATCGCTAATTGTATAGAGCCGCTGATTCAACAAAGTGCAGCTTTCCATTCCTTATATCTGGGTATTTACACCTTTCATATTCCCATGTTTGTCATGGTGACCGGATATTTCTCTAAAAGTTTCCGTTTGGATGTCCCAGGAATCAAAAGTCTGCAGATGATTTTTTATCATTATCTGATCTTCCAAAGCCTCTATTCTCTGCTCGATTCGCTGGCCTTCCATGCGCCTGGTGTCCGTTATTCTTTTTTCATTCCGTATTCGTTATTGTGGTTTTTATTCAGCCATTTTTGTTGGCGATTGCTCCTTCTGCTCTTTACAAAAATGCAGCATCCCCTTGTGATCTCTGTCATTCTAGGAGTACTCGTCGGATACGCACCTTTCACTGGAACGCTGCTCAGCTTTTCCAGAACGTTCGTCTTCTTTCCTTTCTTCTTGGCCGGATATTATTTCCACCTCGATATGATTCCTAAACAGTTCGTTCGCATGAACAAGTGGCTAAGTGTAATTGGCCTTCTGGGTGTCCTGGTCTTTCTTAACTCGACCTCACTTGATCCAAAATGGTTATATAGCAGCTTTACTTATAAGGAGCTTGGGGCCTTTCATTGGCATACGGGAACATATCGTTTAGGCGTGTATGCGTTGGAAATTATAGCTTCCTTTTGCTTCTTAAGCTTCGTTCCTCGCAAGCAGTCCATCCTAACAGAATGGGGCAAATATACGGTATACGTGTTCTTGCTGCATGCGTTTATTACGAAAACTGCGATTTCGATGGGACTATTCTCGTATATACACACTTTTACACAATTGACTCTCGTCCTACTGCTTGCGGTGGCAATTACCTGGCTGCTGTTACAAGAATGGGTACGCCGGTTCAGTCGGCCACTTATCGAACCGGATCTATCTTTTTGGGAGCGATGGATATCCCGAAAACACAGCATTTAAACACTCTCTACAAAACAAAGAATGGGGCAGTCCCAAAAGTCAATTTTTGATTTTTGAGCCCCACTGAGAATCAGATTCCAAGTGTAAAAGAACCTCCATCTTTCACTTTTTCAGTGGAATTGGAGGTTCTTTTGTGTATAATCTGAGACATCCTCAAAATGAAAGAGAAGCCATAGATAGCGGTTTATCCAGAATTGAATAAGCAAACTAATATTGCTTATCCTTTCTAATATCAGGGCACCTCGTGAGATAAGACCACAGAACACGCTTATTATCATTAAACGTTACATTCTAGAGGGCATTAGCAAACAATAAACAACCTTAGCTTGCTTATGACATCACAACAGGGGCTATTAAGACAAATAAGCAACTTCAGTTGCCTTACTCACTTAATGAACCGCGAAAACGGGTCCCAAAGAGGATTTCAGATGTATGGCTATCAAAAAAAAGAGGCATGGGCGAATCACCCATACCTCCTTCTGTCATGCAGTTGTAATTAGACCAATTGTGCCATCGTTTCGGCGATAAACAAGTTCAGTTTTGTTCGAATCTCTGTTAAAAAACAAGTGGAAGTTATGGTCCAGCAGCATCATTTTAAGAATAGCTTCCTCAATATCTTCCGGTTTATTCGGAACGGTTTTAACACGAGCTATTTCAAATAGGGAATCGTTTTCCCTGCTTGCAGACGCCTCGCTTCCAAATGCCCGCTCTTTTAACCCGCTTTGATGGCGCATTCTATGCTTGATCTTGTCCTTTAACTTCCGTGTTTGTCTTTCTAATTTATCGGCAACGACATCAATCGATGCGTACATATCCTCTCGTTTTTCTTCTGCGCGAAGCACAACCCCTTTGCAGGTGATCGTTACTTCTACAACATGAATTGGTTTATGTCCTTGAACGGATAGCGTGACGTGCATATCACAAGCCTCTTCAAACCAGGATTCCAGTCGTCCTAATTTGCGTTCCACATATTCCTGTAAAGAAGGAGTCACAGTTAAATCTTTTCCATGTAAAATCAGTTTCATTTGGCTCATCTCCTATGAGAAAAAGGATTCCAAATCTGTCAACACTTTCTCAGTTAAAGGAAAAATAAGTTGTTCTTCCATGGTAAAATGGTCGTTTAATATTAAACATGCCTGCACGAGATTAGATGCCGCCTCCGCTAATCGCTTCTTCACGACGAGAGGTGTTACCTCAATAATAGCTTCTTGAAAGGATTGGATAAATGACAAGCCAAGTTGGTGATCTTTTTCCAATACCCAAAAAGAAGGCATGATAGAGGGCGTTGATTGACGATGAAAATAAGTTAACAGGAACGGAAACAATTCCTGCTCCTCCCATTCAGAATGTCGTTTCAGCTCCTCCACAAATTGAGCAGTCTGGATCCTGAGATTTTGGACAAGCTCCATTCCCTTCACTTGATCATCCAATAGAATGACTTCCTTGGCATTCGTTTCAATCGTCCTGAGTTTTTCTCTCAATTCTTCATGCTCTACCCGTAATCGATCGGTAGCAAAGGCAAGCACATCCGGGTTTGAAGAAGCAATCCCAGAATTATAGCTTGTGGAATGAATCACCATACAGAGTCCCTCCCAAGGTAATCGTTTCGTTCGCTATCTATCTTTAGTATAGCTTCAAGAGCAGATTCTCGCTGTGCGATGCATCACACTAGCCGCCAATATGAGACATTTCAACCTTATGTGCAGGAGTCGTCTGTGCGAGTCTCGTTTCGGAATACCGATCCTGACGCTTTCCCCATACTTGAACAATCAATGATCTTAGATCTTCATCGCTTGCGCCGCCCCTGATCACACTTAGCAGGTCTGTCTTTTCTGAAGCAAACAAACATGTATACAAATGTCCTTCAGCAGACAACCGGGCTCTTGTACAAGTACTGCAGAACGCCTGAGTTACAGAAGAGATCAAACCGATCTCTTCTTGAGAACCCTGATAACGATAACGTGTTGCAACCTCGCCTATATAATTCGATTCCACCCGTTCCAGAGGCATTTCTCTATGAATGATGTCGATAATCTCTTTGCTGGGAACGACATGTTTCAAATTCCATCCATTACTATTCCCAACGTCCATAAATTCAACAAATCTCAAAATGTGCCCGCGCTCCCGGAAGTATTTGGCCATTGGAACAATATCCTGGTCATTAACCCCCTTCTGCACAACCATATTCACCTTCACGGATAATCCTGCCGAAGCCGCGGCATCGATGCCTTCCAGCACTCCTTTTGCCGAAAATCCTCTCCCGTTCATGGCACCGAATCGCTCATCATCCAAACTATCCAGGCTCACGGTGATTCGCTCTAATCCAGAGTCTCTTAACTCCTTTGCCTTGTGTTTCAATAGTGAGCCATTGGTTGTAACAGCAATATCTTTGACGCCCGCTATTTGGCGAACCAGGGAAATGATTTTGCCAATATCTTTGTTTAAAAGAGGCTCTCCGCCTGTAATCCGTACTTTCTCTACGCCAAGAGATATAAATATCCGTGTTAACCTTTCTAATTCTTGAAGGCTAAGCAGCTTTTCTTGTGGAAGAAACCGATAATTGGGACCAAACACCTCTTCGGGCATACAATATCGGCAGCGGAAATTACAGCGATCCGTTACCGATATCCGTAAATCGCGAAGCGATCTTTGAAGCGCATCTATCATTGGTGGAACTATCTTATTAAGATTTTCCATGTTTCACCTCTCTCAGTATATGGTAAATTCGTAAGGAAGAGGGATAACCTCTACCTGCTGGCCAGCAGCAATTCCTTTAGAACCCGATGGTATCCTGATGATGCAATTAGCATCTTGTATGGATATAAGCATACTCGAGTTATTTTTTTCTAACACACTTACCTTAACTTGTTCATCTGAATACATCATGCGTCCTCTTATATATCGATCGTGCGGACACCCTTTATCATAATCATTCGTTATAATCGCTTGAATAAGATGCTTACATGGGCTTTCTATTCCTTGCATGGCAAGCAGTACAGGCCGTACAAGCAGTTCAAAACTCACGAAGCAGGCGCCGGGATTGCCGGAAAGACCGAATACGAGCTTATTATTGATGACAGCTGCTGAAGTCGGACTCCCGGGCCTCATTGCGATTTTATTGAAGAGCAGCGTCGTTTCGTTCTCACTCGTTGTAGTAAAGAAATCTGCCATTACGTCATAATCTCCAACTGAGACCCCTCAGCTAACAATAAGCATATCACATTTTTCCAATGCATTATTAATCATTCGGTTGACTTCAGCTATATCATCGGGGGCGGTTCCTACATTGACAGCCAACCCGCCGTATTGTTCAATTTGTGACGCAAGCATGTAGGCATTACTATTACGTATTCTCCCTGGTTGAAGCGGCTCCCCCACAGAGGTCAATTCACTTCCAGTCGTTAATACGCCGATGACAGGTCGACGAAAAACAGGAACCTCTTCATAGCCCATGGAGGCAAGCAGTGCAATTTGGCCTGGACCTATTCGGGTGCCTGCGCCCATTAACAGCTGACCTGTCGTTATTTCATCCCCGACCTTGGCAATGTTTTGTCCATGGGCGACCTTATGCTTAATACGGATAGAAACTTGTCCTTCCTCCTGATACTCCTCTGTCTGTTCGAACATGATGACAGCATCCGCTCCGTCCGGAACGGCCGAGCCCGTCATGATACGAATCGCTGTGCCAGGAACCACTTGTATATTCGAAGTGTATCCGGCAGGCACTTCATCAATCACTCTTAGACATGCAGGATTCTGTGGAGTAGCAAATAAGACATCTTCACTCCAAACCGCATAACCGTCTAACCCGGAGCGACGAAAATGAGGCATACATTCCTTCGAGAACAGAGATTCCGAAATTCTTCTATGTGAACAAGAATCAATCGACGTATACTCGTTCTCCAGCTGCAGGACATGCTGCATAACCATGTTCTGGGCATGATCAACTTTGACTGCCTTGCGAGCAAACCTCTTGCTCCGGTTTATCAGCATCTCAATAGTCTCCTTTCCTGCAACGCTTATTAGTTGAATCATAATTCTTTATGGTAAATGTAGAAGTGATATTAATCACACGAGCATCCATGGAAAAAGGAGGTAACACCGAACACCAGTGTTTACCTCCTTTGATTTAACGGCTCGGCTTTGATAGCTGATGGCATTCGCGGAACGCGAAATGCTTGCATCCAAGACATTGAGAGTAGTTAAGTTTTGTTAATGCAAAGCTAACGGCTTCACCTGTTTTTTCAAAAATGTGCCCCTGCCCAATGAGTTCGTCTAATCTTGTTTTTTGGAGCATTTGGCGTGGTTGGGTTTGGATTTCGGAAATGAGTACGAGGCCACCCTGATTTTTAAAGTGTTTGACGATACTTGATAAATTGGATTCCCCAGTTGTATCTATATAGGGAACATTGCCCATTTTCAAAATTAGTACTTTGGGTTTGTAATTAATTTCGTCCATGATGGATTTTTCAAACATATTTGCAACCCCGAAGAACAAAGCACCTTCGACGGTGTAGATACTGATTTGCGGGCAATTATGCTGCTCATTAACCATATATGCGGATACTCTTTCGTTCTTATCGGAAGGGTCAGGCAAAACCTTTGCAGAAATAAGAAGGCCGCTCATATGTTTCACAAAAATGATACCTGACAAGATTAATCCAACCTCAACAGCCGTTGTCAGGTCTATAAAAACAGTAAGAAGGAAGGTAATAAGTAGAACCATTGACTCCGCAGTTTTGGTTTTTAGCACGTGAGTGAATTCTTTGCGTTCGCTCATATTCCAAGCAACAACCATTAAGATAGGAGCCATACTCGCAAGAGGAATTTTTGAGGCGTATGGCGCAAATAGGAACAAAACCAACAAGACAATAACACCGTGTATAACCCCAGAAAAGGGAGATTCTGCACCATTCTTAATATTCGTCGCAGTTCTGGCAATAGCCCCTGTTGCAGGAATACCCCCAAATAGCGGAGTTATCATATTGGCGATACCTTGCCCAATTAATTCACGGTTGCTATGATGTCTGGTTCCTGACATTCCGTCAGCAACTACAGCTGAAAGTAAGGATTCAATGCCACCTAACATGGCAATTATAAAAGCAGGTTTTATCAATGATTGAATGTGTTCAATTGAAAGTTCCGGAAAGTGTATACTAGGCAAACTATTTGGAATTGCTCCATAAGTAGAACCAATGGTTGCAATCTTATCAGGGTAGAAGATTGATGCTGCAGCAGTAGAAATCAATATTCCCACTAATGAGCCAGGGATTTTAGGGAATAGCTTTTGTGTCAGAATGATAAGCACGAGACAGATCACAGCAGTTAAGATACTGTACATGTTGATTGTTGAAATGTGAATTCCTAATTCCTTCATATTGGAAAGAAATTCTTGATGTTTTTGAAGATTGCTTAATCCAAGGAAATTGGCAATTTGACCTGTAAATATGGTAACGGCAATTCCTGTGGTAAAACCTATTGTTACAGGACGCGGAATAAATTTGATTACGCCACCTAATTTAAAGATCCCCATGAATAGCAAAATGACTCCTGCCATAAAGCCTGCGATAAGCAAGTTATCGTACCCATACTGCATAACAATCGCAAATAGAATGGGTATAAAAGCTCCTGTCGGACCGCCAATTTGAAACTTTGAACCACCAAATAATGAGATTAGTATCCCTGCAACTATCGTTGTGTATAACCCATATTCAGGTTTTACCCCCGATGCAATTGCAAACGCCATCCCTAGTGGAATGGCGACGATACCTACAATCAGACCTGAAATCAAGTCTTTTTGAAATTTTTTTCGATTATAGCCCTGAAATCTGCCACTAAAAGAGAGCTTCATATCCAATCCCACCAAATCTAAATATCTGATTATTTGAATATATATAAAATCATATACCCAGAACAATCAGGTGTCAATTTCATTTTTCTTTGATAAACAAACGAAATAAAAAAAGGATGTGAATCGAGAATAACAACCCGATTCACTCCTTTTTTTGAAGTGAGTTACTGATTTTTTATATTTTCTAACATTGAAATAGCATTCACAAGATGATTATCAAAAATTTGCTTGGCAACAATAAGCAGATCTTTAATTAGTGGGTCTGTTAGGGAGTATATCACAGTGGTTCCGTCTTTACTTCCACGGACAACGTTTTTATTTCTTAATACGGATAACTGTTGTGAAACGGCAGAACCTTCACTGCCCAATATCGTTTGAATCTCATTAACGTTTTTATCGCCCTCGGCTAATACTTCAAGAATTCTTATACGCAATGGGTGTGCTAACGCCTTGAAAAAATCGGCTTTAAAATGCTGTATTTCTTGAAACATCACGTTCTCCCCTAAATGTTCGGAAATTTGAATATATCTATCATATCATAAATCAAATCGCATTATCCGATTTGGATTATACTTATCTCCGCTTCAAATCTATGTGAATGTATGTGAAATATATCACATACATTCACATAGGCATGATATATAATGAAATCATAAAACAGAGAAGGAGTGGTTACTATGACAACCGTGCATGATGAGAATTTAGAAGCATTACGTGATGATTTCTGCTGCGAGTATGGACAGTTATTTGCTGAAAGAGTTGGTGGGTTACGCGATCAGGATGAACAAATCACTGGGCAGCAATTCGAACCGCCCACTGAAGAAATGAATGCGATGAAGTATCTGCATCAAGCCGGCCTTCAGGAGGAGTACCTGTTATGACTCACCCTGCAAAAAAATATAACCAGTAGTGCTGGAATCCCATCCGGCGCTACTGGTTTTTATTTTTAAGATAATTCTGTACCCATCCCCATCTCAATGAGATCCTTCGCTCTGGCAACTTCCTGATCTGTTGGTGTAGGACATTGTTCGAGCGGGTACTCTTTCCCCATTTGCTGCCACTTATAGACGCCCATTCTGTGATAAGGCAGCAGTTCCAATTTATTAACATTAGGCAATGAACCGATGAACTTACCGAGTTCTAGTAAATCCTTGTAGTCATCCGTCCATCCAGGTACAAGCACATGACGAATCCAGACAGGCTTATCGATCTCATTCAGATGTTCGGCAAAGCGAATGATACGATCATTAGGTTGTGCCGTAAGCGCGATGTGCTTATCAGGATTGATCTGCTTCAGATCGAGCAATACTAAATCCGTCACATCCAAAAGCTCCTGTGCATGACTCGGCTCACAAAATCCGTTTGTATCCAGCACAGTATGCAGGCCCCAGCGCCTTTTGCATTCGGCAAACAAACGGGCTAGGAAGGGAGCCTGCAAAGTTGGCTCCCCGCCCGTTACAGTAACTCCCCCGCCTGAACGGCGATAGTATTCGAGGTAAGGTTCAATCTCATTAAGAATCTCCTCTACATCCATCTGTTTGCCTGTATTCATTTCCCATGAATCCGGATTATGGCAGTACTTGCATTGCAGAGCACAGCCCTGCATGAAAAGAACAAAGCGGATACCCGGACCGTCAACGGTGCCAAAGGAGTCGAAGGAATGTATGCGTCCTTTCATCGGTCTGCTCCCCTCTCTATATTACATCGTGCCGTGAAAAGTACGATGTATCACATCAAGCTGTTGTTCCTTGGTCAGCTTGATGAAGTTCACTGCATAGCCGGAAACACGAATCGTCAATTGTGGATATTGCTCCGGATGCTCCATTGCATCCAATAGCTTTGCACGGTCAAAAACATTAATATTCAGATGATGACCGTAACTGGCCATATAGCCATCGAGCATGGAAACAAGATTCGAGATGCGTGACTCCTCTTCCCTGCCAAGTGCCTTCGGTACGATGGAGAACGTGTTGGATATACCATCGAGGCAATGCTCATAGGGAAGCTTTGCAACAGAAGCCAATGAGGCCAATGCACCTTTCCGATCACGTCCATGCATGGGATTGGCGCCTGGTGCGAAGGGTTCTCCAGCTTTACGGCCATCTGGGGTACTTCCTGTCTTTTTCCCATACACGACATTTGATGTAATCGTCAGAACGGACATCGTTGGCACTGCGCCACGATACGTCTTATGCTTCCTAATTTTATTCATGAACGTTTCCGTCAATTGAATGGCAATGGCATCGACACGCTCATCATTATTGCCATACTGCGGATACTCGCCTTCAATTTCAAAATCGACCGCAATCCCGCTTTCATTACGGATCGGGCGGACCTTCGCATACTTAATCGCGCTCAGTGAGTCAGCCACTACGGATAATCCGGCGATACCCGTTGCCATGGTGCGTACAATTTCACGGTCGTGAAGAGCCATCTCCAGCCGCTCATAGCAGTACTTATCATGCATATAGTGAATAACGTTAAGTGTGTTCACATACAGCTTCGCGAGCCACTCCATGACGGCATCGAATTTCTCCGCCACTTCTTCATAATTCAGAACCTCGGAGGTCAGTGGAGCTAACCGGGGTCCTACCTGTATCCCAAGCTTCTCATCCACACCGCCGTTAATCGCATAGAGCAGAGCTTTGGCCAGATTGGCGCGTGCGCCGAAGAATTGCATCTGCTTGCCGATGCGCATCGCGGAAACACAGCAAGCAATACCGTAATCATCCCCATAATAAGGCCGCATCAGGTCATCATTCTCATATTGAATCGAACTGGTCTCGACCGATACTTTGGCACAGTAAGCTTTGAAGCCATCCGGCAGCCTGGTCGACCACAGCACGGTCAGGTTCGGTTCTGGTGCAGGCCCTAGATTGTATAAGGTATGCAGAAAGCGGAAAGAATTTTTTGTCACTCGCGCTCTGCCGTCCAATCCCATGCCGCCAATTGATTCTGTTACCCAAGTAGGGTCTCCACTGAAAAGCTCATTATAGTCGGGGGTACGTAAAAATTTGACGATGCGAAGCTTCATAACAAAATGGTCAACAAGCTCCTGCGCCTCTACTTCCGTCAATGTTCCATTAGATAGATCTCTTTCGAAATAGATATCTAGAAAGCTCGATACGCGTCCAAGGCTCATCGCCGCTCCGTTCTGCTCTTTGATGGCTGCTAAATAAGCGAAGTATAACCATTGAACCGCTTCAGTAGCATTCACTGCCGGCTTCGCAATATCGTAACCGTAATTTTTGGCCATCTGTTTTAATTCACCCAAACTGCGAATTTGCTCGGAGAGTTCTTCGCGCAGCCGAATGACATCTTCGGTGATCGCATCCACTTCCATTTGTAGAAGGTCTTTCTTCTTTTCCTCGATCAACCGGTCCACGCCATACAGAGCGACACGTCGGTAATCACCAATAATGCGACCACGACCGTAAGCATCAGGAAGCCCCGTAATGATTGCAGCCTTACGTGCTGTTTTCATCTCTGAGGTGTACGCATCGAACACACCTTGATTATGCGTTTTGCGAATATCTGTAAACACTCGTATAATTTCATCCGGCAGCTTAAAGCCATAGGCCTCGCAGGCATCGATAACCATCCGTATTCCGCCGAAAGGTTGTACAGAACGCTTCAGTGGAGCATCGGTTTGCAAACCGACAATTTTCTCTTTGCTCTGTTCGATATAGCCTGGCGCATGCGATGTAATTGTGGACACCGTCTGGACATCGATATCCAATACACCACCATTTTCTCTCTCCTTGCGCGTAAGCGTACTGATTAGAAACCACAGATCATCCGTTGCTTCTGTAGGACCTGCCAAGAAGGAATGATCTCCTTCGTAAACCGTCATATTTTTATCGATAAAATCTTTCACATCAATGGCTGTTTCCCATTTGCCTTTCACAAACCCATCCCAACAACGACCTGTTTTTAATTCATCTTCACGTATTGCCATGATGGTGCCTCCTTAAATTACCCGATTAAAACTTTCCGTAAAAAGCATTCCGATACACATCGGCCAACTCGGTCACAAGCGGCATCCGAGGATTCGCTGTTGTACATTGATCTTCAAATGCTCTATCCGCCAAGTAATCTACACGCGTCTCGAATTGTTCCGCATTGAACCCCAAATCCTGAAATTTCTCAGGAATACCCAGGATTTTATTCAGCTTGCGGATAGCCTCAATAAGACTGTTTAATCCTTCTTCCGTTGTCTTTGCTGGTAGCCCCAGCATACGCGCGATTTCCGCATAGCGTTGATCGGCTATGAAGTGATCGTATTTCGGGAACGAAGTGAATTTCGTCGGTTTTTGGGCATTATAGCGAATCACATGCGGCATCAAAATCGCGTTTGTGCGTCCATGTGCTGTGTGGTATTCTCCGCCCCATTTATGCGCCAAGCTGTGATTAATGCCAAGGAAGGCATTTGCAAAGGCCATACCTGCGATCGTTGAAGCATTATGCATTTTCTCACGTGCAATAGGATCTGCTGTGGCAAACGATTTCTCTAGATTTTGGAATACCAATTGGATAGCTTTCATCGCTAAACCATCGGAATAATCATTCGCCATAACGGACACATACGCTTCAATGGCATGGGTTAGGACATCCATTCCAGTATCGGCTACCGCAGTCTTCGGCAAGCTGTACACATAATCAGGATCAATGATGGCAACGTCAGGTGTAAGCTCATAATCAGCCAGTGGATACTTGGTATTGCCCTTCTCTTTATCTGTAATCACGGCAAAAGACGTCACTTCCGAGCCAGTCCCCGAAGTCGTAGGAATCGCGACGAATTTCGCTTTGCGGCCTAGACGCGGATATTTGTAAACCCGTTTACGGATATCCATGAATTTTTGCTTTAAGGCATCAAAGCTAGTATCCGGGTATTCATAGAACAACCACATGGCTTTAGCCGCATCCATCGGTGACCCTCCGCCTAATGCAATTATGCAATCCGGCTGGAAGCTTGCCATCTGTGCCCGGCCGCGTTCCACCGTTTCAACAGATGGATCAGGCTCCACATCCGAGAAAACTTCGATATAGACAGGCAGCTGTCGTTTGCGGAGATAATATTCCACACGTTCTACGTAACCAAGCTTCACCATCATCGGATCCGTAACAATCATTACCCGTGTAATGTCAGGCATTTTTTCTAAATACTGTGTAGCTCCTTTTTCAAAATAAATCTTTGGAGGTATTTTAAACCACTGCATATTGACGGTACGGTAAGCAACGCGCTTCACATTGATCAGATTCACGGCACTCACGTTTGAGGTTGTGGAGTTATGACCATATGAGCCGCAGCCTAATGTCAAGGAAGGCAAGTTTGTATTGTAAATGTCTCCAATAGCACCGTGAGTGGAAGGTGAATTGACAATAATACGTCCGGTTTGAAGCTTACCTGCGAACGCTTGGATGACTTCCGCATTCTGAGAATGAATGACGGAGGAATGTCCCATACCGCCAAATTTGACCACTTCCACAGCCCGATCAATGCCTTGCTCAGCATTCTTCACTTTGTAGCAAGCGAGCACAGGGCTAAGTTTTTCAGCCGATAATGGAAATGCCTCACCAACGCCGGCTAACTCCGCGACAAGTATTTTCGTAGCCCCAGGTACCTTAATACCAGCCATCTCAGCGATTTTCGCAGCAGGTTGACCTACAATTACTGCGTTAACCGCACACTTCTCAGCGTTAATCACCAATTTGGAAACAGCTTCCGTTTCTTCTTTATTTAAGAAGTAACAGCCCTGTTCAGTCATCAACTTTCTTGTTTCCGCATATACCGATTCTTCAATAATAACCGCTTGTTCAGAGGCGCAAATCATCCCATTGTCAAACGTCTTCGATAAGATCAAGTCATTTACAGCTTGCTGCAAATTCGCTGTTTTCTCAATAAAGCAAGGCACATTGCCGGGTCCAACACCCAAAGCCGGCTTTCCAGTACTGTAAGCTGCTTTCACCATCGAAGACCCTCCCGTTGCCAGAACAAGCGCTACATCCGGATGATTCATTAGCAGTTGGGTAGCTTCCACCGATGGATGCTTTACCCATTGAATGCAATGCTCTGGTGCGCCTGCTTTAATAGCTGCCTCCAGTAATGTCGCTGCAGCCGCGCTGCTAGATTGTTGTGCCGATGGATGGAAGGCGAATATGATTGGGTTGCGGGTTTTTGCCGCGATTAATGACTTGAACATCGTCGTCGAAGTCGGATTGGTGACGGGCGTCACACCAGCGATAATGCCCACTGGCTCGGCCACCATTCGGTAGTTCTCATACGAGTTTTCCTCAATCACTCCAACTGTCATGTTATTTTTAATGCTGTGGTAGATATATTCCGTAGCAAATAAATTCTTGGTGATTTTATCTTCGTACACACCCCGACCGGTCTCCTCCACAGCAAGCTTGGCGAGAACCATGTGCCTATCGATGCCGGCTAATGCCATTTGCTGTATAATTTGGTCAACCTGCATTTGATCCAGCTTCAGAAATTGCTGCTGAGCTACCTTCGCTCTGGCTACCAGCTGGTTGACTTCGTCTTGAGCAGAAATCTGTTCAATCATCTTCGCTTCTTTTGTTGTCATGGTTCATTCACTCCTTTATTTTCTATCCATGTGAAGCCGTTGTCTTGTTGTTCTACCTTAAGAGTAAACTTAATCAAGACCCCTAACTATGACAAAAATCACAAGATGAGGAGTTAGAATGATTAATTCCTTGAACAATTTGTGAATATTTTCACATTATAATTTATTGGTAAGGCGGCAGTTCTATTTCCATAAAACTTGCCGCCTTCCTGACCTTATTTCGTTGATCACTAGGTGGTAATTGTAAAATGGGACGACCGTATCAAACGGAAGTCCCATTTCATTTTTTATTTAAACACAGAGTGTGCGGAAACCTTTTTCTACGAAATACTGAAATGTAATCCCATAAATGCGTTTATATAATATAACACGGTATCAGCTCATATACTCCTATTGAAATCATAAGGATATAGGGATGTGATGCCTTTGTATATATATGTCACTGAGTATGGGGATACTTTAAGAAAAATTGCCGACAGATATTATTGTGAACTAGAAAATCTCTTGTCGGTAAATCCAAATATTTCTAATCCCGATTTAAATTTGGTTGCGGATGTTCAAATAAAACTACCCGCCCCGCTGTTACATGTGCGGAAGATCCATGATGACGTTGTTTCGCGCCCTCCCGAACCATCAGGCCCCCCTTTGGATCAATGGATTCCCCTGACTTCAGTCGAGCAAATGGCAAAGACCGATTATGATGTACTTATCATCGGCAGCGGGGCAGGGGGTGGAGCCGCTCTTTGGAGACTATGCGAACAATGGGGGCAGAACGGCAAGAAGATCGGAATGATCGAGGCCGGAGACTTGTTATTGCCGACTCATTCGTTTAATGTGCCCACTTTAAATGAACAGCGCGTAATCGAATACTGGGGGCGGGTTGCAGATTATGCCGGAGATAGATGGCCGGATTTTCAGAAGGCGAAAATCGTCAGAGGCTTAGGCGGAAGAACCCTGATATGGTATGGTTTGTCCCCCCGTTTTGATCCTACAGCGTTCAGAACGTGGCCGATCACCTATAAGGATCTTGTTCCCTATTATACGATCGCAGAAAAAATAATGAATGTGACCAACCTTTACACCAAAGGTTCCGCTCTGCAGGAAATGCTTATCGAACGCCTTCTAATGAATGGTTTTCCGGAGACAACAGATGTTCCTTTAGCCACAGATCTTGCAGGCACGAAATACGGGCAGGTCCACTCAAATGTTTATTTCAGTTCCATTGATTTTCTTGCATACGCCTTAAATATCCGAAAATTTGATTTGTCCGTAAATACACGCGCCGTGCAAATTTTAACGAATAAAGGGAAAGCCACGGGCGTCAAGGTTATTACCGCAGATAAACAAACATATACGCTAACTGCCAAGACGGTCATCGTCTCCGCAAGCACCTGGGAAACCCCGCGCCTTCTGCTTAATTCCAATATCCCTGGCGAAGCGATCGGGAAATATTTGGCGCTCCATCCTATGTTACTTGCGACTGGAACTGTTAACCGGGATTTATTCCCGGAAGTATTTGGCGTCGCTCTCCTTTTTCTTCCGGGTTCTGTTGAGCGGAACTATCAGCTCCAGATTTTCAACGATTATTATTACGACTTTACAGAAAAACCTCTTCTAAAAAAAGAGCCTATGGAAATGCACGGTTATGGAATTGTGGAACCGCGGGCAGACAATTACGTCAGTCTTGACCCGAAACAACGAGATGCTTACGGCGTCCCCCTGCTTAACGTACAATTTTCTTACAGCGATAAGGATCGGGCAATTCACCGAGAAATGCATGATTCTCTAATAGCCTACGCCTCAGCAGCGGGATTATCACTGGATAGTCCGCCCCAGCTGACACCGCCCGGAAATGACAGCCACGAGGCCGGAACGTGCCGAATGGGGGACAATCCCGCTACTTCCGTCACCAACCGCTTTGGTCAAGTACATGGCATATCCGGTCTTTACATAGCCGACAACAGCGTTCTAAATCTGACTTCGCCAGCAAATCCTACGCTTACCACTGTCGCACTGGCCATTCGTACAGTAGATCATATCGTCGCTCAAATGAAATAGCACATCCATTTTGTCTGAAGGGAGGGAGATTAAATTGACCGAAAACAGCGATGCCACTACCTATCAGTCACAACCTGCAAAGATGCCGTGGATTCCCTTGACTCCGATCGAGAAAATGGCTGAAACCGATTATGACGTGCTTATTGTCGGCAGCGGCGCAGGAGGCGGGGCAGCTCTCTGGAGATTAATCGAACAATCGAAAAATAACGGCATGCGGATCGGGATGATCGAGGCCGGGGATCTTTTGCTGCCGACCCATGCTCATAATTTGCCTACTTTCGATCAAACGAGGTTTACTCAATTTATTGATAGTCCTCGTTATGCAGAACCAATCGGGAAATTATGGCCGGATTATCCGGGGGCGAGAATATTTAGAGCTTTGGGCGGAAGAACCCTTCACTGGTATTTAATGTGTCCACGTTTGCTTCCCGAAGAAATCAAATCTTGGCCGATTTCCTATCAAGAACTGCTTCCCTATTACCTAACCGCTGAACAAATCATGAATGTAACCGGTGCATACGCTAAGGGATCCGCACTTCAGGAAAAGCTTCTCCATCGACTTCGCTTCGGCGGATTTCCAGATGCAACTGACCTTCCTATGGCTGTTGATCTTGATGTTACCCGATACGGTCAGCTCCATTCGAATGTCTTTTTTAGTTCCATTATATTCATGGCTTACGCTCTCAATATAAAACCCTTTGATCTGGCCGTAAATACGCGGGCGGTACAGGTTCTCACCGAGAGAGGAAGAGCCGCAGGCGTGAAAGTGGTTACTTCCGAAGGTAAAACCTGCACCATCAGAGCTAAGACGGTAATCCTTTCCGCCAGTACCTTTGAAACGCCGCGTATTCTACTGAACTCCAATATTCCCGGAGAAGCCATTGGCAGATATTTGGTTAACCAACCCACAGTCATTGCGGCGGCAAAAATAAACCGCAATCAATTTCCCGAAGTGTTGGGAAATGCGGCTATCATGGTTCCAAGTGCGGCAGATCGGAAATATATGTTCTTCACTTTAGGGACGGATCCTTTGGATTATTGGTGGTACCATTATAAAGAAAGAAAACTTCTTGACGAACTACGACTTGGATTTTTTGGCTTGGCAACTCTTGAACCGCGATTCGAAAACCATGTCAGCCTCGATCCGATCAGACGCGATTCATTCGGAGTGCCTTTATTAAAGGTGCAATTTTCGTATAGTTCTCAGGATAAAACCGTTATCCGCGAGCTGACGGCTTCAATTCGAAGGGCCGCCGCAGCAATGGGTATGGATTTTTACGAAAACCCTAGTCTCCTACCTCCCGGTCTTGACAATCATGAGGCGGGAACGTGCCGAATGGGCGATAATCCTGCCACCTCGGCAACAAACCAGTATGGGCAAATCCACGGCGTACCCGGTCTCTATGTGGCTGATAACAGCGTATTGCCGCTTACCGGAGCAGCTAACCCGACATTGACAACCGTTGCTTTGGCAATTCGCACAGCGGATTATATCCTTTCACAATATTAGGAATGAGCAGCCACTTGGTACAATCATGTACTATCTTGATGCTTGCTTCTGCCGGCTCTTAAACGCAGTGACAATCGTCAGCACAAGAATGGGAACAACGCCAGTCACCGTTATTAATAAAGGCCATACAGTCCCAACATGTTCCATAAATTCCAAGTCGTTCCGGAACATTGTTAACGAGAGCAGCAGCGCCACAAACGTTATCGGAAAAATCAGGATCCGTTCATCCTGTAACCGGAATAATTGGGATAACCCCAAATTGATCGCGAACAGCACAATGCTTGCTTTCATATAAGAGCCGACGATCAAGGCCAAGCCAATCACAGATTCGACCCGTTCAATAACTTCCGCGAGTTCAATCATACGCGCAAGAGTAAATAAGGAAAACTTAATATTCGCGGCCAGCGGCCCTAGCGCCATGATCGTGCATACAATGACCAAGCTTAGCGAAATCCCGCTAATGAGAAGCACGAAGAACATAAATTTACCCAAAGGCTCTTGGTCCTGTCTAGCAAACGGAAGAACCATCGAAAACAGGATCATTTCTGCGTAAGGAAATCCCCAAGCGATATATGCACCATGCAGAACCGGTTTGAAACCATCCGGAAATAAGGGCATTAGCAGCTCTACGTTGTAATTAGGAATCATTAAAAGCATAACTGCCACGCTGAACAAAAAAATCGTGATAACCAGCAAAGTGAACATCCTCGCCATGACCTCAATACCCGATCGCACGGTCATAGCCGCAGTGAAAAGTATAAATAGGTGAAAGACATAGGTGGGCGTTTCCCTCATCATCGTGCTCTTGAAAAATCCGCCGATGTCTCCCACAATATCAGCCAGCATGTCGATGAATATCAATAAGAAAGGAACAGCAATTATAACGGTCATCACCCTTCCGAGGGCCTGCCGACTGTATTGGATGAGCGTTAGATCAGGATATTTCCGATGCAGATAAAGGATACAGAACAACAAAAGCATCCCGAGTCCATTAGCCATCCACAGCGACATCCATGCGGCGTTTTTCGCAGCCCCAGTCAAAGGTGCCGGTATATTGACAATTGCCGAACCGGTTAGAAAGGAGAGAAATAGCGTCGCCATTTGCCGCGAACTGACCGAAATCCGCTTATTCATCATTACCGTACACCTCACATTAACCGTTAAGATGGAAGTTTGACCGACTCCACAATGCGTTTTGCCGGTTCTTTCAAAAAGAAATGAAACCATTCGTCCAGATTCGGCCAGCGCAGTTCTAGCGCATAGATAAGACTGGGATACAGAGCGGCGATCATCAACATACCATACACGAGCCGCTCCCTGCGGCTTGTATTCTTCAGTTTCAGGAAGTCATAAGCAAAAATGGCGATGTATATCACAATCAACATCATTATTTTCTGGACCAAGCTTATCTCCCCATTCGTCCGCATTGCAAGGCAGTACTATTTGGCTACCGGTATACCAAGGTTCGCACCCGTATTAATTACGCTCACCTCAACCTCAAAGGTAAATGGAATACTGGCAAACCGCTCTTCCCAATTCGGCTTCCAACGCTTCCATAGTGCAGGATCTTGGCGGTATACGCGATTTCCAATTCCAATCACATCCAATTTTTGTTCTTGGAAATAAGCTATGGTACTTTTTAAATCCCGCTCGACTAGCTTTTTGACTCTTTCATTATACTTCGCTACATCTTCCGGGGTTATCAGGGTCGTACAGACGAGTTCACCGGAATAGCCTTTTATTTTGGTCGATACATGGACGGTAGCCGAATCTCCCTTGATCTTCACGTCCAGTTTCGTCTTGGCCGACTCCACTTCAATGGCTTCCGCTTTCTTCATTTTCTTTTTACTCTCCCCCGGACAAGCCAATTGGATAATGCCGAATCTATATTTGTCCATCAGTATCAGCAGACTTTCGATTTTTTTGGATGAAATCGTATTAATCAATTTCCCCTTCTTCATCAGCGCCAGTCCGGTAACAGGAGAGGTGGCCGGCTTATTCTTTGGGTCAAAGTAGAGGTACGGTATTGCGGCGACGCCCGTTTCACCTTTCAGTTCCATCATCAGATCCAAAAAGGAGGTTTTTAAGGATTTGCCTGTATATTCGTAAGCCATTCTTTCCGACTCCCGCAACTGCTGACCCATGGTCGATTCAATAAACGGCTTGCTTTTTTTCAAATAAAGGTCGGCCCTATCTTTACCAATCATGACGCTGACTGTCGACCGCGGTTCGTGATCCCGTGCAAAAAAATCAACGATTTCTCCGATATTCCGTTTTTTGGCAATCTCTTCCCCAATGATCAGGACCCGCATATGGCTCCACTGTGCTTTTCGGCCGAAATGGATGGTCATATCGCGGATTGCTTCAAACACGGTAATGTCTTTTGTTTTTATATTGATCAAACTTTGACCGGATGGTCCTCCGGCTTGCCCTTTGCCTACTGAGGTCGGCTTATAGAATTGGATTGTCAGTTCTATGTTTTTACCGTCCTCCGCAAGATCAATCGCAATTCCCTGAACAAAGGCGTATGTGTCCAACTCCATTCTATTCCAGCATCCCGTTAAGAGGGTAAGGAGCACAAAAGTTAAAGCTGCGAAGCCGAACGTTCTCACCGTTCAACCTTCTTTCTTGGTTTCTGCATACCGATTATGCTGATGTCGGTTTCGCGGCGAGCGAAACAGGGATTTCAGGGGCGCTCGGACAAACACATCTCGCAATTGCCGTGGGCGAAGCGGTCCCAAAGGGGCCAGATAGGGCTGACCCAACGAGCGCAAGCTCGTCATATGCAGCAGAATCCACAGGAGCCCGATCATGAGCCCGAACCCACCCAATGAAGCGCAAAGGAACATCAACGGAATACGTAGGATCCGGACGGCAAGGGTGAGATTAAATTGCGGGAGCGAGAATTTGGCGATCCCGGTAAGGGCTACCACGACGACCATGATCGGGGAAGCGATGCCTGCGTTGATGGCCGCTTCGCCGATAACCAGCGCCCCCACGATACTCACGGCAGAGCCGACGGGACGCGGCAGACGAATGCCCGCTTCGACCAGGATTTCGAAGAAGAAGGTCATGAGCAGCGCCTCTATAAAGGCTGGAAAGGGAATTCCTTCGCGTGTATTGAGAATCGCAAGCAGCAGCACGGTTGGAATCAATTCGGGACTAAAGGTGGTCAACGCGATATACACGCTAGGAAGCGCCACGGTCAAGATAAAAGCGACCAACCTTAGCAGCCTGATGACGGACGAAAAAACCGTTCTATGGTAATAATCTTCGGGAGACTGCAGAAACTCCATAAAAAGACCGGGACAAATAAGGATCGACGGGCTGCCTGAGACCATTACAATAATCTTCCCGTCCAAGAGAGCGGCAGCAGCAACATCTGGACGTTCCGTAACCCGGAATTGTGGAAACGGTGAATACACCGATTCTTCAAGCAGTTCTTCGATATAGGAGGTTTCCATGATATCTTGTTCTTTGGCAGGCGCAATCCGCTCTTGAAACAGCGCCAATGTTTCCGGGTTCACGTTCCCTTCGATATAACCGTAAGCGACTTCGGTATTCGATTTCCCCCCAGCATTGAAGAGTTCTAATTTAAAATCGGCGGTTTTCAACCGTATCCGGATCAGCCCGATATTTTTTTTCAGATTTTCTACCGTGCTCTCGTGCGGCCCTCGCACCACCGACTCCGTTAGGCTTTCCGTCACTTGTCTCTCTTGAAGCGTTACCGCTCTGAAGCTCAGTGCCTTGTCCCACTGATCGAAAAAGACAACGACGTTTCCCTCTAAAATATCATTAACCGCTTTGTCCATATCTCCGATCGTATGCGCTGTTTCAGATGAAGCCCCATGTTTCTCGAAAAAATTGCTTACATCCTCGGGTGTGATATCTGTGACTGGTCCTATCTGATGACTAACCAGATCCTGCATGGCGGTTTTAAAATAATTTTCCTTTTTGTCCTGAACCAATGTTATACAATAAATGGCCATCGCCTCATATTGGAGATTAGGCCCATAATGCCACGGTATGAAAATGATGTCCTTACAACCCACGAAAATTTGTTCCAAATGCTGTCTGCTTTCAGTCAGTCTCGATGGAATCGGTTCATGTGATTTCAGTGATTCCTGCTTAGCTTCATCCTGTGATATGTCCTTAGTGAATGAACGGGGTGAGTGATGTCTCCTGAATAATTTGATCAAATTCATTCTGACTCCCCTCCCTTATTTCAATTGTATTCGGCTTATATTTTCCCATAATATGTATTGTTATACACGAACAAACTAACAAGGATAATAACAAATTAAAAATAATGTATTCCAATGAATTTAGTCTGAATTTATGATATTCTAAGCTTATCAACGCTGGAGCCGAGGTTCCTTCGATGAAATGATGTTCTAAAGGAGATCGACGTATGACAAATCAGAATAGCCCAGCTAGCTCCGTTTCGGCACATTCCTTATTCGAGCCTTTCCGTGCGGGACATTTAGAATTGGCCAACCGAATAGTAATGGCCCCCATGACACGTGGATTCTCGCCTGGGGGGGTTCCGGGACAAAACGTTGCGGATTATTATCGCCGTCGTGCCGAGCACGGTATCGGACTCATTGTGACAGAAGGAACGCTCATCAACCATCCGGCTGCTGGCGCAAGCCCGAACTGGCCGAATTTTCACGGCGAAGCTGCCTTGCAAGGTTGGGCAAGAGTAGTAGCCGGCGTACACGAGGCTGGAGGTAAAATCATTCCGCAGCTATGGCATGTAGGGACGACACGCAAGGTTGGAAGCGAACCGAATCCTGAAGTGCTTCCCGTAGGCCCTTCCGGACTCGATCTGACGGGAGAGAAGGTGTCTCAGCCACTATCTATAGAAGAAATTGGCGAGCTTGTCGCTGCATATGCGCAAGCCGCTGCCGACGCCAAACGAATCGGATTTGACGGCATCGAGCTGCATGGCGCACATGGTTACTTAATTGACCAATTCTTCTGGGAGAAAACGAATCAGCGTACTGACCTCTACGGTGGAAGCTTGGTTGCCCGCACTCGATTCGCAGTTGAAGTCATCGAGGCTTGCCGGCGTGCAGTCGGCCCCGAATTTCCTATCGTTTTCAGATTCTCCCAGTGGAAGAGTTCTGATTATGCAGCCAAGTTAGCGAACACACCGGAGGAACTTGCGCAATTCTTGGCTCCATTGGTTAATGCCGGTGTCGATGTGTTCCACTGCTCAACCCGTCGATTCTGGGAACCTGAATTTGAAGGTTCATCTCTGAACCTTGCGGGCTGGACCAAGAAGCTGACGGGCAAACCGACCATCACCGTTGGCTCCATCGGATTGGATGTTGATTTCACAAAGCTATTCCGTGAAGGCGCCGGCGCGAATGCTGTGCCTCTTGGAAATCTGTTGGAGCGATTAGAACAAGGTGAATTTGACTTGGTCGCTGTCGGCCGCGCTTTACTGCATGATCCCGAATGGGCCAATAAGATTCGCGATGGCCGCATGAATGAGCTGCTGCCCTTCACGCCAGAATCAACCAAGACTCTCTATTAATTACGGGTCTCCTATAGATGGCTCCTATATTCATTGGGAGTCATTTTTTTATGTCCATTGGTAAAAACACCCTCAACCAGGCAACCTCTGTTCAACTCGCTTAGAGTCAACCATCTTCATCGTCAAGGCCGTTCCAAGCAATGTAACACCAGTAATGAGAAAGACGAATTGGATACCGATCCATCCACCGAGCACACCCCCAAGCAAAGGACCAACCACAATACCGAACTGACTCGACGATTGGTTCAGGCTGACAGCCCTTCCTCGGAAATCAGCCTCTGAATATTTGACGATGAGTGCATTCAACGCTGGGTAAACGGCTGCAAAAAACAGCCCATAACTGAAACGCAGGATGCCAAAGCCGACAAGATGATGAACGCCGAGCTGCAGCAGATTGCCTATACCACCTCCTAGTAACCCAATAAAGAGTATTTTGTCATACCCGATTCGCCCGCCAATTATCCCCCAGCGAGGGCCCATAATGACTGTAGCAATGCCTACTGCTGAGAAAACAATGCCCGAGCTGAGCGAAGCGTTGTTTATACTGCCCCCGATTTGCCCCACATAGATCGTCAGCAGCGGCTCCAAAATCATGACCGAAGTAGAGACTAGTAAAGTTAGCCCAAATATTCGCATCAATCGTGTGTTACCGGCAGCTTGTTTAAGATCCTTGATGACACTGGTACGAGTCCCATCATGTCGCTCATGAACCTCTTTAACACCAACTAGGACGATGAAAGCGGAAACTAAAGTAATGAGGCCCGACGCCACGAAACACGCCCGCAATCCCAGCCAATGACTTAGCAAGCCTCCCGCGAGCGGTCCAAGAATTCCCCCTGCTGCAGAAGACGTTGATATGACGCCCAGTGCGTAACCGACGTGCTTCTCCGGTGTATTCGTGCCAACTAAAGCGATGGAAGCAGGACTAAAGCCTGCCATAAGTCCTTGAAAAATTCGAACAAGCATGAAAGTCAAAGGATCATGAACAAAAAAGTTGGCAAAATGTGCCACACTTAAACCTATACCGGAGCGAACAAGCATAGGCTTCCGGCCATATTTATCGGCGAGTGATCCCCAAAAGGGTGCACACAAACCACTAATCAGAAAGCTGATCGAAATGGAAACACCCGACCAAGCTTCCAGCCCGCTTTGAATCCCTAGGTCATTTTGCAAAAAAATAGGAAAAAAAGGCACCGAAAGGGTAAACGCCATGTGGTTAAAAAATAAACCCAGCCATAACATATATAGATTGCGTTTCCAGTAGCGCTCCATGTGCCACCACCTTTTTTTCATTATTTTCTATGTCCAAAAAATGAAATAGCCCCATCCTTTGCCACAAATGGATGGAGCTTCATTTTCTTGCTTATTCGTTGTCCGGTTCTATGTAGATATTTCATATCTTTCTAGCCGGCAACACCTTGAAAACATCTTGTTGCAGCGTCGGCGTTTTACTGTCCCATACTTTACTGGGAATCTCGCGTCGCAGTACTGGCACAACTTCGGTGGCAAATCGCTCAACCTGCTCGCGCTGCTCAGCTTCGGTCAATCCGTCCACGCTGATGCTGACCACTTGCTGCCCGTAGGCCGCATGGTAGTTTAAGATCTTCTCGGTAACGTTCTCAGGACTGCCTACTAGGATAGGCCCGTTCTTAATATTGTCCTCGAGGTCTTTGAAGGGTGTGTTGTTGACCTGCGATGCCGTGGTGGCGTGAAAAGCATCATAGTATGGGCGATAGCGTTTGATCGCCTCCTCGGTGGTGTTCGCCAGATACAAACTACCAAAACCCGAACCAACAATTGCATCCTGGGGATCATGGCCATAATAGGCCAAACGCTCGCGATAGTGGTCGATTAACGCTTTGTATTTGGCCTGCGGGTGAAACGTATTGGAGGAAAAAATCGGTTCGCCATATTTCGCAGCCAACTCGGTGGATAGCGTACTTGATGCACTGCCATGCCACACCGGGATTGGCTTCTGTAAGGGTCTTGGCTGTGTTGTGACGCCTTCCAGCGGTGTACGGTAGCGCCCTTGCCAAGTGACATTCTCTTCATTCCACAAGCGCTTCAGGAGTGCATATCGCTCAGCAAGGGATTCCCATTGCTCCTCCTCGGTAATCCCGAAAAGCGGATAGTGGCGCGGGTCATTACCTTTGCCGATGATCAACTCGATTCGCCCTCCCGAGAGATGATCGAGTGTGGCGTAGTCCTCAGCAACGCGCACAGGGTCTAGTACGCTTAGAACCGTAACCGTAGTTAGCAAGCGGATTCGTGAGGTTCTGGCAGCAATCGCTGTCAGGATAACCGGCGGCGAAGAGGACAAGAATGGTGCACCATGCCGCTCACCAACACCGTAAGCTTCAAAGCCAAGCTCTTCGGCAAGGACGGCCTGTTTCAGCACGTTTTCAAATTTCTGTTGGGTAGTCAAGGTTTCCCCGCTTACAGCGTTGGGGATATTCATCATGAGGCTAAACAAAGCAAATTTCATCTTATGTAATCCCCCATCATTATGTTTTGCCGGGAACGAGAGTCAAATCCTTCTGATAGGCAAGTACGAGATCCCAATTTCCGCTGAAGATCGGAATACGGTAATATCCAACCCGTTCATAGAGCGCAGCCGCTTCCGGTTGTTTGGGACCGGTTTGCAACTTAATGCTGCTGTAGCCAAACTCGATCGCCAGGCGATCAATTTCGGCAAGAATCGCTTGCGCTACTCCCTTACGTCGGTGGTCAGCGCGTGTATACATCCGTTTGACTTCTACCGTAGAGTCATCCAATGGGCGCAACGCGCCGCATCCAACAGGATGACCTTCAAAACGGGCAACCACAAAAGCAGCACGCGGCACTTCAACATCAGATGGATTGAAACCTGCACTTCCATCAGAGTCATAGAGTACTCCCAGCTCCGCGCTCAGTTCCCTGATCAATTGCTGTGAGTCTCTACTTCGAACATCCTCGGGAGCAGCAGTAATCTTCGGGCTCATAGTTCCACTCCTTCTTTATTCCATTATACATATTGGTTTTATTGGTATTTCCTATTTAATAAATTTACCATCTCTATGAAAGAGCGTCTAATAAGTCTTTTCTATTCAAAAAATCAATACTTCTATCAACTAGCATCCACTCCATTGCAGGAAATAAAAAAGCATGGATTCAATATCCAGGCTTCCGGATTACCAGTCTTCCACGATCTAAACGACCAAACCCTAGTACTTACATGCCTCATCGTGTTCGAACCGGGCCAGGGGTAGCGCCATATAAGCGATCAAAACATCGTGAAGACCATCATCGCCATGAAGCGCAGGGATATTCTCTGGACATCCGATGTCTGCGGATAACATAGCTAAGATTATTTATACGGAATAGTTTCTTCCAATGAATTTGAAGAACCCCAGGAAGTTATCCTGGGGTTCTTCCTAAAAGCTCAAAAATGCATGCCATATGAATATGACAAACCAAATAACAAAAAGACAATCCGTCACTAAAAAAGTTGTATTAATAGAAATGCTTTTCTTATGGTTATTTCTAATACTCAAATGATCTTGCTTACATGTATCATTACCTTCATTATTCAATAATCGTACTTTCAATTTGTTTAAATGATTAGATGCATAAAGTAAAGCAGAGATTGAAACAAACGGCCATAAGAATAAAGCTATTAACAATACGGCTAATGCATTCATTAAGTACTCATTTGGTAAAACAATCTTCCATTTAATGATTAGCATGGCTACAAGATTAAAAGTAAGAATACCTAGGCCCAGATAACCTATTATTATTCCTTTTTTCTTATTTCTCATATCAATCTCCATATCGTCGCTTTCCTGCAATTTGGCTATCAGATTAAAGCGTGCTGCCTTAATTCTGATCTCTCAAAGCATTCTTGAACCGCCTGTCTCAAAATGCTGCAGCCCTGTTCAAGCTCCTCCATCGATATAGTTAACGGGGGCATCAGCTTGATGACAGCGTCTTGACGGCCCACCCTTTCCAAAATGAGTCCCAACTCATAACAGCGGCTGGCAATTTCTTTGGAAATGTTCTCATATTTGCTTGCGGACACATCAACGCCCCAGAGCAAACCCATTCCCCGGATCTGGATATCCTCGCTTAACGGAGCGATTTCCTCCTGCAAAAACCGACTGACAAAATGAGCTTTCTGGTGAATCTCAGCTTCTAAGTTATATAACTCCCTGTACTCCAGTGCTGCAGTTGCTCCGACAAACGCAAGTTGGTTGCCTCGGAAAGTCCCCGTATGCTCCCCAGGATTCCAGACATCCAATTCCGGCTTTAACAAGGTAATGGCCATCGGGAGACCATAGCCACTGATTGATTTGGACAACACAACAAGATCTGGAACGATTCCCGCACGTTCAAAGGAGAAAAATGGACCTGTTCGGCCGCAGCCAACCTGAATTTCATCGCAAATGAGCAAAATGTCATGACGGGTACACAGATCGCGAAGACGCTGCATCCACTCGATTGGCGCTTCATTCAGGCCTCCCTCCGCTTGCACGGTTTCAAAGATGATGGCGGCCGGCTTGTCGATACCGGAATGGTCATCCGTCAGCACCTCATCTATATATTTGATTGTGTCAAATGTACTCATGTAACCGCATGGAAAAGGCATAAAGGAAACATTGTGTAAATCCGTACCCGCCGCCAATCTGTGGTACAGGTTGCTGGTTACGGATAAGCTGCCAAGCGACATACCGTGAAAAGCCCCCATAAAGGAGAAAATACCCGAGCGTCCTTTGACTTTGCGAGCCAACTTTAACGCCGCTTCCACAGCATTCGTTCCGGTCGGGCCGCAAAATTGAACTTTATAATCAAGCTCTCTCGGCTTCAAAATGAGCTCTGAAAATGTATGCAGAAACGTCTCTTTCGCCGAAGTAAACATATCGAGTCCATGGGAGATGCCGTCCGATTCCAAATATTCGACCAGCTTACTTTTGATGTAATCATTATTGTGACCGTAATTCAAAGCGCCTGCTCCCGCAAAAAAGTCGATAAACGTTCTACCGGACTCCGCATACAGCATAGAACCTTTTGCTTTCGTGAACACATCGGGAAAAGACCTGCAGTAAGAACGTACATTCGACTCCATTTTTTCAAAAATAGACATGAACTCCACTCCTCTTATCTTTCGATTGATTTCATGAAAGCGTCCTTCTCTTAAGCGGTCACCGGTTCCGTCTCGTGCTCTTTGTGCGATTGCTGCCGGTACAGCTTTGCATATATTCCTTCTCTGGACAAGAGCTGCTCGTGGCTTCCCTTTTCCATTACGACACCTTGTTCCATCACATAAATGACGTCCGCCTGTTCGACAGTAGATAGCCGATGAGCGATCATCAGGGTCGTCCTGTTTTTCATCAATGTATGTAAAGCACTTTGTACCCAAAACTCGGATTCAGCATCTAGCGCTGAGGTAGCCTCATCGAGCAGGAGAATCGGGGCGTTTTTAAGCAAGGCCCGGGCAATGGCAATTCGCTGACGCTGTCCTCCGGATAACGAAGTTCCCCGCTCGCCAACCATCGTATCGTAACCGTCTGTCAGCTCCATAATAAATTCATGCGCATAAGCCGCTGTTGCCGCATCCTTCAACTCTTGATCCGTGGCATCGGGTTTGCCGAATCGGATGTTATCGCCAATCGTACCGTGAAACAAATAAGGATCCTGTGGAACATACGCAGTTAGATCCCGGATTTCGGAAAGCTTATAATGACCCAGCGGCTTGCCAAGCATGCGGATCGTCCCGCCCTTAGGCGGATAGAAGCCGAGAAACAGCTTCATGACTGTGCTTTTACCGCTGCCACTGGCGCCAACGAGGGCGGCTACCTGACCTTTCTGCACCGAAAGTGTACTCCCGGATAAAATGCCAGCAGCAGTACCGTAATCGAAGATCACGTCACTCATTTCCAATTCTGCACTTGGAATCGCCTCTTGCTCGCTGCCCTGCGGAGGTACGGACGAATACCGGTCCGGTTCCGCCCTTTCATCAAGCAGCTCGAATACGCGTGCGGCCCCGGCAAATGAATGCTGTATCAGAGAAACGATGCTGCCCAGCTGCAGAAATACCATCGAAACACCCGTTTGCAGCTGTATGATTTGCCCTAGAACGCCGAGCTCAATCATGTTTTGCGAATACATGATAATCCCAACAACGAGCATTCCGCCTAAGCTCATGAAGTTAATCAGGAAATTCACTGCTTCAAGCAAACCCGTTTGATGCCCCTGCTTCATCGCTGAGGCTGTGACCTCCCCATTCATATCATGGAAACGCTTCGTTACCGTACGATGAAGAGAGAACATCTTAATCACTTGTAGGCCGGCAAGCAGATCTGACAAACGTTCGGTCAAACCGCCGGTTTGCGCTTGAAATCGGTCGCTTATTTTTCGTAAAGGCCTTGCGAAGCGCGTGTTAATCAAGACGGACAGCAGACCGAGCACTAACAAAACCAAGGCAAGCCGCCAATCGAGTATAAACATAACGGCCAGGGAGCCGACCAATGTCAAGCATTCTACAATGATCGATTTCAAATGCTCAGTAAACGTTTGTTCCATCAAGTGCATATCATTCGTCGTTCGCGAAACGATATCTCCTGAATGATGGGATTCATAATAGCTCTGCGGAAGCCGTCCCAGCCGTTCGAAAACGAGCAGCCGGATGTCCACCATCGTTTGTTTCACACTGCGATGATACATATAGCTAAAAAACGGCGACAGTGCACTAAGCATGACGAACGTGCCGCCAACGATCCAAACCGCCTTCATGAGATCAGCCTGATCGCGATGAACGGAAAATTCAAGTAAATATTGAATAACAAAAGACATCAGGATAGCAATGCTGGCATTGCTTAAGCTATCTCCGATTAATCCGAAGAAATACCTTTTACGGCGCAGCTGCATAAAAGACATCAGTCGTTTAAATTCCTTGTAGGACTGCCTGAGGAACATGACTTAAGCCCCCTCTCTATCCGCGCTGGCGGTGCCGTCTTGCAGACCAAATTGTTTGAAATACAGCTTCTTGTAAGCACCATTGCTGCGAATTAATTTCTCATGTGTGTTGCATTCCACAATTTGTCCGTCGCTCATAAAAATTACACAATCCGCTTTATCTATCGTTGTCAGACGATGCGTGATGACGAGAACAGCACGGTTTTTCATCACCCTTTCGATCGCTTCCTGAACGATGGCTTCGGAGTGCGAATCGAGTGCGGATGTCGGCTCATCCAGCAGCAGAATCGGTGCATCCTTTAATAGAGCGCGTGCAATTGCGATCCGCTGTTTCTGACCTCCGGACAAGGAACCCCGTTCCCCGATGACCGTTTCATACCCTTCCGGCTGCTGCATAATAAAATCGTGCGCATTCGCTTCTTTGGCTACTCGTTCGATATCGTCACGGGTGGCTTGGAGGTTCCCAAAACCGATGTTCTCGGCAATCGTACCCGGAAACAGGTGCGTGTCCTGAGAGACGAGTGAGATTTGGCTTCGAAGCTGCTTCAGATTCCACTCATTCAGCGGACGACCGAGCACCTTGATCGTACCTTTGCCAGGCGTCAGTTCGTAAAAGCCGCAAAGCAGCTTGAACAGCGTGCTTTTCCCGCAGCCACTGGAGCCTACAAGAGCGATCGTCTGCTGATTTTGCAGCCAAAAGCTTAAACCATTCAGCACATTCGTTTGTCCGTCATAGGAGAACGTGACGTTCTCAAATTCAATCGGTGCCGCATTTAGATCCACATCATGGAATGAGTGGATCTCCTGCTCCACCGACATATCAAGAACATCAAACAACCGCCTGGCTGCCCCGGTCACTTCCTGTACCTGAGCAGACAGCACCGGGATCATGGATATGGGCTGAAGAACAAATGAAAACATATACAAGAAAATGATGATGTTGCCGGATGTCAGCTCGCCTTTTTCAATCAAGTATCCGCCGATGGCGACCATAAAAATGAGCGGTGTTGAAAGCAGTAGAATACTGATTGGCGACATGAGTGCGCGACGCTTTTCGAGCAGCAGGCTTTTGAACAAAACCTGCTGCATCACTTTGCTATACTTTTCGAAAAGCGTATCCTGCCTGTTAAAAGCTTTAACCATCGAGATTCCACCGATCATATCTTGGGTGACCGCATTGGCAGAGCCCAATTGCTCCTGCAGCTGTTCGGAATATTTACTGATCGGCCTGCTCAATATGGCGGTAACGGCAATGCCAACAGGCAGCAGGATGAGACTGAACAGGATCAGCTTCCAACTCGTAAGCAAAAGAATCGTAAGCGCACTAACAAAGACAACCGGCATGTAAAATAGATTGGCAAAATGGTGGATAAAAAAGTTTTGCAGCACGGTCGTATCGTTCGTCAGACGGGATACGAGATCACCCGATTGCTGCTTCTCTACGGTGGAAACCGGCAGGTTCTCCAGATGATTCGCAACCGCATTGCGCAAATCGCGCAGCGCGTAGGCACTAAACCGAGTCGAAGCATATTTGATCAAATACTTCGAGATCACACCGATCAGTGCCATAATGCCAATGAAACCTGCAGAGAACAGCAGTTTATCCGAAGAGCTGTCGACCATTTGCTCAATTAGCTTCCCCATCCCGATATCGACGCCTGCAGCCGTGAGCGAGGTCACAATCGTCAGAAGAACCCAAAAGCTGTAAGGCTTGATGTAGGCCATTAACCGAAAGAAAATCGGCTTCGGTCTTGGTGGCTGCGACTTGCTTTTTCGACTGGCCAAAGTATCGCTCCTCTTCATCGCGGGTTATAAGGACAAGATTTCCTTGACAATCTCCGCATTTTTGGCGGCATATGGCGCATCCAACATGTCTTCATGAGGGCCTGCTCCCTCATAGCTGCGGTACTTCGCAGTGGTAGATTGATTCCACAATGTGCTGCCGCTTAACTTACTGCTTGGTTTGATTTCATTCTGTACAAAATGGACGTTTGCACGAACGGAGCCGCTATTTTGCAAACCATTCAGGTAGATCATGTAGCTTTTCATTTTTTGAATCACGCTGTTTTTGATAAGTTCGTTATTTACATATGGTTCGTATTTTGCGTTAGACTCGGCTTCCCGGAGCAAAGCGTCGACCTCTTTTGCCACTACCTTTTCGGATTGACGTATAACTTTGCTTTTCCTTGAAGCATCCAGCATGATCAGATCCGAGACAACGTACCCTTTTGCCTCCATCGCCTTCGTCAGCTCGAACATGAGGTTGCCGCCGGCGGAATACCCCACAAAGACATACGGTCCTTCTGCCTGAACACTTGTCACAAGCTCGATGTAACGTTCCAGGCGATCCTCGCTCTCAATAAAATCAAGACCGTAGAGGGCATGCGAACCGATATGCTCCGCGAGTTCTTTAAATACAAAACCGATGCCGCCGACCGGTGGGAAACAGAATACATGACGATCCGTTTTCCGGTTCAATAAGGTAATAGGTTTGTTAAAATCGATCCACAGCTCTTTGGAATCCATGTATTGAGCCATTTGTTCAACAGTCGGATGCTGGAATAAGTACTGCAGCGGTAATTCCTCCCGCATCGATTCGTAAATTCGCGTCACAAGCTGTATAGCTTTCAGCGAATGACCGCCAATTTCGAAAAAGTTGTCGTGAACGCCAACTTGCTTCAGGCCAAGGATCTCCTGCCAAATAGCTGCGAGCCGCTCCTCAGTAGCGTTACGAGGTGTGACATATGCTGCGCGTGCCAATGTGCTTTCATCCGGTTTCGGCAGTGATTTTTTATCCAGCTTACCGTTCGGAGTCAGCGGCATGGCTTCCATGCGGATGAAATAACTCGGGACCATGTAAGCCGGCAGCTCGGAGGAAAGATACGCTCTCAGCTCTGCCATGTCCGTACTTCCATCCGCAACAATGTAGGCGCAAAGCGCCTTTTCACCGTTCATTTCATCAGTCACGACGACAGCTTCTTGCACATGTTCATGTCTGAGGAGATTAGATTCAATTTCTTCCAGTTCGATCCGGTAGCCCCTAATTTTCACCTGCTCGTCGAGGCGTCCGATAAAGTCAATCGTACCGTCTGGTAAGAGGCGGGCAAGATCTCCTGTTTTGTACAATCGTTCATTTGTGCCTACTTTGGATGTGAATGGATTCGCGACAAATTTTTCGGCAGTCAGGTCATCACGATTCAGATACCCTCGGGCCAAACCGTCTCCTGCGATACATAGCTCGCCAATGATACCGATCGGCTGTAGATGATGGCCGGTTTCATTCACAATGTATACTTGTGTATTTATGATTGGACGGCCGATTGTAATGTCCTTATCCGGCACCAGATCACGCAGGAATGTGGCAACCACGCTGCTTTCCGTAGGACCGTATTCATTCACAAGCTCAATGTGCGGGAAAAGCTGTTTGCTCCGCTCAATCACATGTTTGTTTACCTTCTCGCCGGCAACTGTAATGATGCGCAGCGATTCAGCTTCTTCGGTATTCATACACTCGAGCAGAGCTGCATACAAGCTTGGCACGCAGATGAAATGCGTGATGCGATGCTCCGCGATTTGCTTTTTGATAGCAAAAGGGTCTTTCGCATCTACTTCTTGCGGTAAGACAACCGTTGCTCCCGCCAGAATCGGTGTGAAGAAGCTGGTCACGAAGCCGTCAAAAGCAAACGAGAACAGCTGCAGTACCTTATCGTTTGTGCTCAGTGCATATTCCGACTTTCTCCACGAGAGATTACCGGCGATGCTGCGGTGCTCGATCATGACACCTTTCGGTTTACCCGTCGTACCTGATGTATAAATGATGTAGGCCAAATCCGTCAACGCATTGACCTGCTGCAGATTGGAGCCGTCAGCAGCGTAATGCTGATCGTCGTTCAGACCCAGCCACTCCCCGGCGAAAGCGGCCTTTACTTCCCCGCTCATGACCGTGAGCAGCCGCTCCTGTGTCAGCACGATTGCAGCGCCACTATCCTTCAGCATGAAGCGAATCCGCTCTTGCGGATACTGCGGATCAATCGGCACATAAGCCCCGCCAGCTTTCAGAATCGCCATGATACCAACGATCAGTTCGAGCGAACGGTCGGCCATAACGACTACCCGCATATCTGGGCGAACTCCCTTATCCCGCAGCGTTCTTGCCAATTGGTTGGCCTTCGTATTCAACTCCGCATAGGTCAGCTGCCGGCCCGCACAGACGACTGCCGTTTGCTTCGGAGTTCGCGCCACCTGCTCCTCAAACAGCCCGTGCAGCGTATTATCGTTTAGCACGTCAGTCTGCGTTGCGTTGAAGAGAGCCATTTGCGAAAGCTCATCTTCCGTCACTATTTCAATCTCAGCTAACGACGTATCGGGACGATCTAATAAGTTATCGATCAGTTTTAACAAATGGCGGCCCATTCGCTCTACCGTTGCTTTGTTAAATAATTTTGTGCTGTACGCTAGATTAAATCCGATCTCACCTTCAGTCTCAACCGCTGTTAACGCGAGATCGAATTTGGCGACTTTATGCTCCAGAGGGAACGGTTTAAACTGCAGTTCGTTAAGTTCGATCACCGCTTCATCTGTATTTTGGAAAATAAAGATCGTATCGAACAGCGGATTACGGCTTAAATCCCTTTGTACGCCCAAATTTTCTACCAGCAGCTCGAACGGGTAATCCTGATGCTCGTAAGCCTGCAGCGCAGTTTCTTTGACTTGCTGGAGGAAGTTCCGGAACGTCAATCCGGCTTCTGGCCGGCTCCGCAGTGCCAACGTATTGACGAACATCCCGACGACGTTTTCCACGTCCGCATGCGGTCTGCCGGCAATTGGCGTTCCCACCACAAGATCATCCTGACCGGAATATTTGGCAAGCAGCACGTTAAATGCGGCGAGCAGCACCATATACAGCGTTGTTCCCTGCGAAACAGCCAACCGGTTCAGCAGTTCCATCCTTTTAAGACCGGAGCCGAAGGCGATATAATCCCCTGCGAAGCTTTTCACTTGCGGTCTAGGATAATCAGTCGCGAGATTTAGCAGCGGCACTTCGCCGGCAAACTTGCTTAACCAGTATTGCTCATGCCTCCGCATGACACCGCTTTGGAATTGCTCATTTTGCCATACCGCAAAATCCTTGTACTGGATAGTCAACTTCGGCTGCTCAGCACCGGCGTACAAGGCTGCAAAATCATTCACGATGATGCCGCTCGAGACACCGTCTGAAACGATATGATGCATATCTAAGACAAAGACATGCTTATCGTCCGCTCTTCGAATCACAGCTGCTCGAATCATTGGCGCTTCACTCAGCTTGAACGGACGGATGATAGACTGTACGAGTTGAACGGCAGCTTCGTCTGAATCAGCCTGGAAGACCTCGATTTGAGTATGAAGTTCAGCATCCGTATGCACCATCTGTCTCGGCTCCCCGTCCACCGTATGGAATGAGGTGCGGAGCGCTTCGTGCCGACTAACGAGTGCTTGGTAAGCCTGCTCAAATCTCCCAAAATCCAACTCGCCTTCGATCAGCATCACATCCGGCATGTTATAACCGACGCTGTCGGTCTCGAATTGCTGCAAAATGAACATCCGTTTCTGTGCGGATGACAACGGGTAATATTGCTGCTTTTCAACAGGCTGAATCGAGTGGTAATCGTGCGATGCGGATTGGTCAATAAACTGAGCAATCTGCTGCACCGTCGGCATCTCGAACAGCGTACGGAGCGGCACTTCCACACCCGTTTCACGGTGAATCTGGGCGAGGAGCATCATCGCTTTCAAAGAATGGCCGCCCAATTCAAAAAAGTTATCATGAATGCCGATCCGGCCGATTCCGAGTATAGGTTGCCAGATGCCGCAAAGCGTACGCTCCGTCTCATTGGACGGTGCCATATAGTCGTGCTCTTGCCCACCATCCGGCTCCGGAAGTGCTTTGCGGTTAATTTTACCGTTCGGTGTCAAGGGAAGCTGATCCATTTGGACAAAGTAAGAAGGCACCATATAACCTGGAAGCTCCTTGCTTAAGCTTTCCTTTAGCTCCGAAGCTGGCATGATTTCGTCCGAAACGAAGTATGCGCATAAGTACTTTTGTGTATGGGAATCCGTCCGATCGACGACAACGGCTTCTTTGATACTCGCTTGTTTCAGCAAAATCGCCTCGATTTCGCCAAGCTCGATCCGGTAGCCTCTAATTTTGACTTGATGATCTACCCGCCCGATATATGCCAAATTACCGTCCGGCAGAAAGCGTGCCAAGTCGCCTGTTTTGTACATGCGAATACCTGTTTCGCTGCGGAAAGGGTCCTCCATAAACACTTTCTTCGTTCTCTCCGGGTCATTCAAATAGCCGCGCCCAACCCCGATGCCAGACACGCATAATTCTCCTTGAACGCCGATCGGCACAAGCTTCATATAAGGGTCAACGATGTAAACATGCAGGTTTTGCACGGGCTTGCCGATCGGCACCGTTTCCAGCTTCGGCGCTTCATCCATCTCGTATAACGTAATGTCATCCGACGCTTCGGTTGGCCCGTATGCGTTGACCAGCTTCACGTGAGGATAGCGCTCGAACCATTTTCGCGCGAGCGGAGGTTTGATCGACTCCCCGGTCACCAGCACATATTGCAGGTCGGGAAGCGGTACGGCTTCCGGCAAATCCAGCATCGCGGTCATATAAGAAACGACTACCTCCAGAACGGTTGCCTTATCTTCCGCTACTTGCTTCATAAATTCACGGACATTCAACACGAGTTCATGACTGTACATCGCCGTCCGTCCACCAATCACCAAGGCGGTAACCAACTGCCAGACGGAAATATCGAAGCAGTGCGGGGCATTCTGGACAATGACACTTTGTTCATCCAGATGGAAGGCACTGATCATCGCATCCATATGATTCAGCATGCCAGCATGCTCCAGCATGGCGCCCTTCGGCTTTCCAGTAGAACCGGATGTATAAATAACATAAGCAAGGTTGCCCGATACGGGTACAGGAAGCATGACGTTCTCTTCCTCTACCTGACGGATGACCTCATCGTCCGTGTCGATTGGAATGATTACTCCGCTATAGCCTTGCTCGATTTCAGGTGTTACGTATGGTATTTCGGTCAACAGGCACACAGCGCCAGAATCGGCAAGCATATCGCGGATTCTTTGCTGCGGATAGTCTGGATCGATAGGCACATAAGCGCCGCCAGCCTTCCAAATCGCCAGTATGCACACAATCATCCTTGGTGAACGATGCAGCAAGATGGCCACCAAATCCTCCTGCTTCATACCTGTTAACAGCAAGTAACGCGCTAACCGGTTTGCCCGCTCATTCAACTCGCGGTAAGTGATGTGCGTTCCTTCGAAGCTGACTGCGATGCGATCCGGCGTTTGCGCCGCTTGTTGCTCGAACAGCTGCGGCATCGTCACTTCCAAGTTGAACGGTTCTCTCGTATCGTTAAATACATGGATGATCTCATGCCTCTCCGCAGCGCTAAGCATATCAATCTCAGCCAGCAAGCTATCTGGGTTCTTGACGATTTGATGAAGCGTCTGCAAATAATGGTCAGCTAATCTTTCCATTGTCGGCCGGGTAAATAACCGCGTGCTGAATTCCAAATTGAAACGGATTTGATCCTCTTCTTCCGTTGCTTCCATCGAAAGATCGAATTTGGCAATTCGGTTCTCCGTTTCATAAGGCGTAAATTGGAGTCCTTCCATTTGGGCCGCCCGGACCGTAATGTTCTGCATGCTGAACATGGTGTCAAACAACGGGTTGCGGCTTAAATCGCGGGCCATATTTAATTTATCTACAAGAGATTCGAAGGGATAATCTTGATGCTCGAATGCGCTGAGCGTCGAATCTTTCACCGAAGCCAAAAACTGTTTGAACGTTTGCCCGCCTTCCGAGCGGTTGCGCAGTGCCAATGTATTGACGAACATGCCGATAACCGGCTCAAGCTCCGCACGCGGTCTCCCGGCGATCGGCGTTCCGATTACGATGTCTTCCTGCCCGCTGTATTTGGACATCAGCACATGATAAGCCGCTAACAGCACCATGTACAGCGTTGTGCCTGTCTCGGCGGCAAGTCCTTTGAGCATGTCAGCCAGCTCTTTGCCTGAACCGACGGTCATATAATCGCCATCAAAACTTTGGATGGAAGGTCTGGAGAAATCAGTCGGCAAATCAAGCACCGGAATTTCCCCTTCAAATTGAGATAACCAATAAGTCTCCTGCTTTTGCATGAATTCCGACTGGAAAAACGCGTTCTGCCACACAGCAAAATCTTTATAGTGGATCGAAAGCTCCGGCAATGGTTCGCCTTGATACAAACGGACGAATTCATCAACGAGGATAGCCATCGATACGCCGTCGGAAATGATATGGTGCATATCGAAAAGGAATAGATGTCGTCCAGGCTGTAGATGAATCAGACCTACGTGAAGCAGAGGCGGCTTCGATAAATCGAACGGTCGGACAAACTGTTCCACCAATCGGTCTACTTCCGTACCATCTTGAGCGAAATCGATATATTCAATCTCAAATTGCAGATTACGATATACGGTTTGGACCGGTTCGCCATCTACGACAGAGAAAGAGGTTCGCAGTGATTCGTGCCGTTCGATCAGGCGAATGAACGACTGTTTGAATCTTTCGAGGCTCAGCTCACCTTCGATGAACATAACACCGGGCATATTATAAGCCGTTCCGGAGCCTTCAAATTGCCCAAGTACAAACATCCGCTTCTGGGCGGAGGAAACCGGGTAATAGTCGCGTGGCTCCACCGGCTTGAGCGCCGTATACGTCTCTCTATCGGCCTGTGCGATATGCTGGGCTAGCGCCTCTATTGTCGGCGACTCGAACAGCACCCGTAGCGGCACATTCACTTGAAGCTGCTGCTTGATCCGCGCAAGCAGCGTCATCGCTTTGAGAGAGTGACCGCCGAGCAGGAAGAAATCGTCGCGGATGCCAATCTGCGGCACACCGAGCACGTCCTGCCAAATGACGCAGAGCCGCTCTTCCGTTTCATTGCGCGGTGCTGCATACGCTGATCTTAGCCCTAAACCGCCCTCCGGCTCAGGCAGCTCGCGACGATCGATTTTGCCGTTAACCGTCAGCGGCAGCTTCTCCATCTGAACCACGTACACCGGCACCATGTAGGATGGAAGCCCCTGCGCCAGAAACGCTTTTACTTCCGGCGCACCCAGCTCCTGCTCCGCTACGATGTAGGCGCACAAGAACTTCTGCCCGTTCGCGTCCTCGCGTGCGATCACTACAGCATCTTTCAACGCAGGATGCTTCATTAGCTCCGCCTCGATCTCGCCCAGCTCGATCCTGTATCCCCGGATCTTCACCTGCTGATCGATGCGGCCCTTATATTCAATCGTTCCGTCCGGAAGCCATTTCGCCAGGTCGCCGGTGCGGTACATCGTCTCTTCCGCTATAAATGGGTTCGGCACGAAAGTCTCGGCCGTCAGCTCCGGCCGGTTCGCATACCCTCTCGCCACGCCATCGCCGCCGACATACAGCTCACCTGGCACGCCGACTGGCTGCAGCTGGTTGTACTTATTTACGATGTATGCAGTGGAATTGCTGATCGGCCGCCCGATCGGAATGCTTCCCTCGTAATCGCGTTCGATCGGGAATGTCGTGGAGAACGTTGTATTCTCCGTCGGCCCGTAACCGTTAATCAGACGAAGACCCGGACACTTGCTGCGCACATGATTAATGTGGCTCGGCGACAACGCGTCTCCGCCGACCAGCAGTTGGCGAACACCCGTGAACAGCTCCGCGTTCTCCTGCGAAAGTTGGTTGAATAGTGGTGATGTGAGCCACATCGTCGTGATGCGATGTTCGGCAATGAACGCGCGAAGCTGCTCGCTATCCAGAATGACGTTCTTGTCGGTCAGGTAAAGCGTACCTCCATTCAGCAGCGCTCCGAAGATCTCGAACGTGATCGCATCAAAGCCAAGCGCTCCTGTTTGTAGGATCCGCTCATCCGCACCCCACTGAACGTAGTTCGTTTCCTTCACCAGTCTTACGACGCTGCGCTGCTCGATGAGCACCCCTTTCGGCTTGCCAGTGGAGCCGGACGTGTAAATGACATATGCCAGGTCGCGAGATGAGCCCAGCAGCTCCAGATTGGAGCAGTCACTATCATAAGGGACAACCTCATCGTCAAGGATGATCACTTGAACAAAAGCAAATTGTGTTGTCTGCTGACGCAGGTGCCGCTCCGTCAGGATGATACGAGCGCCGCTATCTTCGAGCATGTACTTCATGCGCTCTGCAGGCACATCAAGATCAAGAAGCAAGAAGGCGCCGCCTGCCTTCAGAATACCGAGCAGTCCGACCATGAGCTCCAGTTTATTTTCCGCCATCAGGCCGACGACATGATCGGGCCCTACTCCTTGTGCGATCAGCGTCCAGGCTAGCCGGTTCGCTTGCTCATTGAGCTGACGGTAGCTCAACTGCCGCCCCTTCCAAACGATGGCAGGATGATCAGGATTTTGCCCGACCTGCCACTCAAACAACGCAGCAATGGTCATTTCGCTCGGGTAATCCGTTTGCGTATCGTTGAAATCAGCCAGAATTTGTCGTCTTTCTTCCTCTGAGAGCATGTCGAGCTCCGCCAGCTTCCTCTCCGGTTCCTGCACAATAGATTCGAGCAGTACGAGGTAGTGGCGACCCATTCGCTCGACGGTTTCCCTTGCAAAAAGGTTCGTGCTGTATTCGATATGAAGGGTCAGACCGTTCGCCGCTTCCTTCGCTTCCATGGACAGATCGAATTTGGAAATGTAATTCTCCACCGCATATGGCTCAACATGCAGCTCTTCGAACCCGGCCTCCTGCACATCGATATTCTGCACCATGAACATTGTGTCGAACAGCGGATTGCGGCTAATATCACGCACGATGTTCAGCTTTTCGAGCAGAGTTTCAAACGGGTAATCCTGATGGGTGTACGCCATCATCGCGTTCAACCTGACTTCCGCTAAAAACTGCTTAAATGTTTTGTGGCCCTCGGGCTGATTTCTCATCGCCAGCGTACCGACAAACATGCCTATGATGCCTTCCACATCTGTATGAGACCTTCCGGCTGTCGGCGTGCCGACAATGATGTCCTCTTTTCCGGAGTATTTGGAGAGCAAGAGGTTATAGGCGGCAAGCAGCACCATGTAAAGCGTTGATCCTGTTTCCGCAGCGATGCGCTTTATGCCTTCCAAAATTCGTTTTTCCGCCTGCAGCGTCAAATGATCCCCCTCAAAGCTTTGCACTGCAGGTCTCGCATAATCGGTCGGCAGCTCCAACTGCGGCAGTTCCCCTTCAAACAAGTCAAGCCAGTAGGCTTCCTGTTTTTTCAGTTTCTCGCTGTGCAGACTGTCGTGCTGCCATACGGCAAAATCTTTGTACTGAACGGAAAGCTCCGGCAGCGATGCTCCATGATACAATTCTGTAAATTCTTTGACGAGGATCGACATGGACACCCCATCCGAAATGATATGGTGCATATCACACATGAATATGTGATGATCGTCGGCAAGCTGAATCAACCCTACGCGGAGCAGCGGGGCAAACTGCAAATCAAACGGCTGAATAAATGAGCGGATCAACGCCTCGACCTCGACATGAGAAGGCTCTCCCCCATTAACCTCTGTATAACTGATCTCAAACGGAACAGATGCGTGTACTCTCTGAAAAGGCTCTCCATTTGCCGTTTCGAACGATGTTCGCAGCGTCTCATGGCGTTCGATCAATCGGCGGAACGCCTTTTCCAAGCGGTTTCTATCCAGCTTCCCTTTCAAAGTGAATATGCCTGGCATATTATAGCCTGTGCCTGATCCTTCAAATTGATTGATGATATACATACGCTTTTGTGCCGAAGAAACGGGATAAACATCCTGCTGAGGTGCAGGGTGAATCGCCAAAAATCCGCCACTTCCTACGTCTACAACTTCTATATAACGAGCCACCGCTTCAATATTCGGCGTCTCGAATATCAAGCTTAACGGTACTTCCACTTCGTACGCTTTGTGCAGCGCTGTGATGAGCGACATCGCCTTCAACGAATGACCGCCAAGCGCGAAGAAATCGTCCAGCATCCCGACCTGGCCGCAGCCGAGTACCTCCTGCCATATTTGCGCGATCTCCGCTTCCAATTCTGTTCTCGGCGCTACGTAAGCCGTGCCTGAGTCCAGCCCGCCTTCCGGCTTCGGCAGCGCTTTGCGGTCGATTTTGCCGTTGGCGGTTAGCGGGATTTTGTCCAGCTTCACAAAATGCGACGGGATCATGTACGCCGGCAGATCGCCGCCGATATGCGCCCTAAGCTCGCTCACGGTCAGCTCATCTTCTGAGATGAAGTAGGCGCACAGGAACTTCTGCCCCTGTTCGTCATCCTGCGCCAACACCGTCGCTTCCTTGATCCGCTCGTGCCGCAGCAGCTGTGTTTCGATCTCGCCGAGCTCAATGCGGTGCCCCCGGATCTTCACCTGATGGTCGATCCGTCCGAAGTATTCCATCTCGCCACTGGGCAGCAGACGCGCGAGATCACCAGACCGATACAGCCGTTCCTCCGGCTTGTATGGATTCGCGACGAACCGCTCAGCCGTCAGCTCCTCGCGGTTCAAATATCCGCGGGCGACGCCGTCTCCGCCCACGTACAGCTCGCCAACAACGCCAATCGGCACCAGCCTGCGCTGCGCGTCGAAGATGTAGCTCGTCAGCGTAGGAATCGGACGGCCTATGTTGCTCAGATTCGTTTCGATTTCGCGATCCGTAATTTCTTTATAAGTAACGTGCACGGTCGTTTCTGTAATCCCGTACATATTGATCAGCTGCGTATCCGGATACTTCATCTTCCATGGCTTCAGCATGACCGGATTCAGTGCTTCCCCGCCGAAGATGACGCAGCGGACGGCAAGCTCGTTGCCCGGCTGCTGAAGTTCCTCTTGGATCAGCGTGTAGAATGCGGTCGGCGTTTGATTCAGTATCGTCACTTGTTCCTGTCGCAGCAGCTGTGCGAATGCTTTCGGGTTTTGCGCGGTTGTCTTCGGCACAACCAAACACCTGCCGCCGTACAGCAGAGCCCCATACATTTCCCACACGGAGAAATCGAAACAGAAGGAGTGGAATACCGTCCACACGTCGCGCTCGCTGAAATCGAACTGCAGCCGGTCATGGACGAGCAAACGGACGACATTCTGATGCTCGATCATAACGCCCTTCGGCTTGCCGGTCGTGCCGGACGTGTAGATGATGTAGGCCATATCGTGCGGCCCATTCACCAGCGTAAGGTCTGAAGAATCCCAGGCGTACAGCACTGCATCGCTCATGTCCAGCATGACACCATCATAAGGCGCTTTATCGACCAAATGCGGCTGCGTCAGCAGGACGCGAGCTCCACTGTCCTCCAGCATGAACTGCGTGCGCTCCAGCGGATAAACAGGGTCGAGCGGTACATAAGCACCGCCGGCTTTGAGCGTCGCGAGGATGCCGACGATCATATCGAGCGAACGCTCGACAAGCAGGCCGACCCTAACATCCGGCCCTACTCCGTAGCTGCGGAGGTTGCGGGCGAGGCTGTTGGCGCGTTCGTTCAGCTGGCGGTACGTCAGCCTCTCCTCACCGTAAGATGCAGCGACACGTTCCGGCGTCCTTTGCACCTGCTCCTCGAACAAACCGTGGATCGTTTGATCCTGCGGAAACGCCGCCCCGGTTTGGTTGAATTCGTCCAGCAGCGTCATTTTTTCGGCCATGGATATAAGCTCAAGCTCAGCCAGACTGCGATCAGGTTCGTTCAAAGCCGACCGCAAAAAATGAATCAGGTGAAACGCGATTTGCTTCATCAAAAATTCGCTATACATACCAGTGTTGTATTGGACGACCAGTTCAATCTGCTCATCAGCTTTTGAAAACTGGAAAATAACATTGGATAGGACATGATCGACGATGCTGCGGTCATGAATGCTATCGAGCAAAACTAGCGTAGGCAGGTAAGGTTCGCCTCCGCTCCCCCCCGGCAGTTCAAGCTGCTCAGCCAATTTCACATACGGAAAATTTTGATGCTCATTGGCCGAGGTGACGGTTTCCTTAACAGCTGTCAGCCACTGCTTGAACGTGCAGGTTTCCTGCATGAAGGTCGTTTGCAGCAGCAGAAGCGAGTTCACCATAACAGCACTTTGCTTGTTTTGCTTGAAAACAGGCATACCGACGATGATCTCCGATTGGGCCGTATACCGATACAGGATGTATTTAACCCCAGACAAAAGGATCATATAAAGAGCAAAATCGGACTTATTCGTGATATGCTGCAGCTTTTGCGAGAGCTCTGACGGAAAGTCGTATTTCATCGCGGACATTTTATCGGGAAGAGCAGCTGATCGATCGGGATCCCTCGGAAATTCCGAAAGAACGATTTCACCCTGCAGCTTGTTCAGCCAATACTGCTGCTCTTTCTCAAATTGACCGCCGGCAAGCATCATATTTTGTGAATATTTATCGATCATGAGCATCCTCCTGAGAGTTTTGCTTTAGCAAAACTTACTTCGTAAGCATTAGCTGAGTTTTCCATAGGAAAACTGACTTCGTAAGCATTAGCTGAGTTTTTGCTATGGCTAAAATAGAAACTCCACTGCCCCATCCAACACATTTTCCAGCTTGTCGTAGTGCGTAAGTAGAATCTCTCTCAACAAAATGTCCGGATTTTCCGTAACCTGCTGCAGTAACGCTTGATAATCGGTCATTATCCGTTCAATCGTCTCTTTATTAAACAATTGGATACCGTATTCCGCATGGAGCACAATTTCACTCTCATCCTCGATCGCTTTGACAGACAAGTCGAACTGGGCGATTTTGTTTGCCCTGTGGTAAGGCTCAAAACTAAGACCAGCAAACTCCGAAGCCTTCACTTCCTGGTTCTGCACACTGAAGACCGTATCGAATAGCGGATTTCGGCTTAAATCCCTGCGCAGCTCCAATTGATCAATAAGCATCTCAAGCGGGTAATGCTGGTGTTCCAGAGCAAGCAATGAACTTCGCTTCACTTCCTCCAAAAACTGCGCGAACGTTTTGCCGCCTTCCGGCTGACTGCGTATCGCCAGCGTATTAACGAACATACCTAGGATGTTCTCCGTTTCAGCAAGCGGCCTGCCTGCTACCGGTGTTCCAACGATTACATCCGTCTGCCCGCTGTATTTGGAAAGCAGTACTTGATAAGCGGCAAGCAGAATCATGTAAAGTGTGGCTCCATAATCGGACGCTATCTTGTGAATTTGATCGTGCAATGGCTGACCTAACCTAACGGTGACCGCATCCCCTTCAAAACTTTGCACGGCAGGTCTCGGATAGTCGGTCGGCAGCGCCAACACCGGAATATCGCCGGAGAACGTCTCAAGCCAGTACGCTTCATGGATACGCATCGATTCGGATGAGAGCATGCTGTTCTGCCAAACGGCGAAATCTTTATAATGAACCGCTAATTCAGGCAGATCATCTCCTTGGTATAGACGAGCAAATTCATTCAACAAAATGCCCATCGATACACCGTCGGATACAATGTGGTGCATATCAAACAGCAGTAAATAGCGCTGAACACTTACATGTACGAGCTTGACTCTCAGCAGCGGCGCCTTTTGCAGATTGAATGGCTGTACAAACTCCGTAACGATGGATTCCAGCCCGTCCTCTGTGCTTCTGGCGTACTCAATCTGAAAATCAACTTCCTTATTTACGATTTGCACCGCTTCGCCGTGGGCCGTCGCGAATGTCGTCCGAAGTGATTCATGCCGGGCGACCAAGCGCCGGAACGTTTGCTCGAATCTCTCCAGATCCAATTCGCCCTCGATGAACATGACGCCTGGAATGTTATAGCTCGTGCCCGAGCCTGTAAATTGGCTCATGATAAACATCCGCTTCTGGGCGGAGGAAACCGGGTAATAGTCTCGCGGCTCCACCGACTTAATCGCCGCATATGTTTCCCTATCGGCTTGTGCGATATGCTGGGCAAGCGCCTCTACCGTTGGCGACTCGAACAGCATCCGCAGCGGCACATTCACTTGAAGCTGCTGCTTGATCCGCGCCAGCAGCGTCATCGCCTTCAGCGAGTGGCCGCCGAGCTGGAAGAAATCATCGCGGATACCGACCTGCGGCACTCCGAGTACGTCCTGCCAGATGACGCAGATCCGCTCTTCCGTCTCATTGCGCGGCGCTGCATACGCTGCGCCTAGTCCCAAGCCGCCTTCCGGCTCAGGCAGCTCGCGGCGATCGATTTTGCCGTTAGCGGTAAGCGGCAGCTTCTCCATCTGCACCACGTACGCCGGCACCATGTAGGATGGCAGCTCCTGCGATAGAAACGCCTTTACTTCCGGCGCACCCAGCTCCTGCTCCGCCACGATGTAGGCGCATAAGAACTTCTGCCCATTCGCATCCTCACGTGCGATCACTACGGCATCCTTCATAACAGGATGCTTCATTAGCTCCGTCTCGATCTCGCCCAACTCAATCCGGTACCCCCGGATCTTCACCTGCTGATCGATGCGGCCTCTATATTCAATCGTCCCGTCCGGCATCCATTTCGCCAGGTCGCCAGTGCGGTACATTGTCTCTCCCACTTTGAATGGGTTCGGAACGAAGGTCTCGGCCGTTAGTTCTGGACGGTTCGCGTACCCTCGCGCCACGCCATCACCGCCGACGCACAGCTCGCCCGGCACGCCGATCGGCTGAAGTTGGTTGTACTTGTTCACGATGTACGCTGTGGAATTGCTGATCGGCCGTCCAATCGGAATGCTTCCTTCGAAATCCCGTTCGATCGAGAATGTCGTGGAGAACGTTGTGTTCTCCGTTGGACCATAGCCATTAATCAAACGCAGACCCGGACACATGTAGCGCACGTGATTAATGTGGCTCGGCGACAGCGCGTCTCCGCCGACTAGCAGCTGTCGCACACCCGTGAACAATTCCGCATTCTCCTGCGATAGCTGGTTGAAAAGCGGTGAAGTAAGCCACATGGTCGTGATTCGATTTGCGGCGATAAACGCGCCGAGTTTATCGCTATCTAGAACAACGTTCTTATCCGCTAGATACAGCGTACCTCCATTCAGCAACGCGCCAAAGATCTCAAACGTAACGGCATCGAAGCCAAGCGCGCCTGTCTGCAGAATGCGTTCGTCTTCGCTCCACTGGACGTAGTTCGTCTCCTTCACCAGCCGTACGACGCTGCGCTGTTCGATAAGAACGCCTTTCGGCTTGCCTGTGGAGCCGGAAGTGTAGATTACATAGGCTAGATCGCGCGGTCCTCCCAGTGACAGCAAGTTCTCGTTAACTCCGCTATCCGCATACAATGCGTCATCATCGAGGTCGATCACATGATCAGCGAGTGCCGCCTGTGCCATCCAGTACAATTTCCGTTGCGCCAATACGATGTGAGCGCCACTATCTTCGAGCATAAATCGGATTCGTTCCGCAGGCATCTCTAGGTCAAGCAGCAAATAAGCGCCACCCGCCTTCAGAATGCCCATCAGGCCGATCATCAGCTCAATCGAACGATCCGCCAAAAGGCCAACGACCTTGCCTGCGCCAACACCCTGATTCCTCAGTTCGGTTGCAAGTAGATTCGCCCGCTCGTTCAGTTCTCGATAAGTGAGTTGTTTGTCTTCATAAACGACAGCCGGATGATCCGGCGTTAGCGCGGCCTGCTTCTCAAACTGCGTCGCGATCGTCTCACTGTTCGGATAATCAGATCTCGTATTGTTGAACTCTTGGATGATTTGCCACGCTTCTTCATCAGGTACCATGCTTAACTCAGCCAGCGGTTGATCTGGCACTAATGAGATATTTTCTAACAAGCATACGAAATGGCGCGCCATCCGCTCCGCTGTCTCCATCGCAAACAAATTCGTGCTGTAGTCCAGCTGGAACTCTAGATTTCCCGCTCCCTCCCGCACTTCCAATGTCAGATCGAATTTGGCGATGCCGCTTTGCCACACGTGCGGCGTAAAGGTCAATCCCCCAAAGCCTGCTCCGCCCTCTTGGCCTAGTCCAGGATCCATGCTCTGCATGCTGAACATCGTATCGAACAGAGGATTGCGGCCGGGATCGCGCCGAATATTCAACCGATCCAGCAGCGTATCAAACGGATACTCCTGCGCTTCAAATGCTTGAAGGGCATAGTCCTTTACTTCCGCCAAGAAGGTGCGGAATGTTTTCTTGCCTTCAGGACGGCTTCGAAGCGCCAGCGTACCGACGAACATCCCAACGACGTTCTCCAAGTCAGCCTGGGAACGGCCCGCCGTCGGCGTTCCTACAACGATATCTTCCTGTCCGGAATACTTGGAAAGCAGCACATTATAAGCGGTAAACAAAACCATGTACAGCGTTGACCCGTTATCCGCAGCCAAACGTTTCAATGAGCCGAGCAATTCAGTATCAGCCTCAAAACGTATATGGTCACCCTCGAAGCTCTGAACCGCAGGACGAGGGAAGTCTGACGGGAGCTCCAGCTGCGGCAGCTCGCCAGCAAACGAATCCAACCAGAACGCTTCTTGCTTGCGCAGTGATTCACTCTCCATCTGAGCCTGCTGCCAAACCGAATAGTCTTTATATTGGATGGACAGCTCAGGCAAAGTACCGCCGCCATACAGCTGTACAAACTCCTTCACAATAACGGACATCGATACGCCATCTGAGATAATATGATGCATGTCGTACATGAACAAATGCCGCCGTTCCTGGAGCTCTACGAGCGCCACACGGATCAATGGCGCCTTTTGCAGATCGAACGGACGCATAAAACGTTCGACCATGCGTTCAATGACTTTGTTTTCTGCGGCCATATCCTCGGCGCCTTCAGACAGTCGTGAGAACTCTACAGTGAAATCGACGTTCTCATGAATCTTCTGAACCGGCTCCCCTTCGATCAACTCAAAGGAGGTGCGCAGCGCTTCGTGCCGCAGAATGAGGCGCTGGAACGCTCCCTCGAACTGGTCGCGATCTAACACGCCTTCGATGATGAACACGCCGGGCATATTGTAGCCGGTGCCTGCGTCATCCAAATCCTGCAGCACAAACATCCGTTTTTGTGCGGAAGAAACCGGATAATACGGCTTTTTACCCGCTGGTTGGATCGCTTTCCTGACATCCTCCTCCGCCTCGCGGATCTTGCGTGCCAACCCTTCCGCCGTAGGCGATTCAAACAGCTCGCGCAGCGGGATGTTGACGCCGAAATGCTTGTTCAAGCGCGACATTAGCGTCATGGCCTTCAGCGAATGTCCGCCGAGACTGAAGAAATTGTCATGAATGCCGATGCGGGCAATCCCCAGCACTTCCTGCCAAATCGCGATAATCGCTTCTTCCACGACATTTGTCGGCGGTACGTACTCCGTACCCGACACGAATTCCCCATCTGGCTCAGGCAGCGCGCGACGGTCCGTTTTGCCGTTAGGTGTCACAGGCAGCTTTCCCAACTCCATAAAAAACGACGGAATCATGTATTCCGGCAGTTCTTTAAGCAAATATGCCCGCAGCTCTAGCGAATGGAGCGGTCTATCTGACACATAATAGGCGCATAAATAGGTTCCGCTCTGCGCATCTTTGCGGTCCAACACAGCTGCAGCCATCACCGAAGGATGATTCAGCAGCTGTGATTCGATTTCACCAAGCTCAATACGGTGCCCACGGATTTTCACCTGATGGTCGATACGGCCGAGAAACTCAAGATTGCCGTCCGGCTTCCACCGTGCCAAATCGCCCGTTCGATACATACGCTCGCCGTTGCGATATGGATTTTCCATAAACTTTTCCGCAGTCAGCTCGTCGTTGTTTCTGTAACCACGCCCCACATTATCGCCGGCAATAAATAATTCTCCCGGTGCGCCGAACGGTTGAAGCTGCAGTCCGTCATTCAAAATATAGATGCCGTTGTTCGCAATCGGCCGTCCAATCGAAGGCAGCTCAGGAATGTCTCCGTTTGGCTCCATCTGAAAGATAGTGACGACATGAGTCTCCGATGGTCCGTAATGGTTATGGAGATACACATCATTTTTTTGCAAAAAGGAACGAAGCTGATTCGTGACCACAAGCTGCTCGCCGGCAGTAATGATATGTCGTACACAGGACGGAAACCTGATGGCGTATTCTTGCTCATTAAATATAAATTTCAAGAAGGAGACCGGGAGGAACAAGACTTCAATTTGCTCCTCTTCAATCAAGTGAAGCAGCTTGTTGACCTCTCGCTTCGTATCTCCGTCGATCAGATATAATTTCCCTCCCGAACACAATGTAGAAAAAATCTCCTGATAGCACACGTCGAAGCTCATCGTTGTGTACTGCAGAACGGTACTGCCGTAATTGACTTTGTCGTGGCGGAAAACATGGTGAAGCAGGTTGACCATATTGCGATGCTCAAGCATGACACCTTTCGGCTTGCCTGTCGTACCTGACGTATAAATGATATAGAATAGCTGGTCAGCGCTGCTGGTTAGCTCTAAGTTGCTTCCCTCCGAGTCATATACATCATCGCTCGTAATATCGATGATTTCCCCGCCAAAAGCTACTTTTCCGTGTAAATGGCTTTGTGTTAGTAAAATGGATGCACCGCTGTTGTGAAGCATATAGCCCACGCGTTCTTCTGGCAGCTCCGGATCGATCGGCACATAAGCGCCTCCCGCCTTCAGAATCGCCAGAATACCGATGACCAAATCCGGCGAACGTTCCACCATAATCCCGACAGCATGATCCGCTCCAACGTTTTTGCCTTGAAGCGTTCTGGCTAATCGGTTGGCCCTTTCGTTCAGTTCACGGTACGTCAACTGCCGTTCCCCAAATACAACGGCCACCCGATCCGGCGTTTTCTCCGCCTGCTCCTCAAACATACGATGAATCGTCAAATGGCTTGGAACTTCTTCCCTCGTGTCGTTTAGCTGCAGAAGAAGCTGCTTCTCTTCATCAGTGACCATCACAAGATCCTGCAGGCGCAGCTCCGGATGTTCCACGATCGTACATGCGATGGTGTTTAGATGCCCTTCGATGCTCCGCAGAAATTGCGTGTCGTACACGTTCGCGTTATAGTTCAGGCGCACCGCCAGCTCTCGGCCTGGCATAACCAACAAGTTCAAATCGTAGCTCGTCTGCTCGGTCATGCTCACATCCGTTGCTTCAAATCCTAATTGGCTTTCAAGGGATCCATTTTGAACCGACTCTTCCACTGGATAGTTTTCGAAAACGAGAATATGATCGAACAGATTACTCTTAAGCACGCTTTGCGTCTGAACCTCAGCAAGCGGCAAGTAGGTGTACGATTCTGCAGCCAGCGCACCCAGCTGCACACTTTGCAGCACATCCGCGAATGATTGATCCGGGGACGATTTTACGCGTACCGGAATCGTATTAATGAACAAACCGACCATTTTCTCAATGCCAACAACCTGCGACGGCCGCCCGGAAACGACGGAACCAAATACGACATCATTGGCGTGACTGTACCTTTGCAGCACGATGCCCCAGATTGTCTGAAACACCGTGTTCAACGTTACCTGATGCTTGCTTGCCAACTGCTGCAACTTCGCAGTCAGCTTCTCATCGAACCCAATCGTCAGCTCTTCCTGCTTATATCCGCGCATGGCAATATCCGTGGCGGCAGCTGTCTTCTGCGGCACTGAAGCCAGTTGATCGTATCCGGAAAGCGCCTCTGCCCAAAAGCGTTTCGCTTCTTCCTTGTCCTGTCGTTCCAGCCATTTGATGTAGTCGCTGTATGGATACGTCCTTTCCAACTTGTTCGGTGCTTGTTCCCGCAAGGAGGCATAGATTTGGAAAAGTTCGCCGACGATGATACCGAGGCACCATCCGTCCATCAGAATGTGATGGTGGCTCCAAAAGATTTGATATTCGGACTCACCTGTCTGAATGACGGAGACACGCATCATCATGTCCTTGGACAGATCGAACCCCCGCCCCAGATCTTCCTGTTTAAACCGCTCTACAAATAGCCCACGTTCCTGCTCAGGCAAACTGGTGACATTTTCGAAATGGACCTGAATCTGTCGCTCTTTCAGCACCACTTGCACGGGACGTTTCACTTTTTCATAAAGGAACACGGTACGAAATACGTCATACCGCTGAGCGATTCGGTTTAAGCTGACCGAAAACAAGCCAATATCGAGCGTCCCTCTTACGCGGATAGACATTTGTTCGAAGTACGCGTTCGATTGGCCCTGCTCGAGCAAGTAATGAAACAGCATCCCTTCCTGCATCGGGGATAAAAAATACATGTCTTGGACGTGTTCTTTTTTAAATTGGCTCATACAGCGGCTTCTCTCCTTAGAATTTACATTAGGAAACTTGCTTCGTAAGCATTTGCTATCGCGCTCCATTCGCGCATGTCGGCATGATTACAGCTTTTCACCAAGCAATTCGAAGATATCATCGACGTCGTCCGTAGTCAGTCCTTTGGAGCTGAAATCACTCGCGGTCCGCTCGCTTTCCTCTTTGTTCATACAGTGATCGATGATGCGGAGCAGATGATATTTGAAGGCAGCGGATAAACATTGCATAGTGGACTCCTCATACTGCTTCGGGCTATACGAAAATCGGAAGCTCATCTCGCCGTTTGCTATCATTCCGTTCATGATGATTGGATACATGCGGTGGGAATTTGGATTAATCGGTTCTCCCATGTCATACGGGGAAGGACCGAATGCATCATGTACGAGATTAGCATCGAATTGACCGAGATAATTGAAACAGATCTCCGGCTTTAACTTAAATTGCAGCCCGGACCGTTTGTCTTCCGGTGTCAAATATTTAAGAATGTCATAGCCGATTCCCTTGTTGGGAACGTGTCTAAGTGTCTCTTTCACCGACTTGATCCCCGTTGATAAATCATCACCATCCGTCAGGTCAAGCACGATCGGATACATGGAGGTAAACCAGCCGACTGTCCGGGAAATGTTGACGTCTTCCATCATCTCTTCGCGCCCGTGGCCTTCGAGTTGAACAGCAATACGGTCGCTCTGACCCCACTCCTGAACCGCCAATCCAAGAGCGGTTAACAGAATGTCGTTCATTTCTGTATGGTAGGCGTGGTGAATATGCTTAAGTAAATGTTGGGTCTGTTCCCCTGTAAGCGCCATTTCTGCCGTTGCACTTTCGCCTAATGTACAGGTTTCAACCGCAAAATCTTTATACAATGAGCCAACTGATATATTTTCTAATTGTTTCCAGTAATCAATTTCCTGCAGTAATTCCTTGCTTTCCGCGTAGGCCGTTAACCGCTGAGACCAATATTGGAACGAATCCGTTTTTTCCTGAAGTGCGGTGTCTTCGCCTGCAAGGGCCTGCGAATAACTTGTCGCCAAATCTTCAAACAGGATGCGCCATGAGATACCGTCAACGATTAAATGGTGAGCGGCAAGCAGCAGGTGATCACCTTCAGTTGTTTGGAATAGAGCAGCTTTCAGTAGAGGACCTTGACTCAGGTCGAAGCTTTGTTGAATGTGATTTGCTTCCGATGCAATGCGTACTTCTGTGTCAGAATCATCCGTGAAATCGAACCGTTCGAATCCGTAAATCTCGCCTTCTAAGCCTCGATTGAATTGGACGATCCGCCCGTCCCTCTCGTCGTAAACCATACGAAGCGCATCATGATGCTGGACAAGATCCCGCAGCGCCTTCTCCAAAGCCAGCGAATCGAATCCGTCAGTCTTATGCAGCATGACAGATTGATTCCAGTGATGCTGGTTTGCAAACCGCTGATCGAAAAACCATTGCTGAATCGGTGTCAAACCGACTTCACCCGTTACTGTCTCTTGACTGATTTGGCGCTTGACCAGCGCAACTAAGCCACTCAGCTCTTCGATCGATGGGTATCGGAACAGATCTTTCATCTCAAGTTGCAGCCCGTGATTGAACAAACGCGAGGCTACTTGTATGCCCTTAATCGAATCGCCGCCGAGATCGAAGAAATTGTCACGTATACCGATCCGTTCCGATCCCAGCACTTCCTGCCAGATGTGCACTAGCTTTTCTTCCAACTCGTTTCGAGGCGCTATGTACTCGGCACCTGTCTTCAGCCCACCCTCCGGCTTCGGCAGCGCCTTCCGGTCAACCTTGCCGTTAGACGTCATAGGCATGTGCGGGAGCCTTACAAAATGCGATGGGATCATGTATGCCGGCAGATCCTCTGATGCATGTGCCCTCAGCTCAGTCACGGTCAGATCCTGATCCAACAGCAGGTACGCGCAAAGGAACTTTTGCCCCTGCTCATCGTCCATCGCCATCACGACGGCCTCGCGAATCGCCTCGTGCTTCAAGAGCTGCGTCTCGATTTCCCCCAGCTCGATCCGATGCCCGCGGATTTTGACCTGGTGGTCGATCCGGCCCAAATATTCCATTTCTCCGCTACGCAATAATCTGGCTAGATCACCCGACCTGTACAGCCTTTCCTCCGGATTGTAGGGATTCGCAATGAACCGCTCAGCCGTCAACTCCTCGCGATTCAAGTACCCGCGTGCTACGCCTTCTCCGCCCACATACAGCTCTCCCATGACGCCAATCGGAACGAGACGCTGCTCGCTATCAAAGATGTAGCTTGTCAGTGTCGGAATCGGCCGGCCGATGTTGCTTAAGCTCGACTCCATGTCTTGTTCCGTTATTTCTTTATAAGTCACGTGAACGGTCGTTTCTGTAATGCCGTACATATTAATCAGCTGTGTCTGCGGGTACTTCGCCTTCCATGGCTTCAGCATGATCGGATTCAGCGCCTCGCCCCCGAAGATGACATAGCGGATCTGCAGGTCGTTGTCCTGTCGTCCAAGCACCTCATGAATCAGCGCGTAGAACGCGGTCGGCGTCTGGTTCAGCACAGTTACACCCTCTTGGCGCAGCAGCTGTGCGAACTCCTTCGGATTCTGTGCCACCGCTTTTGGCACAACGACACAGGTGCCGCCGTACAGCAAAGCGCCGTACATTTCCCAAACGGAGAAATCGAAGCAGAAGGAATGGAACACCGTCCACACGTCGCGATCGGTAAAATCGAACTTCATCTTGTCGTTCAGCATCAGACGAACGACATTGCGGTGTTCGATCATGACACCCTTCGGTTGGCCAGTCGTACCGGACGTATATATGATGTATGCCATATCCTCAGGCTGATTCACTGACTCCAGGTTCGAGCCGTCTCCGCTGTATAGCGCTGGATCACCCATATCAAGCACCGTCCCATTAAACGGCACTTTACCAGTCAGTTGAGGCAGGGTCAGCAGTACGCGGGCTCCGCTGTCGTCCAGCATAAATTGCAATCGTTCCTGTGGGTAATCCGGATCGAGCGGCACATAGACGCCGCCGGCCTTCAACGTAGCGAGTATGCCCACTATCATATCGAGCGACCGCTCAACGAGCAGACCTACCCTATCGTCAGGCAGTACGCTGAGACTACGCATTTCCCGGGCAAGCTGGTTGGCTCGCTCATTCAACTCGCGGTAGGTCATCCGATCCCCGCCAAATACGACCGCGATGCGATCCGGCCATTTTGCAGCCTGTACCTCGAAAAGTTCGTGCAGTGTCATTGCTTCCGGATACTGGGCAGCGGTGTCGCTCCTCTCGACCAGTAAATGTCTCTTCTCCGCCTCACTCAGCATATCCATGTGAGAAATCGTCTGGTATGGGTTAGCAATAGCAGTATGTAAAATATTCAGAAAATGATCGGCCATACACTGAACGGTTTCCTGCTTGAACAACTTGGTCCTATAAACGAAGCAAAGCTCGATTCCCTCTTCTTCTTCTCTCGCCTCAATCGTCAAATCGAACTTCGCGATAGGATTGTCTAGTATGCTTGGCGATATTGACAATCCGTCCAACTCCATGGCTTCAAGCTCAATGTTTTGCAGGACAAACATCGTATCGAACAGCGGATTGCGGCTCATGTCTCTGCGCACATCAACCTGCTCAACCAGCGCTTCGAACGGATAATCCTGATTATCGTAAATATGAAGCATGTTCGTCTTGACTTGTGCCAAAAACTCAGCAAACGAAAGTTTGCCGTCTGCTCGATTACGAAGTGCCAGCGTACCCACGAACATGCCGATGATCGATTGCAGATCGGGGTTGGATCTGCCTGCAATCGGCGTCCCGACGACGATATCTTCCTGTCCGGTATATTTGGCAAGCAGCACATTATAGGCTGCCAACATGACCATAAACAGTGTAGTACCCGATTCAGATGCGAGACGTCTAAGCGCCTCCTGCAGCTCTTTGCCGGTATGGACGATGACCTTATCTCCCTCAAAGCTCTGCAACGGCGGTCTCGGATAATCCGTTGGGATCTCAAGAACAGGAACATCCCCGCCAAACATCTCGACCCAGAAGGTCATCTGCCGTTTCATCACTTCGGATCCGAACCATTCGTGCTGCCAAACGGAAAAATCTTTATACTGGATCGTAAGCTCCGGCAATTGGTTCCCTTGATACAGGAGCATGAATTCCTTGACGATGAGACCCATCGAGGTACCGTCGGAAATAATATGATGAAGATCGAACAAGAAGAGGTGGCGTTCTGCAGCGAACCGGATTAACTCCACGCGCAGCAGTGGCGCCTTGCTTAAATCAAACGGGCGTATGAAGTCGTTCAACATCCCAGCAGCATCCTCTTCGTTCGCTTCTTTTACACGAATTCGCAGCTCAACCTGCGGATGCACGATTTGCACAGGCTCCCCGTCTACCGTATCAAATGAAGTACGCAGCGTATCGTGCCGCACCACTAGAGCTTGGAATGCTCCGCGGAACCTTTCTACATCGAGTGGTCCTTCCAGCAGCATGGCCCCTGGCATATTGGAGCTGGTACCGTCAGGGTCAAGACGATTCAGCACGAACATCCGTTTCTGCGCGGAGGATACCGGATAATAATCACGCTGCTCCGTAGATCGGATAGCTGCGTAAACTTGTTCGTCAGCGCCTTGAATATACTTGGCAATCTGCCTTATCGTCGGCCTGTCGAACAGTACCTTGATCGGTACTTCCACTTTCAGTTCCTTGTGAATTTTCGAAATGAGCATCATAGCCTTCAAAGAATGGCCGCCGTTTTCGAAAAAATTGTCGGTGACGCCGATATGCTCCGTCTTTAAAATCTCTTGCCATAGCGGCAGCAGATTCGTTTCAGTAAGATTAGCCGGCGCTTCATATACGGCAGCGGATTTCAATTCCCCTTCCGGTTTCGGCAGCGCTTTGCGGTCAATTTTGCCGTTTGGCGTAAGCGGCAGGCGTTCCATCGGTATAAAGTAGGAAGGCACCATATAGGCCGGAAGCTCCTGCAGTAGGTCATCTTTAAGCTCAGATGCTGCTGCCTCCGTTTCGAGTGTATAATACACAGCAAGCGCTTTTTCTCCTCCACCGTCTTCGACGACAAGCACGACAGCTTCTTTCACTCGGCGATGCCCCAGAATCGCTGCTTCTATTTCTCCGAGCTCGATGCGATAGCCGCGAATTTTAACCTGATGATCGATACGATCGATAAATTCGATGTTACCATTCGGCAGCCACTTGGCCAGATCGCCTGTTTTGTACATTTTCGTGCCTGGAAGGAAGGGATTGTCGATGAATTTTTCTAAGGTGAGCGTTTCTCTGCTCCAATACCCTCTGGCCAGCCCTGCTCCCGCTACACATAATTCACCCTTGACCCCAATTGGCAGAAGTTGATGATGGTGATCCACGATGTACGCCTGCGAGTTAGCGATCGGATGACCGATCGTTACCGGCTCTCCATGCATAAGATTTCGGCTTACGGTGGAAATGACGCTGTTTTCCGTCGGGCCGTACTCGTTGACGATTTCCACTCCTGGAATGATTCTCTTCGTTTTCTCCAGCAAATAAGGCGAAATGCTCTCTCCGCCGAGAGTTACAGCTTTCAGCGATGAAGCTTCCTCGACTTCCATCGAATCCAAAATCGCAGCATACAAACTTGGGACGCAGCTAAAATGGGTAATCTGCAAGGAAGAGATTCGTTTCTTCAGCGCCAGCGGATCTTTCGCTTCCTCATCAATCGCTAATACAACCGTCGAACCGGATGCAATCGGAGCAAAAAAGCTGCTGACAAAGGCATCGAACGAAAATGATAAGAACAGCAATACACGATCATCCGTACCGAATCCATATTCCTCTTTTCTCCAACGGATCGTATTCATGATGCTTGCGTGTTCGATCATAACCCCCTTCGGCTGACCGGTCGTTCCTGATGTGTAGATCATATAAGCCAAGTCTGCTGGCCCGCTTGTTCCCGTAAGATTGGAAGCATCGGCAGCGAAATTCGTCTCGTCTTGCAGATCCAGGAACTCGCAATGCCTCCCCTCGACCTTATACATCAAATCCTTTTTGCTCAACAGGAGCTGCGCTCCGCTATCTTCAAGCAAATAGCGGATCCGATCAACGGGGTACTCCGGATCGCAAGGCACATAGGCTCCGCCGGCCTTCAGAATGGCGAGCAGACCAACAGGCATTTCTAAGGAACGTTCCGTCATGATGGCAACCATTCGGTTCTTGCCTACGCCTTTTTCTTTTAATACCCGCGCGAGTCTGTTGGCTCTTTCGTTAAGCTCTCGGTACGTCATGCTCAAATCTCCGCAAACAATAGCCGTTTGATCCGGTGTTTTCTCCGCCTGCTGCTCAAACAGCGCATGGAGCGTTTGCTCTTGGTCCTGCGGATAACGGATTTCCGTATCATTAAAAGAGTAGAGAATTTGCTGTTTCTCTTGCTCCGTTACGATTTGAATATGCTTGGGCAGCACGTGCGGATCGGCAACGACCTGAGCGATGATTTGCTTCATGTGCCCTTCGATGCTGTTTATCCATTCCGCCGCATAAACAGCTGCATTAAAGCTAAGCTTGATCAAAAGTTCAGCGCCCGGAGCCACAACGATATTCAAAGGATAATTGGTCTGTTCCTCGACATGCACATCGTTGATAGCGAAGCCCAGCGCCCCCTCCCAACCGTTATTTTGCAGTTCTTTGGCAACCGGATAGTTTTCAAAAATAAGGATATGATCGAATAAATCCTGTTTGTGTCCATTCTGGCTCTGAATTTCGTACAAAGGAACGAAATGATTGGCCTCCGAAGCCAGCGCATTGCGCTGAGCTTCGGCAAGCAGGCTGCCAAACGATTGCTCATTTTTATAGGAAATGCGTATCGGAATGGTGTTAATAAATAATCCGACCATTTTCTCTATGCCCTTCACCTGCGAGGGGCGTCCGGAAACGACGGAGCCAAACACAACATCGTTCGTATGGTTATATTTGCTTAAAAGCAGGCCCCAAATCGTTTGGAAAACGGTGTTTACCGTCGTCTGGCAGCTGCTTGCAAGCTGTGCGATCCTCCCCGTCGTCGTTTCGTCTATAACGAAGCTGATCTCTTGCTTTTGATACAAACTGTTCTCAGGTGTGGATGCCTTAGGTATATGAGCGGATTGCTCGTAGCCGTCCAGATACGTTTGCCAATAGGCCAGCGATTCGTCTTTATCCTGCTTTTCCAGCCACTTGATATAATCGCTAAAAGGATATACTGCGTCCTGAGTCAGCGTCTTGTCATGCTTCAAAGCCTCATAGATTTGAAACAGCCGGTTGATAACAATGCCAAGTCCCCACCCGTCCATCAAGATATGATGGTGGCTCCAGATGAACTGATATTCCTGTTCAGCCGTTTGGAATACAGCAATGTGCATCGGTATATCTTTGGCCAGGTTGTAACGGCCGGCATTCCGTTCGCTGATAAAAGACGAGATGTAGATCCGCTGCTCCCTTTCATCCAGATGAGCGATTTGTTCGAAGTGAAGCTGAATCGTTCTTTTACTTAAAACGACCTGCCTTGGGCGCTGAAGATTTTGATGTACGAAAGCTGTACGCAAAATATCGTTTTCTGCGATTAATTGGTTAAAGCTTTGTTCGAAAAGGCTGACATCGAGCTGCCCGCAAATCTTTGCTTGCAACAGGTTATGATAGGCACTCGAATCAGGATCCATGATTGAATGAAAGAGCATCCCTTCCTGCATGGGAGTGAGCGGATACACTTTTTGGATTGTGTCTGATTTTTTCATTATTCACCTCTAAAGAGTTTGCACTCCGGAATCAAGACTCGAAAATATCAACCAAACCATCCAGTTCTTCCAAGGAAAGCTCATGATCGCCGAGGTCGCTCGGGGTCAGCTCAGGTCCTTGTTTATTAACGCAGTGCTCCATAATTTCCAGCAGGTGCTTCTTAAAGCTACTCTGCAGCTGTGTAATCGTCGTCGGATTATATTCCTGGATATTGTAGGCAAAACGGACGCTTAGTTTGCCGCCTTGAATCATCGCGGTGACGTCGAGCGTAAACAAACGCTCCGCATCCGGACTCATCGGCTCTCCCATATCATACGGCGACATCGTGAACCATTTTGTCGTTACATCTGAGTCGAACTGGCCCAAATAGTTGAAGCCAATCTCTGGCTTCGGCGCCAAGTTCAAACGCAGCTCCTCCGGAGACATGAATCTCAGCAGATCGAATCCGATACCCTTGTTCGGAACGCGCCTTACATGCTCTTTGATCCGCTTAATTTGGGAGCCCGTATCGTTTGATCCTTTCAAGTCAAGCACAATCGGGAACTGTGCTGTGAACCAACCGACCGTTCTCGATACGTTGACCTGCCCCTCCAGATCTTCCCTGCCGTGCCCTTCCATATTGACGATCACGCTGTCCTGCTTCGTCCAGTCTTGAACGCTTAAGCCTAAGGCCGTCAACAAAATGTCCTGAATGTCGGTATGATAAGCTTGATGAACCTGCTTCAATAACCGTTCAGTCTCTTCCTCATTCAGCTCAAAGGCGGTGCTTCGCGTATGAATGAGTTTCATTTCTTCCGCTTTTTTATCTTTCGGCAGCGCAGCCCAGGACAAGTCGTTGATTTGCTGCCAGTAATTCTTTTCCTTTACCACTTCTTTACCTGCGGCATAAGCCTTCAGCTGTTCCGTCCAAACTTGATAAGAATCCGTTTTATCCTGAAACAGGATGTCCTCATCGTTCATCGCTTGTTCATACCCTAAGGCAAAATCCTCCAGAATAATACGCCAGGAAACGCCATCGATTACGAGGTGGTGCGCGACGATTAGCAGATGGTCACAGCTTATCGTTCTGAACAACGCCAGCTTGATCAAAGGCCCCTCGTTCAAATCAAAGCTTGACTGCAGGCGGCTCGCCTCTTCGGTAATAACCGAAGACTCATCAGCTTGATTCCTTACATCGATCACTTTCAGGTGTACCAAGGGTTCCTCCAAACCGCGGATATGTGCAACGACTTTGTCGTTATCTACTCGGAAAACGGTTCTTAGCGCATCATGATGCCGGGTAATTTCGGTGAATATTTTGCGGACAACCGACTCCTTAAATCCATGTGTACTCTGCAGCATGATCGATTGATTCCAATGATGCATATCGGTGAATCTCTGGGCAAAGAACCATCGTTGGATGGGAGACAGCTCTAATTCCCCGACAACCATTTCTTGACTGCTCTTACGGCTTAATGTTTGTACGTAGGAACTAACTTTTTCAATAACGGGATTTTGGAACAAATCCTTCATTTCCAGCATCAAATCATGTTTATACAAACGCGTTGACACTTGAATTGCTTTGATCGAGTCGCCGCCAAGCTCAAAGAAATTATTCTTGATGCCAATTGGACGAACGCCCAGCACTTCTTCCCACACTTCCGCAAGCAGTCGCTCGAGTTCATTTCTAGGCGCTTCATATTCCGTACCGGTGATCGCTGTGCCCAGTTCAGGCTCCGGAAGTGCTTTGCGATCAATTTTACCGTTTGGTGTCAGCGGCATTTGCCCCAGTTGAATAAAAAACGATGGCACCATGTAATCAGGCAGTAATTCGGCTACATGCTCTCTCATGTTCGATATGGGAGCACTGGATCTGCCTGTGAAATAAGCGCACAAGTAATGGTGACCATGATGGTCTTCAAGGGCGATGACGATTGCTTCTTGAATCCGTTCATGACCCTGCATGACAGATTCAATTTCCGATAATTCAATCCGGTACCCTCTGATTTTCACCTGATGATCGATCCGTCCCAAGTACTCGATATTTCCATCGGGCAGCCAGCGGGCAAGGTCACCGGTATGGTAGATATGTTCACTTGGAGCAAACGGATTGTCCGTGAACTTCTCGTCTGTCAGTTCGGGCTTATTCACGTATCCCCTGGCCAATCCGACACCGCCAATGCACAATTCGCCGGGTACGCCGATCGGCTGCAGCAGGTTATCTGCGCTCATGATGTACACCTGCGTATTTGGAATCGGGTAACCGATCGGAACTACACCCGTATGCAGCTCTGAATGATTGGCATTCCAAGTGGTTGCGCAAATCGTCGTTTCGGTCGGACCGTACGCGTTAATGTACTGCACTTTTCCTTCCCACCTGCGGATCAATTCGAATGAGGTGGCGGAGCCAGCGGTGATCAGCTTCTTCAGAGAGCTCATCCGCTGCGGATTCAGGTGTGTCATGTAGGTCGGCGGCAAGGTAAGAATGGAGATCCGATGTTCGCTTACATAATCTTCAAACCTTGTGTAATTACCTATGATATCCTTGGACAACACGTAGAGCGAAGCTCCCGTCAGCAGCGCCATAAACATTTCCCAAACCGAAGCGTCAAAAGAACTGCTGGCAAATTGTCCGATCCGGTCATCGTCCGTCACACCCAGTTGATTCTCAAAAAATGCCTGTAAATTAGCAATACCCGCATGCTCGAGCATAATCCCTTTCGGTTTGCCTGTTGTCCCCGAAGTATAGATGATGTAGGCCAAATCGTAGGATGTACTTGCTGAGCCCAAGTTGGTGACTAATTTGAAAGTCAGGTCCGTTTCCTCAAGCGCTACAACTTCGCCAGCAAATCCTACTGGACGTTCCGCCTTCTGCGTAACGATTAATGACGCAGCGCTGTCTTCAAGCATGTATCGAATCCGATCCGCCGGATAATCGATGTCGATCGGCAGATACGCGCCACCGGCTTTAAGAATGGCCAGTATGGTGACGATCATATCAGCGGAACGCTCCATCATGACGCCAACAATGCAGTCTGCGACGACGCCCTTCTCGCGTAATACCCTCGCTAAGCGGTTTGCCTTGGCATTCAACTGACGGTAAGTCATCCGCTCGTTTTCCCAGACGACAGCCACATGATCCGGCGTCTTCTCCACCTGCCGCTCGAATAGCTCCTGTATCGTACAGTTCTGCGGGTAATCGGCTTTCGTTTGGTTGAAATCTACGACAATTTGCTTCTTTTCCTCCAATGAAAGCATGTCAATTTGCGCTAACTGCGCATCTGGCTGATCGGAAATTTCCTGTAAAACTCGAACGAAATGCCTCCCTAATCGCTCCATCGTTTCCTGTTTGAACAGTGCTGTGCAGTACTCGATCGTCAATTCCAATCCGTCTTGATCTTCCATGGCAAGCATGGTCAGGTCGAACTTCGATGTCGTATGCGGAACCTCATGCGGAAAAAATGTTAATGGCTTGATGCCGATCGATTGGTTTCCGATATTTTGCATAATAAACATCGTATCAAACAGCGGATTGCGGCTTAAATCGCGCTGCAGCTCCAGCTTTTCCACAAGCGTTTCGAACGGATAGTCTTGATTCTCGAAAGCCATAAGCGCCTGTTCTTTGACTTCGGCCAAAAACTGCCTAAACGACTTGGAACTTTCAGGCCGATTCCTCATGGCAAGCGTATTGACGAACATCCCAATGACATGTTCCAAATCAGCATGCGATCGGCCAGCAATTGGCGTTCCGACCACAATATCCGTTTGATTGGCGTATTTCGACAGCAGCACATTGTACGCAGCAAGCAGTACCATATAGAGTGTCGTGCCGCTCATCGCCGCCAGCTGGTGAAGCTGTCTCAGCAGAGATTTATCCGCTCTGAACGTTATACTGTGTCCGGCGAAGCTGCGCATGGATGGTCTTCCATAATCCATGGGTAGATCGAGCAGCGGAATCTCACCGTCAAACTTACTTAGCCAGTATGATTCCTGCGCTTTGATCGTTTCCGACTGGAACAGATGGTTTTGCCATGCCGAGAAATCCTTGTATTGAATTCGCAGTTGAGGCAGTTGTTCCATTTGATACAGCTGTACGAATTCTTGGATGAAAATACCCATCGACACCCCGTCGGAAATGAGATGGTGCATATCAAACAACAGCAAGTGGCGTTCTTCCTCCATCTTCACCAGTCCGACTCTGAAGAGAGGCGCGATCTTCAAGTCAAAAGGTCGGACAAAGCGCTCGATCATCTCATCTATCGACGGCAGCGAATCTGCCGCATACTCGATGTAATCTACCTGTATCTCGAGATTAGGATGTACCCTCTGAACCGGCTCTCCGTCGACCGTATCAAACGAAGTGCGCAGTGTCTCATGGCGGTCTACTAGGCTTTGGAAAGCTCCTTCAAACTGCTGGATATCGAGCTTGCCTTCGATCGTCATGGCACCTGGCATGTTATAGGTGGTGCTTCCGCTATCCAGCAAATTCAAGATGAACAATCGCTTCTGCGCGGACGAAAGCGGGTAATACGGCTGCTCCGCCGCCAATGGAATCGACTCGTACCGAGAGAGTCCTGCTCCCTGTATATAAGCTGCAAGCTCCCTGACAGAAGCCGTCTCAAAGACAGCTCTTAACGGAACTTCGACCTGGAATTCTCTGTACATTTGAGAGACTAGCGTCATTGCGCTGAGCGAATGGCCTCCAAGGTCAAAGAAGTTATCTAGCAACCCGATTTGTCCGATTTCCAGCAAATCCTGCAGCAAACCAATCAGTTTGGCTTCCGCTGCGCTAGAAGGAGCAACATATTCTTTTCTGACCATAAGATCCGTATCCGGCTCCGGCAAAGCAAGCTTATCCACTTTGCCGTTCGGGGTAAGCGGCATGACTAACAGCTGCACGAAGTACGACGGAACCATATAGGCCGGCAATTTTTTCCCTAAGTGCGCCCTTAAATCATCAAGTGTAAATACATCATCTGCGGTAATATAAGCGCATAGATACGTATGTTCGCGGTGGTCGTCCTTCGCTAACACAACCGTTTCGTTAATGAGCGGATGCTGCAGGATGACGGATTCGATCTCGCCGAGCTCGATACGGTAACCTCTCACCTTCACCTGTTCGTCCAGACGTCCGATGAAATCGATCGTCCCGTCAGGCAATCTGCGGGCAAGATCTCCTGTCTTGTACATCCGTTCATTTCCATTATCCTCAGCTGCAAACGGATTCCGCACGAACTTCTCGGAAGTCAGATCCTCGCGGTTTAAGTACCCGCGGGCCAAACCGTTACCGGCGATGCACAACTCGCCGATGACGCCGATAGGCTGCAGGCCGCCCTCTCCACTCACAATATAGATTTGCGTACCCGCAATCGGTCTCCCGATCGTAATCTCTTTGTTTGGCTCCAGACCTCTTTCGTAAGTCGCTACAACACTGTTCTCTGTTGGTCCATATTCATTCACCAACTCGATGTGCGGGTGAAGCTGCTTGCTGCGTGAGACCACATTATCGGTCACTTTCTCCCCGGCCAACGTCACGATACGAAGCGAGCTTGCTTCTTCTGCACCCATGCACTCGAGCAGCGCTGCATATAAGCTTGGTACGCTGATGAAATGAGTAACCCGATGCGCAGCGATTTGCTTTTTCATGAGCAGCGGATCCTTCGCTTCCTCTTCCTGCGCCAGGATGACCGTTGCTCCGGCAATAATCGGCGTGAAGAAGCTGGTCACGAAGCCGTCAAAGGCGAAGGAGAACAACTGCAGCACCGAATCGTTTGTATCCAACGCGTATTCAACTTTTCTCCACAGCAGATTACTGGCAATGCTGGCGTGTTCGATCATGACGCCTTTAGGCATTCCTGTCGTACCAGATGTGTAAATGATGTAAGCCAGATCAGTGGGATCATTAACCTTCGGCAGATTCGATCCGTCAGCGTTATAATGGCGCTCGTCATGGAGATCGAGCCATTTTCCGTCGAAGGCAGTATGAACATCTTCACTCATGCTTGCGACCAGATGCGACTGACTCAAGACGAGTTTGATGTTACTGTCCTTCAACATGTAGCGGATCCTTTCCACAGGATACTGTGGATCGATCGGCACATAGGCCCCGCCCGCTTTCAGAATCGCCAGGATACCAACAACCAGTTCTAATGAACGATCCGCCATAATGCCTACACACGTCTCAGGAATGACGCCCTGATCGCGGAGTGTCCTCGCCAAACGATTAGCTGCGGCATTTAGCTCCGCATAGGTCAATTGCACGCCTGCACAGACGACTGCTGGCTGATCCAGCGTTCTCTCCGCCTGCTCCTCGAACAGCCCGTGCAGTGTCTTACCTGTAGTCAATTCTGACTTTGTTTCATTGAATGTAACAAGCAATTGGTGCAGCTCCGCTTCGTTCAGCACCGTCATGTCGGCTAGACAGATATCCGCGTTTTCAACCGCCGACTGTAACAATTGAACGAAATGACGTCCGATCCGTTCCACCGTTGCTTTCTTAAACAATTTGATGCCGTAATCAATAAACAATTCTATTTCGCCATTTACTTCTCTAGCCTCAAACGTCAGGTCAAATTTAGCAATGCCGTCATGCATCGCTGATGCAACCATTTTCAAGTCTTCTCCTTGGTCATCCGATTGCGAGTGCGTATCGATGTTTTGAAGGATAAACATCGTATCGAACAGTGGATTACGGCTCAGATCCCGAGCCACGCCAATATGTTCCACCAGCCGCTCGAACGGGTAATCCTGATTCGTATAGGCTTCCAGTGCACGATGCTTCACTTCGGCTAATAACCCGCGGAAGGTCTTTTCCGCATCGACCCTATTCCGCATAGCCAGCGTATTAACGAACATCCCGAGCACGCCCTCCGTGTCCGGATGCGATCTCCCAGCAATTGGGGTTCCCACAACGAACTCGTGCTGCCCAGTGTATTTGGCTAGAAGCACGTTGTAGGCGGCTAGGAGAACCATAAACAGGGTGCTGTCCGATTGCGCAGCAAGCTGTCCAAGCTGCGTGCAGAGCTCACTTTCGATGACGATATGAACACGATCTCCTTCAAAGCTTTGCACGGCAGGTCTAACAAAATCGGCCGGCAGATTGAGTACCGGAATTTCTCCAGCAAATGTGTCTAACCAATAGGTCTCTTGCTTTTTATAAGCATCGGTTTCAAACCAGCCATTTTGCCATACGGCAAAGTCTTTATATTGAATCTCTGGATCAGAAAGACGCTCACCCTTGTATAACCGCATCCATTCGTCCATCATAATGCCCATGGATACACCGTCTGAGATGATATGATGCATATCAACAAGGAATAAGTGCCGCCTATCATCAAATTTCGCCAGTCCCGCTCTAAGGAGCGGAGCTCTGTTTAATTCAAATGGACGCACAAACCCTTTGGCCAGCTCTGCAAGTTCGGTTTCATTCGCGTCGATGGTTTCGACGATGGTTTCGACCGAGAATTCAATATCCGTATGAATTTGCTGCACCGGCTCGCCGTGAATCGTCTCAAAAGAAGTTCGCAGTATCTCATGTCTGGCAATAAGCTCCTTCAAAGCTGCTTCCAGCCTAGTCACATCTAACTCGCCTTCAAGAATGAAGGCCTCTGGCATGTTATATCCGGTACCTGCGCCTTCAAACTCACTGAGAATGTACATCCGCTTTTGTGCTGAGGATACCTGATAATAGTCCTGTTCATCCATCACCCGCTCGATGGATACATAGGCCTCTTTTACGGCCGTTTGGATATACGCAGCGATAGCTTCGACGATCGGAGCATCAAACAATACCTTTAAAGGTACTTCCACTTGATAAGCCTTGTGCATCGCGGAAATAAGCGACATCGCCTTCAGCGAATGACCGCCCAGCGCGAAGAAATCGTCCTGCACCCCGACCTGGCCGCAGCCGAGTACCTCCTGCCAAATTTGCGCAAGTCCCGTTTCCAGCTCTGTTCTCGGCGCCACGTAAGCCGTGCCCGAGTCCAGCCCGCCTTCCGGCTTCGGCAGCGCTTTGCGGTCGATTTTGCCGTTGGCAGTAAGCGGAATTTTGTCCAGCTTCACAAAATGCGACGGGATCATGTACGCTGGCAAATCGCTACCGATATGCGCCCTAAGCTCGCTCACGGTCAGCTCCCCGTCTGAGATGAAGTAGGCGCACAGGAACTTCTGCCCCTGTTCGTCATCCTGCGCAAGCACCGTTACTTCCTTGATCCGCTCGTGCCTCAGCAGCTGTGTTTCGATCTCGCCGAGCTCGATGCGGTGCCCTCGGATCTTCACCTGATGGTCGATCCGTCCGAAGTATTCCATCTCACCACTGGGCAGCAGACGCGCAAGGTCACCGGATCGATACAGCCGTTCCTCCGGCTTGTAAGGATTCATGACGAACCGCTCAGCCGTCAGCTCCTCGCGGTTCAAATATCCGCGGGCGACGCCGTCTCCGCCAACATACAACTCTCCCACGACGCCGATCGGCACCAGCCTGCGCTGCGCGTCGAAGATGTAGCTCGTCAGCGTCGGAATCGGACGGCCTATGTTGCTCAGATTCGTTTCGATTTCGCGATCCGTAATTTCTTTATAAGTAACGTGCACGGTCGTTTCTGTAATCCCGTACATATTGATCAGCAGCGTATCCGGATACTTCATCTTCCATGGCTTCAGCATGACCGGATTCAGTGCTTCCCCGCCGAAGATGACGCAGCGGACGGCAAGCTCGTTGCCCGATTGCTGCAGCTCCTCGTTGATCAGCGTGTAGAACGCGGTCGGCGTTTGATTCAGTATCGTCACTTGCTCCTGCCGCAGCAGCTGGGCGAATGCTTTCGGGTTTTGCGCGGTTGTCTTCGGCACAACCACACACCTGCCGCCGTACAACAGCGCCCCGTACATTTCCCACACGGAGAAATCGAAGCAGAAGGAGTGGAATACCGTCCACACATCGCGCTCGCTGAAATCGAACTGCAGCCGGTCATGAATGAGCAGACGCACGACGTTCTGATGCTCGATCATAACGCCCTTCGGCTTGCCGGTTGTTCCGGACGTATAGATGATGTAGGCCATATCTTGCGGCCCATTCACCGGCGTAAGGTCTGCAGAATCCCAGGCATACAGCTCTACATCGCTCATGTCCAGCATGACTCCGTCATAAGGCACCTTGCCAGCCAAATGCGGCTGCGTCAGCAGGACGCGGGCCCCGCTGTCCTTCAGCATGAACTGCGTGCGCTCCTGCGGATAGTCCGGATCGAGCGGTACATAAGCGCCACCGGCTTTGAGCGTCGCAAGGATGCCGACGATCATATCGAGTGAGCGCCGGGTGAGCAGGCCGACCCTAACATCAGGCCCCACTCCGTGGCTGCGAAGTACGCAAGCCAAACTATTGGCGCGTTCATTCAGCTGGCGGTAAGTCAGCTGTTCCTCGCCGCAAGATGCAGCGATGCGCTCCGGCGTCCTTTGCACCTGCTCCTCGAACAGACCGTGGATCGTTTGATCCTGCGGGTACGCCGCGCCGGTCTGGTTGAATTCATCCAGCAGCTGCGTTTTTTCCACATCAGAGAGCATGTCGATATCCCCTAATTGGATATCTGAATTCGCTGTTACGGCTTGAAGAACTTGCAGAAAATGCTGCGCCAGCCTTTCTGCAGTCGCACGATGTAATAAGGCTGTGCCATATTCGAGATGGAACGCGATCCCGTCTTCCCCTTCAGCAGCTTCGAGCGACAGATCGAATTTCGCTACGTTTCTGTCTAAACTGAAAGGTGAGAATGTCAGATCGGCGATTCGAATGGCTTCATCTCCCGTATTTTGCAGCACGAACAAGACATCAAACAGCGGATTGCGGCTTAAGTCGCGTCGAACGTTCAGCTTATCAACCAACTCTTCGAAAGGATAATCTTGATTTTCAAAGGACCTCAGAGATGTTTCCTTTACCTCCGCCAAAAACTGTTTGAACGATTTACCAGCCTCCGGATGGTTTCTAATTGCTAACGTGTTGACGAACATACCGATTGTGCGTTCCACATCTGCATGCGGCCTTCCGGCAATTGGCGAACCGATGATGATATCCTCTTGACCGGAATATTTGGCCATGAGCACGTTGTAGGCTGCGAGCAGTACCATATACAGCGTTGTACCGGATTCCGCCGCTAGTTTGTGCAGTTCCTGCATTAGCTCCTTGCCGGAATCAAATGTGACGCGATCGCCATCAAAGCTTTGTACGTGCGGTCTTACATAGTCGGTCGGCCAATCAAGCACTGGAATTTCACTGGAAAAAGCTTCTAGCCAGAATGCTTCTTGGCGCTTCAAATCCTCACTTTGCAGCTGTTCGTTCTGCCATACGGCAAAATCTTTGTATTGTATGCGGAGCTCAGGCAAACTTGCCCCCTCGTACAGATCGGTAAATTCTCGCATAAGCACTGAAACGGAAATTCCGTCCGAGATGATGTGATGCATATCACACAGCAGCATATGGCGTTCCGCAGCCAAGCGTACAAGACCGACCCGCAAGAGCGGCGCCTGACTTAAATTGAACGGCTTGATGAAATCGCGAACCATTGCAGCTATGTTCTCTTCATTCGCTTCCATAACTTCAATGTCGAATGACACATGGTTATGCACCTTTTGTACCGGTATGCCATCCACCGTATGCAGCGAAGTGCGAAGCGCTTCGTGGCGCAGAATCAGTCCCCGGAATGCTTCTGTTAACCGTTCATGGTTCAGCTTTCCTTCAACCAGCATCGCATCCGCCATATTATAGCTTGTGCCTGTTTCGTCCAGTTGATGGATGACGTACATCCGCTTCTGCGCTGATGATACGGGATAGAAATCCTGCTCTGGCACAGGCGCAATCGCTGAATAGCTCTTCTCATCCGAATCGATCATGTAAGCTGAAACAGCGGCAATCGTCGGATTCTGGAACAAAGTACGCAGCGGTATTTCTACACCGCAAGCTTTGTGCATTTGCGAGATGAGCATCATCGCTTTCAGCGAGTGACCTCCGAGCTGGAAGAAATCGTCATGAATGCCGATTGGATCGATGCCAAGCACCTCTTGCCATACAGAAGCAAGTTTCGCTTCCAGTACATTCGTCGGTGCAGCAAAAGTGGTTCCTAAATGAACACTGCCTTCGAGAGCCGTTAGTGCTTTACGGTCCAGTTTACCATTTGGCGTAAGCGGCATTTTATCCAGCTGCACGAAATGGGACGGGACCATGTAAGCTGGCAGCTGGCCTGTCAAGTGTTCACGAAGCTCCGGAATCGTCAGCGTTCCGTCCGCAACGAGATATGCGCACAAATATTTTTGCTGCGCTTGGTCGTCTTTGGCGATAACAACGGCTTCCTTGACGCTATCATGCTTCAGCAGGCTCGCTTCGATTTCTCCGAGCTCGATGCGATAGCCTCTAATTTTCACCTGATGGTCGCCCCTGCCGAGGAATTGAATGTTACCGTCCGGCATCCATCTAGCCATATCCCCTGTACGATACATGCGTTCACCAGGTTCAAACGGATTATCGACAAACTTGTCAGCGGTCAACTCAGGCTGATTGTAATAACCCCGGGCAACCCCAATTCCGCCGATACACAGCTCGCCAATGACACCAACCGGCTGCAGCAACAGATGCGGGTCAAGCACATAAAACTTCATATTCGGCAGCGGCTTCCCGATCGGCACATTGCCAAAATACGGTAGTGATGCATCGGTGTATTCGTAGAAGCTGGAATCGATACAAGCTTCCGTCACGCCGTAGCTGTTCACAATCCGCATCATATGGCCGAATCGTGCTTGCAGATTGGTAAAATCTTCAGCAGAGCAGCTGTCCGATCCCAAAATAAGCAAATTCAGCTGACTCATGTCCAAACCGTGATCGTAAATATATTGCATCAACGGTACGATCAGCGCCGGCGTCGATTCAAAAATATTGATTTCATAGTTCTTAATTAGCGAGTATATCGAAGCTGGATCGAGCTTTACATCATTTGGACAAATGATCAGCTTACCGCCGTTCAGCAGCGCTCGCGCCATGTCCCCGGCAAATACATCGAATGCAAAGCTCGCCATCTGCAGCAGGCTAACCTGGAACGTATCCAGTTTGTATGCCTCTCTCCAGGCGAAAGCAACATTCGTGTAGCTGCCGTGTTCGATCATAACGCCTTTTGGTTTCCCAGTCGTTCCCGAAGTATAGATGATATAGGCCAGTTGATTCTCTCTGTTAACAATTCCGAGATTGGTTGAGGCCTCGGAGTACAAGCCATTATCCTCAAAACAAACAATTTCTTTATCAAAAGATACCCGGCGTGCAATCGCGCGCTGAGACAACAATAGTTCAGCACGGCTGTCTGCCAGCATGTACCCAATCCGTTCATCCGGATACTCGGGATCAATCGGCAAATACGTGGCTCCCGCTTTCCAAACAGCGAGCACGCCGATGATCATGTCAATCGAACGATCAACCATAATTCCTACGACGCTTTCCGACTGAATTCCTTTGGTACGGAGCTTCCGTGCAAGCTGATTCGCCATACTGTTAAGCGTCCTGTAGGTAAGCAGCTCCTCTTCACAAACAACCGCTACATGATTGGGTGTTTTCTTCGCTTGTTCTTCAAAAAGCTCTGTGAACGTTTTGCCAGATGGATAAGCCCGCTCCGTCTCATTGAACCCTTCCAAGAGCAGCCGGTTTTCATCCTCCGTTACCATTGCAATATCAGCTAATGTGATATCCGGACATTCCGTAACAGACTTCAAAATTTCGATATAATGCCCAGCTAGACGATCCATCGTCGACTTCGCAAACAGCTTCGTACAATACTCCAGCTGGAATACAAGCTCCAGTTCCTTCTCCGTCGCTTCCAGTGACAGGTCGAATTTAGCGATACGGTTATCCGAAATGTAGGGCACGAAGGTTAATGAGTCGCCCAGCTCCAGCATCATCAGGTCTTTCATCTGAAGGCTGAACATCGTATCGAACAAAGGATTCCTGCTCATATCCCGTGCTACATCCAGCTTTTCCACCAACAGCTCAAACGGGTAATCCTGATGCTCAAAAGCGAACAATGCGTTTTGCTTTACTTCTTCCAGGAAATTGCGGAAGCTTAAGGCTGGCATCGGCCGGTTACGGAGAGCAATCGTATTAACAAACATTCCGATCGTATGCTCCACATCAGGGTGAGGCCTGCCTGCCACTGGTGTGCCCACAACGATATCGTCTTGACTCCCATATTTAGCGAGAAGTACGTTGTACGCCGCAAGCAGCAGCATGTACATTGTCGTGCCCGTTTCTGCGGCAAGACGGTTTAGCCGAGTCATCAATTGATGGCCCGTACCAAACATGATGCTGTCACCTTCAAAGCTTTGAACAGTCGGTCGTGGAAAATCGGCTGGCATATTAAGTACAGGAATATCACCAGCAAAAGCTTCCAGCCAATAGGCTTCCTTCTTTATCATGGCACTTGACTCGAATGATTCGTTCTGCCAGACCGCAAAATCTTTATAGGGCACCGACGCTCTTGCAGGCTCTAAACCGCGGTATAAGTCCGCCAATTCACTAATGAGAATCTCGATCGACAGTGCATCGGAAATGATGTGATGCATATCAAACAAGAAAAGGTGGCGATTTTCGCCGATTTTTGCAAGTCCTATTCGGATTAGCGGGGCTTGATCCAGTTTAAATGGCTGGACAAACTTGGATACGAGAAAATCAATAGAATCATCAGACCCTTGTATATCATGTTGAATGGTAAAATTGATGTGGTTGTGTACTTTTTGTACAGGGTGTCCATCGATGGTGTGAAAGGAAGTGCGAAGCATGTCGTGACGAACAGCCAATCGGTTAAAGGCAGCTTCCAATTGTTTTGGATCCAAAGGTCCTTCGACGGTAAAAACGCCAGGCATATTATAAGTCGTTCCCGTGCCTTCGAATTGGTTCAACACATAAAGTCGCTTCTGAGATGAGGATAGGGGATAATATTCTTGTTGTCCCGCAGGTAAAATTGTGGTGTATGTACCTTTGCTAGCTTGATCGATATATGGTGAAATTGCAGTAATCGTCGGCGTCTCAAACAAAACGCGAAGCGGCAGTTCTACATGAAATAATTGATGAATACGCGAAATGATCTGCATGGCTTTTAAGGAATGGCCGCCAAGCTCAAAAAAGTTGTCCTGCACGCCGATTCGTTCCTGCTCCAATATTTCTTGCCAGATCAAAACAAGCTTTTCTTCCGTATCGCTGCTTGGCGGCATATATTCACGGCCAGTCACAACGAGCCCTGCAGGCTTAGGCAGCGCTTTGCGATCTATCTTTCCGTTCCCAGTGATTGGCATTCTATCCAAATGTACAAAATGGGAAGGTACCATATACGCCGGGAGCTCCAGCGCTAAGTGCATGCGCAGTTCAGAAACCGTCATCTCCGCATCGCTAATCAGATACGCACACAAATATTTTTGCGCCTGCGCATCATCGAGTGCGATAACAGTAACCTCATGAATCATTGGGTGCTCAAGCAATCTCGTTTCGATTTCGCCCAATTCGATGCGATGTCCGCGGATTTTCACCTGATTGTCGATCCGGCCTAAATACGCCATTTCTCCGTTCGGGAGCATTTTCGCCAAATCGCCCGTTTTATATAACCGTTCCCCGGGCTTATAAGGGTTCATGATGAAACGCTCCTGCGTCAGTTCATCACGGTTCAAATAGCCTCGGGCTACGCCCGCTCCGCCGACATACATTTCGCCCGTAACACCCATAGGCACTAATTTCCTGTTTTGATCAAAAATATAACAGGTCAACGTCGGAATCGGCGAACCGATATTACTCACATTCGTTTCGATTTCCTGTTCACCAATCTCTTTGAACGTAACATGCACCGTTGTTTCTGTAATGCCGTACATATTAATCAGCTTCGTCTCAGGATACTTGTTCCGCCATGGTTTCAGCATCTTCGGGTTAAGCGCTTCTCCGCCAAAAATGACGTAACGGATTGCCAGCAAGCTGTCTTCCTGCAGCAGTTCTTCATTGATCAACGAATAAAATGCTGTAGGCGTCTGATTCAGAACTGTTACTTTTTCATGTCGGAGCAGCTGAGTAAATTCCTTCGGATTTTGCGCAATAATCCTCGGAATCACCACGCATTTCCCCCCGTATAAGAGGGCGCCATACATCTCCCACACCGAAAAATCAAAGCTAAACGAATGGAACGCGGTCCATACGTCATTCTCACTAAAGTCAAACTGCAGCTTGTCGTTAAACAGCAGACGGACCACGTTACGATGTTCGATCATTACACCCTTTGGCTTTCCAGTCGTGCCGGAGGTGTAAATGATATAAGCCATGTCGGATGGCTGATTCACGATCGGCAAATTGGAACTATCACCAGAGGAAAGCAGCTCCCCATCGATGGCCAAAACGGTCCCCGCGAAAGATACTCTTTCCTGCCACTGCACTTCAGTCAGCAATACCAGAGCACCACTGTCCTCAAGCATAAACTGGATTCGCTCTTCCGGATAATCAGGATCCAGAGGCACATACGCTCCACCCGCTTTAAGTATGGCGATAATGCCTACGATCATTCCCACAGAACGATCCACCATAAGACCAACTCGATCATCAGGTTTCACACCATGCTCGCGAAGCCTTCTCGCCAAACGGTTGGCACGTTCGTTCAGCTCCCGGTAGGTAAGACTTTCGGTACCGAACATGACCGCAATGCGATCCGGCACCCTTTCCGCCTGCTTTTCAAACATCCCATGTATGGTTTGATCCATTGGATAATCAGCTTCAACACCTGATAAAACATGCAGCAGCTGAGTTTTTTCCTGCTCCTTGCAAAGCTCCAGCTCAAACAACGGTTTGCCTGGATTGTCTAATACATCCTTTAGTAGCACAAGTATGTGCTCTAACATGGAAGAGATTTCTTCACTTGTAAATAAGCCTGTACGATAATCGATGTCCAGCTGCAGCTGGTCTATATCCATACGATCTTTGATATGTATGATAAAATCGTTGGCTTCGTGCCCATTGCCAAACGGTTCCGTAACGTATTCGATCTGTTCTTTTTTCTGCCATTCCATCACTTGGTATTCCACGAAAACACCGAACAGCCTGCTGATGTCGCTGTGCTTTTCCCTCAATTCGTTGACCAATACGTTATAAGGGTACTTTTGATATCTGAATATGTTCATCTGCTTTTTGCCGACTTTGCGGATAAACGACAGGGCATCTAGCTCAGGCTCCACTTGCATTCGAAAAGGTGTCGTGCTAACGAACATGCCCAACATTTTTTTTTCTTTCGCATTCGTCCGATTGGAAAAGTTGGTTCCGAGCACGATATCCTCATGAGAGGTGATGCGATAAATATACGTGTACAGCATGGCGACAAACAACGTAAAAACACTGACGTTATGTTCTTTGCAAAATCCCACAATATCATCACGAAGCGTTTGAGGAATAATGATCGATTCTCTCGCCGCTTCGGTGCTTACACGGTATAAATCGTATGTTTTCAAACTCGTAAATTCCGGGATTGTCTGAAATTCCTCATGCCAAAATTTTTGATCTTTCAGATAACGGTCCGCTGATTCATAGTCCGGCTCATTCCGAACGTAGTCCACGTACGACGGGCGATTCTCTTGAACGGTACCCTCACCATTCACAAGGCCTACGTAGATATCGATGATTTCGTTTACGACAAGCACCATTGATATCCCGTCCGATATCAGATGATGAATTTTAATATATACCCGACCCTCGTCACCGCTAATTTTGAATATAGCGAACTCAAACAAATCAGCATCATGCAGCTGAAAAGACTGCTTCATCTCTCTTTCGCCCCATTGCCGTACAGCTTCGCTGGCATCATCAAGGCTGCTGTAATCGTAGAATGGTATTTCGAAGGGTACGAATTCAGTCATATATTGACGCGGTTCGCTGCTGTGCTGGTCTACCACACGTAAACGAATCGTATCGTTCAACCTGACGAAGTCGTGAATCGCTTGCGCTAACAGCCCGTAATTCAATCGTGCGTCTTTCAGATTAAACGTACCGCCTAGATTGGAAATACTCGTGCCCGGATAAAATTTCTCCGTATACCAAATTCTTTTTTGCGCATGAGTTAACGGGTGAGTCGGTTGGTTCGACATTAGGTTTCCTCCACCATGTTTAATAGTTCTCTACAGCCAAATTACGTTACCGGTGTGAACGACTTGCCTTTGGGTCGGTTTCGCAGGGACTTTGTGAAAGCTATCGTAAACCGTTTGCATGATGTTTTCTTGTTGGTTGTGCAGAAAAAAATGATCTCCATCAAACATATGTAGAAAAAATTCGTTATTGGTTTGTTCATTCCAAGCAGCCAAGGAAGGAACGCTCACATCATAATCGGCATTCCCACCGAATGCGGATATCGGACAACGCAGCGGCTGATCATGAATGTAAGAATACGTCTCACATACTTCAAAGTCGGCCCTCAACCTCGGCATCAATAGCTGCATCAACTCATCATGCTGCAGCACCGCCTCCGGAGTGCCATTCATGCGTTTCAATTCCATTTTGAACTCATCATCCGCAAGTTGGTGAAGCTTTTTCTTCGTATAAGGTAGCCCAGGGCCAGAACGTCCTGAAACAAATAGATGAACAGGCTGTTTTCCATATTTCCTACTAATTTGGCGGGCTGTTTCGTAAGCAATCAATGCACCCATACTATGACCGAAAAATACAAAGGGCGTTTGTAGCAACGGCCCAATCTCCTCTACAATCGCTTGGACAATTTGCGACAATGAGGTCATTGGGGATTCAAGTCCCCTGCTCTCTCTACCAGGTAACTGAACGGAGCATACCTCAACATCCTTTGGGAAGAAACGGGACCAATCACGAAATACCGAAGCTCCTCCTCCAGCGTATGGAAAGCAAAACAATCGAAGGTTGGCACGGGAATTCACATTTGCATTTAAGAACCATGAATGAAGTTTGGATGTCATATCTCTACCTCTTCCACTCTAATAAATTGTTTTTATAATAAAAAGAACACTTCTAGCCTAAAAATTGCTATTTCCCCCCTGTCCAGAAACGTACACCTGACTTCTTTAAAGTTAATGCTGAATTATTAGCGTAGTGTTAACTGAATAAGAAATATTTATAAAGAAAATAATGGTAAATATTAAAGTTTATGCGAACGAATTGTTAATTACAGGAAAGTTAACGTGGTGAAATATCGGGATGTAACCTGCATTAAACCCCCAATAACAATAGAGAAAAGCCTATTTAGACCAAACTCTTCTGCTATTTAAATTAAAATTATCTTTATAAAAATAAATTATAATGCATGTAAAAGCCCGATCTTCATAAACAATTAAAATACATAAATAGGAAAATAATGAGATAATTGAATCGGCTGGCCAGCCCATTTGAAGTCGTAATGCCGACTCGTTGATTCATATTAAGAAATGAGAGGAATGAAATCATGAAGAAATTTGCCACTTCCATCATTCTAGCTTTCATACTAGTCATAAGCTTCGTTATTGCGCCTGCCACCGCTGCCGTTTCTAACCCTAACCTGAACCGTGTCCCTGGCACATGGTCACCGGGAGTAACCCCAGCCAACTTGAATTCTAAATTGCCTGTCATTTTATTCGTACAAGGACTCGGGGGCAATGCAGGATCTTGGTATGACACGAATGACATGTATCAAACGGCTTACAATAACGGCTATCAGACTGCTTTTATCGAACTGAACGATTCGGCCGGAACTCCCAAAAATATGTGGGACAATGGACAGCTGTTAGCTCAAAAAATTGCCGTCATCTCCCAATACTTTAATAAGAAACTTGTGATCGTCGCTCACAGCAAGGGAGGCGTGGATACGCAAGCTGCTCTCGTGCACTACAATGCTTATCCTTACGTTACAAATGTGATCACACTAAGCTCTCCGCATCACGGTTCCGAGTTGGCCGATCTCGCTTATTCAAGCTGGGCGGGGTGGCTAGCCGAGCTCATCGGCTACAAAAACGACGCCACTTATTCCATGCAAACCTCCTACATGAACTACTTCCGCTCTGTTACCGATTCGAACGCCAATAGTGCTTACAATAAGTTCTATACACTGGCTGGAAAAGGCTGGGCCTCATCACCTAGCAGCTCTTACTTTGCCGGCGGCCTTTACTTGTCGCTATTCGGAAATAACGACGGTGTGGTTACTGTGAACAGTTCCTATGTGCCTAAGGGAACTATGGTCAAGATCGGAGATTGGGATCATAATACGATCCGCAAAGGATCCACAACGTTCTCTTTATTCAAACCGTATTTAACAGCTACAAGCACAGCGTCAGCTAAAGCTAGCGACCTCGTCACGTCTGCAAGCAATAAACCATCTGATGCTTCGCAAGAGAATACGGTCGGGACAGCAAGCAATTTATTAGTACGTGGCGGAGCGCACAGCGGAACTGCCAGCGAACGCTTTCTTGTTGAGAACGACGTTAAAAGCATTACCGTGGACTGGATCTCCGATCAGAAAGAAGATCAAGTAGAACTGATTTCCCCTTCAGGCGGTCAAACGAGCATAAATGTCAAATCTTATCAAGATGAGCAGGTGTTCAAAAACGCTTGGCATCACATTGCCGTGGTGAATAATCCCAAACAAGGAGAATGGACACTTAGGACTCACAGCCTTAAATCAGGCGGCTACCTGATGACAGTCCGATATGATTCAAATTTGGACAAATCCATTCGACTGAAGCTAAACGATGACAAGACAAAGATTCAGGTCGAGCGCGATAAGGCTTCATTGCAAGGAGACAAGCTTAAAGTCCAATATCAAGTTGACTTTACTCCTGAGGGCAGCAACGCCGACAAAAAACAAACAACCAAATTAAAAAATCTCGCAACCATCGATTCAGACAGTGATGTAAATCTATCTGACGTTAGCAGTCCAGGTGTGTACCAAGCTTCATTCGTCGTAAAGGGACAAACAGAGAAAGGTGTTCCTTTCGAAAGAACGCTAATTCGTTCCATTTACATCGATGAGAAGGGTGACAGACACTAAGCCATACATGAAAAAACGGCTCTTTCGCATTATTAAACTGGACCCTTTTCGTGGATATTTTAAAGAAAGACCCTAGATTAAGCTGTTAAAAGATGGCTCCGGTATTCGCCGGGAGTCATCTTTTTTAATGTCCATTGATAACGATGGGCTACCGTGATTACCAATGTTGTAGTTTCTACAACAATTCACAAGCCAAAAGGCTATTTTGCTAGTAAGAGTTGTAGTTTGTACAACATTTCGAACCCATTTGTCGCGAAATGGCCTGTATGGGGCTAAATTGTTGTACATTATGCAACATCGAAGGGATATGAGGTGGGATCTAGGCAGAATTGTTGCACTTTATACAACATCATTCGATTTATTCATGTAATCCTCAACCGTTCTTATTCATTGATTATTAACGAAAAAAAACCCGATAAAGGTCACTTTTTTCAAAGTGTCCATCTTTCGGGTCACCGTTCACGTTTGCGAGTCATTTTTTCTCTACGGTTACTTCATTAAATGGTGGCATCGGTTCATCCAAAAGAGTTGATGCCTTTTGATTCAAATATTTATCGAAAAATGCGAGTACGTAGCTATTAATGATATGCCGTGCCTGCATGGGGGACAATTTCAAGCTATCCATGAGGCGAAGCCCGGGGGACCATAAATAATAGTCCGTAAAGCTCATATGCTTGATCCCACGGATGGTTACCGCATAACCGCCACCGTTTCCGAACAAGACGCGATTTCGAATCGGTATCTCCGTCTTATATTTGTCGTATGCTTGTTTGGTAACTCCGATCTTTGCCAATTGCTGTTCGGTCGGTTCCACATCCTTGTTCGACTCTACAACCTCAGTCTTCATCTGCATGAAGGGTTGTTTTAGGCCGTTTACAATGGTTTTGCCGAATGGAGTTCCATCCATGTTGATGCCGGCTTTTACCCGTTGATCAGCATAGAGCGTTTGAATCGTTGCCGCCCCTCCAAAGGAATGGCCCAGCATGCCGATTTTATCCACGTTTATTTTTCCGGTTAGCAAACCCTGCGGGTCTTGCTTATTCAGCTTTTCAAATTGGTCCAGTACAAACTGAGCATCCTTCACCCATACTTCGATCATTCGATCCCAACCGTCAATGTCGATTACGGCAGGAAGCTTATTCGTCTTGGGAGCGATGCGCTGATCAGGAAACACCGTCGTCATGGCATAGTAGGGATGCTGAATGGCGGCAACCAGATAACCGTTGCTTGCCAGTTCCTCCATTTGAGACGTGCTCGTAAACCGCGTACCTGGCAGTCCGTGCGAGAACACAATGAGCGGATATTGGGATTGTTTTACAGCGAGAGGTGGCATCACATAAGAGTTTGTTTTTACATAGCGCAAATAGTGGAAAATGAATGCAGGGATTTTGTATTCCTGCTGCAGCGCTTGCCCAAACTGACGATACTCAGGTATATAAAGTGCCTTAGATGAGGCTTGATCGATTTGAGCAGGGTACCATAATTGAACAAGAAGCTCTCGCCGATCATTAGGGGTGTCCGTTAATATTTCCTCTCTTGACGCATCGGTCCAATGATAGGTGACTGTCCCTACCGAATAAGGACCGGATGGAGAGTCGATTTTAAATACGGGAAGCAGGATGGGCAGTATTGCAGAAACAACCAATAAAAACGGCAGCAGAAAGCTCCAAATTGAGTGGAGCTGCTTACTTCGCTCTTTATGGCGCCTTGCCTTTACAAACAAATACAGCATATAGCCCGCCGTCAAACTGTATAGCGGAATCATTTGCCATCTGTAGCCCTCGAAAATGAAATGAAGAAGGGCAACTCCTATTGCCAAGCAGCCTGCTACGCCAACCTCTTTTCGTCTAACCCATCTATCAGCAATCCATAGCATTACAATGCTTACAAGCATCATGATCTCGAATATGCGCATGGAGCCCTCCCTTCCGGACATCTTCGCCATTATGTTCCAATTAAGCACATAATATAAGAATTCGGATAGGATTGGAAATTTATGTCTAGAGCGTGCCAACGTCAACGTGAATGACTTTATCAGGAAAATGCCCGGATATCGCACATAAGGATAGTTTATAGGCTGGATCAATCTCATATTGTTTAAAATGATATTTTGGTATTTCGTCTCCGGCGGTCAGCTGAATATCGGAACCTTGCTTGTTGATGCTGAACGAATCCAAAGAGAGGCTAAGCCCTCTCCCGTCTGCTTTGATCAAGCTTTCCTTTAGCGTCCAAATGTCAAAAAAATAGGCCAAACGATGTGAGATAGGCACAGTCATTAATTGCTCATACTCCGAAGTGGAAAAGTATTGACGGGCGATTTGCATATCAATCGAGTGAATCTTCTCAACATCGATTCCCACAGCATCTGAATCAATGGCACAGACGACCCAGTCTCCAGAATGTGAGACATTGAAGTAGACGGAATCTATGCCGTCAAGGTGGGGTTTGCCATAGGCATTTATGCTAAAAAAAATCTTATGCCGAGGCAGCTTGGTCATTGTGCTAATCGCATATTTGACCAGCAACTCCCCCACCAACGAGCGAACAGCGTCATCATATTTCAACAACCGCCGGACCTTGCTTTGTTTCTCCAGCGATAATTGATGAAACATCCGATCAAACTTCTTTCTATCCAGCTCTTCCGATAGATGCATAGCAAAAACCTTCAGCGTAAGCAGATACATACCCTCCTACTTCGCTTATTCGTATCTTAAAGATTCAATAGGCTGCATGTTGGCTGCCTTCTTAGCGGGATACCAACCAAAGAACAGACCTACAGCCGTAGAAAATCCAAAAGCGATTATGATCGTCCAACCTGACAAAACGAATTGCCACTTAGTGATCAGCGAGAAGGCAAACGAACCTAGTACGCCGATTGAGATGCCAACCACCCCGCCAAGAAAACAAAGAATGATCGCCTCCATCATAAACTGCTGCAAAATCAGCCCGGGCGTAGCTCCGATTGCTTTGCGGGTACCAATCTCCCTCGTGCGCTCCGTAACGGACACTAGCATAATATTCATGACGCCGACACCGCCGACTAACAAGGAAATGCCGGCAATGGAACCGATCAGAATCTGCATGACATTAAAAACAACATCGAGGTTTCGCTGGAAATCCTCTACCTTCTGAACTTCATAATCACCGCTCTCTGCGTTATGCGCTTTGGCTAAATGGCTCGTTATCGCTTTTCCCGCCTTGTCCTTTTGCATGGAATCCGCGGTGTTTGCAATCACCATTAGTGAATCCAGTTCATTGTTAGTACCCTCTTTGAGCAGGGGCAACGAATCATAAGGCATATAAGCCGAATAATTATTACCATCCAGCCCTGATAAAATCGATTTATCGGACTTGTACACTCCAACGATCTCGTATTTATTCCCATCCAACGTGATCTTTCGGTTTACAGCCTGTTCTGCGGAGCCAAACTGTTTGATTGCATAGTCCGATTCTACGACGATCACCTTTTGGCGCGACTTTTGTTCGCTTACGGTAAAAAATCGGCCCGATTCCGTTTTCAAGTTCATAAATTTGACGATGTCCGCAAACGTGCCTGTCACGTTAAAAATGATGGTCGAGTCCCCCGATTTGGAAGCCATGGTCATGCCTAATGAACCTGAAGCTGCTTGAACGCCTTCTAGCCTGCTCACCTGCTTTAAATCCGTCATCGTTATTTGGATTTTATCAGCTTTCGTCGCGCTAGTGGACGGCGTTACGAAGAAAACGCCAGGGGAATATTTAGCGAGCTCCGATACGACGGAGCCTTTGCCTATTTGGCCGATAGATACAACCAAGACGACGGAGGCAACGCCGACGATAATGCCGATCATCGTAAGCAAGGAACGGAGTTTGTTCACTCGCAAGCTGTCCAAGGAAATCAAAAGATTTTTCCATATACTCACTATCGCTCACTTCCCTTTCGGCGATCTTCGATGATTTCCCCATCTCCGAAGCGGAGTATGCGTTTGGCATGCTCGGCAATGTCCATTTCATGGGTGATGACAATCACCGTAGATCCTTCATCGTTCAGCTGAGTGAATAGCCCCATGATCTCATGAGACGACTTTTGATCCAAGTTTCCAGTCGGCTCATCAGCCAGCAGTATGGCTGGATTCATCGTCAACGCTCTTGCTATCGCGACACGCTGCTTTTGTCCGCCGGACAATTCGCTCGGGCGGTGATGAACGCGCCCTCCCAAGCCGACTTTCTCCAGCAAGCTGCTTGCCCGTTCCGTACGAACCGAAGAGGCAACGCCTCCGTACAGCATCGGGAGCTCCACATTGCTCTGAACCGTTTGCCTGGCGAGCAGGTTGAAATTTTGGAACACGAAACCAATCTTCTTATTCCGAACCTTGGCTAATTCTTTTTCCGTCAACGATTGGACTTCTTGACTATCCAACTTATAGGTACCGCCACTTGGAATATCCAAGCAGCCCAAAATGTTCATAAGCGTCGATTTGCCAGATCCCGAAGGTCCGATGATCGCTACGTAATCCCCTTTCTCGATCGTCAGATTCGTCGGTTTAAGGGCTTGAACTTCCAAGGCGCCGTTGCGATAAACTTTATGAATTCCCTCCAATGCGATCATTTTATTACCACCTGCACGCCTTCTTTCACGTCAGCGGAAGGTCCTTCAATAATCTGATCACCCGGTTGCAGTCCTTCGAGAACTTCGATAAATTCGTCGTTTTCCTCCCCAAGCTTTACGTTGGTTCGAACAGCTTTATTCTCAACAACCTTAAATACGTAAGACTGTTGACCATCCCGCTTTACAGCGCTAAGAGGTACGATATGGTGAGCAGCGTTCTCGATGGTTATTTGAACGGTCGCTTTATATCCGGGACGAAGCTCTACATCCGACTGTTCGAGATCGACCCTGAACTCAACGACTGACTCCTTGGCATCCAGCTCGGATGTGACGGCAACTGGTGATATATAGGAAATGCTTCCTGCATAGGTATTCGTGAATGCGTCGCCCGATACCTTAACCTTCATCCCTATTTTAGCTAGATTGGCATCGTTTTCCGCCAAGTTCGCTTTGATCTGTAATTGAGACACGTTTGTAATCAAAAATGATGATGTGCCCAGAGTGATCTCTTGTCCTTCTTTAACGGAAATTCCATTCACGATACCGTCGATATCAGCAAGTAATTGATTCTTTTCAAGCTTTTTTTGGATGTCATCGATATTGGACTCTGCGTCTTGAATCTTTAGATCGTACAATTTCTCATCAACAGCACTATTTTCGTCAAAGGATTCCAAACTCACAGCTGAGCCTGTTTCGCTCATTTCTTTTTTCACCGTTTCAAGCGTTTGCTTTCTCACTTTTTCCTGATCTTTCAGAAACTTCTCCTTCTCAGCGAGATTCAATTGAAGTTGATGCCTCTCTTGTTTCAGCTTCGCATTCAAATCCGTCGTGGACAACGAAAGCAGCTCTTGACCTTTTTTGACAGGATCGCCTTTTTTGACGTGAATTTTCTCAATGATACCGCCGGATGTTACAAATTGCTCCTTGATAACTTTTGACTCAATCTTACCGTTCGCGAATACTTCTTTCGTTATATTCCCTTCTTTCGTTGTGGAGACTTTTACGGCAACCGCCGTACTTCCTTTTGAGGTTAAAACACCTGTAACTAGTACTGCAACAATCACTAGGACGACAACCAATACTCCCCAAAGCGCTTTTCTCAACACGATCATTCTCTCCCCATTCTTTAGGTATCTAAATGTATGCTTTTGTGCCAAAAAGCACTAAAGCTTCTTGGTACAAAAGCATGAGATGAATAGTTGAAACCCTTCTTGAAGGAGTGGAACAATCACAGATGGATGACTAGAAGGATGAATCATGATTATATTAACCTTGTTATGTTTTCTGTGTGTTATTTCCAAATAAAGGTTTTATTGAGATAAATGCGAAGACCCTGACGCTCCGATTCAAATGCTCCATACTTTAGTCCGTTGTAATGAACCAGTCCGCCTTTTGGGTCGCCAATAGCTTTCTTTGCCCTTGAAATTCTTCGTATAAACTAAGTTTATACTGCTTCAAGAAAGAAGATTTGAATATCAAATCGGCATCTGTTACTTGTATTTTAAAGTTCTCATGTTTACCGATTTTCAGCTTCGTCCCCACGGTTTCGGGCGTTTCACCTTCGACTGGATCGAAATCCTTCATCTCGAACGACTTCTCAAACGACTTTTCTCCGCCACCATCTTCAAACACAAGTACCAGCTTGTGTCCGTCTACATTCGTTTCTAGATAGCCTTCGCGGCTGATTTCATAATTGAATTTAAGGGTAAACGTGCTGTTTTCGACCATTGATCCAAATTGATAGAGTGAAATCTGATAAGGGTATACGATAACGTTCTTAAGTGAGTCCTTCACTTCAGCCTTCACTTCAGGAAGCATGAATGCCACGGGTTTCACGTAAGAATCGGGTTTGCCGCCGCTTTCCGTCAGCTTGCCTTCCGTTACGGACTCACCGATAATCAGGTGCATGTTTTCCGTCGAAAACCCTTTAGGGAGCGAAGCCGATACGTTCAGCAGTGCAGTGCCATTCGGACTTACTTTATTTTTGACTTCGGCAACCGAAGCTGGAAGCACCGTTCCGTCAGCTGCCCTGAAATGAGCGACTAGCTTTGTGGGCGCCGTATATCTTTTCTCCATATTCGTCGCTTCTACTTGTGCGATAACCAATGAGCTTGTCTGGCTTGTATAGCGATTAAGGCTGCGGATCTTAAATTCGGTCTTTCTACCCGCATCGTCAAGGATGTACGGCTGATCCAAACTGTGGAAGGGAATCGCCTGCAGATCGGATTGACTGGTAAACTCAACCACATCCGTTGTGACCGTGTCGCTTTCTTTCTCCTGCAGCACCAACTTCATTCGCGAATACTTCGATATATAAGGAATTTTCCCTACCATTTGCAAATTCAAAGACGAATCGGATGCGATACCGACTACATTCGCCGTTTGCACGACATTGGCTTCGATTTTAACCGCATCGTCTAGAAGAAAGTATCCGGTCAAGTTCGGTATGGACAGTGTATCCGGACCTTTATTGCTTAAGGTAATATCTCCGCTCACTATATCCTGATCTTCCCATGGGAGCCGGTATAAAGCATTCATTTCAGCCGTATAAACGCCGGATTTGCTTGTGAAAGAGTAGGCTTTGCCGATGGAACCGCCTTGATTCAAGGTTGCGGCAGGAAGCTGAAATGCTGCCACAGGCAGGTTGATTTTCAAATCGGCGGCAGTTTCCGTTATGACAAGCTCCCAATGATCCGAAGAAACGGCAATCGGAATCGTTCCGGATAACTGGATTTCTTTGCTTTCTTTCGGTTTGATAGCTAAATCTTTGAGTCCTTTCGCTTCCAAAGGATACAGAAGTCCTTCCGGTGTGCGAATCGAAAATAGGTAGGCCGGAATTGTAATCGCGTTAGAACCTACATTCTCTAGTGTTAAATAAACGGTAGGCACATGATATTTTTCGTTTTTGTTGCTGACGAGCATCTTGATCGAAGCTTTTAAGTCCGTTTCTCCCACTCGAAAGATCGATCCCTCTTGGGATGGGGTCACATCCGTGTAAGTATCGGGTACGGAGACTTCACCGAGCACTCTTTCGAATTTTGTCCGGTTCAAATCCCAATTCATAAACTCTACAACCAAATCTTGAAGCTGCGTGTTTTCATTCACGTTTGCATAATAAGTCATGTCCACACTCGAGCCTGGGGCAACATAAGTCTTGTCTTTATCAGAAGGAAGTGAACGTGCGGAAAATTGGCTGCCTGATTTGTTTTTTAAGCGGATCCAATAATCGATCACTTTTAATGCGCTGCTGCCTCCATTGTGAATCGATATTTGAATTACAGCCAGCTTACTATTCTGAGATGTCGTCAAATGAATTTGCTTTAATTCAAAGTAACTTTGTTCCGAAATGGCGACCTTTCCAATGATCGAAGATCCCTCCCCATTGGCAATAGCGGGTGTTACAGTGCTTAGAGTGAGCGAAATGGTAAATGCCAATGCTGCCAGTTTCATGATAGGCGACTTCATATTCATTATTTCATCCTTTCTCAATTTAGGGATTTTTTGAAAGTATTCGTTGCAAGTAGCGATAATCCTCTGGCTTCATAATTACTTCATTTTTAACCAGCGTACTCAGGCGGAAGAATTAAAAAAAGAGCAACTGCAAAAGCGTGCTCCATAACTATATTACCGAACTAAGCCAACTCTATTGATAAAAGGAGGTTGCAATTTCATCAACCAACTTGTTTCGTTTTCTTTTTTTACTTTCCCTAAATCCCATTCCATCGGCACGGATTGTTCGATTTCCGCTTTTCTTTGAGCCATCATTTTTTCCAAGGCATAAGAGTTGATATCCATGAGTTTTCTCCCTTCGTGACTGATTTATATGATTAGTTTAATTTTTTTTTATTTACACGGTATTAAATACAAATAGATTAATTGTAAATGCCATTTCCATCATTCCTTGTAAATTGCTGGTTTGGATAACAAATAAAAATATTTTCGAATCGCTGAAACAAATCAGAAAGCTCATCCGTTAAGAGGATATAGATGAAAATAATGGAAACCCTCAAAACTTATGAAAAGAAAAGGATGAAGAAGATGAAGAAAAAAGGTTTGGTCGCCGGCCTCTTGCTTTCCGCTACGATCTTAACATCCGCCTTTGTCCCCGTTACCACTAACGCCGATCAGGCACCAGTGGTCCGGTTTGAGGGCCAGCCGATCGCATTCTCGCTGCAGCCTAAATTAATAGACGGTATTCTAATGGCGTCTGTTCGGGATCTAGCAAAGGCTTTAAGCATGGAAGTGACATGGAATGAAACAGAACGGCTTGCGGTTGTTACTGGTAAAGGGTTCGAGCTGAAGCTGCCATTGAATTCGGATTATGCCTACGTGAACGGTAAAGCAAACACCATTTACGGCAGCACGCAAATGGTAGATGGTTCTATGTACGTTCCGCTACGCTTCTTTATGGAAAGCGCAAATCATGTTGTTCGCTGGGATTCGGCAACCAGCTCAGTGAACGTCACGAAGCAAGCTGACAGCTTGCCGGTAGTCGGTACCTATGACCACTTGGTCACACTTTTGACGCAGAATGAAAGTAGTGGGTCCGCCAGAATCAGCTTAATAACCAAACAAGCTAAATCGGAATCCTTCGGCAACGCTTCGGCACCAACAAGTGACAGTGTTTCTGTTACGGTCCAAGATTCTGCCAGTACAGCGGCACCCGGCTACTCCGGCACGAACGTGCAAGTGCAAGGCGTGGATGAATCCGATGTCGTCAAGACAGATGGAACATACATTTATACAGTAAACAAGCAGCGTATCATAGTCACTCAGGCTTATCCCGCCGACCAGATGAAAGTGCTGAGCATTGTTGATTTCCCGGGAAATCAAGACACCCAGTTCCAGCCAAGTGAAATCTACGTGGACGACAAGCATCTGATCGTGCTTGGTAATTCTTATCAGAACTATAAATCGGTCCCTTATAACGGGGCAGGCGGCGTCACAGAGAAGAAAATGATCCTGCCGATGAGGTCTCAGGGAACCGCGAAGGTCATGGTTTACGACCTCACCGACCGGAGCAGACTGAAGCTTCTGAAGGAAGCTGAGCTTGAAGGAAACTACGTTTCTTCCCGCAAAATCGGATCGTCGCTTTATTTTATCTCCAATAAGCACGTGAATTACTACCAATACCGGGAAATGGCGGATAAAGAAGAAGCGAAGACTGGGCTAGCTCCTGCTTATCGAGATTCGGCGGCAGGCGACTCCTTTACCTCTATTCCGCTAAATCAGGTCTATTACTTGCCGAAAGCCCTGGATCCTAACTATGTTCTCATCGGAGGCATCAACCTGAATGAATTGAAGCAGACGATGAATGTCACTTCTTACCTCGGCTCAGGCCAGAACGTGTACGCATCCGAAGAGAACTTGTATATGGCCGTTACGAATTATGAACAGATGCGAATCCAACCAATGAGGATGCCTGCTGGTGATTCTGCTCAAGGCATACGAGTCGGTGAGCCGAACGGAGCTAGCCCTCCTGTTGAACCTCCCCAACAGGAAACGATCATTTATCAATTCGGACTGAACGCAGGTAAAGCAGAGTACAAACATACTGGCAAGGTGCCCGGACGCTTACTCAATCAATTTTCCATGGATGAGCATAACGGCCATTTCCGGCTTGCTACAACTACAGGCGAAATGGGTCGGACGGATGAGGGAATTTCAAAGAACCATGTTTTCATACTTGACGCGAACCTGAAAGAGAAAGGCAAGATCGAAAACATCGCTCCAGGAGAGCGGATTTATTCCACTCGCTTCATGGGCGACCGGGCTTACATGGTTACTTTTAAAAACACAGATCCGCTATTCGTCATAGATTTAAAAGATCCCGCTGAGCCGAAATTGTTAGGTGCGTTGAAGATTCCTGGTTACAGCGATTATCTGCATCCTTATGACGAAAACCACATTATTGGCTTCGGGAAAGATACGACCGAGGTCGACAACAAAAATCCGAATGGACCGCAGTCTATTGCTTATTACCAAGGCATGAAAGTGGCGCTGTTCGATGTAACCGATGTGAATAATCCGAAGGAGAAATTTAAGGAACTAATCGGGGACCGCGGTACGGATTCCGAGCTGCTGCATAATTACCGTGCCTTGCTCTTTAACAAGGAAAAAAATCTGCTTTCCTTCCCGGTTAACGTAATGAAAATCGACCCGAGTCAGACTACAAACAATTCGAAGAAGCCTGCCAGCGCATACGGCAATTTTGCTTTCCAAGGCGCGTACGTCTACAACCTTGATTTGGAAAAGGGCTTCCAGTTCCGTGGCGGCATAACCCACCTTACTCAGGAAGATCTGCAAAAAGCCGGACAATACGTTTATGCCGGCGACAAGCAGGTACAGCGCGTTCTCTATATCGGCGAGACGCTGTACACCGTCTCGAACGGATTCATCAAAGCGAACGATCTCAGCACGTTGCAGGAAAAGAACTCGGTAGTAATTCCGTAGTCCTTGTCACGACGAATAAAGCCCCGATTCCTACAAGGATCGGGGCTTGTTCGTTCTCTAGACTCATTTATTTCCAACAACCGTGTCTCCAATGCTCGGTTGCCGGACGTCCATTGATTTTCGTTTGGCAATGAACAACGTCAAGATCCCGCTTGATATTGTAATAATGGCGAGTGTCAGTAAAAATGTAGAGATCCCGAACCAATCGAGACAGGCGCCGGTCGCAAGCAGCGAAATCTGGAACATGACGCGGTCAAGCATGCCTCGAAACGAGAAAAAGCGGCCTTGTGCTTCTTTGGGCACTTTGATTTGGAAGAGTGTAGATACCATCGGAAAGAAAAAAGCGACTGCGCAACCAAACATAACGAAAGAGCCGAGAACCGCATAGCTGCTCTCGCTGAAGGACATTCCTGCAAAAGAAAGCGCAAATAATAACATAAACAGCGTAGAGCTGGTTACCAGATTCCGCATGCCGATCGCACGCTTTGCAAATAGACCTGCAATCAAAATGCTCGTGCCTTCTAAAGAATAGATCCAACCCATCAGTTCCGGTTTGTGCTGAATTTGACTAAACTTCAGTACAAGCAAATTAAAACCGCCTAGAAACAAGGTAATAACTCCGCTATTGATAAGTGCGATGAATATAGACGGTTCTGCCCGAATGAGTGGAAATAACTCCGTAAAGCGGATTTTCTCCTGCTTTCTTGCAGCCGCGGAATCCGCAGCATTTGGAATCCTCAATTGTGTAATAAGCATCACGAGAATGACATAAAAAGCAAGCGACAGCGCGTAGACCGTGTACAAATTCATCATGGATACCAATATACCTGCTGCAGCAGTACCGCCGATTCTCGCTATTGTAATCACGTTAAAGTTTAAGCTGTTCGCTTTAAGCAGCTCGGAGGCCGGAACGACGGAAGGCAGCGCTGCTTGTACGGTAGGCATATAAACAGTAGCCGCTAGTTGCATGATGACGACGGATAACAGCATAATGGCGACGGATTGATAGTGTATAGCCGCAAACATGACAATCGGAGCCAGACAGCGGACAAGGCCTGATATAAGCAATATTTTTTTCTTATCATAGCGGTCTGCCCACACCCCGGCTTGCGGCGAAATAAGTACACCGAGAAATAAACCGCACATCAAGATCAAGCTCTTGCCCAAATCAGATGGGACGTGGCTTTGCATAAATTGCAAATTGGCAATGATGCTTGTCCAAATACCTGCGCCTTGAATGGCTTCTCCGATCATCATGAAAACAAATGTCCGATTCCGGAGTAATGAATGATTCATACTTAATCTCCAATCTATGATGACACTCAGAATCTTCCAATTATAGCACGTATGTTCGCGAAGTGTCTATTAGAACAAAAACAAGCCTATTCCACGAGTGACCACGGATTAAGCCTGCTTCCAAAGTGCAAGATCAACAATAATAACCTGCAAATCTCCTTATTAGAGCTTTACCCACGCCAGACACGCGAAGCCGCAGCTGGATTGGAAATAAAATAATAAACCGGAACCCCTTTTTTACCAAGGAGTCCCGGTTTTTCGAATTTAAATCACCAAATTGGCATTTCTTCCTGACATCATTATTTGCCGGATGAATGTTGGGAAACTAAAACGCTAGCTGTTTGGGTCGTTGTGTTTCCTGCTAAGTCAGCAGCCGTATAGGTGATAGTGTATGTGCGCCCATCCCCTTTACCTGATCTCTCTGATCGAAGCATAAATTCCGTGTCCAATGTCCCGATTTGTGCTCCTTGAATGTCATCTGACGTATCTCCGTCTCCTAACCCATTATCAGGTTCGTTGCTTGTAATGGATGTAAGAACAACAGATGAGTTGCCAGAAAGGCTATCATTTGCGCTAATCGTTGCTTTCACGGGAATCATATTGTGATTTGCCGGCCACAAAGCAGTTTGATCCAGAACCAGAGTTAATGTAGGGGCTGTTTTGTCAATTTTGACGATTACCGTATGTAGAGATTCTGCGTTACCCTTCTTGTCAACACTCCAGTAAGTGAGAGTATGCGTACCCTCTTCTGTGATGATTATGGAAGTACCTTGCTGCTCTGCACCGCCATCTACCGTGTAGTAGGTGCCGCCAACGCCGGATCCGCTGTCACTAACGGTTAGCGTTACCGTTACCTCTTTGTTCACCCAGCCTGCAGGAGCGTCATCGGTAGTCGTTGGTGGTATGACAGGCACGGGCTCGTTAACAATGGTAAGATGAGGCGCAGCCGGTTCCACCATGCCTGTTCCAAGGTAGAAGCTTGTATGAGGCGGTTGGTTGTAACCAGTATTTTGCCAAGCGACCCCTAAGCGGTAAATCGGATCATGCATTAGCGTACGCAGCTTTGTATTGGTCACCGTGCTCGTCGTATAAATGCGCAGCTCTGAGCTGTCTGTATTTCTCCACACGATTTCTTCTCGCCAATCTCCTAATAGGTCGGCCTGCAAGTTCGGCGTTGATTTCGTGCTGTTGTTTGACAAAGCCCCTTCTGCTGTAAACAACCGGTTCGTCGTATGGTTCACATAGTCCCACTTATCAACGTGATTGGCGTCTAGTAGCTCGCGGTTCAGGTCGCCGTCCCACCAGATGCCGAAGTTTGTTGAGCTTGGAATGGTCGTGCTGATCAATTCGCCTTTCGCGCTGTAAAGGCCTGTGAGAGGAATATGCTGAGCATTCGTGATCGTTGCAGCCCACACCTCTTCGCCCAAATAGTTCGGATCAATATCTGCCGACATACCGCGTCCGGTATCAATCCCCGTCCACACGCCCCAGAGAATTTCACCCGTTTTCGCATCTCGGAAGTCCATGCCATAAGGGGAATCCAGATGCTCATGCACATTGAAAAATTCTAACCCTGGTCTGGAAGGGTCCAGGTCGCCCAGATGCTGCGCGTCCCCGTGACCGAGTCCGGTGTTATATAGCGGCGTACCATCATCATCGATGGCCATAGCCCCGAACGTGATCTCATCCTTGCCGTCGCCGTCTACGTCGCCGATTGACAAGTTATGATCTCCTTGTGCTGTATAGGCTGTTCCAAGTCCTTCATCATTCGTATCGAAACGCCATTTTTTCGTCAATGCGCCGTTCTTGAAATCGTAAGCAACAATCACCGTTCTTGTATAATAGCCACGGCTGAAAATCAAGCTCGGATGCTCACCGTCGAGGTAAGCAACTGCTGCTAGGAAACGGTCCACCCGGTTGCCATAAGGGTCGCCCCAATCCGAAACGACTCCGCGAGGCGGATCGTAATCCGTCGTTGCGATTGCTTTTCCTGTCAAACCATTAAAGACGGTTAAATATTCAGGTCCCTCCAGTACATAACCACTGCTGTTCCGGTGATCGGCGGTTGCGTCACCAATAGCCATACCTGTTCCGTCAATCGTGCCATTTGCTGTTTTGAACGTAACTTCTGCTTTGCCGTCGCCATCCAGGTCATAAACCTGGAACTGCGTGTAATGCGCTCCAGCGCGAATGTTCGGTCCAAGGTCGATACGCCACAGGCGAGTACCGTCCAATTTGTAGGCATCGACATAAACGTTGCCGGTATATCCGGCCTGAGAGTTATCTTTGGAGTTGGACGGATCCCACTTCACGATCAACTCGTACGTGCCGTCGCCATCCACATCGCCGACACTGGTGTCGTTCGCGCTGTAGGTATAGGCTTCTCCGGATTTCGTGATACCGCCTTCCGGTTTCTGGAGCGGTATGGCCATATAATTATTTTGCCATACAGATGCTTCTTTCGAAGCCACTTTCTCGTTACCTCCGATAACGGTTTTCAGAAGATATACAGATGTATCCGTTCCCGCTTCATCGAGCAGATTTGTTGCACCTGTGATCGGTTCTGCATTTACTTTGACACCGCTGCGGTACAGATTGAATGCGATGTTAGATGGGTCTGTGCCAAGCATTTTCCAGCCTACATAGACACCAATATCTTGTTTGACCGCTACAAGCGCGCGATCGAGATATTCGGCTTGCCGATTCAGTACGGTGATAGCTGGAGTTGCCAGTGTTTCGGACTGCCCGGATACTCCGCCTGCGCTCACGGCTGAAACCTTGTAATAGTAAGGAATCGTCGTAAGTACTGTCGTATCTGTATAGCTGGATTGACTGGCTTTACCAATCAACTCGTAGGTACCGCCACTTGCCTCAGCACGGTAAATGTTATACGTTTTTGCTCCAGTAACTGCATCCCAGCTAAGGGTGAGATCATTCTTATTCACGCTCACCGTTTGAAGATTAACAGGTATCGCAGGAATTGGAACATTTGGATCAATCATGGATACGGTGAGAGATGTGGATGGGCCGGTTTCCGTTGAGGCCAAGTCCACTGTCGTCACTTGGTATACGTATTCCATCCCCACATCAACAGTGTTATCAACATAAGTGCTAGTGGTTGTGTTTCCGATCAGTTGGAATTTCGACGTACCGCTTACCTTGCGGTAAACATTATATTTCGCGACGTCCTCTACCCCGGTCCACGACAGGGAAACGGAAGGACTTTCCGGATCTGTGTTCTTCGCATCGATTTTCAGAGCTGTAGGCGCCATTAAAATCGGCGTAATTTCCAAACCATTTACGATCGCGGTTGCACCACCGAACTTGAAGTTCATTTGTCCATCACTAACGGAAGTCTGTGAAATAATTTTTTCAACGACGGATTTGTTGCCCGCTGTAACGGTCCCAAAGTCTGTACCTTCGATGGCAACGGTCGTTCTTGCACTTCCCAGATAATCGCCAACGTAGAGTTTAACGGAATAAAGACCATTTGGCAGATCCACCATGAATTCCCAGCCGACATTGAAGTAGCCGAGCCAATCACGGAGCAGGTCCGTACCGGTAGCACGATCACGTCCAATCATTCCTGTTGGGTCCTTGATGCCATAGCCTTTTGCTGCTGTGTAAGTGCTGGAAAGATTAACGCCGGTATAACCCTCTTGAACTGGAGAGGTAGCCAAACCGAAGTCGAACTTGATCGTCGCATGCTTTGTTTTGATGACGATGACATCTGACTGCTCGGACTCCCCTTTGCCGTTAACTGCTGTAACGACCACGTCATAGGTTAGCCCTTCCGTCATACCTTGAATCGTAGTCGTCGGAACTGTCGACGTACCCACTAAGACGTAAGCAGTGTCTGATGCTAACTTTCTATAAATCTTATAAATATCCGCACCTTCTACTGCATTCCATGTCAAAACAGCTCCTGCGTTGCTCACACTGCTTGCCACTGCACCGATCGGCTTCGATGGAACTGCAGCAGGCGGTGCAACATCCGTGACATAGGCGGAAAGTGGAATGTTCAGGTCTTTAATCCCGCCTGACAGAAGACGCGCGATTTGGATTGCACCATATTCCTGGAAGTGCGTATCGTCCGCATTACCGCTCGGGAAGGCGGTGTAGGTACCAACGGGTACATGCAGGAAGACAGCAAGCGTTCCAATTGGGCCGATAGTGTCATAGTACGCACGACTTAATGCGCTGAGATCCGTGAGTTTTACATCCATTTCTTGTGCAAGTTCTTTCATCGCAGCTACGTAGGTCGGGAAGCTGACATTGAAGATGCCGGTTGTCGCGTTAAAATCCCTGCGGCCGACAGGCGTTACCAAAATCGGTATAGCTCCACGCTGCCTAGCGCCATTGATATATGTCTTCAGATAGTTTTTATAATCCTCGGGAGATGCATACCGTTCTGGGACGGAAATCGTCGCATCATTATGACCGAATTGGATCAAGAAGTAGTCATTCGGCTTGATCGCCCGCAAAATGTTATCCAAACGGCCTTCCGTGAGGAACGTTTTGCTGCTGCGACCCCCGATGGACTGGTTGCTGAAGGTTATGTCGGAAGTAAAGTAGCGGGAAATCATCTGCCCCCAACCGGCTTGAGGCTTCCAATAGGAATCGTAGGTCTGTACCGTAGAATCCCCTGCGATGTAAACCGTTGGCATTTCCCCAGCCACTCGATCCTCTAACTTCGAAATAACAAGCCCATTAATTTTTGGCGCAGAACCCGAGAAGTTAATATTCAACTGACCATCAACCAGGGCGACTTCGAACGTCTGCTCCAAATACTCACCAGCTGCCTTAGGTGTGAGCGCAATTTTGTTTGCCGTCATTCCTTCTACAGAAACAGCCACTTCAGTTGCCGCATTGGCATCACCTGCCATAATCGTAATAGCGTAATCCCCGTTCGGCAGATCCACATTGAAGGAGGTGCCAGCTGGCATTAGGTAATCGGATTTCAATGGATCCGATGTGCCGCTGTTACCAGAGCTTACGAGCGAAGGATTGGCAAACCCGTATTTCAGCTGGTCTGAGTAGGCCACTGGAGTCGTTATGCCGAAATAGCCATCAGCTACGGCCCCAGGACCGAAGTCTAATTTCAACGGTAGTCCAGACGGAAGCATATTAGGGGCAACATATACCGTGCTTGCTGCCACATTCGAGGCTTCAGACACCCCTGCCGCATTTGTTGCTTTTACCTGATAGTAGTGAACAGCCGATGTGTCGGCCGTGGAATCTGTGTACGTTGTCGATGTTACCTTGCCGAGCTCGGTGTAAATTCCAGTCGCAGAATCCGAGCGGAATACCGTATAACCCGTTGCTCCATTCGATGCTGACCATTGCAAGGACACTTTGTCCGAAGTGACACCACTTACAATCAAATTGGCAGGAACAGCCGGAATTGCAACTGTCTGTTTCACTTCCACTGTTACCGGGCTGCTTGCCGCAGATTCAAGACCACCTGCACCCAGAGCAGTTACTTGATAAGAATATGTATTTCCTTCAGAAACAGCCGTATCAGTGCAAGAATTTACCGTCACCTGTTTGATAAAATCATAATTCGTGACGCTATTCGTCGCTCGGTACACGTTGTAATAGACCGAATCCGTTACGCTGCTCCAACCGAGTGATACGGAAGCTGCACCAGGAGTGGAATTAATATTGGTTACAGCGAGTGATTGAGGAGCCGAAGGCGCCGTCGCCGAAGGCACCTGTTCAATGACTAGACCGTTCAAATAGCCAGCGCCTGTGCCGCTGTATCCTGTAGAGATGCCAACTGTTAATTGACCGTCAGTTACCGTGGTGCTGTAGGTTGCTTGTGCAATAGCTACCTTCGTTGAAATCGTTCCTTTCGTCACCCCTTCGAGGGCAACCGTCGTTTTCGTTGTGGACGTACCTGCGAGCAGATCGCCCGAATAAATCGTCACGTTATAATTGCCGTTCGGCACGTCCGCTAAAAATGTGAAGGGCGTTCCCAGAATAAAATCGTTCGTCAAATCCGTACCGCCTGATCGATTCCTTGAGGCACCCGCTGGCAGCGCTGTTTCAAGCCCATATCCCCGTTCCTGCGTATAGGTCAATTGATCATGAACTTGATTATAGCCTGCCATGACCGGGCTGTTCGCTGAACCGAAATCGAATTTCTTTACAAACGCCTCGACTGCATGGGCAGTAGATTCACCATAAGGCAGAACTGGGAGCATATTAAAGGAAACCATAAGACCACACAATAGAGATGCTACAATTCGATGTGCTTTCATCTTCATAATACTGAGTCCTCGCCTTCTATGTGTTTTTCCTTCTCCTATGATGTCTGTTCACGTTGCTTAACGTCACACCTCCATCCCATTGGGAATGTTTTCCTCTCCACATCATAGATGGTTTTTTTCTTCTTTCCCATGTAAAAAAACGTTCTCTTTGTTTAAAAAACAGTTATGTTGAATACGCTTCCAATACGATGTATAGCAAGTATTTAAACGCATTATTAAGCAAAACAAGGTACCCACAGCCTGAACACTTTTTTCTAAGTGTCCAATCTATGGGTACCTGTTTACTATTCCAGAGGCGTTTATTGTTCCATGAAGTAATGCTGCTGTTTCCAGCCGAGAACTTCTTTGATCTTGGCATTCGATAGAAAGCTGGCTCGTCCAGGCAAATGTTGGACGTATTCAGCAAGCTCAGGCATGAACCTACGGACCAGCTCTTCACTAGACAGATCGGATGAAGTATCGTCAGCCGCCAAAATAAGAGATTGTGCGCCAAGCCCCTCTTTCTCCACAGCCAATCTACAGGCTACTGCCATATCCCTAACATCGATATAACTCCAAAGAATGCGAATTCGTTCTTCTGGATCAGCGAAGGTCAGTCTTACTCGCGGATAATCCTTCGGTTCCAAAATATTTCCTAGACGGAAGGAAATGACCTGCATGCCTGTCCTTCGATGGAAAGCTTCCCCTGTCATTTCATTAACCATCTTGGATAATCCGTAGCTATCTTCCGACAACTGAGGATGGCTTTCATCAATTGGAAGGAAATTCGGCGTGAAAAATTCACTTGCAAACACCATACCGTATGATGATTCGCTAGATGCGAGTACCACCTTGCGGATACCGAGATTAGCTGCAGCCTCCAAGATGTTATACGTATTCATGACATTATTCCGAAATGTCACGTCATTCGGATAAATAAACGCTTCCGGTATCGCGGCGAAATGAATCACCGCTTCCACGGGTTGTCTATTCCTGACACTGTTTTGCGATAAGGCATTGTGAACCTGACCCAAATCGTTCAGATCTACAATCTGCGTCTTGCACAAGGGTTCTTCCGGAAGCTTCCAATCCAAATTCAATACCTCATACCCCTGCTCAACCAACTCTTTCACAATCCATTTACCGGCTTTTCCACTTCCGCCTGTCACGATTATTCTCTTTTTCATGATATCTCGCTCCCAGTTTCATATCGTCGGCATTACGTTGCCGCCATTCACGGGAATAAATGCTCCCGTAATAAAACTCGCCAAATCAGATGCCAGAAACGCTACCACATTGGCGATTTCCTGATCGGTGCCACGGCGTTTCATCGGTACATTGCTTTCATACGACTCTTGGCGTTCCGTAAGGTTTTCCCGATCCTTATCGCTGATCGTCCAGCCAGGCGCCACTTGGTTAACAGTCACCTGATGTTCGCCGACTTCCTTTGCCAGTACCCGGTACAACCCGTCCATCCCTCGTTTGCCGCTCACGTAAGCGGATTGGGAAGGGAAGTTTTGCATGGAGCATTCCGTATTAATACCGATAATCCTGCCCTTTTTGCGTTTCACCATGTCTGGTAAGAATGTCTTTGCTAGCAGTACACTTTGTATAACGCACGATTCAAACTGGCTGATGTAGTCTTCTATTGGCTGTTCGAGTACCGATGTCCATTTGTACTGTACAACGGCATTTGCAACGATAATATCTACAGCCCCCGTAAGTTCGAGCGCGCGCTCCTTCATCGCGGTGACCTCATCCGCTTTGGTCACATCGGCTTGAACAGTAACAGCACGGCGCCCGATTGCTTCGATCTCAGCCTGTAACTCGGCCGCCTTCAACTCATTCTGCATGTAGTGAATGACAATATCCGCGCCACATAGAGCCAATGTTCGGGCCATGACACGGCCAAGTTGTCCCGAAGCCCCGGTAATAAGTGCTGTTTGACCTCTCAAATCAATGTTCATAAAGACTCTCCCCTCATTGTCATGAAGTGCATTGGCACTTCATCCAGTTCTCTCCTCACCTATATCTTTAGCAGAGCGTGTCAAGCCTTATTCGACAGCTATTTTGCGAATTTCCGCAAGTGTAGCCTCATCCAAAGTCTGATCGACGGCCGGCAGTACGCTTAAGATGTGACTCGGCTTGCGAACGCCTACTAGAGCGCTGGTCAAAGCCGGATGGGCGAGATCATATGCGATGGCAAGCTGAGGCATGGTCATGCCGTACCGGCTCGCGATAACTTTCAGCTTCTCGACGCGGTCCACGTTTTTCCTCAAACCCTCTCCGGTATGTGCAGCGTTGCGGGAGCGCCAATCGTCATCTGAGAATTTGGTGTCGTAGGTATAATTTCCTGACAGGAGACCTGAAGTTAGCGGGCTGTAGGCAACGACACCGATTCCTTTCTCCAGACAAAACGGCAGAATCTCCTTCTCAACGGCAGGCCTCAGGATGGAATACGGCGGCTGAAGAGAATCAACATGTCTTACGGAAAGCGACGCTTCCAATAAAGAAACATTGTAATTGCTTACACCTACATAACGTACTTTGCCATCTTGTACGAGCTTATCCATGGCGCGCATAGTCTCTTCCGCCGGAGCTTTTGCATCCGTATCCGGCCAGTGCATTTGATACAAATCGATATAATCAGTACCGAGACGACGCAGCGATGCTTCCGCTTCGCGAAGGATGGAGTCATAGGCTCCGTTCTTGGAAATGTTTTTGTTCTCGTCCCAAACCAGACCGCATTTGGTCGCCAACACCACTTTATCACGGTCGCCCTTCAACGCTTTCCCGATAACTTCCTCTGAATGGCCCAGACCATAGACAGCCGCAGTGTCAAAAAAGTTGATCCCGTTGTACAAAGCAACGCGCACGCTTTCGGCTGAAAGCTCATCGTCCTGGTTGCCCCAAGCGCTTGCCCAGCCTCCTCCACCGATTGCCCAGGAGCCGAAGCCAATAACTGAAATTTCCGGACCATTCTTGCCCAGTTTACGATATCTCATGAGTATATCTCCTCCTACTTCCACACCAATTTGTTAATTATTGTTTAACGTCTATGCTACAGCAATGCCGTTACCGTGCGTATGTTTACGGAGCCTTGCCACCATTGGCTATTTTCCTATCTATACTTTAAAATAATCCGATCGTTTCATAAAAATCTGCTCGACGTGTTCAACAATTTTTCCGTCCTGCTCGGATTTTTGCTTCACTTCGTTCCATTCCTTGTCCTGAGAGAAGGTTTCCCACTGTCTTGTCCGTTCTTCCATGCTTTCGTATTTCATCGTGTAATATAGCTTGGGTTGTTCCTCCAAATCCTCCCAGAAATCACACACCTGCATGCCGAGTCTGGCAAAAATACCAAGCGTATGATCGGAAAAACGCTCTCGAATCGCATCGATCCTGCCTGGAAGAATCGTATAAATTCTCAATTCGTAAATCATTCGTCATTCACCTCCGATCATCTAACATTTTCAATTATAGATAATGATTCCTGTCATGAGAAGGAGTGAATAAATGTAAACTAAGTTACTTTAAGTTAACTGTAGGCTACTCGGTTGCTTTGGTTCTCCGCAGCTATAAGTAGCCGCAAGTTATGTCCTCAATATAAAAAAGCCCTCACTGAGAAGGCTTAATGCATTGTTCGAAGGTCACTTAAACAAGTAGAACCTATATATCCTTTCTTCCGATCACTTTTAACTGTTGTGCCGGTTGGACCAATACGGCTGACGGTGCCATCATTCCTAATCGGATGGATCGGTTCAAGCCTTCGCCGGCGAAAACGTTGTCCTTGATTGTCACATCGCTGCATGCTGTTAGGCTAATCACGTCGGTTATCATAAGGGATTGCAGCAACTTGACGGAACTAGCGATCGTATTATCGGCAAATGTCAAGTGTCGCGTACTCTTGGCATCCAACACCGCTGCGTCCTGCATCTCAAACCGATTGCACTCGATAACAATATTCTGATGAACGGGATGCTCAGACCGTACCTCCGTATTCTCCGGGGCGATGGAAATAACGGGGTGCACGGATTCTCCGCATTCGACGAATACATTGTTGCGGATCATCAGATCCTCCACTCTACCGGATTCATACCAATTCTCAGCATCGTCGGCGACTAGGATAGCGCTCATAGTCATGCGCTCGAAAACATTGTCTGCGATCAATACCCTTTTACGTGTTGTCACCAATACACCGCGAGTCGGAATCCGGGCCATATAATTGTTTACAATCTCAACTTCCGGCGTCCATGTCACGTCATCTAGTATTCCTTCCGGCGCAAGACCTTCTAGTGTCACTAGAATCTCACGTGGGTTAACGAGCTTGGCAGAGGAAACCTTAGCGCCGGCATAAGCTCTAAGTGAGCCAGCACGCACGAATTCGATCTCATCTCCGGGGAAGAAGGCGTCATACCCAAAGCTCTGTGCATGCATAAATCTAAGAAGCACCTGATTCGGAGCGACTTTCTCTACCACACGCAGATGCGTACCGTGTACGTTGATTGCATCGTCGTGAGCCCCGATGAACCTGCTGTTCGCAACCCTTATCGTCCCACGGCAGCTTGATACATGAATGCAATCTGCGAAAGCCGCGACGGTGCGTCCAGTCTCTGGACGCGGCATCACGTTCATGCTATCGAACGATATGTTCTCACTGAATTGGCAAACGATGCCTAGTCCGTGCATAAAGTGCATGCCTACATTTCGCCAGGCGGTATTCTTGCTCCTGAGGACGAATGCACCAACCTGATTTCGTATGCCGTCGCGTGTCTGCAGAATCCAGCCGGGTGCCGTAAAGGGTATGTAGCCATCACCATAATGGAACCGCAACCATTTTGGTTCAAGCTCCTCTACGTATAATGCCAGATCTGTCAGATTATCGATCCGCCATGTCGTATTGGACGTATGATCGTAAGCCTGCATAGGACCACTGCTGAAGCTCCAATCATCACTCTTCCAAAGAAGCTTGCCATTTTGAATGTCATAGTGGCTGTGATGATGGACCCTGACATCCAGATAACCGTTTCCTACAGCCTCCACTTTCATCTCCACAACGGTCGGATGTTCGTAGTCCGTATTAAGGTTACGGATCGTGACATTCTCGCACCCGTCTAGTACGAACATCGTTATCTTGCTATGAAAGACGAATAAGGAGCCATTGCCCTCGAGTGTGACATTATTTAACCCTTTGATTAGAATGCCGATCGTTTTCGTGACATCCGGATTTTCTTCCTCACTGGTCGTGTTGGAGATATAATACGGTAATCTGGCTGCATGTTCGTCGTAGAAGTCATACCTTCCCTTCGAGCAATTCACTACAACCGGCCCATTGATATGGGACGCGGCTTCAAGTGCTTGCCGCATGGGGATTACCGTATCTTCCCTCGAATTCGGTGTTCCTCCGTAGTCACTGAGATGAATGACAACAGGCTTAAGGTCTACCATATCTTCAGGAGTAAGCATCGTTGAGATCATCCTTCGCTTATAAACAAGGAAATGTTTCTCTCGAAAAGATGAGCATTTCTTTGATCGATTCAAATCGATTAGTTATTTTTCTATTCTTCACGTCAGCTCCGATTCCTGCACAATTTTCTCTAGAATAACAGGAATATGTGGGTCCAGTCTCAGACGGATGGAGCTTTTATCAAGTGTATATGCGGCTGGTTCCGTCCGCAGTCCTACGTCAACCGAAATTTCCTGCAAATGGTGCTATACCGAAACTAAAAAACATCCCGATTCATTCGAGAATGATTCGGAATGTTGCTTCATTAATTATGAAAAGGGATGCAGCAGATCGCCTGCATGAATGATTATTAGAATGATGTTTAGCACAGCAAACACGATGGCCGCATCGTTTTGCCGATCGGATCTTTGACCCTGAAATGTGCTAGGCACGCCAGCAGCATCGTAATTCCAATCCAGATGCCAGCCCAAACGACCGCCCCCGCAAACCAACCCACTTATTCGGCTCGGTCCGAAACTGAAATTTATGACCAACGACCGGTTTAAAATCATTATCCAGTACCATTTCGCAAGAGTCTTCGAATCTGTTAACGCTAACCATACCCGGTATTATTTGTGTGCGAAATACGACCAAGAGCAGTTAAGTAAACCGGTATGCTCATCACTAATTTCAAAATAAAAAGCGGCATTGCCCTTAAAACAACGCCGATGTAATCTAGCTGCAGCATGAAGATGTCGATGCCACCGGTTTGGCAATTCGTGAACAACATGAACTTACTTCATCAGATTTCACTACAGTTGCTTCAGTTTTTTCAGGTTCACAGCATGAGCTACTTTGGACACTACATACTCCCGTTTCAGGCAGTTCAAGTTCAACCCTCTCAGCTGCTTCACGATCGCCGACTAAAGCTGCAACAACGGATCTCACTTGTTCATACCCTGTCGCCATCAAGAAAGTCGGTGCTCTACCATAGCTCTTAGATCCAACAATATAAAAGTCCTTCTCTGGTTGTCTTAGCTCATTCTCACCGTGTGGTCTAACCGTACCGCAGCTATGAACATTCGGATCTATTAGAGGCGCTAACTGGGACACGCTTTCCAAGCCTGGATCTGCAATCACCCTAACTTCTCTTAAGAACGAAAAATCAGGACGTGATCCTGTATTCGAAATGATTTCATCAACCGCATCAATTTGGGCCAATTCGCTATTTAAAGAACCAATAACCTGAATTTTTTCCCCATCCTTTTTTAATTCTTGAATATGAAATGGCGTCATCACTTTAACTTTACCTGATTCAACTAGCTTCTGAATACGCGTTCCGAGTTCTCCTCTCGCAGCTAGCTGATCTTGATCCCGCCCCCCGTAAACAATTTCAGTCTCCTGTACCTGCCCCTTAAGCTCCCCGAGTTCCAAAAGTGTATTGATCGCGGGATGACCACTACCAACAACAAGAACTTTCTTTCCACTATAGCGATTTTTATGCTTACCAAGAACATCGGGGATACCGTAAAATACTTGTTTACTTAAATTTTGTTCCTCAGTTGTCCATACACCTTCAGAAATGACTGGATTCGGACTGGTCCAGGTACCCGAAGCATCGATAACAGCTTTGGCCTCAACCGAGAAGCGCTCCCCATTTTTCTCAACATGCAAGACAAACGGAAGATCGTCGCGTCCATGTGTTTTCACCTTATTTAGGCCTTTTCGGCTCACCGCGGTCACTTTAGCATTCAAATTTATGAAAGGTTTGATTTCAGGTAACTCGGCGAAAGGCTTAAAATAGTTCTCAACCATCTCTAATCCAGTAGGGATTTCCGAATGATTCGGAGCTATCCAACCATGTGAAGATAGTAGCTGCCTCGCTGCTTTATCTATATTGAATTCCCATTGAGAAAAGAGACGAACATGAGCCCATTTTAGGACACTAGCCCCCACCGCATTTCCTGCATCAAACAATACAAAGGATTCACCTCTAGTAACTAAATGTGCCGCTGCTGCGAGGCCAACAGGTCCAGCACCTATGATCGCTACTGGTAATTTCGCCTTAGATTGAACTGTATTTCCACTCATTGATAATACCTCCAATAATAGTTTACTTTATCATCCATTTAAGACGTTAGATATTTTCGAAAGACGTAAACTTACTTACTTTTTAGGAGCAAGCACATGCACAGCAATCGCTTTGATTTTTGTTAATCCGGAATAACCTTACGAACTTTTTGAGACTAAAGTTAAATTGTTTTTGCCCCTGACCTTGGACCTCCTTTGCTATGATTACTTGTTTGCCTTGCTGTTCTACATACATCAGTTGTGGATTGATATCGTGAAATAACATGTAAAACCACTCCTTAATCAAAATATATTGATATATACATCAAAAAAAATTGATATAAAGTCTAAAAAAATTTAAGTGCGACTCGGTCTAAAAATGCAGCATAGCTCTTCTGAAAGCAATCCGTTCACTTCAGAATTATTGATTTCGTAATAGCTCCAGGTGCCAATGATTTCTTTTGTAATTAGATTGGCGTCTAAAAGGATCTTCAAGTGATAAGACAGCTTGGATTGAGCCATTTCCACGATATCGCATAGGTCGCAAACGCACGTTTTTCCCCGCTGTGTTAACTCATACATGATTTGCAATCTCTTGCGATCCGCCAGGGCTTTAAACTTTGCCTCATACGTTTCAAAAAATGAGTCGTTCGGTGAAGTATTTTTCTTCACTTCATGTATTGGTATTATGGTTTTCATTGTTTTCACCCGATTCATTAATCAAATATTTTTGATTTAATAACAATATATACCAATGCAAATCAGATTGCAATCACATAATCGATTTTTTTTGATTAATAAGTGTTAGTTTATGATCGGAACCGATACGTACCTCATCTCGCCCTTGCTCCCGACGCTTCAAACACAATTCGGCGTAACGACGGGAATCGCCGGGTGGATGCTTGGCGCCTACACGCTAGGCTCGGCCTTATTCGCCTTGATCGCCGGGCCTCTGTCCGACGGCTGGAACCGAAGAACCGTTCTGCTGAGCGGCTTACTCGGATTCTCCGCCTCAACAATCCTGTGTGGCTTCGCCGACAGCTTCTGGACGATGTGCCTATTCCGCTTCCTCGCTGGCGTCAGCGCAGCGTTCACGGCACCTCAGGTGTGGGCATCCATTCCCGCCATCATGCCGGCGTCCAGAGTGTCGAAGACAATGGGTATCGCCTTCGCCGGACTAGCTGCTTCTAAAAGTGGCTTTTTTGCTGTCTTTGGCATCGAGCTGGATTGTGCAGAGAAAATAAAAATGCAGCATCCTAGGGGACGCTGCATTTTTGTGTGAAATCTGATGAATAATTGTTAGTGAATAAAATATGTTAACTTGAGTCTTGCAAATTGAACTTCGTAACACCCAAAGGAATGACATTCACGTCCACGTCAAGACTGTCCTTGCAGTCTCCGATCCAGCATGCCCTGCACGAACCACGCATATACGGCATAACCCGCCAGTATGGCAACCGCCGTAAGAAGGAAGGGCAGCGAATAATGATTTCCAGCCAAAATATAGCCCGCCCAGTAAGAGGCGATAGTGTTGCCGATGCTGCGCGATACCGTCCGCATGACTGCGAACAAGTTGCGGTCTTCTTCGGGAACAGCCGACATGCATTCGCTGTCCATCAAGTTGTTTAACATCGTGAAACCCGTTCCGCGAATGAGCAGCAGTACCGCAAATACGTAGGGCGGCATGGCGAGCGCCATCAAAGCCACGACAAACATGTTATACAGAAACAGGAACACAAACGTCCTGCGGCTGCCCCATCTCTCTACAACGTACGGCATAACGATCGAGCCGAGAAAGAAGAAAAATCCGGACAACGCGAGCAAACTGGAGATGTTGCCGTCCTCCATCTGAAACCGGAATTTCAGGATGACGTTCAGGAACGGGCTAAGCAGCCCGAACGTAAATCCGGAGTTGAAAATAAGCAGCGAAAGCAGCAGCAGAAAATACATCGCATGCCCTCGCTTCGGACGGTCCGAAGGCTTCGCTGGTTGAACATCGCTGATCTTTGCTGCCGCAGCATCTTTCACTCTTGCATGTGTAGAAGGAAGCAACAATCCCCGTAAAATACCTGAGAGCGCCAAGCATCCGCCGGCAACGAAGAATGCATATTGGTACAACGTCGTATGCCCGGGCAGCCAATCCGGCAGGTAGCCGCCGAGCCATGTGCCGAGGCCGGTAAAAAACGTAAATACGGCGAACAGCAACGAATACGCGCTCGTCTCTTCTTTCTTGCTACGGCAATATTGGAAGATCAACTGAATTTCGGAGTTCACGATCGCCGTAATGCCGAGCGACCAGATAAGCTGTGCGACGGTAACCGCGCTAAGGCTGGTTCCGAAGCCAAAGAGCGCGAGCGACAGGAATGCCAGGAGCATGCCTGTGACGAGCATCGTTTTGCGGCCGACGCTCTTCACGATGAAACCCGCAGGCAGACTGGCCAGGCCAATTGTCAACGCCCCCAGCGACGTTATTCTACCGATGTCACCTTTGGAGAAGCCGAGGTTCAAGAGATGTAAATTCAGGATGAGGCTGAAGATTCCTACTCCGATGCCAAACAAGCTCTCGGTCGCGATGAACCGCTTCACGCCAGGAGATAAATCACGAACTAAATTTACGGTATACGTCCACATGGATGCACCTTTCCTCTTGCTACAGTATGTGCTCTATCTTACATGGTGGCGGCATCCGGTTCAATCCACACAATTAATTCCGAGAATTACTCAACGCTCTTCCCCCATTCGACAGGTTGTTCCAGGATTATCCCGTCTTTCTCCACCCATTGGGTAAGGCTGTTCTCTTTGGCTTGAATAACGATAAAATACAGGTCTTCCGAAGCGGACGTATTCTGCAACACTCTCACTCCGTCAGGAGCGATTCGAACGGAAGTTCCTTCGAATACATCAAATTCGTTTCCGTCCACTTGAAATTGACCTTGTCCTTTAAGAAAGATGTAGAGTTCCTCATTTTCTTGGTGTTTGTGATAGAAGGGGACTCCCGCCTTTGGCGGCAGATTATTGAGTGAAACTTCCATACTCGTAAGTTGTAACGAATCTTTTAGAAAGATTTTTCCTTTTAGCATTCCTTCTGTGACGTTTCCAAAATTCGAAAATGCACCTGCATGGTTAACGGAGTAATTCGCTTGATTTGACTCCAATTTGTTCACCTCTCCTTAGATCTAATTGTATCAGTAACAGATTGACAACTGTCCTTCGAAGAGCGACCCCAAAGACGCCCTCCGAGGTTTATCCTAAACCAAATGTTAAACTAAAAGGCTGCCAGAGTTTTGCCTGTTTCAAGAAGGCTCTTTAAATTGCTTAGAATAACAGGCCAGCCATTATTAAATCCTTCAATCTTGCCTTCATCTTTACGAATATCCTTTTCTAATAATTCCTCGTGTCGGAGCGACAGTTTTACAGTAGCGTCCATGGGTGTTAATTCATAAGTAACCGTAGACATTCGCTCTACTTCAACGTCCTTGACGCTCCAGGTAATTGTTAGTAATCGATACGGCTCATATACAAGAACTTCACCATAATGTTCAACTTTATCTTTATTCATCAATTTAAAGCTGGATCCAACTTGCCAATCCGAGACGATTTCACGACCGAAAAAATACTGCTTGGTGAATTCACTGGTAGTTAGGGCTGCCCAAAGCTTCTCGGGCGTAGTTGCAATGTAAGTCGTATAAACGAATGAAGTTTTATTCATGATTAGTACCCTCCTCTAAGGCTTGCTTTAGTGTGTTTAATGCCTCGATCCGGTGACGCTCAAACTTGCCGATCCAGCGCTGATAAATTTCCCCGATAGGTACAGGGTTAAGATAATGCAGCTTTTCACGGCCTTGCCAAACGATAGTAACTAAATTTGCCTCTTCCAGCAGCAAAAGGTGCTTCGTAACAGCTTGACGACTCATTGTCATTTGTTTACAGAGTTCTGCTAAGGATTGTCCGTTATTCATGAACAAGAGATCGAGTAATTCTCTGCGTGTTCCATCTGCAAGTGCTTTAAAAAGTTTGTCCATGCCTCTATTATATGCAACTATTTAGTTGCATGTCAAACTATAAAAAAACCTGTAGCATATGCCACAGGAACTAGACATGGTAAGCCTTATAGAATGAATAAAAAAAGAGGAGCCGCCAAATGGCAGCCCTAATGGAGTCAAAATTAATGCGATAAGAAGATCTCTTTCGCAACGGTTATTGCGTTTAACACCTTAGGAAATCCCGTGTAAGGGGAGCATTGTAGCAGTGCCTCAATAATTTCTTCTCTCGTTAGACCTACACGAATTGCGGCATTGAGATGAACACGCAATTGCGGCTCACATCCACCTTGAGCAGTTAAGGCTCCTATCGTGACGAGTTGACGTTGTTTAGGATTTAATCCTGAGCGGCTGTAGATTTCACCAAACGCAAAATCGATGATTTGTTCAGCTAATAGTGGGGCAATATCGGCAAGTGAATCAACAACCGCGTCGCCATGGTTACCGTCAATTTCTTGAAGTTTAGCCAAGCCTCTTTCCCGTCGTTCTCCTACATTATGTAGCAGCTCGTCCTCGATGTTTACTTCGATATTTTGTTCTGCAAATAGCTGTTTCGCAACGCCAACGGCATTTAAAGCACGGGCTAAGTGGGTTTGCGATTTCAGTTTATTTCGCTATGCTGAGCCCCTCAATTTTTTTCACTATTATTTCGAAATTCCATTGCCCTTATCGGCAATTTTGGTCCATTTCACTCCAACATCTTTGCTCATAAATATATCTTTATTGAAAGTTGCCAACACGATTTCATTCGAGTCAGTAGGATTTTGAGCAATATAAGAAATGGCATCCCCTTTTTCCAAGGTAGGAAGTTTGATTTCTTTCTTTTCTTTACTGCTTATATTGAATTGAAACATCGTCGGAGAGTTAGCCGCCGCTACAAACAATTCACCGTTATTACTAAATGCTGAAGATGCTACAACTAGTCCCGGGAACAACTTTTCGAAGTGATTTCCAGAATCATTGGAAAGATATAGTCCTTCCTTGGATCCGAGTGCTATCACCTTATCGTCGGTTGGATGAGTTGCCAAGGTTAAAGGTTCTCCAGAAAAACCGTTCATTTCTGATTTACTCCACGTTTTTGCATCATCTTTTGTATAATACAATCCTGCCGATTTCATCTTTGGATTGGGTTGTGCATTAAATACATAAATGGTATGAGTCTTATAACCTACTGTCATTCCATAGAAATCGCTGTTTCCCTCCAAATCGAGTTTCGTTATTGTTTTCCCCATATCGGGACTCTTCACGATTCCTATGGGGTTTTTCAGGTTAGAACCAACCCCGGGATGACCACTGCTATAAAAACCATTATCAACTGCGACAAAGCCCATATAATCATTTTTCGGAGCATCGACATGGCTCCATTTACTACCCGAGTAAACAACCAAGCCTGTATGCGCAGGAATCATAATTTGTTTTCCATCAGTACTATAACCCAAACCGTGTATATGCTCCATTGACACTTTAGAAGCAGAGCAAGCGGATAGCATTAATGAGGCTGCGATAATTAAAGAAACGAGATTAACTTTATATTTCATTTTCTTTCCCCTTTTCTTGATAAGCCCTTTTATATTAACAAAACCCCTTAAGTTCTATCATTCGTTTATTCCTCATAGAATAGTTAATAGATTCAAAAATTACCCGGAGGAACAAACAATGAATTGGTATAGCGTGTATCATAAAATAAAACGATTTCTTTGTGACATAGCTATAAATTCCCGAATAATTTTGTTTTTATCTGTATTTTCATTCACTCTTTTTATTTTCCTTAGCATTTCTATTACCCAAGATGTTCATAATGAAAATTCAAAATTATTAGTTGGTGAAAACACATCTGATATTGATTACCCGTTGGATATTAACGATGTACCCGTCGATGCACTTAAAACGAACCCCTCATCCCCACTAGAAACAGAAAAAAGTAACGACCAACAGAAGGAACAAACTGAGCCACCTAGTAAAGAAGCAATGACTTCAAAACGTAAAGCTGTTCTCATTTATCACACCCATAACCGAGAGTCTTGGTTACCTGAGCTAAAAGGAGTTAAAAACCCTGATTTTGCACTAGATCAGAATAAAAACATAACGCTTGTAGGGGAAAGAATTAAGCAAAAACTTGAAAAGCGTGGAGTAACAACATTGCATTCTGATAAAGATTATCCTTCTTCAGTAAAAGATTTTAATTACCCCAGTTCGTATAAATACTCTAAAAAAACCGTACAAGAAGCATTTAATTCTCATCCAAACATCAATTATTTATTCGATATACATAGAGATTCACAGAAGCGTTCAAAAACAACAAAAAGGATTAATGGGAAAGATTATGCGCAAATTTATTTTGTCATTGGTGAAAAGAACCCTAATTGGGGAAAAAATTTGGAATTTACAAAGAAGATTCATGATCAGTTAAATGCAAAATACCCAGGGATTTCGAAAGGGATTTATCAGAAACACGCTAATGGCAATGGTGAGTACAACCAATCTATGAACCCGAATAGCACATTAATAGAAATAGGTGGAGTGGAAAATACATTAGCTGAATCTTACCGAACTGCCGACCTATTAGCGGAAGTGGTATCTAATATTTATTATGACGCTGTAAAAGGAAATGCAATCGTTGTAAAAAAATAACCATGTTTATGAAAAAGACACCCCACCTGTCAGGTCTCCAAAATGTCGAATAGCCCAGTTGAGGAAACTGGACTACAATCACATTACGGTACTTTTACAACAAACGGTACGGTAAATACTTTACCATTTTGCTGGAATTGTCCCCAAATCTTATATACACCGCTATGCGGGAACGTCGTCATAAATTTGGCATCCGGTCCTGACGCCTTTTCCTCTGTCGGATGCACGTGCAGATAGTTTTCTGCATCTTGGGTTAAGATCACTACGTGTCCTACAGCTCCTAGGTACGGCTGTAGGTCTGTTACAGGCTGCTTCGTCTTAGCGTCTTTAATATTGAAGTTCAAGTTTAGCTCCATGTTGGCCATAAGGTGATCAATAGACAACGTGACTTCCTTACCGTCAACCACTTTAGTTAGTGTTGCATCGGGATCAATGGCTCTTGGTGCCGGTACGTTTCCTTGGATTGTAAACCACTGACTCTTATTCATTGCCCCCATACCGGTTGGCGTTATATCTGCAATCACCTTGTAATCGCCAGCTGTTGGAAATTGAGTCGTAACTGTAAACTCGCCGTTTCCTTTATTATCAGGGTGAATGTGGTTAAAGAATGACAAATCCTTACTTACAATGATAAGGTGCATCTGTTTTTCATGGACTGTATCCAACTTATCGATTGGTTTGCCGTTTTTGTCCTGAATCTTAATCGTAATCGCCGTATCTTGGTTCGGCTGCGGTTTATCGGTAGAAAGCTTAAACTGAGTCTGGACATTTCCTTCTTGCTTCGAGTCAGCCTCTTTTGCCATCTCGCTATGCGAAGAATGGTCCATTGAACTGCCTGATTTTCCGCATGCCGTTAAGAGTGCAGCCGTAAGTAAAATTGAAACCGCTACTTTTTTCATGATTTCCTCCTAATATAGGGATCTTTGAGTGAAGCTCAAAATCTCTTTTTATAACCTTATTATAAAAGGTACTTGTGTAGATCTTGTGAGGATCGGTACTAAAGCTTAGGGAAATGTATCTCTACAGATGTTCCTTCACCAACCCGACTTTCCATTCGAATAGTTCCTCCATGTGCTTCCACCATTTTTTTTACAATCGTTAATCCAATCCCACTCCCTCCAGATTTACGATCGCGGGATTTTTCTACACGGTAAAAACGTTCAAATACAAAACGTAGATCATCTTTATTCATACCAATCCCAGTATCCGATACAATAATAACCACCGCGTGTTGTTCTTCCTTCACTTCAACAGATACTTTTCCCCCTTGGGGCGTAAACTTTAGTGCATTCGTTAAAAGGTTCACCACAATTTGACCTAATCGCTGTCTATCCAAGGTAGCCTCTACATTTGTTAAACCTTCAAAAAAAAGATTAACTCCCTTTTGATCAAAAGAGGCCCGGCTCGCTTCGATATTACGATGAACTATTGCTGAAACATTTTCTTCATGCAGCTTCAGCTTAAAATGTGGGGACTCCAGCTCCGTTAATTGCTCTAAATCACCAACAAGGAACCGCAAACGTTCAATCTCCTCATAACATGATTCTAGGCGCTGGGGAGTTGGCACCCAAACGCCATCAATCATCGCTTCCATATGACTTTTAAGTGTTGTAAGCGGCGTTCGTAATTCATGCGCCACATCGGCAGTCATCGTTTTACGTAACTGCTCCTGGTGCATGAGCTGCTCAGCAAGATGATTAAGGGAGCCCCCTAGATCGGCAATCTCGTCATTGCCTTTGACTGTCGTTCTTGCTCCAAGCTCTCCATTTGCCATTCGCTCTGCAACCTTTTTCATGTGTATGAGAGGGGCTGTGAGCCTCTTAGCGACAAATAGACTTAACAGAACCGAGAGCAAAATACCCAAAATGGCAGACCAAAGAACAGACTGTACTAATGCCTGCTCAAAATGTGTATCAAATGCTGGAGAGTTCATATCCATAGCTTGGTGTTGATACAAGGAGAAGTGGTAATGTGTCTCTAAGATAAACGCTATCGTTGAGATGAGCAAGACACCGGAGGCTACGCCAATAAATGCGATGACGATTCGTGCGTATAATCCTTTCATGTTGATTCGCCTCCAGTAAACCGGTAACCAACGGAAAAGACGGTAACAATGTATTGAGGCTTTTTGGGATCAGACTCTATCTTTTGACGGAGGTTTTTGACATGCTGATCGATCGAGCGAGTATCGCCTTCAAAATCAAAACCGAGCACTTTTTCAATTAATTCCTCCCGTGTAAAGGTTCGGTTTGGATGATGTGCCAAAATCAAAAGCAATTTATATTCATTTGGAGTCAGACTTATCAGATTCCCAATTTTATAAACTTCATGTTTCATCGGTCGAATGACAAGGTCGTCATTATGAAACGAGATGATTTCTGCAAGAAGCGTATCATCTTGCGTGCGACGCAAAATGGCTTTTACTCTTGCTGTTAATTCACGTGGGCTAAATGGCTTCACGACATAATCATCAGCACCAAGTGTTAATCCTTGGACGCGATCATCTTCAGAAACCTTCGCTGTTAGCATGAGGACAGGAACAGGAGAAAACTGCCGTATCGCTCTGCATACATCTTCCCCGGATATGTCCGGAAGCATCAGATCCAAAATAACAAGATCAACATTTCCGCCACGAACGAGTTCAAGTGCTTTGTTCCCTGTACCGGATTGAATAATAGCATATCCTTCATTTTGCAAATAGGATGCAACAACTTCACGAATTTTTTCTTCATCATCAACGATTAAAATTGTCTTCATAACTTCACTCGTTGCAAGCGTAGAGCGTTTAACACAACTGATACTGAGCTGAGTGCCATTGCAGCTCCAGCTACCCAGGGTGCCAAGAGTCCAAGTGCCGCAATCGGAATCCCGAGCGTATTGTAACCCAGTGCCCAAAACAGGTTCTGTTTAATGTTCGTCATCGTTTTACGGCTCATATAAATGGCGTCTGTAATACTTGTAAGTTCTCCGCGCATCAGAGTCACGTCTGCTGCTTCCATCGCGATGTCAGTGCCGGTGCCGATAGCTATGCCGACGTCAGCAGTCGCAAGAGCAGGAGCATCGTTGATGCCATCACCCACCATGGCCACTATCTTTCCTTGTCCTTGAAGCTTCTTCACTTCTTCGGCTTTGCCTTCCGGAAGAACTTCCGCGAGAACATGATCGATGCCAACTTGCTGCGCTATTGCATGTGCTGTTCGTTTGTTGTCACCAGTCATCATGATGACATCGATGCCCATTTGTTTTAAGCGAGAGACTGCTTCTTTCGATGTGTCTTTGATCGTATCCGCTACGGCTACCATACCTGCGTACTTATTATCCACCGCTACGAGCATAGCGGTTTTACCATCAGATTCGAGCTTTTCCATAGCAGTATCTGCTTTACCGAAGTCGATGGCTTCACGCTGCAGGAGCTTACGGGTTCCAACCAGCACTTCCTTGCCTTCTACGATGGCTCGAATTCCGTAGCCGGGAATAGCTTCAAATTGCTCAGTAGCGGTCAGTAAGATACCTTTTGCAACAATCCCAGCAACAATCGCTTCAGCAAGCGGATGCTCCGATTGTTTTTCGGCAGAGCCGATTAGTCTAAGAATTGTATCCTCTTCATCCATGTTTTCAATTTGAACATCTGTAAGTTCCGGTTTGCCTTTAGTTACCGTACCCGTTTTATCAAGCACAATAGTTTGCACTTTTTGCATCGATTCTAAATGTTCCCCGCCCTTAAATAGAATGCCAAATTCCGCCGCGCGACCGGATCCGGCCATAATCGATGTTGGTGTTGCAAGTCCTAGAGCACAAGGGCAAGCAATGACAAGGACCGCAATAGCCTTTTCCAGCGCAGTTGCAAACTCGCCAGGAGCAACCCAGACATACCAAATCAGAAATGTTACAACAGCAATTCCTACAACAATCGGGACAAAGATACCCGAGATCACGTCAGCGATACGCTGAATAGGCGCTTTAGAACCTTGAGCTTCTTCTACAACTTTGATAATTTGAGCGAGAGCTGTCTCTTTCCCAACACGGGTTGCTTTTATTTTTAAGCTGCCGTTTTTATTAACTGTAGCGCCAATAACGGCGTCACTGGCTTTTTTCTCCACAGGGATACTTTCCCCCGTAAGCATGGATTCATCAACAGCCGACAGACCGTCTACAACTACACCGTCGACTGGGATCTTCTCACCCGGCTTTACAAGAACAATGTCCCCAATGACAACTTCTTCAACGGGTATAGCCATTTCTTCACCATTCCGAATGACTAACGCTGTTTTCGCTTGAAGCCCCATCAATTTCTTGATGGCTTCAGAAGTTCTCCCTTTTGCCAACACTTCAAATAATTTCCCTAAGATAATCAAAGTAATAAGAATTGCGCTAGTTTCGTAATACATATCTGGCGCATGGTGGTGGATATCAGCAGAAGTTGCCCACTGAAGCGTTAGGTATAGACTATAGAAGTACGCGGCTGATGTTCCGAGAGAAACAAGCACATCCATATTAGCGCTTTTATTACGAAGGGCTTTGTATGCCCCTACATAAAATTGACGACCGATAATAAACTGTACTGGCGTCGCAAGCACAAGCTGCACCCATGGATTCATCAAGAACTCTGGCAAGTAAATCCACGATGTAAATGTAAAGTGGCTCACCATTGCCCACAGAAGTGGAAACGAAAGGATTGCCGATACTGCGAGCTGTATTTTCTTGTTGCGTATCTCCTTTTGCTTATAATCACCTTCAGCCGTCAATTCCTCTTTACGTATGGCTTTGTATCCCAGTTGATCAACTTTGTTAACCATATCGCTTACAGAAACTTCGGCAGCGCTAAACTCAACATGGGCAGTTTCTAATGCAAGGTTAACGGTTGCTTTACTGACCCCCGGCATTTTATTTAATCCCTTTTCAATACGTGTAGAGCATGCTGCGCAGGTCATGCCAACGATATTAAAATCAACCGCATCCTTTACAGTGTTGTAACCCAAATCGAGTATTTTTTCTTCCATGGCAGATAAACTGATTTGAGTCGGATTATACGTTACAGAAGCTTTCTCAAGTGCAAAATTCACGTTGGCATCTGCAACACCTTCTAATTTCTTCAAGCCTTTTTCTATCCGGTTCGCGCATGCCGCACAAGTCATGCCAGTAATTTGCAGACTCGCTTGTTGCTGCTCTAATGGTTTCGCCATTTCAGCCCCTCCTATATCATATACCCCTGCGGGGTATATTTTCTTGAAAAAAAATAGGTGTTACATTGGAGCCGCATGAAGCGGCTCATTTATCTTTATTTCGCGACGTCATAGCCTTGATCTTCGATTGCTTCTTTAATAGCGTCTAATGAAACTTTAGACTCATCGAAATCTACAGTAACGGAACCACCACTCAAATCAACTTTGCCGGAAGCACCAAGTTTCTTAACTGCGCCTTCAACGGAATTCACGCAATGACCACAAGACATACCCTCAACTTTGAGTGTAACTGTTTGCATTCTAATCTCTCCCTTATTATTTCATTAATTTATTCATGGTAACCATGAGTTCTTTAATAACCTCATTATCGCCTTCTTGAATGCGTTCGATCACACAGCTGTTTAGATGATGCTCGAGAAGCAGTTTTCCAACACCGTTTAAAGCTGATTGAACCGCAGCAATTTGATTTAACACATCGTCACAATACGTATCCTTCTCAATTAGACCTTTCACACCGCGAATTTGTCCTTCGATGCGATTGAGCCTTGAAATCAAATTGTTTTTTGTTTTATCAGAATGATGACTTTTTCGATCACTGCCCGAATGGCAACTGTCCTCATTTAATTCTTGTTTATCATGTTGTTCCATAGCATTTCCTCCTCACATCTAGAATATACCATACCCCCATACCCTATATCAAGCCCTTTTTTAAATTTTTCCATTTTCAGATTTCAATCATTCAAATACAAATAATAACGCCAGTGTAACGGATATCCCGCTGCACCTGGCGTTATTTGTTTAACTCGCAAGCATATAGCTGCAGAGCCCCGTTAATATCTCCGTTAATTGCTGCTAAATCACACGTCATTAACCCTCTGTTATTAATGCCGAATCGGCAAGTAAATAATAGGTTTCTTGGTCGGTCCCGAATACGATAACTCGCCCTTCGCTATCGTAATCCATATCATTTACTTCTGAATAGAGCAGCGATGTTACGTTACCCGTTCGCTTGCTGATTACGTGATATTTCATCGCGCATGCCTCCCCATCTCATCTAACAATGATTATACATCAAAGCTATTTCGCGAAGGTGCGGGAATTAATGGATCAAAGTTCGAATAAAAGTCCTACGAAAATCGAAACTTTCATGTTATTTTAAGGTTGTTTTCAGTAGATTTTCAGATAATATTGTTAGTATAAAAATCAATTTTATCAACACTACACTTTATAGTGTTGAATCAATATTTTTTTACACTAAAACACTACGTTATGTAGTGTTCATGAAGTGGAGGTAATGTTACAGAGGCAGTTCTTTTATAAAATACTATTTATAAATTACATCTACATGGAGGGAAAAAGATGAAACTAAAACTAACAATGTTGGCAGTTGGAGCTTTTGTTGTGATTGGCGGAGCTTATTATGCTTATGATTACTATGCCGGCAATCATGTGACCATTCGAGAAGCTATACCTGTGAATAGCGCTTCTACTCAGGTCAGATCAGCTGCTGCTGTTAATACAGGAAAATTGAACGGGGACTGGAGCATTCAACCAGATTCTAAAGTCTACTTCTCAGTGACCACATCCAAGGAAAAAGTTAACTTTGAAGGCAGCACAGTGACAGGAAAATGGGCATTAAACACTACTGACCTGGCCAAAATGAAAGCTGAAGCCGTCGTTGGTATCGATACGCTGCAATCTGGAAATTCCCAAAGGGACGGTCACATTAAAGGTCAGCAATACTTAAATTCACAAACGTTCCCTGAAGCCAAGTTTACGCTCAAATCAATCGATAACTTTCCGAAAGAATGGAAAGAAGGTGAGAAAATTTCCTTTGACATGCTAGGAACCCTCACAATTAAAAATATAACGAAAGACGTAATATTTAAAACCGATGCTGCTTATAATCAGGATGTTATTAATCTTGGGGGCAGTACCTCCGTGACTTTTGATGATTTTGGGATGAAGAATCCTCATACCGTTGTTCTGGATACAGAAAATAATGTATCAATCACTCTAAGTCTGGTCATGGGCAAGAAGACAACTTAATCGTCTTACTGCGATAACGGATGTCAAGAAAATGTTCCGATCCTGTTCCATTATGTAAGGATGATAATTCTGAAAACGGAGCCCGCAAAATTCGCGGAGCTCCGTTTTGTTTCGCTTCAATAGCTTAAAGGGGCATTTATTTGGTAAAATGAACGTTACAAGCAATAATCTGTTGATAAACGTTAAAATGTGATGAAGTTTTTGGAGTAATAATTGAACGAGGAGTGGTTTCTACTATGTACGAACAAAAAACAAAAGAAACGGACAGTAGTGTTCTTGAGTTTATTGAAAATATCGAAAGCCTTAAGAAGCGTGAAGACGCATATAAATTATTAGATATTTTTACTGAAGAGACAGGTTATGAAGCGAAGATGTGGGGACCCAGTATTATTGGATTTGGCTCCTATCATTATAAATATGAATCCGGTCACGAGGGCGTTGCACCGCTAGTTGGATTTTCACCTCGAAAAGCCAAAATTAGCTTGTATTTTGCGACGGGTGACACAAAACGAGAGGAGTTATTAAAGGACTTTGGCATACATACGGCAGGAAAAGCGTGTGTGTACATCAATAAAGTAGCAGATATCAATGTTGATGTATTAAAAGCTTTAATAAACCAATCTATAACATTTTTGAGAGAATTCTATCCGAATAATTAATCGTAAGCCTTATCTTTTTCCCCAAAAAAAATGCGCATACAGAAAAACCATTTGCATCTGCAAATGGTTTTTCTTTTATTAAAGCCGCCTTGTGTCTGTTTATTTGGGAACCCTACAAGAACTTGTTACGATACTCGGTCGGCGTCATACCATACTGCTTCTTGAAGCTTTCCCGGAAATGATCCTGGTCTGTATATCCGATCCAGTCGCAAACCTCGTAGATTTTAATGGCGGGATCCTTCAGCAGCCGCGCCGCTTCCTCCATACGAAGACGAATGATCGCATGATTGATCGTCATACCGGTTACTTCTTTAAACAGCAGATTCAAATATTTATCACTTAATCCAACTGAAGCGGAGACATCGGATAACGCTAATTCCTTGCGCGTGTATTCTTCTTTCACATACTGGATCGCTTGCTCGACCAGCTTCTTCTTTTTCAAACTTCCGGACCATTCCCCAAGCGGCAGCGTTTCTGACAAATTCGGAAGTTTGTCCTTGGCAGCTTGTTCAGTGAGAGCCAAGGCTTGACGCTCGGCCCGTTCTTTGCGCAGCACCTCAACCCCGTGCGCAAGAACTCTTTCAATCTCACCCGGGTCGATCGGCTTCTGAACATAGTCTAGCACCTGCAGTTTAATGGCCTGCCTGGCATGCTCAAATTCATTGAGTCCGGATAAAATAATACAGCGAATATCCGGATTGCGAGCTTTTACGGCCTCAATCAATTCCAAGCCATTCATCTTAGGCATCCCAATATCGGTCAAGATAAGATCCGGTTCCTCGCGGTCCAGCCAGGCCAGTACCTCCTCTCCATTCTCAACGGCACCTAACAAATCGATACCTAAAGCTTGCCAGTTAATGGCGTGAACTAACGTTTCACGAACGATCTTCACATCTTCTGCAATCAGCAGCTTGAACATTCAGACCCTTCCTTTCTTCATTCCGGCTGCTCCGGATGGTAGGGCAGAACAACTTCAACACAGGTTCCCTCGTCTACCCCTATATAACGCAAACCATAAGCTTCACCAACATGCAATTGGATTCTCCGGTGTACATTCATAGTACCGTAACCGGTTCCTATGCCGCTATTTTTAGTGCCGACATCACGCACAGGCTGCTGCTGAAGCATATGGTTCATTTTATCTGCATTGCAGCCTCGTCCGTTGTCTTCGACACGCAGCACAAGCTCCTCCCTCTCTAATCGGGCTGAAATAGTGATTCGGCAACCGGAATGCTGATCGATAAATCCGTGAATGATGGCATTTTCAGCCAGAGGCTGCAAAATTAAGTGCACAATATTTGCAGACAACAGCTCATCCGGCACTTGGATATCGACGTTCAGATCATCCATCATCATCTTTTGAATGAGGAGATAGGCTTCAACCTGCTTGACCTCACCTTCCAAGGAAATCCAGGTTTGACCTCGATTCAGGCCGTAACGAAAGACGTTGGCAAGTGAACGAACGACCCGGCTCGTTTCCTGATCACCCGCCATAATAGCCCGGCAGTTAATTAAATCCAAGGTATTATATAAGAAATGAGGGTTGATCTGGGCATGCAGCAGCTCCAGTTGAAGCTGGCGGCGTTCAATCTCTTCGGTAAAAGATTTCTCGATCAGACTATGCAGGGTCACGAGCATGGCAGCGAACTTTTGGTTCAGCTCATCCACCTCAAAGATTCCTGTGTTTTGATAAGGAAGTGGCATTTTAAATTCCACAACTTCTGGACGCTGGATAGCGTTAACTAGTCTGGTGATTGGAACGGTGACCCGCACAACGATTCTTCTGAGCCAGAAGCCCGCGACTAGCAAAGCAATCAACGTTATAGCAACACCTAAGGCGGATATCGCGAAGGTGTACTGGCTGAAATGGCTCTCTGGAACGACCGATAACAACTTCCAGCCGTTCTTCAATGTTTCGAACATGACCCTGTGCCTTTCTCCATCGATCCTTGTTATGATCGACCCCTTTGCTCCGATCAGTGAGCTCACATAGGGAAACTTTGCTGCGTTTTCGAGAAATTCATAGCGCTCGCTGTAGATAACTTGATTCGTTTCATCGAGCAGCAGATGGTAGCCCTTCTCCAAATGAGCATTGTCAAACATGCTCTTGATGCTCCGGGTATCCGCACCGACGATCACCGTACCGAGGCTGCGACCGTCTTTGAGACTCGTCTTTTTCCTCGCGGAATAGATCATAGCGGCATTCATCGGATCCCTCTTCTGGCCCCACCATACGTTCTGACGCTCCCCGCTGCTCAGTCGGTGAAACCATTCCTGACCCTGCAAATCTTCATTCTTGAAGATTCCTGTTATCGGGTAGAAATCATCTGGCGCCATGTTATAAAGCCCGCTCCCAGGTTCCAATGCAAGAGAAACCACGTAGGATTGCTGCGCAATGTCAGGAGACCCGAAGTCATTCAAGAGGGACAACAAAGACAGATTCTGCAGGTTAGTCTCCAGCGTGTAATAATTATCGGCCGCCTCAAAGGTTTCCTGATAAGTGGCCTCGAGCAGATTCTCTATCGATTGATTACTTAAAATAAAAGCTGCTACATTATTCATTGTATCGAACTGGTATTCGATATTCCTATACACGAATTTCATCGACTGTTCCGCCATCTTGAGGGTATGGTCGTTCTGAACCCGGATGAGGATGTAACTAGCCGCCGTTGCAAATAAAGCGATGAAGGTGACAATCAACACAAAGATCGGAAGACTGAGCCTTGACAGTAATCCTGATTTGCCGTTCCGTTTTTGTATCTGAATCGCCATCATCCCCATCCCTTTCACTGGTGCGATGGCTAAAGCCCCGTCAACCGATGATCATCGGCCGAGGGGCTTCCCATTCACTTCTAAAGCTTCTTCAAGAAGGCCAGGCTTTCCTTCTACTTGCCCGACTTTTTCTTCAAGGATTCTTCGAGCTCAGTTAATATTTTTGTGCCTCCCTGTGACTTCCATTTTTCTGCAAACTCGTCAAACTTCTTGATGTCTGCGCCCATAATGATTTGCGTAAAGACAGAATCACGCAAGGTATTCAGCTCCACTAGTTTAGCTAATTTGGTTGGGGAATCCAGATAGTTGGAAGCATCGGTAATTTGGAACTTATTATTTATTGCGACATCCAGTGCCTGTGACTGGCGGAGTGGAAGCGACTCTAGGTAACGCGGCCAGCCTTTCAGGCCTGGAGCAAACAGATAGCTTTGAATACCACGGAAGTTCCCATTCTTATCCTGCTGTGTCTTGGGATCGATTAGATCGGTAACCACCCTCATTTTACCGTTATCGATTTTATAGTCTTCCCCTTCAATGCCCCACACGGTAAGCATCTGATTCTCAAGCGATAACGAGTTCTCGATCATAGCCAGTACTTTCTTAGGATCTTTCGTCTTAGCGCTGATCGCATGCATTTGGCCGAATGGAGCACCTGCAGGGGCTACAGCTTTGCCATCCGTACCTACAAGCGAATCAGTCATAGTCAAATATTTATATGGTTGACCGGACTGATCGGCGAGCTTTCCATCTGCTGCGAGTTTACTGCTTTTCTTTAACTCGTTTGTTTCAACTTGGGTATCGTAATCGTTCGGCGTGGACCACCAGCCCATCCAAGAGAACAGCTTACCGCTATACAGCTTCGCTCTCAGCTGCTCTTCCTTAATCGTTGCGAATTCTTTGTCGATAAGTCCTTCTGCATACATTTTTTGCAAATACTGAAGGGCTTCTCTCATCTTGGGATCGATATCGTAATTACTGAATTTGCCATCCTTCTCGGTAAAAAAGCCAGGTGTCACACCAAACGCACCGAAAATATGGTCAAAAGAATTATTCGCGTATTTCTGCTGACCTATTTGTGCCGTATAGCCTCCTAGCGGGATCACGTCCGGTTTCTCTGCTTTGCTTTTTTTCAACAAATTGTAGTATTCATCAAGGGTTTTCGGAACCTTTGCCCCCATACCCTCCACAAAATCCTTACGCAGCACAAGATTCCAGCGATATCCTGCGCCCGGGCCGCCTTGATAAGGAATACCGTAAATCTTTCCGTTTACTTTCGCCTGTTCAAAAACTTCCTTCGGCACTTCCTTGAGAATATTCGGTGTATCTTTTTCATTGATCAGGGTCGTAAGATCGGCAAAGGCACCTTGCTGCGAATATTTTTGGAAATCGTCGGCAAAATCAATTCGTACAACATCAGGAATTTCACCGCTCGACATCTTCAGATTCAACTTCGTTTTATACTGTTGAACGTCAACCATTTCGGGAATGATCTTAATGTTCAGCTTCTTCTCAACGGTTTGCTTGACCACATCTTTCGATGGATCGTAAGGTTTGGATATGTCCTGGGCTTTTAACAATTTCAGTTCATAGGGCTCCTCCGTTTTCGGCGATGCCGATACCGCACTTCCTGAAGGCGAAGAAGAAGCTGCAGGTAAGTCGCTGGATTTACTGCACCCCGCAACCGTTACTGTCCCGACTAATATAGCGGCAAGCACGCCGTTCGACCAAACTTTCACTTGATTTGACATGAAAATAGACCTCCTTGATTTATCTTTTATATGTTCACTCTAACCTTTCACCGAGCCGATCAACATGCCTTGCTCAAAATGCTTTTGAATGAACGGGTAAATAATGAGCATCGGCAGGGCGACAATGATAATAGCAGCCATTTGAATGCCTATCGTAGGCGGAGGCGTTGAGCCTGCCGCTTCAAGCAGCTCCGGTGGGAGGCTGGAACTGGCAATAATCGTGCGGAGTACGAGCTGCACAGGTGCTTTGTGCCAATCGGTTACATAGAGCATCGCGTTGAAGAAATCATTCCAATAGACGACTAGATAAAGGAGTCCGATTGTCGCAATAACCGGTTTGGATAAGGGCAGAACAATCTGCCAGAGGACCCTGAACTCGGATGCTCCATCGATCGAAGCAGATTCCCGCAAGCTGTCGGGGATGCCTTCGAAAAATGATTTCATAATGATCATGTTAAAAGCACTGAAGGCCATCACCAAAATCAGCACATAATTTGTGTCTAGTAGTCCCAACTGTTTCATGGTGATATAAGTTGGAATCATTCCACCCTTAAACAGCATTGTGAACACAAAGAAGAGCATAATCATCCGCCGACCGGGCAGCTTTTTCTCAGCGAGCGAATAAGACGCTGTTATCGTAAGGAACAGTGCAAGCAAGACCCCACCCGCTGTATTGCGAATCGTATTGCCGTACGCAGAGTAAATAAGCGAGCCTTCCTGCAGCAAGTATTTATAATACTCCAAACTGAAGGAACTCGGAAACAGAATCAATCCATTTTTCTCGCTGAAAATATGGTACGGTGTAATGGATACGGAAATAACATACCAGAATGGAATGACAATGATAATCGTCAATATGGTTAGAACGACATAGTTGGTGGAGACAAAGGCCTTCTCGCCTGTTGTAAGCTTCATCGGTTCTCTTCCCTTTCTCAGAAAATGCCGGAATCATTGATTCGTTTGGCGAACTGATTGGCAACCAGCATCATCACAAGTCCGATTGCGCCCTTGATGACGTCAGCCGCAGCGGCAAGACTGAGACTGAACTGCTCGATGCCTACACGGTAAATGTACGTATCCAGAATATCTCCGACCTCAAAGACCATCGGATTGTACAAGTTGATCACCTGGTCCAACCCAGCGCTCATGATATAACCGACCCTCAGGATGAAGATAACGATGATGGTTCCCATAATTCCTGGCAAAGTAATGTGAATAATTCGCCCAAAGCGTGAGGCCCCATCCATAATAGCCGCTTCGTACACTTCCGGATTAAGCCCAGCGATGGCGGCAATGTAGATGATCGCTGCCCAGCCCATCTCTTTCATGGCATCCGTAACGACAAGAATCGTTCGGAAATAAGCAGGTTCGACGAGCAGATAAGCAGGATCGCCACCGAAGAATTCGATGATTTTATTAATGACTCCTGTTTCTGGTGAAAGGAGCAGTGTGATGATCCCCCCGTAGACGACCCAAGACACGAATCTCGGCAGGTAGACGGCCGTTTGAAGTGACTTTTTGAACCATGCAACTCTAACTTCATTTAATGCAAGCGCTAACAGGATCGGGCAAAGAAAACCGCTGATCATTTTGTACAAGCTAATAAGCAGTGTATTCTTGAATGCATTAAGGAACATTTCTGATTCAAATAACATCCGGAAATATTTGAATCCGACCCATTCGCTGCCGGAGAATCCCTGAATAGCGTTGTAATCCATAAACGCAATGCTGATGCCATAGAGCGGGAGATAGTCAAAAATGAGAACCCAACCAACAGCGGGCAGCAGTAGAACATATAACAGCCTATATTTCCATAACCTCCTTGTATGCTTCAGCAGTGGCTTTTCTTTTGTTTCGGTGATCTTAGCGGTCACCATCTCCATCTCTTTATCCTCCTATCATGCCTCTGGCTGCACCCGACTAAGAAAGTGCTTCCATGATTTAGCTTATCGGAAATCGCTGGGTACGAAAACAGGAGTGAAGGACAATAATACAGGGGAAAAGTCTTATATATCGAAAAAAAGCATATCTCTGCCTATGTGGCAGAGATATACTTCAGTAGCTTCAAAGGTTAAGGTGGTCTCGGTTTATTTCGTACGAATAGGGAAATACAAGTCTATCTCGGAGTTTGGATCATCCGGCTGCGTATAACGCTGATCATAAAACTCGAATTCATATTTACCAGTGCGGAAACCACCGTCGTATTCGTAAGGACTGTTCGGTAGCCAATGTCCCCAAAAATGCCCAAAGGCATCACCAATACCATCAAGAGGACCCCGATGCGTCAGCACAATATAACGCGCAGCCGGTACTTCGATGCGCGTCATGCCCTCGGGTATGTCACCGTCCTGAGAGATTTGCACAGCGGCTGTATAATTGAACGGCTCCCCGGGCGCGTTGTCAGGATTTTGCAACATGAGTCCGAAGCTTCGCCAGCCGAGCTGGCTAGGAACTTCTGGAATGCGCTTACTGAATTCGCCCCACAGCTTGGCAATGGCGTTCTCGGACGGTGGCACAGACATATCAAAATGAATCGATTCGGTAATGCCAACAACGCTGAAGGCAGGTTTTTCGATGATTTTAGTTTCGATAATCATGAGTGGTTATTCTCCTTATTTTGGTGTGGGGTTGGCACTTGCTTGTTCTTCATGGAATTTTTATCCATATAAAAATTATAGAGTACATACGTTCCCTTGTAAACGCTTTTTTATGTATCCAATACGCACAAAGTATTATCCACCATATTCCAATAAGCTCTTGAGTTAATCTGCCCGCTAGGTTAAAAGGCTACCGATCTTGTCGGTAGCCTCTTGTAAATGATATTTGTGCTTTTTTTTAAGGACATCGGTGCTTCTCAGGTTTAATGGTCTATATTCCCATATTACTTCCCGCTCGTGGGCTCTACCAGGCGGTGCCTGTACCACCGCTCCCCGCGATAACGCCACAAGAAGATCGCACCGCGCACTCCCCACTCCAATTGCATAGCCGCCCACACCCCGAACACACCGTAGTTTAGCGTGATACCAAACACATAACCGAGCACAACCCGAAACAACCACATGGTCAGCATCGAAGCGATGGAGGTGAACCGAGAATCCCCCGCTGCTCGCAACGCGCCCGGCAGCAAAAAACTGATCGACCATAGAGGGATTTGGGCTAACATATTGACCAGCATGATGAGATACAGATCATCCATGATTTCGGCTGGTGGGCGGAACAGACTAACCAGAGGCTTAAAGAACGGGATCAATATAAGCCCCGTCACCAGAAGGGAGCCAGACGCCAGCCACAGAAACGACCTCGTAAATTTGCGGGCATCCTGAATATTACCCCTCCCTATGCATTGCCCTACCACAGTGACTAGTGCTGTAGACAATGCGATGGCGGGAATTTGTAAAAGCATAGCGAGTACGGAACTGATGGCGTTAGTTGCAATCGCGTAAGTGCCTAGACTGACGATGTAGATTTGGGTTAACATTTTCCCCCCGTTAAAGAACAGCTGCTCCGCAGCGAACGGCAGCCCGATGAACATGATTTTCTTAAACATGGAAAAGTTCCAGTTCATCAATTCCTTAATGTGAATTCGCAGGCTGTCATCCATACGGAGCAGGTAGAACAATGCGCATGCCGCTGCCAAATAACGGGAAATATTCACGGCCACGCTCAAACCTAGAACTCCCATTTCCATAAAATGGACGAACAAGACGTTCAGCAATACGTAAGAAAGGTTCAGGATTAGGGACAACCCCAATGTCACTCTAGTCCTACCGATCCCCCTCAGCGCTCCGCTGACCGCTTCCTTGAACGCGATCCCGAGATAAGATAAAGCGCTTCCCACAAGGTAAGTACCGGCATAGTCAAACACCTCCGGATCCGCCGTACCAAAGAGTAACCTCAGGATTGGATGATAAAATAGGAGGACGACCAGGCTGAGCGTCACCGCAACCAGAGTCACCGCGGAAATCGAAGCCGCCGCAGCCTTGGATAACATCTTATCATTCCCGCTGCCCTTGTACTGCGCCACCACCACCGTGCCTCCTGTCGCCAAAGCGACAAAGATATTAACCAGGAAGAGATTGAGCGAATCGACCATACTTACTGCACTGATCGCCGCCACCCCCGACGAACTGATCATCGCGGTGTTCACCAAGCTTAAGCCGACGAGGAAGGCCTGGTCGATGAGGATCGGGAGAAGCAGCGATATGACCTGTCGGTAATCAATAGATTCCCCTGAAAGATATTTATTCAAAATGGCATGGCATCGAGCCTTATAACGAAACGGAATCATATTAGGTTCACTTCCCATCCGAAAACTTCCGAAGTCGCCGCAGCGGAAATCATACCAACAATATTCAACAGTTAACCCCGCTATCCTGCCCGTTCGTAGCTGAATAGCAAAAAAAGGACCCACAGCAACGGGCTGAGGGTCTAAGTTTTATATTTTAAAGGGGGTCGACTTTTATTATAAGCTTGATTCATTAATGCCACATGAAAATAAGATTGCTTATGCGGGGCTAACCATCATAACGCCATCGTTACCAATGGTCATCTTATACCGCATTCCGTTCGGACTATGTAAATACATTCCGTCAAAGTTCGTGGAACCTTGAACAGACACAGCGGCCGTCATGCCTTCGGCCATGTTGTCAGCGACCTGCACATCGCTGCAAGTAGCGGTAACGCTTATGCCATATTGGTTTTGGTTGCCGGTCAAAGCTTTAGTAATATGGTTACCTGCGACCTTCCCTTTTTTAGCTGAATTCGCAACAAGGATGCCACTTCGCGTATTGTTAGTTTCAGTTGCCGGGGAATTAATGATATTTCCAATAATTTGGAACTTCTCCATGCTTTGAATATAAATACCGGTCCTGCCGCAGCGATCGATCTGATTATGAAGTACCTGAATGTCGGCCGTGAGTCCGCGGTTTTTGTAATCTGCGTCTGGTTCTTCGGAGAATATAGCCTCCGTATTGATGTCCTGAAAGACGTTATGACTGATACTTGCTTTGGTTACGTAAGATATCCAGATTCCACGATATTGGTTGCGGAACAAGTTGCCGGTAATGCTCACATGATGCACCCATCGCAGGTTGATGCAATTCTTGCTGGACGATCCCTGCGCGAACACATTGCCCTCGATGATAACCGACTCCACTTTGGCATGTATTAAAGCCGTTTTGGGCCACCCTACGCAATAAATCGTTTCGAGCTGCGTCCCCTTAAATATATTACCGGAAATTACAATATTTTTACTGGATTGCGGTAGACCGGTTTGGTTACCAGCAGCATCTTTGGACGAATTGGTATTTCCCGCCGGATTAGACAGCATAACGCCCCTGTTGCAATTGAGGAACAAGTTGTTCGAGATAAACAGCTCAGCGAACTTGAAGCTGCGTACCCCAGCAAAAGTCATACCTTCGAAGGTATTGTCAACTACTTTGATATTCGAGTTATAAAGGTCATAAACGGCGTAATGATTACCTACACCCGCAGGCCATGCTTGTGTCCCTGGTGTGCCGCTTGCCCCGAAATAGCAGCTTCGGACAGTAATGTTGCGGCATGGGGTTCCGTCGAAGGCTCCCATTTGGCTAAAACCTTCCTGCGTATGATTGGCTAATTGAATCGCTTCCGCATAATCTCTGGAATGATCTGGCGTACTATCCCGATATCCAAGGAACCGACAATTCTCAATTACGACGTTTTCGCAAGCGTTCATATCGACACCGTGAGCGGTAACGACATCTCGCATTTCGATGTTGCGGATTATGATGTTCCTGCCTCTTGCCAGGCCAAACCCATTATAGGTATCAGGATACTGGAGGATGTTCCCTTCCCAAATACCGCCTTCTATCCATAAATCTCCATTCCCTTCGTAGCCTTGGAAGCCAGGGCCGTTATCTCCATTTACTAAAAATGAATGATCATGGCAGCGTAGAATTTTGGCATCTGCATCTAATGTCAGACGTGTATGACGGTAGATCCGCAGTGTGTCCGTGACTTTGTAGGTCCCTTTAGGAATGTGAACATGCGAGCCCGTCCCTTGAAGCGCTTGATTCAATGCGTTCTGAATTGCGGCAGTATCATCGGTTGAGCCGTCCCCGACAGCACCGTAATCACGAACATTTTTCATTGAAACTGTTTCCGTCGTAAAGATAGGATGGCTTTTCCGACCGTAGACCTCTTCAGTTACCGATGTGGCAGAAACACCGGAAGTAGATTGGAATAAGCTAGTACCGGTCGCAAGGGCCATACTTGTCAATCCCAACGAGGCAAGTAATTTTCTTCTGCTAATTTGGCGTGTTGGTTGTTCCACATGTTCCTGTTCCTGTTTTGACATCAATGATTCCTCCTTAACCAATCTTTTTCCGTCGTTACGTTCATCGTCTTACCATCGGAACGAAGCATAATATTGCCGTGCATCCCGGTGGAGTAGACCTTCGCGCCTTTTTTCTCCAAGCGCTCCAGCAGGTTCGGGCTTTGGAACAGGTTTTGACTCATGATGACGATCTGCGGGGAAACGGCCTGCAGGAATGCCTCCGACGAGGAGGTTGATTCGCTGCCGTGATGAGGAATATCCATCATGTCTGACTTCAGCTTCTCTTTCCAGGGGGAAGAGGTAAGCTCAATTTCCCGGTGCTTGTAGATATCAGCGGTAAACAAAAAAGTACGTTCACCATAAGTCATCTTAAGCACCATGGAATAATCGTTAATTTCCGGAGCAGAAAATGTCTTCACCGCTTCGGGCAACGTTCCCTTGGGTGGACTGAGCACCTCGAATCGCACATGCTCACCCAGTTGGAATACATCGCCCTCCTCAAGCGTTTTTATAGGAACTTGCTTTGCTTCAAGAGGGGCCATGGCATTGTTGTAGGCGGACGATTTGGTATACGGCAAATTCACCATATAAAAAGACTTGATTGGCTTCTCCTTCGCCACGGTGGCAAATCCCCCGATATGATCAATATGCGGGTGGGTGTTCAGTGCGATGTCTAGTGAATCAATTCCAAGCTTATTTAAATAATTCACCACTTGCGGTCCGACTTCCGGCAGTCCAGCGTCTACCAGCATCGTCTTGCCATCCGGAGAAACAATCAAAAAGCTGTCACCCATCAAATTATCTCCATCCAAATAAAAATAACGGATGGTCAGTTGTCCTTTACCAGCTTCCTTATCAAATATTTGCTCCGTTCGTACACTTGGCACTGTCTGCGGGCTCTGAATTGTCAAGGCGACTGGAGTCGCCTGGGGCTTGGTATCCGTGCAGGCTGTAAAAAGCAAGGAAATGACCGCAATGCACACTAGCTTTGCAACAGCGGTCCAGTGCTTCAAGAACATGATCTCATCCCCTTCCCATTCTGAAGGATAAGCAGGAGGGCGACTAGCGCCCTCCCTAGAATCTGCTAGCATCGCTAATTTACTTCTTGTAACGATCGTACGCTTGCTTGTAGATTTTCATATATTCACCAACACCCATTTTATCAACGGTAGAAACGTATTTATCCCACTCTGACATCGGTGCGGAACCGGAAATAAACTTCGCTTCCATCTCACTGATATAATTTTGGATATCGTTTCCAACGGTCGATCTGAACTCGGTTTCTTCCTGTGTAAAGTTGAATGCATTCCATAGCTCTTTGACTTTGTGTTGTTCCGCTTTCTTCCCTACAGCCATCGATTCTGGCAATGTCTCGGAGCCTTTGAAATATTTTTCCTGCACATAGCCTGGGTAGCTTCCTCCGAGCCAAGTAATATATTTCGCTAATGCCTGATCCATGGTCAATCCGTTCGGATTTTTCGTAATTTCTTCTACGAATTCCAGCTTGCCATCCGCAGCCTTTTTATAGGTTTGTCCTTCAATGCCCATGAAATAAAACGTTGCTCCTTCTTCGCCGTATAAATGGTCGATCCAGCGGATCGTGGCTTCAGGGTTCTTATTTTTGTCTGTGACAACAAATGATCCAGGCCATACGATAGGCACCTTAATTTGAGTAAACAATTGATCGCCGTGCGGCCCCTTTAATGCGCCAAGCCCATAATAGCCCGGCTGGCTCATCTGGGTCATCGGATTAGGATTGATCGTTGAGCCAAAGACTCCCTTCCCGCCTTTAGCGTACAAGGCAGCCGGTTTAACCGTGAAGATTTCCTTATCGATTAGGCCTTCTGCATATAGCTTGCGCACGTACTCGATGACCTCTTTGTATTTCGGATCTGTTCGGAAGAAGCGCAGTTCATTCGATTTAGAATCGACATCTACGAATTTGTGGCCCAATCCACGGTTACCGAAGTCCCATGCACCTCTTATTTGTTCAATAAGCGGATTGATGCCCTCTCCAGCGTAAGGAACTTCGTCCGCCTGACCATTCCCATTCAAATCGGTATTTTTGACTGCCTTCAAATATTGATAAAACTCCTCGGTTGTCGTTGGTTCCTTCATTTTGAGCTTCTCTAGCCATTCCTGCTTGACCCAAAGCGGGGTTCCGATGAGCATCGGAAGGAAGTCAGGACTATAAAAGGAAGGGAATGAATAGATACCGCCATCAGGCATAGTCAGCCCTTTTTTCAAGTCTGGGTATTTCTCCATCAGTTTCTTGAAGTTAGGTGCATAATTGTCAATCAGGCCGTTCAATTTGACAAAGGTCCCCTGAGCGCCATATTTCGCTAAATCTGCAGAAGATACTCTTGAGGAATAAAAAGCGTCTGGATAATCACCGCCAGCTAACACAAGGTTACGTTTTTCGTTTAAATTTTCAAAAGGAACGAGCTGGAATTTGACGTTAACATTCGTCATTTTCGCATATTCTTTCCATACGAGTGTTTCTTCAAAGTTATTGCCATTGGTAGGAGCTTTGCCCGTGAAAAAGGTCAGTGAAATTGGCTCTTTTACGATCGGCATGCCTGTTTTGTTGAAGTTGGCAACGTCCTTCGTATTGGCAGTTGGACTGGTCGAACTTTCCGCTGTACCTTTCTCTTCACTACAAGCCGACAATAGGCTTCCGGTCATGACAGCTACTATAGTTAACGATAACCAACTCTTACTTTTCATTAATTTTTCTACCTCCCTTATTTTCCTTTACATCTATGGCTAAAAGGTATTACCTTAATAGCTAAACTTATAAAGCGCAGCATGCAAGCTCTTACAAGAGCCCTTATCCTTTGATCGCACCGATCATAACGCCCTTGGCAAAATATTTTTGAAGAAATGGGTACAACAGAAATATTGGCAAATTAGCAACGATGACCAGTGCATACTTGATGGCTTCACTTTCCATTACGACATTAGCATTCGTATCGTCGCCAACTCCCAGCATCTCCTGCATTTGTCCCTGAATCAGAATTTCGCGCAAGAACAGCTGCAATGGGTATTGATCACGATCGGTCAAATAAATGAGGGCGCTGAAATAGGAATTCCAATGTCCTACACTGTAAAATAGGATCATGACCGCTATAATTGGCATCGATAGCGGCAGCACAATTTTCACAAGCGTGCCTATATTCGAACAACCATCAATCGAAGCGGCTTCTTGCATCTCTTGCGGAATACCGTTTTGAAAAAAAGTTTGCATGATTAAAATATTATAAACGGATACGGCTCCCGGAATAATAAGCGCCCACATCGAGTTCAGCATCCCCAAATCTTTGACCAATAGATAGGACGGAATCATGCCCCCGCTGAAAAACATCGTAAATACCATCAAAGCAGCAAAAAGATTACGTCCGTAAAAATCTCTTCGTGAAAGAGGAAAAGCTGCTGCGATCGACATAACCAGATTTATGGCGGTCCCGACTATGGTATAAATAATCGTGTTCGTATAACCAGTTAAAATTTCACTGTTTTGAAAAACTCTATAATATCCAATTAACGTAATTTGTTTCGGCCAAAGCCAAACCTCACCTCGCATGACCGTGTCAGGACTGCTAATGGATGCCGCCAGAACGAACACTAACGGATATAACACAACGACGCATATAAGCGCCAATAATGCATGGACGAACCAGTCGAATAATTTCTCACTGTTGAATTGCTGCTGCATCTTCCTGACCTCCTACCATAAGCTTGTGCCGTTTACTTTACGGGCCATTCGATTGACAATTACAAGTAAAGTGAAATTGACGATTGAATTGAACAGACCGACGGCTGCGGAATAACTGTATTGCCCATCGATGATCCCTTTGCGGTATACATGGGTCGAGATAATGTCAGATGAAGACATATTGAGCGAATTCTGCATCAGGTACACCTTCTCGAAGCCAACACTGAGCAAGGAACCCATATTCAGGATGAGCAAAATGATGATCGTAGGTATAATGCCTGGTAAATTGACATGCCAGATGCGCTGCCAGCGGCTCGCTCCGTCCACCCTTGCCGCTTCGTGAAGCTGTGGATCGATACCGGTTAAAGCAGCCAGATAGATGATGGAGCTCCAGCCCATTTGCTGCCATACACCCGAGCTAACATATATACTTTTAAACCACGCCGGCTCCGTCAGAAAATCGATGGGTGCTCCCCTAAACCAGGTGATCAGTCCATTCACGATTCCCGTTTGAGGCGAGAGGAAAATGAAGATCATTCCTACCATAACGACCGTGGACAAAAAGTGAGGTGCATAGGTAACGGTTTGTACGAAACGGCTAATCCTCTTAGATCGCAGCTCGTTGATTAAGAGCGCAAGCGCGATCGGTACCGGGAAGCCAATTAGTAACTGGTACACTCCGATGCCGAGCGTATTTTTGAGTAATCGCCAAAAATAGTAGCTTTCAAAAAAGCGCTCAAAGTGTTTGAAACCGACCCATTGGCTTCCCGTTATCCCCTTGGTTGCGATAAAGTCTTTGAATGCAATCTGCACACCGTACATCGGCACATACTCGAATATAATAAAGAAGGCCATGACAGGTAAAATAAGTAAGTACAAATCCCAGTTTTTTTTGATTCGCCTCACCGTTGCCGAACTTTTTTTTCGGGTACTTACATTCATTTCTGCTGTTGACATAGAAGATTGGTTCGACAAATTCTCACCCGCTTTCGTTTTTTCAATTCAGATCGTAGCATGGCTCTGAGGAAATAGGTATATACAGTTCTTATGTTCCTTGGCTAAATCATGGCCCACCCAAAATAATGATAACTACATAAAAAAAAGTATCTTATTTACAAGACCATATTCATGTAGAATAAATACAACCAAATAAAGATAGAACCTCACTTGAAAAGGAGCACTCTCATTGAAATGGCCTATCTTTAACCGACAAATGCTCGTTTTTAAAATATTCATTAGCTTTCTTGTCATTATTTTACTGTTTTCCTCATTTAACCTGCTGTCCGTCCATTTATTCGGTAAAGGCGTACAGAAAGAGATTATTCAGTACAACCGCTTGATGCTTAAGAATACCGCAGAGCGGTATCAAACTCATTTTGAGCGAATGAAGACTATACTGTTTGATCTTTATTCAGATGAATATGTGGTTGCTTTCAACCGTCAACTTCTTAGGAAGAGTCCGTTAGATATCGAGTTTTCCTCTGCGACGGAATTTATGAAGCCACTGCGGGCCCAGGCGTATAATCCGATGCTCTATCTCCATAATGTGTTGATTCATTTCAACACGCCATCGATCGTTTTTGAAAAGGAAGGCAGCGTCGAAGCGGACATGCTTTTCTCGAAATTCTACGTGAGCGAAGATTACCCGCTCTCATTCTGGGAAAATAATTTGCGTGATTCCCGCAATTACAGGCTGCACGCCGAAGAGACATTTACGGTGTCTACCCTGAATTCCGCATTAAATCTACAGCTTATTCCATTTTCGTTTCGGGTGCCGGCCTCCAATTATCAGGTGATTGCCTTGCTTGATGCCAATCTGATGCGAGAAGCCTATTATGGCGAGGAGGACAACCGGCAGTTCATGATCTTAGAGAAGGATGGATCACTTCTATACAGCACCTCTGGTCGGCTGGCGGCAACCGATATACCCAAGTTTAATGAAACTGAAGATTACATCTTATCCAGCGATTATTACTTTTTTAGAGAAACGCCTGCCGACTCTAGTCTCACCTATGTAACAGCTGTTCCTTATTCCAATATCGCGACAAGAGTCAGGACTACCACACTTACACTGATCTTGATCTCTGGCGCTGCGATCATCATCGGCCTCGTTGCTTCCGTGTTCTTCAGCCGCAAAATTAATCGACCTGTCAAAGATATGGTAACTTTGCTTTTACGCAGGGATTCGGGCAAGTTGAAAAGCACCATTCACGAGTTTGACTTGATCCATCAGAACATCCGGGATTTGATGCTGGAGAAGGAGGCTACCCTCAAGGATCTAATCGACAAACGATCTCTTCTGACTAGCTTTGGTTATATCAATAAATTGAAAGCTATTATGTCCGACATTAACGACTGGAAGGATATCGCCGAAATGAACGAACCGTTCTTCATCGTATTGTATCAGCTCCACTTTAAGATGCTATCGGTTGAGAACAGTCAGATGAAAACCGATCGTATGGCTTACTATATTCAGGAATATATTAATGTGGTCATGTCCGAAGCTGTCCCCTCCTCCCATACCTTTCAAATCGAAAATAATCAAATTTTATCTCTAATTAGAGGTAAAGATGTGGGGGAAGAGTTGGAGCAAGGACTGGGGATGTTGAAAATGATACTCGACCGGGATAAAGATTATTTTCTTGCCACTATTGCAATCAGCTCGGTTTACGAGCATTCCAGCCAGTTTAATGATGCCTATCTCGAAGTTCAGGAGATGGCTCAGCGAGCCAGGCCCGTAGATGAAAGTCAAGTCATTCGGGAACGTCGCCATGTACCGCCTCAACTGGTATTCACCGTTCAGCAAGAGCAAGAGCTGTACGCAAACCTGCAGGCAGGCAACCATGAGTTTTGTATTTCATTCTTGAATCGGATGCTCGAACAATTCGATCGAAAGGAAGCAAGCATCCAGCAGCTGAAGCAACTGGCCGCAGGAATAATAGCAAGGGTTGTGAAAATATTAGCACCCTATGGAGTCGATGCAGAATCCTCCATGCAGCAGCGCCATATGGCACTTATGAAAGAATGCTATACGTTGGACCAGTTCAAACAGTTCTATGAGCATCTTTTTCTCACATCCGCCACAATCATCTTATCCATCAAAGATGAACAAGATCCAACCATCTCGTTCATCTTGGACTATGTAGAGAATCGGTATGCGGAGGATCTGTCACTTGAACTGCTTGCAGATAAACTGAATTTATCCGTTGCCTACTTGTCGGTGTACATTAAAGAGAAAACGGGCACCAACTTCAGTGAGCACTTAAATGCTATCCGAATTCGCAAAGCGAAGGAGTTGCTTACCGAGCATACTCTTAGTGTACAGGAAATCGGGCTTCAGATCGGTTATCAGAACGTCACTTCTTTTATACGAATGTTTAAGAAAATAACCGGCATTCCGCCCGGTGAGTATCGGAAATCAAAACGAATGTAAACCATCTAAAAAATCGTCAATTGCCAGCTGACCCGTTCGGAAGTAGGATAATCTTGTTGTAGACAATCTCGTTGTCACAATCAAAGAATGGGGGGCGTTTCAATGGAGTGGACGATCAGTTATTCCGATTTGTTGTTACTAGGGAAGCCAGTGGAAGAAAATGTGGAAGCGCTGATTAGAGAAGGGGCGAAGCATATTGAGCTTCTGCTTGATGGAGGGGCGTGGAACGATATAGAAGGAACCATGGACAGAACTGTCCCCTACCTCCTGCATGCCGGCGTTTCTTATAGCGTGCATCCTCCTGCTTGGGATACGAATCTAACCAGTGAAAATAAAGCAATACGTGATGCTTCATTCGATGAATACCGCAAATCGATCTTATTTGCCCACCGTATAGGGGCCAAGCATGTCGTGATTCATCCGGGGTTTTGCTTTTCACCGGCTTTCAATAAACAAAACGCAATCGCTCAAGCTGAGGAGGCAGTAAATAGGCTATGCCGGATAGCTTCTCCTCTCGGGATTCAATTAGCTATCGAGAATGTTGGATATAACGGTCATTCGCTATTTACGGAGGATGAGTATGTGCAGTTCGTCCAGCAGCTGGAATCTGCGGCTGTCTATTTGGTAGACACTGGGCATGCCCACCTTAATGGCTGGAATATTCCAGCCTTGCTCCAGAAGGTAGCCCCTAGGCTTGGTTCCGTTCATCTTCATGATAATTTTGGGAGTTCCGACGAGCATCTTCCCATCGGAGAAGGCTCAATAGAATGGGAACCCATTTATAAGGTGCTGCGTTCAGCGCGCGATTGCCAGTTGATTCTTGAATACGCACCTGGAACGGAGCTTTCCAGACTTCGTTCTGATACAGCTCTTCTTCTAGAGCATCTAGATAGCCATGAAGAATAAGCGCTGACAAATAAGCCTCCCGATATGAGAGAGGTGTGAAGAAAAGTACTAAGCAACATAAAAATACAGCGGCAGCTTGGGACTTAAAAGTCCTAGACTGCCTCTGTTTTATTGAGCTATAGTTTCCCGTTAGTTAATCATTCACCTAAATTCAAACTGCTTGGAATACAGGTGTGCATACACGCCATCGCGTGCCAGCAACGCTTCGTGCGTACCTTGTTCCACAATACCGTCCTCTGTCAATACAATAATTCGTTCGGCATTGCGGATCGTGGAAAGTCGATGGGCAATGACAATCGTTGTACGCCCTTTTGCTAATGATTCTAGTGATTCCTTGACAATGCTCTCACTCTCGTTATCAAGTGCGCTCGTTGCCTCATCTAAAATGAGAACGGGTGGGTTCTTTAAGAATACGCGAGCGATACTTAGCCGCTGTTTTTGACCACCAGACAGTTTGACACCTCGTTGCCCAATCTCGGTGTGGTAGCCGTTCGACAAGTTCATAATAAAGCCATGGGCATTGGCGTATTTGGCGGCCGCGATAATTGCTTCTTCGCTCGCAGCTGGATTTCCGTAGCCGATATTTTCCATTACCGTTCCCGCGAAAAGGTAGATATCTTGCTGTACGATCCCGATGTTATTTCTTAATGACCTCAAATCGAGATCCCGGACGCTGATCCCATCTAGTAATACGTCCCCATTGGTTACTTCATAAAAGCGAGGGATGAGTGAGCATAATGTAGTTTTTCCCACACCAGACGGCCCCACTAACGCAACGTATTCTCCTGGTTGCACACGAAGCGACAGGTTTACCAATACATTGTCCAAATGGGCTTCATAACGGAAGGAAACTTGCTTGAACTCAATTTCTCCATGTACCTCCGGAAGGATCAAGGCATTCGGTTTGTTTTCTATCGTCGGCTTCAAATTCATGATTTCCAAAAAACGCTGGAAGCCCGTTATTCCTTCTTGCAACTGAGCGCTCATATGCGTCAGTCGTTGAATGGGTTCAATCATAAAGCTGATATACAGTAAGAAAGTTATCAAATCCGCTAAATTGAGTGTGTTGCCGACGATACTGGTACTGCCAAAGATGATCACCGTTATCGTAATCAGTTGGATAATCGTTTCGACAGCATTGAAAAAATACGCTTCTGCCTTGTACGTTTTCTTTCGGCTATCGAGGAAACGATTATTTGCCCGGTTAAACTTCTCGATTTCGACATACTCGTTGGCAAACGATTTGACTACGCGGATTCCAGATAGACTATCCTCTACTTGAGCGTTTACGTCCCCGATTCGTTCTTTGTTTCTTCTTAATGCCTTGTTCAACATCTTATTGAAATACAATGAAAAGGCACCTAAGATCGGAAAGAAACAGAATACGGCAATGGTTAAGTGTGCGTTAATCGAGAACAAAATGAAAAATGCTCCAATAAAGCGGACGAGATATTTGACGTAGTCTTCTGGACCGTGATGGTATAGCTCGGAAAGCAACAGCAGGTCGTTCGTTATTCGAGACATGAGCCGACCTGTCTTTTCCTTATCGTAAAAACTAAAGGAAAGAGTCTGCATGTGCGCGAACAGCTCGCTGCGCAAATCGCTTTCCATACGAGCGCCAACTTCATGACCTTTGTAGTCCACAAAGTAGTTCCCGATATTCTGGACCGCGACTAAGACAAGCATCAGCCCGCCAATTCCATATACGCTACTTAGCGCTGCGGATAAGTCTCCTTTCAGAACATCTTTCGTAATATGCTGAACGAGTAACGGAAACACCAATGTCACAGCAGAAACGATAAAGGCACAGGCCAATACCCTAAGAAACAACGATAAATACGGTTTGTAATAGGAAAAAAACTTTTTCACTGGAAAACGCATGGTTTTACCCCTTTTTCGTGTTATTTAAATAACACATATAAGGGCCTACACCGTTAACAATTTAAGTAAGTGTTCCACCCTTATATGTTGGTACGGTGGTGTGATTCGTTAAGTTTTCCATGTAAATTGCCTCCTTTGTTCGTTAATGCTTTCATTATAATTGACATCTTACAGGAACAGACCAGTATATTTTAGTTATATACATTTATTACTTATTTCATTTTTTGCGAAAATATTAAACTAATCTGCGGAATTTTAGCTTTTCTAATGAAAAATTAAAGGAAAAGTAAATGTAACGAAAGCTGCCCAAAGTCCGTAAACCGGCAAATACTTAGTGACGGCATCTTGGATGGCCAACGGTCCGGTTTTGTTTTGAAGAAAACGCATATAGGAGAGCATAATCCAAATGAGATTGGCCCAGATCAGTATGTTTACGCCTAAAACAGCAAGTCTGTTGGGCGTAATCCCATAAGAAGAAAGCCTGAATACGATGGCGGATAAAGCCACACTGTCAATGATAAGAGCAAGAACAATTAGGGCAAAATTTATATAATCCGAAATGTTCTTTTTCTCTTCTGTGCCGCTTTCGGTAATGGAGAATATGGTAACGGCCAATACACTAAGGAGTATGCCGTTGAAGGATAGGAGAAAATCACGGTCCAAGAATGGATTTTTTCCGACCCAAATAACTGTTATTAGATAGACCAGTAAGGTTACCAGTACAAGAGGACTAAAAATCTTGGCTATATAGGGTGCGATATTTTTTGCAAGTTTAAGATTCCTAGATACGAGGTATGTAGCCACAATTGCGAGCGCGGCAGCACCAAATGAAACGACATTTTCAAAATAGAATTCAGATATATCCATGCCGACAAATCTAAATAACTGCATGGTTAAACCTGTTAGCAGCATTCCGCTAATTGCCATGCTGGCGTAGAGTATGCAAAGTTCCCCATTAAATTTAAGATAAGCTAATCTTGTGCTGCCTCTGCCATAGTCATTTCCTGTAAATGCAAGCCCTACTACTACCCATAAGAATATGGGAAGGTGTATATAAGCCAGGATAATACTGTCTGTTTGCTCGAGTGGCAGCATATTCAGAAAAAAACCGGAGATTAGGAATGACGATGCTAGGGTGTAAAGAACCTTTTTTTTGGGGAAATTATTGCATACAAAATAGATGGCAATTAAGGGAAGTATACCAAATGCAAGATTAATAGGGGCTATAGCTTCCTGTCCGACAAAATGAAAAAGGATCCTTGTACTAATCCCGGCTAGAATTGCTAAAATGCCCATGGATAAGAAATCTTTCTGAAACAAGGAAGCTTTTTCAGTATGTACCTTCTCCTTGAAATGCAACCTTTCAAACCAAACGGCAAGAACCTGCGAATCAGGGTATTGTTCCCAGGCGTATGAGAATGACTTTTTAAAAGCTTCAGGTTCTTTTCTAAACATTCTCTCCAGCTCATGAGGGTTAGCCATATTTTCAATAATCAGATTGTTAATGTCCATGGTTATACCTCCCCTAATAATTGTCATATTAAGATCTACTTTCCTCCACAAAGTTTATTAACAAACTTTATTATGCTTGAGTGTCTTCGTCACTTCTGTATTCTAAAATATCTCCAGGCTGACATTCTAAAGCCTTACAAATCGCCTCTAATGTTGATAATCGAATCGCTTTTGCCTTCCCATTTTTCAAAATGGAAAGATTAGCCATCGTTATTCCAACCCTCTCCGAAAGTTCTGTAACGCTCATTTTCCTTTTAGCTAGCATCACGTCAATATTGATTATAATCGCCATGTTATTCACCTCAGACCGTTAGATCATTTTCAGATTTTATATCTATGGCATTTTTTAATAGCTTTTGAAGAACAGCAGCAAAGACTGCAATCACAATTGGAGCACAAGTAATGACCAATCCGAATACTACGAGACCTGGGGCGTCGTCTTCCTGCGCCATATGGAATATGAGTGGCATGCCTGCCGCATATAAGATACTGATTGTGATTGCACAGTATTTTATATTCTTTAAAGCCTTTACGGATAATTCCGAGAAAGCTTTGTTCTTGTCAATATAGCTTAAAAGTCTTAACGCCTGATACAATGCACCGAAATACGCTATCGCTGTTACATACACCCCTATTAAAACGGGATATTTCAAATAAGCCAACTCTGGATAATGTTCTGCTGCTTCATTAGCTATCCAAGGCAACCAAAATATACACAAAGCAAGAATCGGAATTCCAATAAGAAAAACAACTACCTTTAAAAAGAGTGTTTCTCGTTTCATAAAATGCACCTCACTTAGTTATTGTCAATTTGATTTTAATGCACGATTTATCGTTTTGCAATATATAATTACCGATTATAATTATATTATTGTTGTTATATAAATATCTCTTTAATTTTAGACAAAGAAAAAAAGCATTCCTCATTACCAAGAAATGCTCTATATCTTTTACTTTATAACTCGTTCCACTATCCTGCCAGTTGAATAACCGACTAAGGAATTCATTTTTAATTTATAGTGTACATACGTCAGGAATGAGATAATGTTCTTGTCAAAATCGGGAAAGGGAAAAAGTTTTTGTCAATTGCGGTGAGCGATACGTACTTGACTACGCACCTCATCGCCCCCTACTGCTGCGCAACTCTATTATTTCCGATTCGCTTTCTAGCTTTTTCCCACAGGTCTTTTATTTTAACGAAAACGAACAGTAAAAGAATTTTTAGACAGCGCTCGGAATATAAAGCCTTGCCGTCTTAGCCCCTTGATTACAGCTGGCAAGCACTCAGGAGTATTTGGATTGAAATCATGGAAAAGCACGATGATTCTGCTTTTGTTTTTGGCGCCGGTCAGAACGTTGCGGATCATAGCTTCCTTAGAGGGACGGGGGATTTTAGAGTCACCGGACTCGACATTCCAATCAAAGTACCGGTATCCTCTTCCTGTCATTACTTGGGTAACCTTGCGCATCGAGCCTTTATTCCCATACTTCTGGCTCACCGCGTTTTGGGAACCCCCGGGAAATCGAAAGATCTTCGGTTTTACATGTACGGATCGCTGCAACAGAGATTCCAACTTGCGGAAATCCTTTAGGAACGATGGTATGGAGCTGTAAATGACCGGGTAATTATGAGAAAACGTGTGGTTGCCGATGGCATGGCCTTCCCGTACGATTCTTTTATACATGCGTATTCCATCAAAAGTAGGGTTGCCGAGGACAAAAAAAGTTGCCTTTACCCGATAATCCCGCAGATGATCCAAGATCGCTTTCGTGTAGCGCGCAGGACCATCATCAAAAGTCAGATATGCTATTTTAATAATCCCGCCCTCCTAAGAATCGAAAACATGTTCTTTGCCCGATTCGTGTAATTATGCTTATAAACCATGCGGCTTCCCTGTTTGCGGATTCGTTCTCGAGTAGAAGAATGATTTAGATAATGATTAACAAGCCGCACGGTATCATCAGGCGAGGTGGACACTACAAAATCCCGTCCGGGTTTGCCAACTCGTCTTACGCCAGGTGTGTCGATGGTAAGAAGGAACCCCCCTGAACCTAAAATTTCATAAGTTCGTTGGGTCACCATATTCCTATAATTTTGCAGCCCCAACATGATTTTGGCTGAACTATAAACTTGATTAGCCTTCTGGTAGGGCAGCTTCCCGTGTAACCAGCCCCGCGGAATTCTTCGCCCCAAAATAGGCTTCATCTTTTCCCAATCCGTCCCATAGAAATCCACCCGAATCCCTGCAAGAAGAAGCGGACGTATCAGCAGTTCCAATGCCTTTAGCCGAAAATGCTGCGGATATCTCCTTAAGACTTCAGGATAGGCGTTCGCTACGACAGCAATGCTGTGTCTATACTTTTTTAACGGCTTTACTTTACGATGTATGCTCGGATGAAAACCAAAATCGAGATGGGCCGCACGGATACCGAGCTTCCGATAATAGGCTGCGGTTTGGGCGGAAATGGTGAATACAAAGTCCGGTTTCATTCTTCGGATCAGCGGAAGTGTAAATTCTTGGGTGAAATTGGGATCCTCTGTTGACCAATAGATCAACGGAACATTCGAAATGCTGGCATATTGGCGCATCCACTGCTGCTTTTCCTTTGTTTGTTCGGGGCCCCAGCCTACCGTTACAAGCAGTTGCGGCTTGAATGAGGAAATCAATGCAGCTATTTTTTTCTTGGTCAAAGGACCCGAAATCTTGACGTTATGCCCCAAATCACGCAGTCCATCAGGCAGCCCCTTCGACCAGATGGGGCCACTTTCCAAAAAAAGAATTTTCATGTTAACTCCTCTTCGCGGGCAGCCGCACGGTCAGGCTTTCCCACCCGGAATAAAATGTGTATGAATAACCGTTAGGAGGCGATCGATCTGGCCGACAGTGATGCTATTTACAGGTTACCGACAAATAAGCGATGTATAGCGCTCACATTCGATATCGGATGGGGGGAGCAGGTGCCCGGCCCCGTACTTCGGGTGTTACAACAAAAAAACGTAAAAAGAGCAACTTTCTTTCTATCGGCACCTTGGGCGGCTAAATATCCCGGATTGGCGCGCAGAATCCATTCCTTAGGGTATGAAATCGGTTCGCACGGTTATCTGCACGAAAACTATACCCATCACAGCGGAAATTGGATTCGAGTCCAAGTGAAAAAAGCGGAAAGTATCATACGGAAAGTGACGGGAGTCCGGACCCGTTTAATTCGGACGCCTAACGGCGATCTCAATGCCAGGGTTGTAAAAAAACTCAGAACACTAGGTTATCGGACGATCCACTGGAGCGTAGATTCACTGGACTGGACCAATCCGGGGATTAATGCAATCGCTAAGCGGGTGCTTTCCCAGACTAAGGCTGGGGATATCATTCTTATGCATGCAAGTGATTCCTCAGCTCAAACTGCGAAGGCCCTGCCGCTGATTATTGACGGACTAAGAGCGAAAGGGTTTCAGTTCGTCACGGTTTCGGCACTAATAACCGGGCGACCAGGTTAATCCAACATTAAATGATTATTTCCGGTTAGCTTTAGGGCGGCTATTGGATAACAGTTCACTTACGGTTACCAAGGTGTAGCCCTTCTTTTTTATACCGTCAAGAATGATGGGCAAAGCTTTCAGCGTCTGCGTCCATGGATCGCATCCGTGGAGCAATACGATTGCCCCTGGGTGTATATGAGGAATCACTCTCCGAACGATTTTTTTCACACTCGTGTATTTCCAGTCTAATGAATCCGTATCCCATTGGACAATCGTTTGCTTCATACTCAGCAGCTTCTTGATCACTCGCGAATCAAGGTCACCGCTTGGCGTACGAATCATATTGGTCTTGATTCCGGTTGCGTCCAAAATAGCCCGCTTCGCAGCTTTTACTTCCCGCTCAATCCAAATGTTCGAATGAGCCGTATAATCCTCATGACGATGGCCGTGCGAAGCAATTTCATAACCCATCTTTTGAATTCGCTTGGCAATGCCCGGATTGCGCTGCACCCATTTCCCAGTGAGAAAAAATGTCGCTTTTTTTACACCCTTTTTTTTCAATAATGAAAGTAATTGGACAGGGACATAATTACCGTGAGCAATGTCGAAGGTTAAGGTCAGGATTCGCCTGCGAGTCGGCACATTATAAATAACGCGATCTATCTCCATAGGTGTTCCTTCTCTTTCTTTCGTGTCATTTCAGAATGTTTCGTTTCTTTAACTCATGTATCATCTGAATGGCGCGATGCTTGTAGTTATGCTTCGCCACGGCCAGCTTGCCGGCTTTACGAATTCGATCCCTTTTGCACGGATGTTTAAGATAATATTGGACAAGCCGCACCGTTTCTTCCGGAGACCGTGAGACAACAAGATGCTTTCCAGGCTTAAAGAGCCGGCGTATTTCCGGCGTATCGCTTGTAAGTAAGAACCCTCCTGATCCGAGGATTTCATAAGTTCTTTGCGTTAATTGTTTTAATTGATTTTGAGGACCAATGATAATTTTTGCAGAGTTGTAAACCTTGTAGGCATCCTGGTAGGGCAGATAACCGTGAATCCATTTGTCGGGAATCCTAACGCCCATCACAGGCTTTATTTCATTCCATTGTCTTCCCCAAAAATCGACCCTGATTTTCCTTTTTACCAGCGGCTTAATCAGGTTGTGCAAGGACTTGATGCGATAATGATGGGGATATTTCTTGAGTATTTGGGAATAACCATTGGCCACGACAGCGACATTGCTGCGAAACTCTGCGTTTCCCTTACCGTTAATATGAACTTTCCGATGGTGGCCAAAATCTGAATGTGCGGCGGGTATGCCCATTTTCTCGTACTTCTTGACCATGTCACGGCAAATGGTAAATACAAAATCCGGTTTGGTAGAGCTCACATAAGGGAGCGAAAAAGATTCATGGTGCGTAGGATCTTCTGTTGCCCAATAAACGTGCGGAATGCCAGATCGGCCGACATATTGTCGAATCCATCCCCTTTTAATGGGAGTATGCTCTTCCGTCCAGCCCAGGGTAATAATTAAATGCGGCCGAAAATCGGCTATCAAGCGGGGAAGCTTTTTTCTCGTGAGAGGACCCGATATTTTCACCTGATGCCCCGCATCCCGGAAACCATTAGGAAGGCCATAAATCCACATGGGATGGCTTTCTAGAAAAAGTACCCTCAAGTAGTTACCCCCTGCTCTTGTTTTTTCTTGATCATTGCGCCTATCCAAAAGCTGCGATCACAAAATATCTTATGCGTACAGACTACGCAGGAAAGTTGTCCGTTCGCTGCAGGCGATGCCCAAATCCGACAGCAACAAAATAGACCGGAACCCTCAGAGGGCCCGGCTTTACGTCAACTATTTTAAAGCAACGATGTTTTGACCTTATTTAAAAGAGGAATGCCTCCCCATTGCCTGAAAAGCCTCCGTGCTTTTCGCGTAATTTCCATTCGGGAAGGTATGTAGCCATTCCCCCCTCCTGACTTTTGGAAAACTAAATAGATGACATTTGCATGGCTCCATGTTCCGCCAGTTCTCGGATCGGGGTTAATGCCTAGTACTTTAGCTAATGCAATAGATCCTTCGCCAATACCAACGTCAATATCCGCGTAAACAGCATAAGCCAATCTTCCATTTTTAATGTTATAAACTACGGCAAAGTCTCCTAAAACCGCACCAAAATTTCCTTTTTTAGGCAAAACAATATAGGGGATTTTCTCCGCATTCACGTAAGCGTTCGGATCGGTAAATCGCTTGCTAAAATCACTAAGTGATGTTTTGGAAACGAAAAAGCCAGGGGCTGGATCGGTACTTTTTTGTATGACCGGCCTACCCCAAGGCTTATCGTTGTGTGTGACAATCCCTATCCAATGTCCTGGTCTGCCAGCGTATTTCAAATCGTCAAGCCCAGTATTTTGGGGATTGTAGGCGTGAGGAGAACCATCCGCATCAATGGCCATGATGCTGCGATAAAAAAATGCAGGAGGTTTATGCCCGGGAATCGTATAAACGAAAACATTTTTATTCACTCGTTTATCAAAAATCACACCAATTTTCCGAACCTTAGTTGAAAAATAACCGATTACAGCCTTAAGACTTGATTCTCTTCTAATAATGATCACCCCTTCCGTTAAGGACGTTCATTACCCATTATATTTTTATTTAGAAACAAGGTGTTTGCAAACCGACAAACTTGTGAGACAACGAAGCCACAACTCAAACGTAACAGGCAGATTGCAAACTAAGGACAATGGGTGGACAGCCGGACTTTGCTTATTAAACCTCAAGCGGAGACGGTTTTTAAAGCAAGACGCTGTCTGGAATGAAACGATAGCTAAAGTCTCACAGATTTCCGATGTGATTATCACTATGATTGGGTACCCGTCCGATGTGGAAGAGATCTACCTGGCAGATTACGGGATCGCGCAACATGCTAAGCCTGGTTCATACCAGATCGACACCAATCAAAAAGCAGCCATCACAGGAAATGATCTGCGACAACTGCTTTCTCAGTTGGGAACCTACATCGAAAAGCGAGGCATTCCTGAGATCAAGAAGTTCATCGCTAGCTATGTGGAAAAGGTATCGTCAAACCCATACAAAATGAAAAAGCACCCTCATCGGGTGCTTCTTCATTTTGTATGGAGGTGACCCGACAGATATTAAAAATAATAATGGTCTGGTTTAAAAATCACCTATGTAAAAGAAGCGGTCTCCTCCATGCTGGAGAAGACCCTGGCACAACTTCGCAACCAAATTCCGGAATCGATAGCCATCTTTTTCGCAGTTCATGTGCCACGTATTTCGGCTTCCAATCCTCTTAAAAGTCCCTCCGACTGCCTTCTCTTCATAGGTGTTCCGCAGTTCACCCCGTTAGAATAATTCATCAAAAACCCATCATTTAGGGTTGAATTAATCGCTGCACCTTGACTACACGGCCCTTCCACAATGGATCCAGAACCTTGATATTCACACCTTTACCGCTTGGGTTTGAATGAATCATGATTTCCTGCCCCTGATCGTCCTTGCCCATATAGAGCCCTACATGGTCTATACCCTCCCGATTGGAAACCACATCAAAGAAAATCAGGTCACCTTTCCGAGCGTTTTCAAAGGAAACTGTTTTTCCTATTTGGCTTTGCAATTTGGAAGTCCGAGGTAACGCAATACCGTGTTTACCAAAAATGTATTGCAAAAAGGATGAACAATCAAAAAGTCCATCATTCTCGTACTCAGCGCCAAATTTATAAGGAACTCCGAGGTATTCTTTTCCAGTAGCAATGATCGCTTCCGCCTTTACTTCCCAAGCGGGGACGACTTTTACTGTTCGAAAGAGTGTATATTGTGGTTGAGTAGTTACAAAGCCAACCATGCCAGCTGCATCTTTTACCTTCGCCCAAGTTGTTCCGGTTACACGTTCTATGACTCTAAATTCTTCTCCTGGAGCAAAATAACGGATACGATCGAATTGCGTTCCCGGGCCTGAACGAAAATTGATCCCCGTTTCGTTTACGTTCACACCGACTTCATAGGTGTATCCGACCTCCACGTTCTCGACAATGGTTGTTAATTGGGATGTTTCTGCGTAAGCCGAACTTGTACCTATCAACAGTGACAACACCATGATCCAAAAGATCAAAGTTTTCTTCATTGAGAACTCCTTCCATGTGCATGTATTTGGGCTTTTACCGTTGTGCGGTTGTCCCATGATGAATCTTATGCACAGAATTGTCCATAGAGAAGCCTTTAGACATATGGTAATTTTAACCAGATGCTGACGACTAAAGTTCAACCACCACGCAATCCTGCCAGTTAACGTAACGAGACTGCCGTTTAATACGCGGCAGCCTCGATGATATTAATTCAACTCTCGTTTTTCGGTAGCGTAACCTTATTATCTCTTCTAGTGAATTTTTTTCTGCTTGCCAGGGGGCTCTATCTCTATGAAATCCGAAATCTTGATGAGGCGGCTTTCTACTACTTGTCCAATCAAAGATTACTAGAAAGCATACTTCCAATTCTTAATGTAGCTTTACCAATTAGTGTCACCTATGCATTTGCAGCTAATGAGACAGCCACAGTATCTGCTACTCTACAAGTTGTAAATATTTTAGGAATTGTTGTTCTGAGCATTCCGTTATTTACTGATTCAAATGGTGGAAATCCACAAAATGTTGAAATTGCTACGGCAGATGCCTTACTCGGTGTTGGTGTATTAGTCGGTAATACTGTAAATATTACAGTAGATGCAACAGTAACCACACCTGGGTCAGTTGGATATACTACGCCAGACTTAGAGCGGTATATTGGTGAAATAACAGTTCATGCCATTGTGTAACAATAGGATAAACTTCGAAGAATTGAGACAACCGCAGTTGCAACTCAATCGTTGACCGGATCCAGGTCGTTAACGCTTGGAAACAGCTTTAATACGTTAGCCTTGCGCCAGGTTAAAAATAAAACATGCCGTGCAGGAAAGCTCCCTGATCAACCTATTCTAAACTTGAATCTTGAAAATAATCCTATTAAGAGAATACTAGCTGAAAATAACACTCCAAGAAAATATAAACTTAAATCATCAAATTTAACTGCATATCCGACCCTAAAGGATTGGGTTAATGGAAAATAATCCATATTCTCCAAGTATAGATGAATTACAAGTAACGAAAAAAATGAAAACAGAGTACCACTTACAATGGATATTATGAATATCCTTCCAATCTTCCCTGCCTTTAATCTTTGGTAAAATACAGAAGGCATAATCAAAACGATTGGGAGGGCACATCAGAAGTAATAAAGAACCGCACCAATATATGGATTGCCTGAAAATTTATCAGAAAATATAACGGCACCAATTAAAAATGATAGTATGAACGATATCAATACTGAGAAACAGCTTAAAAGTAAAACAAAAATTGTAACTTGAATGAATATTTTTTTTTCAAAACCCATTGGTTTTCACCTCCTTCTACCTTGAATCCCTAAATTATACTGACTATTACTTCAACGGACAACGGCGGCCGATCGTGTGCTGGCTGCCGTCGTGTAACTGTGATTCAACTATAGCTCCTCGTTAGTTTAATCACATTCCACTTCTTACGGTCGTACGATGGGATCAAGTTCTTGACAGCACGTATACCTGCGTGAGCGGATGAAAGAGCGGTAGCTATGGACCAGGAAACTCGTGTCCTAGGCTACAGCTTTGATTTGATCAGAAGGTTTCAGAAAACATGAACGGATAACAATGAAAGTTCTTGTCCTCGACAACCGCCGTATTTCTTATTGTCTAACTACGTGACTCTGCCGTATTGCCTGGCAGCGGACATGATGCGACGATACAGCATTTTGCCCTTCAAGTGCTTCCATGGATAAATTGCCGGCCTCGTATTCACTTCCAGAATCCATAGCTTCCCCTCGGTGTCGAGAGCCACATCCAGCCCCAGTTCTCTAAAGCCTTTTCGATAAAGATCAAAGCTCTTTCCGACAGCAACGCCGAGCCGCTTCAATGCAGCTTCCTTACGAAGGATCGAATCGTGCTCGTACCCTGCTCCCACCAGCGTTTGGCGAAGATAGCCGAGCCTACCTCCTTGGTGATAATTCGTGGCAACCATGTCCGGCTTGCCTATTTTGGTACAAATGGCCGTGCTTATCCATTTTCCTTCATTCGTCTTCTGAACCATGACTCGGATATCGAACGGCTTACCTTTCGTTTTGGCAAGTTGGATCCCCTGCTGAAGCAGATACGATTCCCTTCCTGAGAACCGGGACAGTTTCTTGTATAAATGACCTTGTGTCGGACTTGGCGATTTGACGGTATTGAGTTTTGTTTGGTACCCTCTCGCCATTCTCTTGATACGGATGATGCCAAACCCACCCGTACCTCCCGTAGGCTTAAAATAGACAGTCGGATAAGCGGATAGCATCATCCGTAAATTTTTTCTGTTAAACGGCACAGTTCGGGGGATATGCCTTCGCAATCTCCGATGCTTTAGCAGCCATTTGGTCTTTTGCCATTTGCTCTTGAAAGACATGCTTGCATATTTCAACTGCCTCAACCTCCCTTATTATCAACATACGCATGGAAATAGGTGCTTGTCACAGCATCTGCCTAAGCCGTTCCCAATGACATGGACTCCCACCTGAGACTCGTTCCTCCAAGCCCCTTTACAAAAGGAAGCCGGCAACTTTCGCCCCTTCGCCGTTATGGTAGGAGTGAGCAAGAAAAATCCCTTCATTTGGAAAGATGACAATCCACACAGTCCCGGCACGAATAATGTGAGAATTGTCATATCATTTTCGTGAAGAAGGTCACTGATCTGTGAAGATGCGCTCTGGTAAGATCAATACATAAGAAAAAAAGAGGGAGTGTTCAGAATGATCGGAAAAGCAGGTATGATTTGCGGTTTATGTATTATTGCAGGCGGTGTAATCGGAGGTTTATTAGGAGCAAAAGAACAAGGTTACGAATTAGGCTCTGCCGCATGTATAGTCATTATGGGCGTTACGGTCCTATTGAATCAAAAGCAGCGTGAAGGCAATCGCAACCGGATTCACTCCAGTGCCCGCCAACATTTTAACCAAAATTAGTTCGTTATTCTGCCCAATATTTTGTGCAGATGTAAGAAGGATCCGCCGCGACGGTGTTTTATTCAACTATCGTTTTCCGTTAGCTTAACACCCCATTATTTCCTTGCCACTATCTTGAAACGTTTCCTATTGGTCTTAATTCCCTTCTCCGTTTTGCGGGTTTCTTCGGTTGTAACATACTCATAACGGCCTGATTACCAATTGTTTGCTGCAATTGCATAATGGCACTCGTATTCATCATTCGAAAACTGCTAGCCGTTGGCAATGTCGTTTTAGACAAGTTTAGGTTCGAAATCGTATTGTTCTTTGAAATGGACTGTTTCAATTATAATGCCCCCCTTATAATAACAGTAAATTTTCCGCTTCTTTCCTTTTATCCATTTTAAAAAAGACTTGCCGTCAATTTAGGAAATTACATTCAACTGGACGTTTTCATGTTTTGGCGGAATAACGTAAGTTACCCCACACGGGGTGCCTTTTTCATGCTTTGATCACTATCATATTCATAGCCAAGCGCCTCATACCTTAATATGTCCATACAATTTATAGTGCGGCTTGGGAGGTAAAGAGATGAACGAGAACACAGGAAATCGCCTCTGCCCGGGGGAGCTCCCGGATGTTGAACACTCGCAGACGGTTGGAAGTCGCGGCCCCGTGCTGGAGCAGGATAGCATGCTCCACGAAACACTGGAGACGTTTATCCATGAGAAACCGCTGGAGAGACCCGTACATGTCAAGGGCTGCGGCGCCTTCGGCTACTTCCAGACCGTAAACGCGATGACGGCCTACACGCAGCTGTGCTTCCTGCAAAATGCGGGCCAGCAAGTCCCCGTCACCGTCAGATTTTCGCTTGCAGTCAGCAATCGGGGTACGCCGGATACGTCCCGCAACGTGCGCGGCTTCGCCACCAAGTTCTACACGGACCAGGGCGTATTCGATCTGGTCTGCAACCACATCCCGGTATTCGCCGTCCGGGACGCCATCCGCTTTCCGGAGTTTATCCGCTCCCTCCTGCCTTCACCCGTCAATAACCTAACCGAGCCGGAGCGGTTCTGGAGCTTCGTCGCCCGGGCGCCGGAAGCCACCAACTTCGTGCTTTGGCTGTACTCTGACGTCGGCACGATTAAAAGCCTTCGCCACATCCCGGGCCACAGCGTCAATACCTACGTCTGGGAAAACGCGCAAGGCGTGCGCACCTACGTCAAATATCACTGGATGCCTCTTGCCGGCATTCAGTACATCGATCAGCGAGAAGCCTCCCGACTGTCAGGCGAGAATCCCGATTATGCCGCTAAGGATTTGTTCGATACCCTGCAGGCGGGCAAAGCGGTGGAATACGGCCTTTACGTGCAGCTGATGAACCCTCAAGGCGAGACCACCCTCCCCTTCGACCCGCTGGACGATACGAAAATATGGGATGAGCGGCAGTATCCGCTGCAGTCGGTCGGCAGACTGGTCTTGAACCGCAATCCGGATAACTATAGCGAACAGGTCGAGAAGCTGGCCTTCTCCCCTGCGAACCTGCTGACAGGCGCAGAGCTGTCGGACGATAAACTGCTGCAAGGGCGCTCTAACATTTACTGGGATTCGCAGCGGCGACGGCTTGGTCCGGATTTCCGCAGCATTCCGATCAATCATCAGCAGCACTGGTCGCCGGACTCCCAAGTGACCAGCGGCAACGGAAGATTCGTGGAAGGCCGCCTCGAGCGTACGGACATCCCGAAGCAGGATGACTTCATGCAGGCGGGTGAGTTCTACCGATCGCTTGCGCCGCTGCAGCAAGAGCATTTGGTTGCGAACCTAACCGGCGATCTTGCTCAAGTCTCGCGCGAAACGCAAAACATCGTGCTCGGCTACCTGTACAAGGCTTCTGCCGAGCTTGGAGAACGGGTCTCTCGGGCCATCCAGGGAATGACCGGGGGTTGAAAACCAAAAAGAGCCGTATTTGACAACAAATACGGCTCTTTCTTTGTATAAGGTTATGATTGCAAGTCAAAGCGGTTAGCCTGCCCGTTACTTCAACGAAAAAAGGAGCAGCTGCCGGCCGCGGCGATCTGCTCCCTGGTTATTCAATTGTCTTCTCCTTGTGTTAATCATTATCCACCTGTTAGCGCAGAAGCTGCAGCCGATCATCATAGCCAACTGTAGCTATCGTTCTCCGTTAGTTGAACAAAGGCTGCCGATTATCCCGGCAGCCTTTTAAGGTATGTTTATTGAGAAAACGATCCCCGTTAGTGGAATATTTCTACTTTAATTAATCCCAAAATATCTTAAATTCTTGGAATAGATTTATAAACGCTGAGATTTTCCCTTTTTATTCCTACGTACAATTATAAAAAAAATTTATAAAAGCAGTCTTGCTCACAAGACTGCTCCAGAAAATACACACTTATTTATCTTTTTTTGCTTTAATATCCCCATCTAAAGATGTAAGCCCAGCAAAGTACCCTACATATCCAGGGTTTTGTGAACTGTTCATGAGATAAGTAAATCCATCTAGATTATCGATCATTTGTAATCCAGTAGACTCCCCACCACCTGGAACTGAAAGGATGCGAGAAAGCTTCTTAGTATCCACATTGTAAGCCCATGTATAACAATTTTCATGATTATCAGAGTCTTCAGCAATAAATAAGGTTCTCATTTTTGGCGAATAGACAAGGTTGTCTGGGTTAGCAATTTTATCTACGTTCGCTTTATTACCGTCTGCATCAGGGGTAGCCAGATCCTCACCCATCACAAGACCAGCCATGCTTACAGGAACATAATGGCTATCAATCTTTTCGCCATCTTGGGTTTTACGGTTTGGTTGGAAGGAAAGCTCATAAACTCCACCCGCACTAATTTTTGGCAATTGAATGTCATCGGCAGGTGCGGTAGGTTCAGCTAGCATCGTGTTTTCCTGATAGGAAATGGCTAAGTATGCCTTATTATCTTTTTCGTTGAAATCAAGACCTTCCATTTTATTAAATTCTACCGTTGAACCAACGTAAGCTGCATACCGATGTGTTTCTAAGAAAGCAGCGGCTTTTTCCATTCCTGACTTCACTTTCAGCCATTCCACTTTTTTACCGTTAGCTGGTGTTTTTACTGGCGTGTATCCCTCAGCTTTCCCTTTAACAGCGTCATCCGTCACGTCGAAAATGTCACTGAATTTCTTGGTTTCCGCCAATTGCTGAATTTCTGCATCGCTTGCATGGCCAAGCTTGATCCATTCAAGATTTGCCGAAACTTCATTGTCTGTACTAGTCTGAATCCACTTTGCGGCATATAATGTTCCTGCTGATAAATCTTGAGCTTTGTCGGCTACATACATAAAGAATCCACCCGGGTTGCTGTCAACACCATAAATCACTGTTCGGTTATCAGGCATGACCTTAACACGCTCAAATGCCATCCGACCCATGCTGTAATGTTTGACAACACTTGTATCTCCATTCGCGTTCACCATAACTTCAGGTACATGGCCATAATAATAAGGATTTCCGATCATAGTCGGATCATTATAATAGTTTTTCATAAAATTTGTAACAGAAGATTTAGAAGGATTCGCTTCATGAGCTCTAGCATCCGGATCTGTCTCTTCGGAACCAAGATGTGTATTCCAAGGAGTTAACAATCCAGCACATGGCTTCCAAATACCGTGTACGGCTGAAAAGTCGATGGGTTTGATATCCACAACCGTAAGTTTACCATTAGCCGGATCCATTTTTACCGTACTTAAGCTCATTGTTCCTGGGTTTTCAAGCCCATTTTCATTCTTCGGCATCGATTCATAGTGACTGATCATATAATAGGTGTTTTCCTGCAACCCAGGCACTTTCATTAAACTATTCATATCCGGTGCAGTCGACACATAGGGAGTACCGTCTGCTTTAGTCATTATCTCATCATTTGCATTCATTGTGATACCGGCTGTTTTGCCATTAATCACATCACCAGGTCTGAACAATGTTTCATAGCTTAGCGGAAGTTTTTTTTGCTCCCATCCACATATGTAACTTCTACCGATGCTTTCGAATACATCAGATTATTCTTCTCTTGATCCGTTTTCGGTGCATCCATTCCTATGAAATCTACCGATTTGATTTTCTGTTGGTCATGAGGTGCAGCCAAAACAGAACCGACGGATGAAAGTACAAATGATGCTACAAGTACAGGTATGATGAATTTCTTCACTCTCTTCACTCCTTTATATTTGTGCCTCAGTAAATGGATACAAATACTAGTTTAGAAGACTTTCATTATTTAAATGTTTTGTAGAGGTAAAGTTTTGGTAAAATTCAGAAAAAACATTTCTTTATTGTATCACCCATAGCATATGTAATCTTCTTTCTCAAGAAAAGTCACATGGAGCACTGTATTATTCCATACTTTATTCCGCTATCCTGCCCGTTCAATACCCCCACCCACTTTTTAGTAATATTCGAATGATAAATGGGAAGAATACCCTCAAAACTTTCCGTGGAGGGCTAATGTTAAAGTTCATCTTTGCCGCCTGTATACTGTTATTCAGTCAACCTACTACTGTATCGGCAATAACAAACGAAGACGAAGCTCTATGTAATGCAGTTATCGCAAGACTGCTAAGTCCGCAAATAACGGCTGAAGTAAATAATTATTATGGAAAGATACTGGTGCATCCGCCGACTTACGCACCCTTTATTGGTACGCAAGTAACGTGTGAAACAGCTTCAACGAACAAAACAACTTACTCCGTAACCGTCGTAGTAACTCCATTTGTCGGTGCTCACGTTTCCGTAGGTGTCGACGAGATTAAATTTCTTGTCGGTTTGAGCGGGGACGTAACGACCGTTAGCTACAAGCACGTCGAGGATCATAAGTTACCGCCTCATTTACAGGACCTGTACCGTTAGTTAGAAAAAGAAATCTCTTTTCTGTATGCCTTTCCCCCACCAAATTATCCTGCCCTTTAGCTTAATAAAAAAAGGAGCAGTTATTGTGGTATATATCTACTCTTTGTTTTTTCAACTATCATTTACATTTTCCTTCCCTCTGATGGGATAGGTACGTACTATCTCCACAATCACTTTCAAACACTCGCTACTGGATAAATCAGCATCATAAACATACCCTTCTATGTATTTGCGCAACTTCTTTATGAGAAACTCTTCTGTCTCCTGGTATTCCATGCACGCAGCTCCTTACCAGCCAATATTATATGTCTTGCTTAGTTTCCCCAAACAGCATGATAACCGCCTAATTGAAGCCTATTAGTTGGTTTAGTTCAACTGACTGCCAACCTGGAGTAAAGGTGCTATTATTCTGATCCAAACCATCATTACTTAAGGGCAGAGAACGCCTAAAAGAATCTACGATAAAGTTCTCTTCTGCGCTCTCCGCGGAGCTGTGCATATATTTGAGTGGTCGATGCCTTCTCATGTCCCAGCATGCCTTGAATGAAATCCAAAGGTGCTCCGTTGTCCAGCAACTGGCACGCGTAAGTATGGCGAAAACGATGAGGGTACACGTTGGTTTCGACCTCTCCCCGATCTGCAAGCCGTTTTAATGACCACCTGATCGTTGGAATGGCCATTCTGCGAGTAGGATGAGTGTCGGTTACAAACAAGGCTTTACAGGAGTCCTTGCGACTTGCCAGATACTTTTTCAACCAGACCTTGCACTCGGTAGTGAAATAAACTTCTCTTTGCTTAGATCCCTTACCATTAACGATTGCAGAGCAATTCTCCCAGTTCAAATCTTCAATGTTTATCTTTTGCACTTCTCCAACTCGGCACCCGGTAGTGTACAGGAACTCTAGAAGAGCTCGTTCCCGCATAGATAGACAAGAGATCTTCAAATGGATCACATCTTCCTCGATTAAAAACTTCGGAATACGTTTTTCCATCTTAGGTTCTCTTAATTTTAGAGAAGGGTTTGATGTTAGGTAGGTTTCTTCGTAATGCAAAGCGAAACAAAGATCTAACAAAGCGGATACGATGCCCTAAACTACTTGGCTTCAATCGATCAGATTGTTTCGCTAAGTATTCCTTTAAAAGCTGTAGGGTAACATCTGAAATATGGATATCGCCAAGTTCATTAACCAGTATTTTTAGCTGCAGGGCGTAGGCTTTTAGAGTGTTTATACTAAATCCCTGGATGCGCTTATCGGCTTCATACAGTTTCCACAATTGACTTATATTCATAATAAAACCTCCCATTAGTCCTATTAAGTCTAGGTTTTCTTCTAATGAGAGGTTTTAATCTGTTTGTATTGAACTAGCGTTACCCGTTAGCTTAATGAATGTCCAGTTTGCATCTCAAGGCGTTTCCAATATTGAAAGTAGCTTTTTGACCTCTTCGTTAGTAACTTTCCCATACTTGGACTGACCTTCAATAATTACTTCTAATAAGTCTTTCTTTGGAGATAGCCAAACGGCATAAGTTACTGGTTCATAAGAAATTGTTGGGACTACGTTGAAGGTAAAAATTTTATACCAGGTTGACGGGACATTTCTACTTTTGCGTTTTCCCATTGCACATTTAGTAAAATACCCATTACCGTTTTCACCGTTTCATTATCTTCAATCTTCTTATAAACCGTGTAGTTCTGACCTTCAGGTTTACTAAGATGAAGATTCAAGTTATTTTCAATGTTCTTTACCGTAACTTGTTCGGTTTGTTCTTTACCGCAACCAATCAGCAAAATAAAACTACATAATGCTAGATAAATAATTATCTTTTTAACCATTATGTAAACATCACCCCTTTGACAGAATAATCCATTTGAAATAAGACGTAAACCCCCGCATGAATGTTGCAACTTTTCAACTATCCTGCCCGTTACTTCAATGAAAAAAGGAGCTGCATTGCAAGCTCCTCTACTATCGTTTTCCGTTAGCTCAGGAATAGGATTTCTCCGCAGTAGTTATATATCGTTAGGCTTCACTTGATTTGTACTTTTCAGAATCATTGACTTTTTCTTTGGATCATATCTGAAGTGATAGACGTTAATGAAATCCTGTCCCGCCCCATAACCGCCAGTCACGATAAATTCTCCGTTGGCAACTTTGAATGGATGTTGCGGCAATTGGCTTATAGAAGCCCAATTCACTCCAGGTTTTATCTCAAGCGATATCGGAAAAGCCTTCCCATTACTAACTCCGAAAAGGTAAGTTTCGAGACCATGACAATCGGTGTAACGAGGAACATAAGCAAATATATCCATATCTTCAAGGGTAAATGGCTGCATGATGACTGGTGAGTCATTTTGCTGTACAATTTCGAAGTCAATTGGAAATGTACTAATTTGGGTTGCAATTCCCTCAGATTTGGATTCCCATACCACCTCATAGTCTCCTAACCAACGTAGATCAGTCTCCACCCCATAACAGCTAGGTGCCCCCAAAGGGGCAACGCTCGCTTTGTTCGCAGGTTTGACGAGTAGTCTCCCATCCGAATGCGTACCTATTGCTCTGATTGAGTCATCTTCTTTCGCTAAGTTTGCCTCTGTAGCTAGCGGTGACGATACTGGCGTTGAGCTGGGAGGAGACTCAGATGCTGCAGGCATTGGGGGAAGGGACGATACAGACGTATATGCACCATTTCCCCTGTCCCCACATCCTATGAGCATAAGGACGAGCAATAATAACCCCAGTGGGATAACGTTTTTCATTCCGATAGTCTCCTTTAGCGGCTGGACGCATTCGAACTATTTTCGATTTACTTCATTTCCAATTTTTGATAAGTTAAATTCCCAGTATCAAATGCCCAACTTTTTAAAAATAATTTGATGTCCGATATAGATTGTTTATCTTCTAGGGTTCTTATCTTTTTCGTTAATGGCGAGAAAAAATAAATTTTCGTAATAGCACGGCGATGATCTACCACATTCCATACATGTTCTCCGCTAGTGAACTGCCCGAGATAGATCGACCGATCTTCTGAACGCCAAAAAGTACTAGTGTTAGTATCCACAAAAAAAGGAATTTCTGGAGCGGTGCAGCAAGGATAAGTTCTTACTCTGGCTCTGGTTGATGATGTTAGATCCTCCAGCTTAGTAGGCATCAGTGTCTTCTGAACTCCCGTTACAAGGTTCATTAATTTATAGTTAACCTTCGTTTTTTGATCATCCTCTGGCCGGCTTCGATCAATTTCATAATATTGAATAACTGCGGCTTGTTGTTCAGGAATCCAGCCTACTAGCTCGAGATGAACTTTAGGGTCATTTGTTTCAAGCTGCTGAACTATTTTCCCGGTCCGATCATTTATGGTTAGGCTTTGCGGTGTTAAAATGTCGTTCTCTCCACCAGATAAAAAATCTTCTGGTTTATCATCGTTTGCAAAATGACGAACTGTATAGCGACTATCGGGACTCCAGTATAAACCAAGCTCAATTCTACCCAACGAATTCGGGGCATAGATCAATTGCCCTTGAAGGTTGTATAGTTTTCCGTGATACCAGAATAAATTGCCGTCCGGTGATGGGAGTACTGCAAATTGAGGCCAAGTATTATTAAACTTCTCTTCTAGTTTAGTTACCTTATGATTTAATAGATCGAACACCCATGTAGTTCCTTCCTTGAAGCTGTTTATGACAAGCTTTTCTTTTTTATCGTTTAACCAGCCCGGCATATAAAAGTCAGGAGACACATTGTCCGGCTGATTATTAAAAAGCACTTCCTTTTCCCCGCTATATACATTCATTTTTTCAATATTGTAGGTTGGTTGTGTATCCTGATCTCCATGAATCGCGGCATAAATGATATGTTCTTGATCAATAAAGCCGAGAACTTGGGTTATAGAATCTGTAGAATATGAATCAGTTGTATATCCATTCATTAAGGTGTAGATTTGAACTTCTTTCGTTTCTGGTTTAATAAGTACAAGGTCTTTGCGAAACCATGCGTCATTCGCTGTACTCTGATCCATCCTTATGACAACATGTAAAACAGCATCACCTCGTGGTGTAGGTAATGTTTGCATCACATAAAATCCAAATGTTTCGTCGTGATCAATACGAAATCATTCCTTTGTGCTAGCCAATGTTATTTCAAGGTTTTTTGAAGCTAACGAAGATAACTTTTGTTCATTTTTAACGGGAGGTTCAGAAGTATTAGATATGCTAGCAGGCGTTGATGGATTCATTACCTCAGATGAGGAGACGGTAGGAGTGGTCATTCCATTAAGTGTATAAGTTGCTGATGGTGCTGTGCTCGGAGTATTTTTGCATCCTGTGACAAACAGTATTCCAGATATACTCGATATGAGGACTAAAATTAACCAGATCCGTGACACCCAGAACACATCCTTTTTCTACTGTGTACTTAAGAAAGAACGAATTTGATTCCTTATTATTCCAATTATACTGCTTAGACGTTTTAATGGTTGTCTTTGTTTCGAAAATATCCACTACCTTTGATTTGTCGCATTAAAAATACCCCCTGTAGTGGAGGTAATATGGTTTTCCATATGTAACAAACGTATATTGGCTATTAATACGGTTTATAAACCGACAGTAAGCGCTTCGGATTAGTTGAAAAATATAGACTGACAGATCTTACTGAGATCGCGTTATACTACCCTTTAGTTGAACAGACTACCGATAAATTCGGTACCCTGTTGTCATGGAGCTATAGTTCTGCGTTAGCTTAATCATTGAACCTGAATAGCTAATTTTATTAGTTCAGATACATTTAGTTTGTAATTACCAAGGTTCTCTTTGTTGCCATTAATGTAGTAGACAAAGCGAGCTAAAAATTTATCCTCACGCTCCCACCAAAGTGATTGACTGGTTAATGAATCTTCGTAATAGACTGCCTTTCCATTATCAAGTTTATATTCTTGCAAACCTTTTGGTATTTTTTCTTGTTTTTCGATGACTTTGCTTAAGATATACCTTACTTCCTGTGTAGATTGCTTGTTTTTGTAATGGAAAATAAATTGATGAAGGTAATTAGGATTGTCAATTTCCACCTCAGTGTAAACTTCATTGACTTCAAAAGGAAAACTGAATGGCTCTTTAAAATCATACAACATAGCACTCTGAACCACTTCATTTTTGCTTGGGTTACATCCAGCAAGTAATAAACAGGTGCCTAATAAAATCAAGACTACGATATATTTCTTAAACATAACCAGCACCTCCCATTATTCCATACGTAAAAATCAGGAAGATGTTGCTCCGTTTTTTGCGTTATTCTGCCGTTATTACTTGAATGGACAAAAAAAGAGCTGCCGCGAGCAAGCTCCTTCACTATCGTTACCCGTTAGCGTAATGACAGGGGAATTTAGCCATACCTTTGACACAACCGACAATGGCTGAATTCCATAAAAGATTCGTTTCTTACAGCTTTTCCATGAAAGCTAACAAATGTTCTTTCACCTGTGCTTTTTCTTCCTAGGTCATATTGTTTAATTTTAAATTCTTTGCATTATCAGGGGTTATAAGGATTGTGGATGGTTCTTGAGTTGTTTCTTTAAGTGTACTTCCTTCTTCAGTAAGCAACAGCTTAGATTTGTTTGAATAGGAATGGATTATTTCTGTTTGCAAATAATTACCTTCCATATCATAAAAATCCTCAATAGATTTAATATCTGATTTCATATGGGTTTTCCCCTCCTCAATAGTGGTTATTGCATTCACTATTTTGTAACCCGTTCGTTCAAAGATTCCTTTATCATTTTGATTATCATCAAGTGTTTCTATTGTAAAAACTTCAATGGTTTCATATTTCTCGGTATGACGACATGCACTTATAAGAAGAAAAGTGAACATGAATAAACAAATCCTCACTAAAATCATTAGCTTTCTGTTGAAATTCATTTCTTCACTCCTAACCTGGATTAATTCAGCATATTTAGATTGGATTACTACTATACCATTTTATGGGTAATTTTGGTTTTTGAAATTCGATATATCCTGATGTTCCGCTATCCTGCCCTTTCGTTGAATGAAGAAAAAAAGGAATTGCCGCGAGGCAAGCCCCTCAACTGGTGTTCGCTGTTACGCACTTTTTACTTACTGTAAACAACTATTATGTTTGTGCCGCCGAACAAGAAAAAACCCGCAGCATGAAGCATGCCGCAGGTCTCTAACTCGTATTACTTTAGATCGTTCCATGCCGAAGCTCAACTTAGGAACTGACATCCGTATCAATGATTTCATCCAGTTCTGAACTATGTTCGTTTGCGGCTGCAATAATTTCTTGATCGACCTTATTACTTCCTTGAATTTGCTCCGCGGCTTGGGCTTGATTGTTCAGTTGCTTAACAATTTGTCCTGTGCCATGAGCTCCTTGATGTCCTCTACTGGATGTCATTGTATTTATCCTCCAAATTCGAAAGTTGATCTCCCTACTAAATTATGATGCTATTTTTCACCCTTATTCCACATAGAGCCTCATTGGTTCGTTTTCGCCTCATGCAATTGTGTAATCAACACCAACAGATTCAGCTACTGTTAATTTAGTGGTTCGCTGAAATGTTTTTAAGCATCACCTGGTTGATCGTGTGTATTATTTTGTGCAGACTGGTCAGGCGATTTTCGAGTTCGAGATTGCAGTTCCTTATCTACGGTACGCTGAGATTTGGTTATCTTAGTTTTAGTTTTATCGGACATTGAGATTACCTCCTTTCTATCTTGATGAAATAAGCTAAAAAATTTAGCCTGTTCTGTGGGAAAGTTTCCTCAGGCTTTTTTAGGGCTTTATATGTGAACCATTTTGTTAACTAACCACCTTAATTAATATTTGCCTCATCAATTTTACCCTTTTGATTTGGTTTTTGGTTTTTTTGCTTTTCGGATTTCACGCTTTTCTTTTGATTAGTCATAACTTTAGCACACCCCTTTGAGTAATTTGAAACATATATATTGTACTCACTTAAGAAGTAATATAAGCAGACACATTGTGCCAATCACTTAGTTGGTCGGCGAAATTAAACAATAATTTCTTACTGGGAACTAAAGCTTTTCAAATGAGATTATTCTTGCATAATCCTCCCTTAATCTCCACAAAATAAAGCACATTGAGAAAAGGAGTGATTTTATCCCATGGCAAATAACAGCACTTTACTCGTACCACAGGCTAAAGCGGCAATTAACCAACTAAAGTATGAAGTAGCTCAAGAATTGGGCATCCCTCTTCAGCCAAATGGCTACAATGGAAATCTCCTTACAAGGGATGCAGGCTCTATCGGAGGAACAATTACAAAGCGTCTTGTACAAATTGCTGAGCAGCAGTTAAATGGATTTAAACGTTAAATCTATAATGTAAGCCTAATAAAAAAGACTACGATCACCTTTCGTTCAAACTAGCAAACCTTACATTGCTATCATTGAACAAACGTTTCCCGTTAGCGGAATAAACTAAAGTAAAAACTTCGGGTTATCTTTTCCAAACCCTAGTCACTTCCTTAAGATTTAAGCCGTTGAAACTAAGTTTATAAATATCAGGCATATCCAACTGTCTCCAGAAACGAAAATCAAACGCAGCATCAAAGTGGTTCATCGTTAATACCATGAGGTTACCATGTGTACCAATGACTATGTTTTTACCCGTGTATTCTTTTAAAACTTGATTGAGGGCATTAACCCCACGTATTTGTGCCTGTATATTTGATTCTACACCCTCCCATGCAAAAGCGAAATCTTCCCATACCTTTGTAATCGCAATTTCAAAATCGTCAACAGGTTTTAAAGATAACTCCCTTTCCTTAAAATCTTCAACAACCTTGATTGGCTCATCAATATGTTCAGCCGTTCCTTCAACCGTCTGGAACGCACGCTTATATGGACTGGACAACACAACCTCAATATTCTCAGTCTTAAGTAAATTCGTTACTTTATCTGCGTCTTGAATACCTCGTTCCGAAAGAGGTCTACCCAATTCATCAGGTGTATAGACTGAATGCGCATGACGAACAAAATAAATATTTGTATCCATTTCTACACTTACCTGCCTCTCTACGCTTTAATATTTGACGATTAATATTGGAATCCTGCATTAAACTGCCCGTTAACTTAATGACGGACTATGCGATTTTCATTTTACTTTCAGAATACCTCCGTCGGGAATGAGATAATGTTCTTGTCAAAATCGGGAATGGGATAAAGTTCTTGTCAATTGGTCGTGACAAGAACTTTATCTCATTCCCGCGCGCACTTTTCGAAATCAAAAAACACACCGGCTTTTATTGGAGGTGTTTTTTTGAAATTAGAATTTATATAGTCAACCTGCTTACATATTGATCAACGTATTTACTAATTGCTTTATTGTCATCTGTTGGATTATCAAAAATTCTCATCGATACAGGCTGCCGTTTGTACTGGCAGCCTCGTCTCGTTCTGTTTGAGCAATAGTTTCCCGTACAAGCTCCCGTTTCAATTTCAGAGATCTAAATGATAAAGGGCAATCATAAAAGACAGCAGACACAGTAATATTGCTGGGATCGCTTTTTTAAATGGATCACGTGCGATCACAAGCAGAGTAAAGACTGCAACCAGCATTGTCGCTCCTAGAAGTAATCCGGATAACAAAGCTACGATAGGATACCATATCCCTACTATCATTCCAATGGAGCATATTATTTCAATAAACCCTGTTAAGAAATTAAATATGGACGGAAGACCAAATCGACTAAATTCATTTGCCATTTTACCAGAGATTATTCTCGTTCCTGTTATCATGAAGAAAATGCCCAATATAACTTGGAAAATAATAACTAACATACCGTAATCACGCTCTTTCAAGTTTTAATTTTGATATTTATATGCTATAGCATATAAATGGTGGACTCATACGAGTACATGGATATTTGAGTTGGGTCTCTTCAATTCGTTGTGTCTGCATCTCGAATTGCAACACGCACTTCAAGATGCCTAGGCACTACTCTTCTTTTACGCTTGAATACAGTTTGCTAAGTAGCTCATGTAACTGTTGAAGTTCATCTTTACTTAAATTTTTGGTAACATGATCGTGAGCAGCCGTTACAATTGGCAAAAGTTTTGTTTTGAGACTCATTCCTTTGTCGCTAAGGAACAAGTTGTGGGATCGTTTATCAAAATCATTCTGTATTCTTCTTACTATTTCTTTTTTTTCAAGTGAATAGATCATCCTCACAACAGTGGTTTGATCTCTATCAATGGCTTCAGCAAGCTCTTTCTGGCTCTTTGCTCTTTCCGCATCAAGTACATTGATAATCCCCCATTGTTCAGGAGTTACTTCATATTGTTTAAGTATTTTCGTGAAAAAATTAGTCATTTTTACATCTGTTCGATGAACAAGAAAACCAGTGAGATTATTTAACTCCATAATATATGCTCTCCTCTCTGTAAGACCAATACATGCTATAGCATATAAAATATCTTAAAAACTCATGTTTGTCAAATGGGACGGCTCACTCACATTTCAGTAATGCCTGCTGGAACTGGGAAAATAATGATAAAACCAGCGGCATTACTGGACTGTGGACTACTGCCGCAGGGTTATTAAATGCATCAACCGCGAACCCATAAAACCCCTCCTTAATCCACATTTTACCATGCAATTTGAGTTATAACTATCCTGCCCGTTAGCGTAACGAAGCTGCCGATCGTGCCGGCAGCTTCGTCATTAATGTTTCGTCACTTTCGCTTAACGTATCGCACGACGGCTAAAATTACAGCATAAACCGTGAAAGTAATCACAGCCAGAACGGGAAACACATATGGATCAATATGTATCACTACGAAGTAAGAATCGTGATATTGGAAATCTTCCGGAGGACTCAGCACGTTTGGAATGCCAACCATCGCAAAATACATGATCATCGGTACGGCCAAGGACAAAAGGATTCCGGCAACAACGCTTTTTTTGTTCATACAATCTTTCCTTTTCTAAGAAGTACCTGTAGTCTCATTTATGGTGGATTGAACTATCGTTCGCCATTAGTTCAATAATTGTCTACTGGCTGAAACCAGTCCCAAGAATCGAAGCGTGAATACGATGTTACGTGAAGTTGTTGACTTCTTGAACTTACCTTCACCAAAGGTATTTTTTCCAATCCTTCCAGTTCTCTTTAATCATTTGAATAATATGCTCCCCTCCAAAGGTAATTGAATTTTCATGAGAGCTAAACATAGATGCATCATGACCCATGAATATTTTACTTCCATTATAAAAAGTTTTGGATTGAATATGCCTGTATCCTATTTTAGTCATAATGTCAGTTAGCTTTGCTTGATTAAATCCATTATGAACGATATCTGAAACTATTTTTTCATTTTTATTAAAATCTACGATTAGCAAATGTCCTCCTTCATTTAGAACATCGAATAATCTTGATAACACTAATTCAACATCATTAATATGGAGTAGAACCTGAGCCAAATAATATAGTCAGCATGTAAATCCGATAGACCTTCTTTTTCAAAATCAATGCATAATGTAACGGCATTCTGAATATTAAAATCAGAAATTTATTGCTTTATTTGTTTAATCATGTTTTGTGATGTATCCAGAAAAAGCATTTAATTAAAATCGCTTAACAAGTGCATTCCGACAAGACCAGTTGTACACCCAAAATCAATAGCATTCTTACTATTAGCGTCAACTAAATATTCACGAATGGCATCAGATGATACCTTTGCAATTTGAATTCTTTCTGAAGTGTCATAAATATTAGCGATCATTTCAAACTTATCCGTATTTCCCATTATTACCTCTCCAATCTGCCTTAAAAGCCTGAACACCAAGTAAAAACGACTTCGTCGTCCTCTAAGGACAGAGAATGTCGTTTTTATCGGAGACCATTCAGAAATGGATAAGCATGAAACTTATAAATTCTGAATGGTTGAAAATAGGAGTGCCTCCTCAAATCTCGAATTGTTAAGTACCGCTACCAAACAAGGAAGGAAGAACTCCAGATGTATAGTATTCAACAAGAAAGTCTATTTTCCTTGGAAAAGTTATTAGAACTGTCACCCAAGGATACATATGGCTACCTCTTTGAGACCTTCCATCCGGTGCTTTTGAAACAAACTACCTGCATGAAATGTAACAAATTGCTCAAAGTGAGCTTCAACTGCGACAAATCTTCGTAAACGATCCCTGCAAATCAACGCGAAAAGGCCGCGATTCCGCTCCTAAGCAGAACCACGGCCTAAATATCCTATTGTGCTACAGCACTTTCTCCAGAAACCGCGCCGCGCGTTCGGTTTGCGGCTTCGTGAAAAACCGCTCCGGCTCGGAGCGTTCGAGCAGCCGTCCGCCTTCAAGGAAGTAAATCGTATTCGCCGCTTCGCGGGCGAAATTCATCTCATGGGTGACGATCATCATCGTCATGCCCGAAGAGGCAAGATCGCGGATGACGGCCAACACTTCCTTCACCATCTCCGGATCGAGCGCGGAAGTCGGTTCATCGAACAGCATGATCTCCGGATCCATGGCGAGACTGCGCGCGATCGCCACGCGCTGTTTCTGTCCGCCGGACAGCTTGGAAGGGAACTCGTTCGCCTTGTCGGAAAGCCCGACTCGGTCGAGCAGTTGCTGACCTTTGGCGCGCGCCTCGTCTTTGGACAATCCTTTGACGCGCATCGGGGCGAAAGTCAGGTTATCCATGACCGTCATGTGCGGGAAGAGATGAAAATGCTGAAACACCATGCCGATCCGTTGGCGGACGCGGGTGATGTCGGTTTTACGGTCGGTCAAATCGGCTCCATCCACGAGGATCCGCCCGCCCGTCGGCATCTCCAGAAGGTTGAGACAACGGAGAAGAGTCGACTTACCGGAACCCGATGGGCCGATCAAAGCTACCACTTCGCCGCGCTCCACGGTCGTCGAGATGTCTTTTAGCACCTCGAGCTTGCCGTAACTTTTAGTTAAATTTTCGACGTTAATCACTGCGGCGCATCCTCCTTTCGAGTAACCGGGCAAACGATGTCAGAACAAGCACGAGCACGTAGTAGATAGCCCCGACGACGAGCAACGGCTCGAACGCCAGGAACGTGTTCGCTTGCACGACGTTGGACCGTCTCATCAAATCCGCGACCCCGATAACCGAGACGAGGGACGATTCCTTGACGAGAGCTACGCATTCGTTCACGAGAGCCGGCAGGATGTTCTTGACCGCTTGCGGCAGGATGATGCTGCCCATCATCGTCCCGTAAGGAATGCCGAGCGCCAATGCCGCTTCGCGCTGGCCTTTGTCGACGGCCAGAATCCCCCCGCGAATCGTCTCCGACAAGTAGGCCGCCGAGTTCAATCCGAAAGCTAGACCCGCCGCCAGCAGCGATGGAATGTTGTAATGGAACAATTGCGGCGTGGCGTAATAAATCAAAAACAGCTGCAGCAGCAGCGGCGTCCCCCGGAATACGGACGTGTACACGGTCGAAAACCATCTAAGCGGCGCGATTTTCGAGAGCTTGAACAATGACAGGATGCCGCCCCAGACGAATCCGAACAGAGCGGATACGATCGTGAACAGCAAAGTGATGTACACTCCGCGAAGGATATATCCGTAGTAGGGGCGTAGCTTTCCGAAATCCAAACCGCTCTTCGGCTTAGCCGTCTCGGTTTTGGTCCCGAACCATTTGTCGATCATCGTCTGCAACGTGCCGTCGTCTTTCATCTGCTTCAAGACGCCGTTAAATTCCGCGGTTAGTGGAGATCCTTGGGGGAACGCGGCGGCATAACCTTCCCCGTTGCCGGCCGCGGGGATCATCGCGAACTTCAAATCCGCGTTCGAACCGGCGTACCCCGCCGCGACGGCGTCTTCGACGATCGCCGCATCGATCCGGTTCGCTTCGAGCGCTTGGATCAGATCGGGAATTTTGTTCAGCTTTACGATTTGGGCGTCCTTCATGTCCGCAACGACTTGCTCCTGCGTCGAACCAAGCTGTACGCCGATTCGCTTGTTTTTGAGCTCGTCCAGCGTGCCGTAGTTTTTATCTTTCATGGAGACGATCGTATTCCGAGCCATGTAATAGCTGTCAGAGAAATCGACGCTTTTCTTCCGTTCGTCCGTCACCGACATGCCCGACATGACGAAATCGACCCGATGGGTTTGCAACGCGGCGATCAAGCCGTCGAAGTCCGAACCAGCAATCGTCAGCTTATAGCCAAGCTTATCCGCAATATACTTCGCGATGTCGACATCGAGTCCGACGATGCCGCCGCTCCCCGTCGCGTCAACGTTCTCGTAGGGCGGATAGTCAGGACTAGTTCCCATCTTAATCGTCTTGCCGGCATCCCCGCCGGACGCAGCATAGGCCGTCGGACCAGAAAAGGAGCTACCGAAGACAAGTACCGTTAGAATCGCGATGAAGGCGAGCGTTGCGTATGCCTTTTTGAACGATTTAAAATGTGCCGTTGTGCTCATAAAGTGGTTGTTCATGATGTCCTCTTTCTATGTTTGATCTGGGTGTCGGATCGTGCATAAATATGCACCTGTACTAATATACCCCAAAGCAACTAGTGCCTCAAGGGAGAAAAATTTCCTGATTTGGGCTGCGGCGCGGTTCGCAGTAAAAACGACTTCGTCGTCCTCTAGGACAGAGGATGTCGTTTTTATCGAAGACCATTCAGAAATGAATAAGAGTGAATCTTATAAATTCTGAATGGTTAAAAAAGACCGTCCAGTAATAATGGACGGTCTTTGCTGCTAGGGAATGTTAATGTCTTACTCGTAAATCGTGTACCCGTTTTACTTGCTAGCAGCGGTCTCTAAGCCCTTAAGATACTTATAAAAGGAGTCATTTGCATCTTTATGTCGACCGTACAACTCAGCAAGATAACCGAATAGAATCACTTCTTGATTCTTTAACAGCCAAGGGGACCCTAACATTTCATTCATGATTTGATCCGCACATTGCTCCGGTTCAAGTCCCTCTGCTTCGTGCTCTTCCCAAAAATCCTTCACAACTTCCTTTAGTTCTTCGGGTTTCGTCTCGATTTGACCAATTACATCAACAAACTGGCCCCCCTCTAGCTTTGGGGCCATATGGAAGTCTATATCAAAAGTTTCGGCACCTTCTGCATTCAAATGCTGCTTATTAATGCCAACCTTTACTATCACTGCAGGGCGAGGCACGCCAGGTACTAACTTAGAATATAAGGCTTTCTTTGGGGAGATCACCAGCTAAGAATAACCCTCCTGGGGTGAATTGCTCTGTACGCCTCGTATAATTTTCATGGATCCACCAGAATATCCATGCTTTGTACAACAATTCGCCCGTCCCCTAACCAGAAAATTTGCGTCATTTGTGGTACGGTTCCCTGCACTTCATCTTCAACTAATCTGCTCGTTAGCCGTTCATGCAGCGCAAGACCAGCGCTGCACCACAGAGGATGAAAATGGATAAAATCCGTCAATACTTCTACTACGGCTGGGTGAGGAAGGTCGATCAACTATGG